>JBMSKH010000008.1:0-58968 GCA_049419705.1 Opitutales bacterium
TTCGAGGAAGCCGCGCGCTCGGCGTTCCGACTCGGCGGCGGCCGACTGCGGGTGCTGGGTGACGACGGACGCGAGCTCTCGCGGCACTCCGAGGCCCTTGAGTCGCCCGTCGACGGACGCAAGTTCCGCCCCGCCACACCGGGCCTCTTCTCCTTTAACTCACCCGTCGGCGCCTGCCCGGACTGCCGGGGATTCGGCCGCATCATCGGTCTCGACTGGGCGAAGATCCTGCCCGACCACGCGCTGACGCTGGCAGAGGGCGCGGTCGCACCCTTCCAGGGCCAGGTCTACGGCGAGAGCCAGCGCGACCTCGCACGCGCCTGCCGCAGCCAAGGTATCCCGATGGACAAACCCTGGAAGTCGCTCTCCAAGGCACAACGGCGTTACATCGAGGACGGGGACCCCAGCTACCAGCCCGGTGAGTGGGGTTCGAAGTGGTATGGCATCCGCGGGTTCTTCCGGTGGCTCGAGTCGACCACCTACAAGATGCACGTGCGCGTCTTCCTGTCGCGCTACCGTGCCTACGAGACCTGCCCGTCCTGCTCCGGCGCGCGGTTCCAACCCGAGACGCTCTTCTGGCGCTGGTCGGGCCGCACGCTACCGGAACTCTATGCCCTGCCCGTGACCGAGTTGCGCGCACTGCTCGCGCCGCGCCGCGCAGCGCACGCCCGGCACCCCGCGGAGCACGCACTGGAGGCTATACTGGCGCGACTCGGCTACCTTGAGGCAGTGGGCCTGGGCTACCTCACGCTCGATCGCCTCTCACGCACGCTCTCCGGCGGCGAGGTGCAGCGCGTCAACCTCACCTCCTGCCTCGGTGCGTCGCTTGCCGACACGGTCTTCGTGCTGGATGAGCCCAGCGTGGGCATGCATGCCCGGGACCTCGGCCGCATGACCGAGATCTTGCGGGGTCTCGTCGACCAGGGAAACACCGTGGTGGTGGTCGAGCACGATGAGTCGGTGATGCGCGCGGCCGACTGGTTGATTGAGATCGGCCCGCGGCCCGGCGCCGACGGCGGCCACTTGGTCTACCAGGGACCCGCGGCGGGCGTGCTCAAAACCAAGGGCTCGGTCACAGGCGACTGGCTCGCGGGACGACTCAAGCCGGAGCAACGGGCGCCGCGCACCATCGGCACAAAGGCGCCCTCGCTGCGCGTCGAGGGCGCGACCGCCAACAACCTGCGCGGCTTTTCGGCGCGGCTCCCGCTGCAACGGTTGGTCGGACTCTGCGGCGTCTCCGGCTCAGGGAAATCCACCCTGCTTCACCAAGTGCTCGCCAACCGCGACCCCGAGACGGGAGACGCGGGCAAGGAGGAGCGGGGTTGGCTGAGGTTTGACCGCGCACCCGGCGAGATCGCCCTGGTCGACCAGTCACCCGCCGCGCGCACGCCGCGCTCCAACACCGCGCTCTACGCCGGGGCCTGGGACGCCATCCGCACCTGGCTCGGCAACTCGGACGAAGCCAAGGCAGCCGGCCTCACACCGTCGCACTTCTCGTTCAACGCGGGCGAGGGACGCTGCGAGCGCTGCGGCGGCGCGGGCTGGGAGACGGTCGAGATGCAGTTTCTCTCCGACGTCTCCGTGCCCTGCCCGGCCTGCGAGGGCCGGCGCTTCCGCGACGAAATCCTCGCCTTCCGCCTCGAAGGCAAGTCCGTCGCCGACTTGCTCGACATGACTGTCGCCGAGGCGCGTGCCTTCCTCGGCGCGCGCACCCCGGCGACCGGCCAGCTTAAAGTACTCGAGGAGGTCGGACTCGGCTACCTCAGGATGGGGCAACCGCTCACGACGCTCTCCGGAGGCGAGGCCCAGCGCATCAAGCTCGTGCGATTCCTCGGCTCGATCGGCAAGGAGACGGAACAGGCGCTCCTGCTGCTCGACGAACCCACGACCGGGCTGCACCGCGACGACGTCGCCCGGCTCATCGCCCTGCTCCACCGCCTGGTCGACGCCGGTCATTCCGTCGTGGTGGTCGAGCACCACCGCGACGTGCTCGCGGCCTGCGACTGGCTCCTTGAGCTCGGACCCGAAGCGGGGCCGGCGGGCGGACAACTCGTCGCCGAGGGCACACCCGCCGAGGTGGCGCGCGCAGGGACGCCGACCGGCCGGCTGCTCGCGGGCGGCGACGACGCCTTCCTCGTGCGCGAGGCCCGCGTGACGCGCGAGCGGCCCGTGGCCGTCCAGGTGCGCGGCGCGCGTGAGCACAACCTGCGCGACATCTCCCTCGATATCCCCCACGGGCAACTGACCGTGCTCACCGGGGTCTCCGGCTCCGGCAAGTCGTCGCTCGCCTTCGACATCCTCTTCGCGGAGGGACAGCGCCGCTTCCTCGAGTGCGTCTCCGCCTACGCGCGGCAGTTCGTCGAGCAACTGCCCAAGCCGGACCTGGACTCGCTGACCGGCTTGCCGCCGACCGTGGCCATCGAGCAGCGCATCAGCCGCGGCTCGTCGAAGTCGACCGTCGCGACCGTGACCGAGGTCGCGCAGTACCTGCGCGTGCTCTTCGCGCGCGCGGGCACGCCGCACAGCCCCGTCACCGGCAAGCCGCTCATCAGCCTGACCGAGGACGCGGTCGTGCGCCGCGTCGCCGCGCATGCCGCCAAGGTCAGGCGCGGGCGCATCCACCTGGCCGCGCCGCTCGTGCGCGCACGCAAGGGCCACCACCAACCCCTCGCCGACTGGGCGGTCCAGCGCGGCCTGCGCTGGCTGCGCTGTGACGGGACGCTGGTCGAGTCCACCGCCTTCAGGCGACTCGACCGTTACCGTGAGCACGACCTGGATGCCGTGGTCGCCGACCTGCTCCCCGCAGGACTCACCGAGCGTCCCGGCGAGTCACCGGCCAAGGGCGAGAAGCCGCTGCGCGCCGCGGTGCGCGAGGCCCTCGCGCTGGGTAAGGGCTCGCTCGTGCTGCTCGACGCCAAGGGCGGCGAGCTCGCCTTCCTCTCCACCGCGCGCGTCGACGCCGCGACCGGCGAGGCCTACCCGGAGGTCGACCCCAAGCACCTCTCCTGGAACTCGCCGCGCGGCTGGTGCCCGGAGTGCCGCGGCCACGGTCGCGTCGTCGAGCGCTTCTCCGCCGACGAGGAGGAACGCCTGAACGAGGACGCCATCGCCGACCGCGTCGGCGACGCGCCTTGCCCAGCGTGCGACGGACAGCGACTCGGCCCAATCGGGCGCGCGGTCCGGCTCGAGGGCAAGGGAGCCTCGCGCTCACTCCCCGAACTGCTCGCGCAGCAACCAGCCGACAGCCTGGCGTTCCTACGCGGCCTGAAGCTGGGACCGCGCGAGCAGGCGGTCGCGGACGCGCTCATCCCGGAGATCGCCGCGCGCCTCAGCTTCCTCGGCAGCGTCGGCCTCGGCTACCTCTCGCTTGACCGGCCCGCGGACACGCTCTCCGGCGGCGAGGCCCAGCGCATCCGCCTCGCCTCGCAGCTCGGCTCGACGCTCTCCGGCGCGCTCTACGTGCTCGATGAGCCGAGCATCGGGCTACACCCTCGGGACAACGACCGCCTTATCGGCTCGCTGCACGCCCTGCGCGACCGTGGCAACACCGTGCTCGTGGTCGAGCACGACGAGGACACGATGCGCGCGGCAGACCTCGTGGTCGACCTCGGGCCCGGCGCCGGACGACACGGCGGGCGCATCATCGCCCAAGGCGACGCCGCGGCGGTGATGCGCGCGGAGGGTTCCCTCACCGGCAGCAGCCTGCGCGAGCCAATGCAACACCCCTTCCGCGGCTCGCGTCGCTCCGTCTCCGAACGCGGCACGAGTTGCCCGAGCGGCTGGATCGAGCTCACGAATGCGCGACTGCGCAACCTGCGCGGTTTCGACCTGCGCATCCCGCGCGGTCGCCTGACTGTTGTCTCCGGTGTCTCGGGTGCGGGCAAATCAACCCTCATCTCCGACCTGCTCGCGCCGGCGGCGCGCCTCGCCATCTCAAGGGAGAAAGACCGGGTCACGGGGAAGGATGCGCTGAAGGCCATCGGCGCCGCCGAACCCGCCTTCGGCGAGCTCACCGGACTCAAAGGCCTCCGCCAACTGGTCGTCGTCGACCAGGATCCCATCGGCAAGACACCGCGCTCGACACCCGCGACCTATATCGGAGCCTGGGATCTCATCCGCGAGCGACTTGCGCAGTTGCCCGAGTCGGCGATGCGCGGGCACGGGCCCGGCTTCTTCTCCTTCAACACCCAGGGCGGGCGTTGCGAGACCTGCTCCGGCGCCGGCCGGGTTAAGCTGGAAATGAGCTTCCTGGCCGAGACCTACGTGCCCTGCGAGGATTGCGCTGGCGCGCGGTTCGGACCAATCGCGCGTGAAATCCGCTGGAACGGGAAGTCCGCCCCTGAGATCCTCGCGCTGACGTTCGAGGAGGCCGCGGGATTCCTGTCGTTCGACGCCCGGCTGCGCGACCTCTGCGAGCTGATGGTGCGGACCGGGCTCGGCTACCTGACACTCGGCCAAAGCAGCCCGACGCTTTCCGGCGGCGAAGCCCAGCGTCTCAAGCTCGTCAGCGAGCTCGCCCGCGGCCTGCCCACCTTCATGGAGCGCTCCCGCGGCGAGATCCGCCCGAACCTCTACCTGCTGGAGGAGCCCACCATCGGCCTGCACCACTCCGACTGCCGCAGGCTGCTGGAGTTGCTCCACGCGCTCGTCGACCAAGGGCACACCGTCGTGGTCATCGAGCACCATCCCGATGTCCTCGCCGAGGCCGACTGGTTGGTGGAAATCGGGCCGGAGGGTGGTTCGGGCGGCGGACACCTCCTTCATCAGGGCACGCCGGAAGCCCTTGTGCGGAAAAAGTCATCCCCGACCGCACCCGCGCTCGCCCAGGCGCTCAAAATTCGGTTTGGATGATTCCCGCTAGCGGGGTTTAATGCACAACCCGCAACCCATAGGAAATGCGTCCCAAGCCCTCACGTCACGTGCCAAAGCCCCGGCGCCATTCCTCACTGAAGGACTGGCTCGCCATCCTCGTGCTGGCTCCAGCCGTCTGGTGGGTCGGATCCTGGGCCTGGGAAGGCTATGAACAGCGAGTGGCCGCCTACCGCGCCGAGGGTAAGCAGTACAGCGTCGTCGCTGAGATTCTTGGTCGCGAGCAAGCCCCGCTCGTCGAGGAGAATCCCGTGGTTGTCGACCCGACGCCCGTCGTCACGGAGACGCCTGTGGACAAGGGGCCAAGCACCGTGGTTCAGACTGAGAAGCCGAAGCTGACCGAGGAACCCTCGGTCGATGACAGCCCCTACCCTTTCCGCGGGCCGGACCTCTCCGACCCGAAGCGGTTGCAAACCTTGGTGACCGACACGGCCTTCCGCATCGCGGACGGCAAGTGGGAGAATCATCTCTCGCGGCTCGAGCGCGGGCTCGTCCCGGCGCTCAAGGAGACCTCCCGCTCCAACGGCGCCAAGCGCTACGACCGCCTCTGGCAGAGCCGCTACTTCTCGCTCGGCGCGACCCAGCAGGCGTTCATCCGGCGCGCGACACCCGAGGCCCTGCGCGCGGTGGCGAAGAACGAGGACGACGGGCAGTTCCTGCGCGAGGTCATGGCCGACCCAGTCGCGCTCGAGACCTGGCTGCGCACCGTCAAGGAGGGAGACGATGTCGCCGCCGGCCTGCGCACCTGGTCGCAACTCTGGCGTGACGACCCGAAGGAACTGCGCGGACAATACCTCAACTTGCAGGTGGCGATGGCCGTGGTCTACGACCGACCGATGTCGTGGCGTCGCCTGGTGCGCGAGGCCCACCCCATCGACCCGCTCAAGCGCTACCGCTGGTACCGCGACCACAACGCCAAGCACCACCTCGAGACCGACCTGACCAAGCTGCAGTCGTATGAGCTCGTCTGGGTCGTCGCCGCCGATGTCTCCGAGGAGGAGATGGAATGGACCCTCAAGGAGCTGCGTCGCCTGAAGCAGGAGGGCTGGGGTCAGGCCTACGGCATGATCCGCTACCGCATGGACTTCGTCACCGGCGGCAAGCCACTCGGCCCCGATTACACCGACGGATCCCTCGCCGACATCCTCAAGTGCGGCGGGATCTGCATGCACCAGGCGCACTTCGCCGCGAGCACCGCCAAGTCAGTTGGCATCCCCGCGGCCTATGTCACCGGCGAGGGTAACCGCGGGGGACACGCCTGGTTCGCCTTCCTGCAGGACGATCGCCACGGCGGTTGGAACATGTCGACCGGGCGCTATGCCGACGGCTACTCCTGCGGCATGACCGGAGATCCCCAGACCGGCAAGGCGGTCAAGGAGTTCGAGGTCCAACTGCTCGGCGACAAGCAGCGGCGCTCCGGCGCCTACACGCTCTGCCGCCGACTGATGATCATCGCGGGCATCTACGGTGAGCGCGCCGAGGACGACCTCCAGCTTGAGACCCTGCGGCTCGCGACCGAGGCGGCGGACCGGACGCTCGCGGCCTGGGACGCCTACGCCACTGCCCTCGAGTCGCGCGGCGACAAGGTGAAGCTCGACACTTGGAAGACCGTCGTGCGCGACATCCGCTCAGCCTTCGATGAGTGGCCTGACATGCGGGACCTCGCCGATGAGCTTGAGTCGCGCCACATCGCCCACACCTGGAGCGAGAACGACGCCATTAGCGCGTACCGCGGCAAGTACCGCCGCCTGCTCAAGGAGTTCCCCGACCGCATGGACCTCGTGCTCCGCTCCATCCAGCGGGAGGCCGCCTACTGGGAGAAGGACAAGGCGCGCAACTTCGAGCGGATCCGCAACCTCTACCGCGAGACGATGCGCGAGCACGCCAACCACCTGCCCACCTTCAAGGCGGCCCTCGAGGGATACTACCAGGTCGTCAAGGGCAACAAGGAGCAGGAGACCTTCTTCCTCAACGACATCGAGCGCACCTTCTACCGCGAGCTCGGCACCGAAGGCGACGTCTTCCGCATGAAGACGGTGATGCCGCTCCTCGGCACCATCAAGGGCTATTTCGAGAAGTGCGACCAAGCCGAGCGCGCCCGCAACCTCGAGCGCGACGTGGAGAAGATCCAGAAGAAGCTGGATAAGCTGAAGAAGCAATGAGTCGGCTCCGCCTCGGGGTGAATGTTGACCATGCCGCCACCGTGCGGCAGGCGCGCTACCGCGGCGACCACCTCTCCCCGCACGCCGAGCCCGACCTCGTCGCCGTGGCCGCCGCCGCGCTCGCCGGCGGCGCCGATGGCATCACCGTGCATCTCCGCGAGGACCGCCGTCACCTGCAGGACTCAGACCTACCCCCGCTGCTCGCGCTACCCGGCTGCAGGCTGAACCTCGAGATGGCCTGCACCGACGAGATGACCGCCATCGCCGTCCGACTCCGCCCCGCCGCCGCCTGCCTGGTGCCGGAATCACGCGAGGAGATCACCACCGAGGGCGGACTCGATGTGGCCGGACAATCCGCGCGCGTCCGCGCCACCGTCACAGCCCTCTCCGCCGCGGGCATCGAGACGTCGCTCTTCATCGGGCCTGATCCCCGGCAGATCGAGGCGGCGGCGGCGACCGGCGCACCCGTCATCGAGCTCCATACCGGAGCCTGGGCCCACGCGTGCGGCGTCAACCCGGTGGCGGAGCGACTCGAGCTCGAGCGCCTGCGCGCGGGCTGCGAGCTTGCCAGGCGGCTCGGCCTCGTGGTCAACGCCGGCCATGGCATCAACTACGCGAACGTCGCCGCGGTCTGCAAGCTGCCCCATCTCAACGAGCTCAACATCGGCCACAGCATCGTGGCTCGCGCCCTGCTCGTGGGCATGCGCCAAGCCGTGGCCGAGATGCGCGCGGCACTTGCCTGAGCATGGATCTCTCCGGCGGTAATGTCATCGGCGTCGGCACCGACCTCTGCGCCATCGAGCGCATCACCTCGGCGCGGACCCGCCATGGAAAGGCCTTTCTCGACAAGGTCTTCACGCCGGCGGAACAGGCGACCTGTCTCGGTCGCGGCGACCCCGATGCCTCGTTCGCCGCTCGCTGGGCCGCCAAGGAGGCCGTGAGCAAGGCGCTGGGCACGGGCATCGGCGCCGAGCTGGGTCTCACCTCGGTCGAGGTGACCGAGGACGCGCTCGGCGCGCCGGGCATCCGACTCGACGCGCGTGGCGAGACGCTGCTGCGGGCCCGTGGGGCCTCGCGCGTGCTCCTCTCCCTCTCGCATGACGGCGGCCTAGCCCTCGCCTACGCCGTCATCGTGCGCTGAAGATGGCCCGCGATCTCCTTCCCGTCCTCAGTTGCGCCGAGCTGGCCGCGGCCGAGCGCGCCTGGCTGGGCGAGCATCCGCACGGAGAGGCGGCGCTCATGCGACGCGCGGTCAAGGTCATCGCCGACGAGACCCGCGCGCTGCTCGGATGCCGTCCGCGATCGACACTCGTGCTCGCGGGCAAGGGCAAGAACGGGGCGGACGCCATTCTCGCCGCGTTGGTCCTGGGCGGGAGGATCTCCATCCTGCTCGCACAGGGTGACCCGGTCGGCGCGCTGCCACGTAAGGCGCTCGCGGCCGCGCGTCGTCGCGGGGCCCGCGTCCTGCGCTGGGACGCGAAGCGTCCGCCCGCGCTGCCGGATACGGATCTCGTGCTCGACGGCATCCTCGGCGCGGGCTTCGTGCCTCCGCTTGACGCGTCGCTTCGCACCCTGCTCCGTCGGAGCAATCGCCTGCCTGGAATCCGCGTGGCGGTGGATGTGCCAAGCGGTGTCGGCGACGAGACAGTTTCACCCTGCTTCCGCGCCGACCTCACCGTCTCCATCGGCTGCCTGAAGTCCCCCTTGCTCCGTCCATCCGTCGCCCGACAGGCAGGGCGCATCCGCGTGGCCGACATCGGACTGCCGCTCGCGCTCGGCGAGTCGCGCAGCGCGACAGGCGAGGTGCTCGCCTCGCTCCGAACACCACGACCCGCACGCACGGAGAAACGCGAGCAAGGTCGACTGCTCATCATCGGCGGCTCCCGCGCGATGCCCGGCGCGGTCGTGATGAACACCGAGGCCGCGCTCCGCGCCGGCGCCGGCCTGGTCACGGTCGCCGCCCCGGCCGAGTTGCAAGCCAAGGCCGCCCTCACCCTGCCCGAGGCGATGTGGATTCCGGTTAAGTCCGGCCTGCCGCCTCGCGCAGCCGAGCTCGCGGGCACCGTCGACACCGTGCTCGTCGGCAGCGGCCTCGGCCGCGCGGGGGTGAAACTTGCCCGCTCGGCCGCGCGTCGCATCCGTGAGGTGGCGATTCTCGATGCCGACGCGCTCCGCCCCGAGGTCATCCGTGAGACCGGTCGCGCAAAGGCGCGCATCCTATTGCCGCACGCCGGAGAATTCCGCCGCATCGCGGGAGAGACGGCGAGCCCCGACGCCGCACGGCGCACCGCCAGACGGCTCAAGGCCATCATCGTGCTGAAGGGACCGCTGACTTGCGTGACCGACGGAAAGACCGTGACACATATTCCGCTGGGCGGACCCGTGCTCGCACGCGGCGGCTCAGGCGACCTGCTCGCCGGCATCATCGCGGCGACGGTGGCGCGGCGGCGATTGCTCGGACTCGACTTGCTGGACGCCGTCATCGCCGCGACCGTTTGGCACGGCGCCGCCGCCGACTGGCTCGCGCGACGTGAGGGGGAGACCGCGGTGCGAACCACCCAGCTCCTCGCTGGGCTTTCGCCGACCTTGCGCCGGCGCTGAACGCGCGGTTCGGGTGGGGCATGTCCCTCTCGCCCTCGGACCTGCGCATCCTGCTGAACGCCCTGCCGGGCGTGGGACCCGTGACGGCCCGTCGCCTCCGCGAGGCTTTCGGCGGCGACCTTGCCGCCGCCTTGCGCGCACCCCGCACGGAGCTGTTGAAGGTGAAGGGCATTGGCCCGGCTGTCGCGGATGCGCTCGCCACACGGGACTTCGACCCCATCGCCGAGCGGGAACGCGCCGCGCGCCATGGCCTGCGCATCCTGACCGAGCTCGACGCCGGGTGGCCCGAGGCTTTCACGCCGATGTGGGATCCACCGCTCGCACTCTATGCCGAGGGCACCTCACTCCCGCCTGATCGCGCGCTGGCGGTGGTTGGCTCACGGCGTTGCACACCCTACGGAACGGCGCTGGCCAGACGTCTCTCGGCGGAACTGGCACGCAGGGGCTGGTGGATCATCAGCGGACTCGCACGCGGCATCGACCAGGCAGCCCACGAGGGCGCGCTTGAGGCCGAAGGATGGACCGCCGCGGTGCTCGGACACGGCGCCGAGCGCACGCACCCACCCGAGGGTCTCGCACTCCGCCGCCGCATCGCCGAGCGCGGCTGCATCCTCTCCGAGTTCCCGATTGGGCGACCGCCGGACCGACAGAGCTTCCCGCAACGCAACCGGCTGGTGGCCGCGCTCTGCCGGGCGGTGGTCGTGGTCGAGACCGACACCGAGGGCGGTAGCCTCATCACCGCGCGCTTCGCGATGGAGCTGGGGCGCCCTGTCTGCGCGCTTCCCGGGCGGGCCGACAGTCCCGCCAGCCGCGGATGCCACGCCCTCATTCGCGACGGCGCGACGTTGGTGACAAGCGCGGAGGAAATCCTGGAGGAAATCGGCGAGCCAACCCAGCCCACCGAGACTGGAATGACGAGGCAGCAGGCGGATGAGAGCCCATGGCTGAGACACTTCGTCGGCGGCGAGGCCCATGACGCCGAGTCGCTGTCCCTCGCCGAGGGTTGCTCGCCTTCCGAGGCGGCCTCGGCGCTCACGCTGCTAGAGATTGAGGGACGCCTGATACGCCGCCTGGACGGGCGACACGAGAGATCGTGATCAGCGGTTGCCCTCGGCGGGCGGCACATCCGTGGCGAGGCGGAACCCCGACGCCCAGTCGATCATCGCCTTGCCCTTCGCGAGGACGTCGCGCACGGGCGCGAACGCCCAGGAGCGGAGATCCGGTCCGTTCTTCGCAGGGTAGCCGTAGGACTCGACACCCATCCGTCGCGCAATCCAGATGGCGCGGTCGTTGTGCCATCCCTGGGAAACGAAGACCAGCGTGCGACCAGGATAGGCGGCGCGCGCACGTGCGACCGAGTCGAGCGTGCGCCAGCCATAGGGATCGCGGGTGATGCGCTGCGTCACGCCGCGTCGCATCAGCTCGGCCGCCATCGCATCGGCTTGCTCGGGCAAACCCGAGACCACGAGATCCTCGACCTGACCGTTGGCTGCCAGCTCCGCGGCGGCATCGAGACGCGGATGAAAGTTGAGGACCGCATAGCCCTCCTCCGGATGAAATTCGGAGAGGCCGAGGACAACCACAACCGCACGCGGGGGTAGTTGCTCGGTGCTGGAGAGCGTGCGCCCGGACGCATCCATCCAAACCCATGCGTTGGCTACGACCCCCCACAACACAGCCGAAGAGAGGGCACTTAACCATAGGTAACGCCACTTCATAGGTCTTTTTCGGCAAAGCGTTGCATTAAAGCAAGTTGTGAAAAACAAGCGCTTGCGTATTCCTTATATTTTGCTCATTTTTAAACAATATCTTGCTAAAGAAGCCCTAGGCATCCCTCCTGCTTAATTGCAGGCATATGACCACCCAGACCGCGAGCCCCGGTGCCAAGATTCTCATCATCGATGACGACAAGGATCTCCGCTACTCGCTGAGGCGAGCTTTGGCTGGCAAGGGCTGGTCCGTGGCGGAGGCCGAAAGCGGCGAGAGCGGCGTGACCGCCGCGAAACAGGACCAGCCCGATGTCATCCTGCTCGACAACCGCATGGGCGGCATGAGCGGCATCGAGACCCTGCAGCTGCTCCGAGGTGCGACCCCGGGCGCGATGGTCATCCTCATGACCGCCTTCGGCACGACGCAGACCGCGATCGAGGCGATGAAGTTCGGCGCCTACGACTATGTGATGAAGCCGTTCGACCAGGCGAAGCTACTCGGTCTGGTCGAGAAGGCGCTGCAGGCGCGACGCGACCTGGCGAGCGTCGGCTCCGCCTCACGACCCAAGATCAACCCCGCCGACTACCAGGAGGGCATCGTGGGGAGCTCGGAGCCGATGCAGGCCGTGCTCAAGTCCATCGGACAGGTCGCGGCCTCCGAAGCCACCGTGCTCGTCACGGGCGAGTCCGGCACGGGCAAGGAGCTCGTGGCACGTTGTATCCACCGACACTCGCTCCGCTCCAAGGGACCCTTCGTGGCGGTCAACTGCGCGGCTATTCCCGAGAACCTCATCGAGTCCGAGCTTTTCGGCCACGAGAAGGGCGCCTTCACCGGTGCCACCGGCCAGAAGCCGGGCAAGTTCGAGCTCTGCGACGGAGGCACCATCTTCCTCGATGAGATCGGCGACATGTCCCTGCCCACCCAGACCAAGGTGCTGCGGGCCATCCAGGAGGGCGAGATCCAGCGCGTCGGCGGCACCGCCACGATCAAGATCAGCGTGCGCCTGATCGCCGCGACCAACAAGGACCTCGAGGCGATGGTCGCCGACCGGCTTTTCCGGGAGGACCTCTTCTACCGGCTCAACGTCTTCCGCATCCGGCTGCCCGCGTTGCGCGAGCGCCGCGAGGACATCCCGTCGCTCGTCGACTACATGCTCCAGCGCATGGCCGCCGGCCGCAAGCTGCGCGCGCGCCGACTTTCGCCCGAGGCGCTCGACCTGCTCATGCGCCATGACTGGCCGGGCAATGTGCGCGAGCTCGAGAATGTGGTGCATCGCGCCGGGGTGCTCGCCAAGGGCGAGGCCATCCTCGCCAAGGATCTGCCCGCGGAGCTGCTCGAGCCGCGGCGCGGGTCGTCCAAGGCCGCCGCGCCGACGCCCGCGGCCGTCGCGCCCGCGGAGCTGGACCTGCCGGCGCTCTACGACGCCCTCTACCGGCAGGTGCGGACAGGCGACACCCGCGACATCCTCTCGATCATCGAGCGGGAGATGATCCAGCGAGCGCTCGCCGAGACGCGTGAGAATCACCTGCGCTCATCGGTCATCCTTGGCATCAATCGCTCGACGCTGAAGAAGCGGATCGAGGAGGCGCGCAAGCCCGCGGCTTGACCCCGGGCCTGACGGACCGAGGATGACGCCATGCGCGTCACCCCTGCCCTGCTCGGCTTGCTCTGCCTCGTGAGCCCCTCCCTGACTTCCGCCGCCGAGGCGGAGGTCTTGGAGCTTTTCAATGGCAAGGACCTTGCCGGATGGAAGTCGACCGAGGAGGGCGCAGGCGCCTTCTCCGCCGCCGACGGCGAACTTCGCGTGCATGGCGGGCGCGGCCATCTCTTCTACGTCGGCGCAGACGGCAAGGCCGAGTTCCGCAACTTCGAGTTCACCGCCCAGGTCCGCACCCACGACAAGGCGAACTCCGGCATCTACTTCCACACTCGTTACCAGCGTTCCGGCTGGCCCTCGGCCGGCTACGAGGCGCAGGTCAACGCCACCCACGCCGACCAACGCAAGACGGGCGGGCTTTATGCCGTCGCCGATGTCATGGGGACGCCGGCCGCGCCCGATGACCGCTGGTTTGAGTACCGCATCCGCGTCGAGGGCAGGCGCATCCGCGTCTGGATCGACGGCAAGCTGACCACCGACTTCACCGAGCCCGAGGGATGGAAGCCACCCGCAGGCATGGAGGGGCGCCGGCTCGGCGCGGGCACCTTCGCGCTGCAGGCACACGACCCGGGCTGCCGCGTCGAGTACAGGAACCTGCGCGTCACCCGCCTACCCTAGGCCGCGTCGGCGAGAATCCGGTCGCAAGCGGAGATGAGCCGCGCCCGGATGGGCATGGCTACCGAGGCCAACCTGCGCTGCTCCGACTCATAGGCCGCGCGTCCCTCGGGCGTCTCGATACGGATCGGCGCATAACCGAGCGCGGAGAGATCATAGGGGCTCGCGCGCATGTCGACCGACCGCGCGTCCATCGCCAAGTCGAAGGCCTCGGCGGCGAGCTCGGCGGGGATGAGCTGCCGGAGCTTCATCGCCCACTTGTAGAGATCCATGCTCGCATGGATGCAGCCTGGTTGCTCGTTGGCGACGCGGCCGGCGAGATCGGGCTGCACGCGGTTGAGCGGGCGCGCCTCGGGAGTGAAGAAGCGGAAGGCGTCGAAGTGCGTGCAGCGCACCGGCATCGACTCGACGACCGCGTCCGTC
Organism: Opitutales bacterium; assembly: GCA_049419705.1. GTDB lineage: Bacteria > Verrucomicrobiota > Verrucomicrobiia > Opitutales > UBA953 > UBA8828. Next base: position 14,038 of record JBMSKH010000008.1, read on the forward strand.
TCCGCCGGCGTGAGCCGGAGGGGCCAGGAGGCATGCCGGCGATCCGCCGCGGCACGGTAGACCATCGCCCACTCGTGCAGGCCGAAGCAGCCATGATAGGCCGGACGCGCGGCCACCGCGACGCAGAGCTCGCGCACGAAGCGGGCGAGGGTCAGCGCGGTGGTGTCGCGCTCAGCCGCGGCGACCGAGAGTCTCCGCCCATCAAACTCCCACCACGCCTCGCCGTCGGGAGCGGCGTCTGCCTCCAAAGCGACACCCCAGCCCGGCGACCAGCGACGCAGCGCGCCGACACGGAAGGGGTAATAGGTAAAGAGGAAGTCCTCGACTGGGTGCGGCTGGCCGGCGGCGGCACGGGTGCGGCGTGCCGCGGTCAAACGGTCGACGCGCGCGTGATGAGCGGCACGCCGTGCCTGCCAGACCTCGCAGGGGAGCACGCTGTCGCAGGCGAGGGACATCAGTGCCAGCGAGCGTGATGGCTCGCGACCACCACGTATTTCTCCGCCCATCCGGGCAGGGCCGCCTGCTCCTCGGATGTCAGGGCGCGCACGACCTTGGCCGGTGAGCCGAGAACGAGCGAGCCGGGCGGGACATGCGTGCCCTTGGTGACGAGCGCGCCGGCTCCGACGATGGAGCGGGCACCGATGACGCAGCCGTCGAGCAAGGTGGCGTGCATGCCGATCAGGCATCCGTCGCCGATCTCACAGGCATGGACCATCGCAAGGTGCCCGACCGTGACCTGCGAGCCGATGCGGGCGGGCAGGCCGTCGGCCACGTGCACCACGGCCCCGTCCTGGATATTGGTCCCGTCGCCGACCTCGATGGACTCGATGTCCCCGCGGAGGACCGCGCATGGCCAGACGCTCGACCTGGCCCCCAGCGTCACCGCCCCCTCGACCACGGCACGGGGATGGACAAAGGCCGTGGGATGGATGGTCGGGCCCTTGCTCAGGTTGCGGTCCAGGCGCGCCTTGAGGTCATCAGCGGACGGGAAAGGGGGCTGAAACGGGTTCACCCCCCTAGGGTGTCCACGGCTGGCCCATGCGAAAAGGCCAAATCCATGAGAAAAACCCCTTGCCAACCACCCCGCGACCCCTTTGCTCGACCTTCCGTCTGCCATGAAGGCCACGATCCTCACCTCCGGTCGCCAGTTTACCGTTAAGCAAGGCGATATCCTCACCATCAACCTCCTGCCCGAGTCCAAGCAGGGGGACACGGTCACCTTTGACAAGGTGGTCTTCCTCGGGGAGGGCGCGGGAGCCAAGATCGGCACCCCGCTCGTCACCGGCGCCAAGGTCACCGCGAAGCTCCTCGAGAACAAGCGCGGCGACAAGATCCGCATCTTCAAGCACCGCCGCCGCAAGGGCTACTACCGCCGCCGTGGCCACCGCCAGGAACTCTCGGTCGTGAAGATCGAGTCCATCCAAGGCTGAGCATCTCCTTTCACCCAACCCCCTACCTGACCTGCCATGGCAACTAAGAAAGGCGGCGGAACGTCCTCCAACGGCCGCGACTCCAACTCCAAGCGCCTCGGCGTGAAGCTCTACGGCGGCGAGTTCGCCACCTCCGGCTCCATCCTCCTGCGCCAGCGCGGCACCCGCATGCGCCCCGGCCGCAACGTCGGCATGGGCCGCGACCACACCCTCTTCGCGCTGTCCGACGGCATCGTGAAGTGGGACCGCGAGCACCGCACGGTGACCGTTGTCCCCAAGGCCTAAGCGCCAAGGAGACGCCCCAAAACCCCGCCGAGAAGCGGGGTTTTTTATTGGCCGGGAGCAAGGGCTGGCAGCTGGGCGGATTCCTCACATGCTCACGGACATGGAAATCCCCGCCATCCTCCGCTCACCTGATTCGAAGACCGCCACCGCCCGCGCTCTCGCGGCCCTAGGCGGCATCCTGCTCACTCTCGGAGCCACCGGCCCGCTCGCCAGCTTCGGCGTCGGCTTCGCCGCCAAGGACATCTATTTCCGCCTGATCTCGGCCGGGCGCGTCGACGCTCTCGTCGCCATCGGCACCGCCACAGTCGTGCTCGCCATCCTCGGCCGCACCCGCTGGTTCGTCTGGAGCGGCGTGGCGATTCTGGTCACCTTCGGGTCGATGGTCTCGCTCGACGGCGAGAAAAGCAGCGTGGAGATGCCCGGCTGGCTGAGCGAGGCGCTGGGCAGCATCGCCAAGGGGGCCCTCAACCTCGTCACCTTCCACTACGGCACTCCCTGCCTCGCACTGGGGATTCTGCTAATCATCGGCGTCGGCGCCTGGCGCTGCCGCGCGCCGCGCTGAGCTCAGCCCTCGAAGTCGTAGATCAGTACCTTCGACCAGCTGGCCTTGCACGTCTCGACGAAGGCCAGGTGTGTCGGGTGGACCTGGTAGGCGTCGTGCGCGGCCATGTCGGGGAAGATCAGGTTCAGCCCGACCGAGTAGGTGCGGTCGATGACGGGGCGGTCGGTCGACGCCGGGGTGCCGATGTGGCACTGCGTGACGCCGGGGATGGTCGCGAGCGTCTTGACCTGCGTCATGAAGGCGGCGCGCTGGGTAGGAGTGAGATCGGGCTTGAGCCAGAAGAGGACGACGTGGGAGAGCATGGCATGGGAGTAAGCGGAAAGAGCATGGAGGGAAGAGGAAAGAGGACGCGAGGGTGCGCCGCTTAACCCTTTCCTCTTTTCCCTTACCTCTTACCTCTAATCCCCATGGACCGCCTCATCCCCCTCTTCCCCGAAGTCCCGGCCACGACCTGGGAGCAATTGCGGGCGATGGCCGCGCTGCACCGCGAGTGGAACGAGAAGGTCAACCTCGTCTCGCGCAAGGACATCGAGAACCTCGAGTGGCACCACTACGCGCCCTGTGTCGCGGCGGTAAAGATTCTGAAGCTGATGAACGGCGCGCGGGTGATCGACGTCGGCACTGGGGGCGGCTTTCCCGGGCTGATCCTCGCCGTACTCTACCCCCAGGCCGAGTTCACGCTGGTGGACTCCGTGGGTAAGAAAATCGCCTGCGTGCACGACATCGTCGTGCGCATGGGGCTCAGGAACGTCGATGTGCGCAACGCACGTGCCGAGACCCTGCGCCACGAGCACGACTTCGTCACCGGCCGGGCCGTGGCCAGCATGCCTGAGTTCGTCGCCCACACCAAGCAGCTCGTCCGTCAGGGCGCAAAGAACTCCATCCCCAACGGCATCCTCTACTGGCAGGGCGGCGACCCCGAGGTCGAGTTCGCCGGCCTCGGCATCAAGCCGAGCCATTCGCTCGAACTGCAGCCCCTGCTCAACGGCGACGAGAAGTTCTTCCAGAAGCGCATCGTGCTCTACCGCGCCCAGGACCTCGTGCGGGCCAAGAAGCCACCGAACCCGAATCCCTGAGGACTGGAGGCGGATTCAATGGCGAGGGGCCCGGGAAACCGGGACCTTTTGATGCCTAAGACACACCCCCACCTTGACCGTGGCGGGGGAGCAGGCAGGGTTAAGGCAATGTCCGCCGAGCTTCCGCTGAACCCTGCCGGGGAGCGCCTTCAGGCCCTCCTCCGCCAACGCATCGTCTACCTCGACGGCGCGATGGGCACGATGCTGCAGCAGAAGAAGCTGACCGAGGCGGATTACCGCGGCGACCGGCTCAAGTCCCATCCCCGCGACCTGAAGGGAAACAACGACCTCCTCGTCCTGACCAAGCCCGAGGTGGTCGAGGCGGTCCACCGCGACTACTTCGCGGCCGGCTCCGACCTGGTCGAGACCAACACCTTCAACGGCACGTCCATCGCCCAGGCCGAGTACGGACTCCAGCACCTCGTCCGCGAGATCAACCTCGCCGCTGTTGCCGTCGCCCGGCGCGCGGCGGATACGGCGATGGCCGCGACCCCGGGACGCGAGTGCTGGGTGGCAGGCGCCATCGGACCGACCAACAAGACGCTCTCCATGGGGCGCGACGTGTCCGATCCCGGCAAGCGCGACGTGACCTTCGACGAGGTGCGCGATGCCTACCGCGAGCAGGTCGACGCCCTCCTCGATGCCGGGGCCGACTGCCTGCTCTGCGAGACGGTCTTCGATGCGCTCGTGCTCAAGGCGGCGCTCGTCGCGATCGACGAGGCCTTCGAGGCGCGCGGCGCTCGCGTGCCCGTGCTCATCTCCGGCACCATCACCGACGCCTCCGGGCGCACGCTCACCGGACAGACCGTCGAGGCCTTCTGGAACACGGTCCGACACGCCAAGCCCCTGACCATCGGCCTCAACTGCGCGCTGGGCGGCGCGCAGATGCGCCCGCACATCGAGGAGCTCGCGCGCAAGGCCGACACCTTCGTCTCCTGCTACCCCAACGCCGGCCTGCCCAACCCGCTCTCGCCGACCGGATTCCCCGAGGGTCCGGAGGACACCGCCGCCATCCTCGAGACCTTCGCCCGGGACGGCTTGGTCAACCTGCTTGGCGGCTGCTGCGGGACGACACCCGACCATATCCGCGCCATTCGCCGACGCACCGAAGGCTTCAACCCTCGCCCCGTGCCCACGGCTCCCGACGCGCTGCGGCTCGCCGGACTCGAGGCCCTGAACCTCGCGGGCGGCGCCGCCTCCTTCGTCAGCGTCGGCGAGCGCACCAACGTCGCGGGCTCCAAGATCTTCCGCGACCTCATCGCGGGCGGCCAGTACGGCAAGGCCCTCGAGGTCGCCAAGCAGCAGGTGGCCAACGGCGCGGCCATCATCGACATCAACTTCGACGCGGGCCTGCTCGACGGTGTCGCGGCGATGAACCGCTTCCTCAGCCTCGTCGCGGTCGAGCCCGACATCGCGCGGGTGCCGGTGATGATCGACTCCTCCAAGTGGGAGATCCTCGAGGCCGGCCTGCGCTGCGTGCAGGGCAAGCCCATCGTCAACTCGCTCTCACTCAAGGAGGGGCCCGCCGAACTCGTGCGCCGGGCCCGCATCTGCCGCAAGTTCGGCGCCGCCGTGGTCATCATGGCCTTCGACGAGCAAGGCCAGGCTGCGACGCTCGCTGACAAGATTCGCATCTGCGAACGCGCCTATGGCGTACTCACGCGCGAGGCTGGATTCGACCCGCAGGATATCATCTTCGACGCCAACATCCTCACGGTCGGCACCGGCATCCGCGAGCACGACAACTACGCGGTCGATTTCATCGGCGCCGTCCGCGAGATCAAGCGGCGCTGCCCCGGCGCGCGGACCTCGGGCGGGCTCTCCAACGTCAGCTTCGCCTTCCAGGGCAACAACCGCGTGCGCGAGGCGATGCACTCGGTCTTCCTCTACCACGCCATCGCGGCCGGACTCGACATGGCCATCGTCAACGCGGGCATGCTCGAGGTCTACGCGGCGATCGACCCGGAACTGCGCGAGCATGTCGAGGATGTCATCCTCAACCGCCGCCCCGACGCCACAGAGCGGCTGCTGGCCCTCGCGCCTCGGTTCGCCAAGGACAAGGGTGCAGCCGCCGGACCCACGGACTCCGCGGCCTGGCGCGAGTTGCCCGTGGCCGGTCGGCTCGAGCACGCCCTGGTCAAGGGCATCGACACGCATGTGGCGGCGGACACCCTGGAGGCGCTCGCCCAGCTCAAGCGCCCGCTCGACGTGATCGAGGGCCCGCTGATGGCGGGCATGCGCGTGGTCGGCGACCTCTTCGGCGCCGGCAAGATGTTCCTGCCCCAGGTGGTGAAGTCGGCCCGCGTGATGAAGGCCGCGGTGGCGGCGCTCGAGCCCGCGCTGCTGGCGGAGAAGTCCGCCGGCTCCAAGCGCGGCACCTTCCTCATCGCCACGGTCAAGGGCGACGTGCACGACATCGGCAAGAACATCGTTGGCGTGGTACTCGCCTGCAACAACTACGAGGTCGTCGACATGGGCGTAATGGTGCCCACCGACAAAATTGTCGAAGAGGCCAAGCGTACAGGCGCGGACTTCATCGGGCTTTCCGGCCTGATCACGCCGTCGCTCGACGAGATGATGGCCGTGGCCGACGCGCTCAAGCGCGCGGGCGTCGACAAACCCCTGCTCATCGGCGGCGCCACCACCTCGCGCGAGCACACCGCGATCAAGATCGCCGCACGCCACGGCGGGCCCGTGGTGCACGTGGCCGACGCCTCGCTCGTCACCTCGGTCTGCTCCGACCTGCTCTCCGCGGACAAGCGCGCGGACTTTGTCGCCAAGCTCGCCGCCACCCAGGCTAAGACCCGCGAGGACTACGAGCGCCGGGGTCCCGTCGCGAGCATACCCCTTGCCGAGGCGCGCAGCCGACCGCTCGCACCCAAAGGCACCCACCCCGCCGCGCCCGCGAAGCCGGGCGTGACAGTTTACCAGGACATCGACCCGCGCGCCGTCGCCGAAATCATCGACTGGACACCCTTCTTCGTCACTTGGGGCCTTAAGGGCGTCTTCCCGCGCATCCTCAGCTCCAAGGAGTGCGGCGAACAGGCGCGCAAGCTGTTCGACGATGCGCGGCGCGAGCTCGACGCGCTCATCGCCGGGAACCGCATCCGCCTGCGCGCGGTCGCCGGTATCTGGCCCGCGCGCCGTATCACCGACGATGTCCGCGTCTTCGCCGACGCCGCCCAGGCCAAGGCGCTCGGCACCTTCCACTTCCTCCGCGACCAGGCGGTGCGCCCCAACACCGACCGCTGCCGCTCGCTCGCCGACCTGGTCTCGGACGAGCCCGGCGACCACCTCGGCGCCTTCGCTGTCAGCGCCGGACACGAGATCGACGCCTACGCGAAGTCGTTCAAGGAAAAGGACCCCTACCGTGAGATCCTCATCCAGGCCTTGGCTGACCGCCTCGCCGAGGGCACGGCCGAGTGGCTCCACCGCGAGGTGAGGACGAAACTCTGGGGCTACGCGCCCGGGGAGCAACTCACCGTGCAGGAGCTCATCGACGAGGCCTACGCTGGTCGCCGTCCCGCCGCCGGCTACCCGGCCTGCCCCGAGCACACCGAGAAGGAGCTGATCTGGAAGCTGCTCGACGCCGAGCGCGCCACGGGGTGCTCGCTGACCGAGTCCTTCGCGATGAACCCCGCCGCCTCGGTCTCGGGGCTCTACTTCGGACACCCGGGATCGATCTACTTCGACGTCGACGCGCTCCAGCGCGACCAGGTCGAGGACTACGCCTCCCGCAAGGGCTGGACCGTCGCCGAGGCAGAAAAGTGGCTCGCGCCCGTCATCGGCTACAAGACATGAGTGACCGCGAGACCCTGATCAAGGCGGTCGGCGAAGCCGATGCGTTCGCGGTACTCCGACTGCTCGACGGCTGCGCACTCTGCGCGCTGGGCGACGCCGCCGACGCTGCCGGACAGGACTGGCCCGAGTGGGCGCGGGCCGGCGCCGTGCTCCAGCGCTGGACCGAGGCGCGCGGCGTCGCCGCGGACACCCGCCGCAAGATCGGCTACCTGAGCTGCGCGGCGGAGGGGCTGAAGGCGGCGCCGGCCGCGATGCGTCCGCCGCTCGCCCAGGCTGTCGCCGACTTCCTCGCCACCCACGGCTTTGCTCCGGATGCCTGAGGCGATCAGCCGACGGCTGCGTTGACGGCGAAGCCGGCGAGCACCAGCCAGACCGCGCCCGTGGCTCGGTCGATGTTGCGCGACACCTGCGGGTCGGCGAGCCGCGGGCGGAGCGAGCCGGCGAGATAGGCGTAGAATGTCATGACCACGGTCTCGGCCCCGACAGTGCAAAGCAGGAAGATGGCGACGGTGCGCCCGGTCAGGTTGTCCACCGGCACCTGGGCCGACTGGATGATGACGAGCATCCAGGGCAGGGTCTTCGGGTTGGTCAGGTTGACCAGGAGACCGCGGACGAAGAGCGCGAGGCGCCCATCGATGCGCGCATCCTCCTCGGCCAGCGCATCGCGGGGATAGAGCAACTGGAGCAAACCGGTGTAGGCGAACCACGCTGCGCCCACCCAAGCGAGCGCGCGCATGACCTCGGGATGGGTCTGCGTCAGCCAGGTCGACGCGGCGAGCGCACCGATGGATACCGGCACCTCGCCCACCGCGAGACCGAGGGTGTGCCAGGAGGCGCGACGGGCGCCGGAGCGCAGCGCGGTGCCGAGCGTGGCGAGCGAGGCCGGGCCGGGCGAGAGGCTGGCGACAAAGCAGGCCGCAAGGAGGAAGCCGACCTGCATGCGCGTTCAGCTCAGGCCAGTTCCCGCTCCCAGCGTGCGATGGCGCGGGCAACCTCGCGCGGGCCGGGCATACCGGTGTTCTCCCGCGCGGCCATGGCGCGACGGAGGTCGAAGACCTTGCGCCAGTCCCCCCTGAAGGCGGGGTCGGCGGAGGCGGCCGACTTGTCGGGCACTTGATTGAGCGGGACGCCAAGCTGCTCCGCGACCGCGACCAAGCGGCCGACGGCGTGATGCGCGTGGCGGAAAGGCATCCCCTTGCGCACCAGCCAGTCGGCAAGGTCGGTGGCAAGCAAGGCGGGGTCGGCGACCGCTGCGGCGCAACGCGCGCGATGGAAGGTCATGCCCGCGACCGTGCCGGTGGCGACCTCGAGCGAGAGCACGATCTGGTCGTGCGCGTCGAAGAGCGGCACCTTGTCGTCCTGCAGGTCGCGGTTGTAGGTCAGCGGGAGACCCTTGGTCAGCCCGAGGAGATGGTTGAGTGAGCCGACGGCACGGGCGGCCTTGCCCCGGATCAACTCGAGAGAGTCCGGGTTGCGCTTCTGCGGCATGAGCGAGGAGCCCGTGGAGAAGGCATCGGGCATGCGGGCGAAGCCGAACTCGGCTGTCGACCAGAGGATGAGGTCCTCGGCGAGGCGCGAGAGATGCGTCGCGCAGAGCGCGGCGGCGAAGGTGAACTCCGTGGCGACGTCGCGGTCGGCGACGGCGTCCATCGAGTTGCGCGTGACGCGCGGTCGGCCCTTGGCGTCGACGAAGCCTAACTGCTTGGCGGCGAACTCGCGGTCGATGGGCAGCGTGGTGCCGGCGATCGCGCCGGAGCCGAGCGGGCACCAGTTGGCGGCATCGGCCACGGCGGCGAAGCGCGCGCGATCCCGGCCGAGCATCTCGGCGAAGGCGAGTAGGTGGTGGGCGACCGAGACGGGCTGGGCGCGCTGGAGGTGGGTGTAGCCGGGAATCAGCACGTCGGCCTGCTTCCGCGCCTGGCGCACGAGCGCCCGCAGCGCGGCCGCGAGGGCGGTGTCAACCTCGGCGCACGCCGCCTTGATGTAAAGACGCACGTCGGTGGCGACCTGGTCGTTGCGCGACCGGGCGGTGTGGAGCTTGGCCGCGGCGGGGACGCGCGCGGTCAGGGCCTGCTCGAGATTCATGTGCACGTCCTCGAGGTCAGTCCGCCAGCGGAACTTGCCAGCCGCGACCTCACGGGCGAGACCGTCGAGTCCGCGGTGGATGGCGTCGCGCTCACGGCGCGTCAGGATGCCCACCTTGGCGAGCATCGCGGCGTGGGCCTTGGAGCCAGCGATGTCGAAGGGAGCGAGACGCTGGTCGAAGGACACAGACTCGCTGAAGCGCTGCATGAGCGCGCTCGGGCCGGAGGAAAACCGGCCGCCCCAGGTCACTTGCTTTTGCTTGGCCATCGGAATGATTACGCCCCAGCCCGCCCGCGGTGGCAAACGGAAAGGGGCGGTCAGCGTGCCGCCTCACCCGCGGGCTGCGCCGAGGGGGCGAAGAGCGGCGCGGACGCGCGGGGTGCGGCGCCGGAGGTGGATCCCGGGGCTGTCTCAACACGAATCACAACCTCATCGGGGGAGGCGACGCCGAGGCGTTCGCGCGCCTGGTCGCGCACGAACTCCGGATCCCCTGAGAAACGGTCCATGAAGCGCGCGCTCTGGTCGCGCGCCTTCTCGGCGGCGGCGAGCTCAGCCTCGCGGTCGGCCTCGATCTTGCGGAGACCGGCGAGGCGCGCCTCCTCATCCTGCACGGACGAGTAGATGACAAAGCAGGCGGCGAGCAGGAGCAGGAACGCGCCCCAGAAGAGGAATCGGTCGGTCTGCGGACTGGTCGACTGGCTCTCTTCTTCCAAGGACATCGCCGGTAATCTAGGATGACGGGCGGCGAGGTCGAGCGGGAAGCGGCGGTCAGGCGGAAACCTTGGCGAGCGAGCCGCTGAATTCCATGAAGGCCCAGACGAGCACACCGGTCACGGAGACGTAGTACCAAACCGGGAAGACCCAGCGGGTCAGGCGAGCGTGCTCCTCGAAGCGTCCGGCGCGGGCCAGGAAAACCGCCCGGATAATGAACGGGGTGACGGCGATGGCGAGCAACACGTGCGGGATGAGGATCAAGTAATAGAGCGCGGAGAGGGTCGCCCAGACGGAGCCAGGGTCGGGTTGGTAGGTCACGTTGGTCCGGCCGAGAGCCACCCACAGATGCACCTTCGAGGCGAGGTAGACGGCGAGAAAGACGGCCGAGGCGATGAAGGCCGCGGCCATCGCCCGACCGTGCCCGGCCCGGTCGCCACGGCGGATGCGTAGGTAGCCGATGGTCAGCAGGACGGTTGCGAAGGCATTGAGTCCGGCGACGCAACGGGAGAGAATCTCAGTGGTGGAGGCCATGTCCGTGAACAAACGTGAGTCCTGGGAAATATCAAGTGGCATGGGCGAGGAACTCGCGTTCAATGCCAATGTCCCTCCCTCTATGCCCCTCCCCACCGCACTTCGCCTCGCCGCGCTCGCCGCGTTGGCACTCACCGCCATCCCCTGCCCCGCCGCACCCGCGGTGGCGGCCCCCGCCACCTCCATCAATCCGAACGAGTACCCCCGGGTTGGCTGGCGCGAGAACGAGACTCCCGAGCAGAAGGCCGAGCGCATGCGCTGGTTCAACGAAGCCCGCTTCGGCATGTTCATCCACTGGGGTGTCTACAGCGAGTGGGCCGGCTACGTCGACGGCCAGCGCGTCGGCGGCGCGGGCGAGTGGCTCATCGAGCAGGGCGGCGGCAAGGTGAAGATGTCCAAGTACCTCGAGGCCCGCGCCAGATTCAACCCGACCAAGTACGACCCCGACGCCTGGGTGCGCGCCGCCAAGGCCGCCGGGATCGACTATATCGTCATCACCTCGCGCCACCACGACGGCTTCTGCCTCTGGGACTCGGCCATCACCGATCACGACGTCGCCTCGACGCCCGGCGGCAAGGACCTGCTCAAGCCGCTCCAGGAGGCCTGCCTCCGGCACGGCGTGCGCTTCTGCCTCTACTACTCGATTATGGATTGGTACCACGCGGACTACGGCCAGCGCCGCGCGTACAACGACGTCGCCAAGGGCGAAACCAACATGCCCCGCTTCGTGCAGGAGTTCCTCAAGCCGCAGCTGAAGGAGATCGCCGAGCGCTTCGACCCCGGAATCCTCTGGTTCGACGGCGAATGGGAGAAGTGCTACACGACCGAGATGGGCGAGGACATCGAGTCCTGGTGCCGCCAGATCATCCCCACCGCCATCGTCAACAACCGCGTGGGCAAGTCGCGCAAGGGCATGCAAGGCATGTCGGCGGGCTACTCCGGGAACAAGGGCGTGGGCGACTACGGCACGCCAGAGCAGAACATTCCCGCCAATGGCTTCCCCAAGGGAGTGGACTGGGAGTCGTGCATGACGATGAACGACACCTGGGGTTACGTCGCGACCGACCACAACTGGAAGAGCGCGACGAAGCTCATCCGCAATCTCGCCGACTGCGCGTCGAAAGGTGGTAACTACCTGCTGAACGTCGGACCGACGGGCGAGGGAGAGATCCCCGCCGAGTCACTCGTTCGGCTGGCCGAGATCGGCGCCTGGATGCGCGTCCACGGCGAGGCCATCAAGCGGACCGAGTCCAGCCCCTTCATCAAGCCCTTCGACTGGGGTCGCATCACGCGCCGCGGCAATGACCTCTACCTGATTGTCTTCGAGCGCCCCGCCAACGGACGCCTCGTGTTACCCCTGGACAACAAGCCGGCTGCCGCGCGCTTCCTCGGCGACGCCACCATCCAGCCCGTGGTTCAGGTCGATCGCGAGGGCATCGTCATCGCACTCCCGACCGAGCTCCCCGACCGACACGCCAGCGTCATCAAGCTGACCCTCGACGGCGAGCCGAAGCCCCGCGCGTCCGCCGCCGCCTCCGGCACCACCGTGAAGGCGAAGGACGGCAAGGTCGCCCTGTTGCCTGCCGCTGCGACCCTCTCCGGCGGCCTCGAGGTCGAGGAGAAGGGTGGCCAACCCAATATCGGCATGTGGACCAACCCCGCGGACACCCTGGGCTGGAGCCTCTCCGCCCCCAAGGGGACCTACAAGGTGACCGTCGAGGTCGCGAACACCACTGCGGGCAACACCCTCTCGCTCGACTTCGGAGACAAGCGCGTGCTCAAGGTCGCGGTCCCCAAGACCGGCGACTGGGCCACTTACACGACGGTCGAGGCCGGCACGGTTGAGATCGACGGCGACACCGCCCTCAAGGTGAGCGGGGGCAAGATCGCCGGCGAGGGCGTCGCCAACGTGCGCGCCATCCGCCTGGAGAAGCGCTGAACCAGCCCCAAAGGGGGGGCGCCGGGCCCCCAAAACCCGGGTCGCCATGCCGCAACGTGAGGTTGCGACATAGGAGACCTTGCGACCTCCATGGGCCGGACTGTGGGGATGAGGACCCGTTGGACAAGGATTCTTCTCCGAGAAATCACCCCTGCTAGGGACTTGTAAAAAGGAGGGAGGCCGGGTTTAGGGCCCGGCCTCCCTGATCTTGGCGGTGTCCTGTCCTGTCGACCGACCTCCGCTTCCGCTCATTCTCCCAACCCATCCTGCGATGGGCACCGCCTTCCACTTTCACCTCTGCTTTCGCTAGGCTCCGTGGCCACGGGTCGGATCCGCTATCTCCGACATCAAAGCAGTTTAAGAACTTACCTAGACAGGGCAAATGCCCTGGCAACTTTCCAAAGAAAAGACCCCGCCGGGGCGGGGTCTTGGGAGCCCATGGGCAGGTTCAGGCGCCCTCGTGCGGGTCGCGCTTCGGCTTCTTCTTCGGGGCCGGCTTAGGGCTGGTCCCGAGCTTGCGATCCGCGTCGGCGGCATCGGTCGGCTTGGCCTCCTCTTGACCAGCGACGCCGGGCAGGGTGATGCGGGACCCGTCGGCAAGAGCGATGCGTGGACGCACGTCGGCGGGCACAGCCTTAAGCTGCTCCTCGGTGGTGATCTCCCCATCGAAGAGGACCTTCCCGTCGGCGGACTTGACCGTGGCGTGCTTCTTGTCGCCCTCCTTGCGAAGGCTCACCGTGCCCTCGTCGTCGCTGTACATGGAGGAGGAGGTCGAGCTGGGGCCGCCGCTGCCGAAACTGAAGCTGCGTCTGATGACCACGCGCGATCCGCTGGATGTGATGGCGGGCGGGGAGGAGGCCGCGTCCTCCTCGCTCAGGTCGGGAGGAACAGGCAGGCCGCGCTGGCGCATGTCCTCGAGCGCGCGGCGCACCTCGGCGGGCATCTGCGCGGACTTCGGATCGATGACGACGACGCTGCCCTGGCCGTTGGGTCCGAGACGAAGGGTGCCGCCCTGAATCATCTGACCGGGATCGACTTCCTGTCCGTTGACCATGATGCGGATGCCACCGGCGATCGGGGCTCCAGCCAAGGGGTCGGTCTGATCAGGGGTGGCGGCACGCGTGCGGGCGGTGACGGGACGAGCTACCGGCATCGGCTTACCCGTGAGCGTGATCTCAACGGTGTCGACATCGTCGCCGCGCGCCCGGACCAGCTTCACCTTGTCGCCCGGCTTGCGGGTCTGAAGAAGGGCGCGGAACTGCTCAGCGTTGACCAGCACCTGATCGTCGAGCCGGGTGAGAACATCACGCTCCTGAAGCTTGCCGACGGCAGGACCCTCGGGATCGAGGAAACCGACGACCAGGCCGATGCCTTCGGGTACCTCGGCGAGCGGGTCGCGGGCCCGCTGGTACGTGCCATACGTGGAGACATTGATGCCGGCATAGGCCTGCATCTTGACCTCGGGGGCGGCGGGAGCGGCGGCCTTGGCCTCGGGGGCGGCGGGCTTCTCCTCGGCGGCGACCTTAGGCACGGCGAGGAGGCCGGCGAGCATCAGGACGTGCAGGGGAATCTTGCGGATGGGGTTCATAGGCGTTGCAGGTTAAGTGCGTTTTGGAGGGAGCGATGGTGCGAGTGGGTTTTGTCTGAGGTCTCAGTAAGTCTCCATCGGCACCAAGCCGACAATCTCGTCGTGCGGTGCGTACTGGATGAGCTCGGCGCCGCGGCGGACATCGCGGTAGTGGGCGGCGTTGGACCAACGCACGCGCATTGGACGGGCGAAGCTGCCGTCCTGCAACTTGACCGGCTCGAGGAGTGCGACCTCGGACGGAGCCTGCTCGGCGCGCACGAGCCGGAGCTCAGGCTGGGCCGCGTCGGCCGCGATCTCGCCGGACGGCAGGAGGACGAGCGCGAGAGCCGCGGCGGCGGCGATGGGCGCCGACCAAGCCAGGAAGGGGATGACCTTGCTTCGGCGGGAAGGCGCCTCTGGCTCGGCGAGGGCGCGGGCGACCGAGGCTTGGAAGCCCGGGGAAAGCGCCCGGGGCCGGAGCTGCCGGAGGGCTTCTTCGATATCGCGGGTGTCGTCAGTCATGGAGAGTCGAGGCGAGGAGTTTCTTGAGGTTGGTCAATGCATAGCGCCACCGAGAGGCGGCTGTGTTTGCGGAAATACCAAGTTGTTCGCCGACCTGGGCGAAGGTGAGGTCTCCCCATTGGTGCAGAACCACGACCTCGCGCTGCTCCTCGGGCAGCTGGGTGACCGCAGCGGCGAGGGCGGCATGGCGACCGTCGTCCGGCAACTCAAAGAGGGCTACGGTCTCGATGTCGTTGGCCACGACCTGCTCGCGCCGTCCGCGACGGTCCGTCTGGCGCCCGAGGTCCATCGCGGCGCGACGGATGGAGGTGACAATGAGGGCGTTGGGGTCGCCGGGAAGATGGCGCTGGTGTTTCCAGTAGCGAACGAAGGCTTCCTGAAGGATGTCATCCGCATCGGCATCCGACCGGGACCAGTGACGCGCGATCAGCCTCAGCCTGGGGCCATTCTCGGCCAACCAAGCCTGCCAGTCACCGGGAGCGGTGGTCGGGGCATCGGGCATTAGCGCTTTATGGGATAGCGGCGCGACAGGGGCAAGTTGTCTGATGCCGCGATTCGCGCCCAAAGCGCCAAAACAGTTGCGGGCATCCGCCCCTCCCCTTCCCTGTCTGGCATGCAGAGCGAACCGTCCCAACCCGGAACCGGCCTCGGGGCCACCCTGGTCCGTTGGTTCGATGCCGACCACATCCCGGAGGGCGCCGAGACGCTGAGGTCCCAGCCCAACAAGGTCGACTGGCCCCGCTGCATCCCGTTCGTGATCCTCCACCTGGGATGCCTCGCCGTCCTATGGGTGGGTTGGAGCCCGGCTGCGGTCTGGACCGCGGTCGCGCTCTACTGGATGCGCATGCTCGCGGTGACCGGCGTGCTGCACCGCTACTTCTCGCACAAGACGTACAGCACCTCTCGCCCCATGCAGTTCCTGCTCGCGCTCTGGGCGGCGACCTCGGTGCAGCGCGGCGCGCTCTGGTGGGCCTACACCCATCGGCACCACCACCAGCACTCGGATGAGCCCGAGGACAAGCACTCACCCGTCCAGGACGGCTTCTGGTGGTCGCACATCGGCTGGATCACCAGCAAGCGCAACTTCCCGACGGATTACAGCAAGGTCCCGGACCTGGCGAAGTACCCCGAGCTCGTCTTCCTCAACCGCTTCGACGTCCTCGTGCCCGCCCTTTACGCCGCGGCCTGCTACGGCTTCGGCGCGTGGCTGGCCACGCGCGGCGTCGACACCTCCGGCTGGCAGATGCTGGTCTGGGGCTTCTTTATCTCCACCACGGTGCTCTTCCATGGCACCGCTTGCATCAACTCCATGGCCCACGTCTGGGGCAAGCGACGCTTCGCCACCGACGACGACTCACGCAACTCCTGGATTCTCACCCTGATCACACTGGGCGAGGGCTGGCATAACAACCACCACCGCTACCAGGCGACCACCCGCCAAGGCTTCTACTGGTGGGAGTTCGACCCGACCTACTATTTCCTGAAGGCGCTCTCCTGGACCGGGCTCATCTGGGGGCTCAAGTCGGTGCCCGAGTCGGTCTACGAGGAAGCACGCCGCGAGGGCGCGGCCTGAGATGCCCCGCGAGCGCATCGCCATCGTCGGCTCCGGCATCACCGGACTCTCCGCCGCGCGGTTCCTCTCGCCGCGGCACGATGTCACCCTGATCGACAGTTCCGCGCGTCCGGGCGGACACGCCCACACCGTGCGCGTCACCGAGCCCGGCACGGGCGCGGAGAAACCCATGGACGTCGGGTTCATGGTCTTCAACGAGGTGACCTATCCCCTGCTCTGCCGGCTCTTCCGCGAGCTCGGCGTCCAGCCGAAGCCCACGTCGATGTCCTTCTCCGTCCGGCACGACCCGACGGGACTCGAGTGGTCGGGTTCCTCGCTCAGCCACCTCTTCTCGCAGCGCCGCAATCTGCTCAACCCGCGCTTCTGGCGGCTGCTGCTGCAAATCAACCGCTTCAATGCGCTCGGCGCCCAAGCCTGGAAGACGCCTGAGGCCGAACGCATGCCTCTGTCCGACTGGTGCGCACACCACGGACTTAACCAAGATTTCCTCGATCTTTATCTGGTACCGATGAGCTCAGCGGTCTGGTCGACCCCGCCCGAGCGCATGCTCGCCTTTCCCGCGGCCAAGCTCCTGCGCTTCTTCCATAACCACGGCTTCCTCGGCCTGCACACCCAACACCCGTGGCTCACGCTCGAGGGGGGCTCGGAGACCTACGTGCGCGCGTTGCTCGCGCAACTCAAGGCCACCGTGCGCCTCGGGCAACCCGTCGAGGGCGTGCGCCGCGCCGACCAAGGCGCCGAGCTGCGCGTCGGTGGCGCCTGGGAGCGCTTCGACCGCATCGTGCTCGCGACCCACGCCGACCTCTCGCTTCGTCTTTTGTCCGATGCCGATGGCGAGGAACGGCGCGTGCTCGGAGCCTTCGCTTACAACGACAACATCGCCCATGTGCACACCGACATGGCGCCTCTCCCGCGCACCACAAAGGCACGCGCCTCTTGGAATGTGCGCACTTGGGACGAAAACGGACGGCGCCTGACCTCGACGCATTACTGGATGAACTCCCTGCAGGGAGTCTCCGACCGTGAGAACTATATCGTGACCATCAATCACGCCCAGCAGATCAACCCTGCCAAAGTGCTGCAGACTATTCCCTGCGAGCACCCGCTTTTCTCGCTCGAGGCGCTGGCCGCACAGGGCGAGATTCCCGCGCTCAACGCCCGTCCTGGCGCGCGCGTCCACTTCTGCGGGGCTTGGCAGCGCTATGGATTCCACGAGGACGGCATCTGGTCGGCGCACCAGCTCTGCACCCACCTGCTCGGAGGAGACCCCTGGTGAGCAAGGAATCCAACCCATCACCCGCGCTCACGTGCCAACCCATCGGGTTCGTACGCAGCGGCAAGCACCTCAAGCACGCCGCCCGGCACCAGCCCGATGAGACCATCGAGGAGCGCAACCGCATCGAGCTCGTGCGGGTGCCCGGCTACGAGGAGGCGTTGCACGACCTCGCGGGCTTCGAGCGGATCTGGCTCGTCTGGTGGTTTCATCTCAACAACCGCTGGCGCTCAAAGATTCTCCCGCCCTTCGGCCCGGACAGCCGCCTTGGACTCTTCTCCACGCGCGCGCCGCACCGACCCAACCCCATCGGCATCACGCCCGTGCGGCTCTATAGCGTGAAAAAGCTAACGCTGGAGATCGGCCCCTGCGACCTCGTCGACGGCACGCCCATCCTCGACATCAAACCCTACCTGCCCGCCTACGACAGCTTCCCCGACTCCGCGACCGGCTGGTGGGGCGAGCACGCCAAGGCTGAGGCCGCTCGTGGCCCGACCGCGGTGCGCATCGGTCCGCTCGCCCGTGAGCAGCTCGATTGGCTCGCGCGCGAATGGCAGGTGGAGTTCGAGGGGCGCATGGTCGAGATTCTCGCACGTGACCCGCGTCCACACCGCACCCGCCGCATCCGCAACCGCCGCGGCGGGGGCTTCGACATCGCCTGCGGCGCCTGGCGCGGGGTCTTCGATTTGGCGGACGGGGTCGCGACGGTGACCTCGGTCGAGCCGGCCTTCCCGCCGGTCTTCCTCAGGGACACCGGACGGACGAGGATTCCGGACCGGGAGGCGCAGGTGGCGTTCCTCGCCCGATGGGGAAAGCAGACGCCTGACGATAGAGGCTAGCCGCCAGACGTCATAAGGCAGATTAAGGAGCTGGGAATGGGCGAAGCCACTGCCTCACGGCGGCAACTGTTTTGCTGTCACGAGCCGTCCGCCGCCCTTGCTTTACTTAGAAGTTTTTCACCTGAATTCTTATTCTAGCGGTGCTTGCGACGGGCCAGTGGCCAAAATCGATTGACGGCCTCGGTGCCGGGCCATTCAAGACTCTCAGCCATGCGCACCGCCCTCCTCCCCGCCCTGCTCATCGCCGCCTCGGCGAGCGGACAGACCGTCAACACCCAGGTCACCGGCCTGACCCTGACCAACGGCCTGGCCTCCCTGACCAACACATCGGGCATCTATAACGGCGCGAACACGGCCACGGCGATCACCTATCTCACGGACAACGACGCCGAAACCCTGATCTCGAATCTCGGGTACAGCGTGGGCGGGTCGGTCCAAGGACAGTTCGCCGGCACCATCAACGCCTCGGCCACGGGAATCTACATCATCGGCGTCTCGCTCGACATCGGACAAGGCTATGAGACCTTTAACGGCAACTTCACCGTCCAACTCCAGCTGGCAAGCGGGCTCACGGCGGGCCTCACCTACGGCGACGGGGACTTCGTCGTCACCTCGCAGGTGATGGGACCGCTCGACATCTACCAGAATCAGGACAACGGCACGCTCGACCTGAATGTCGATTTCACGACGCAGGGTCCCTCTCCGGCCTACTACGCCTATGTGCCAATCGCGTTCGCCGACTTCGGCGTGAACGGCAGCGATGTCCTCGGCATCCGCCTCAGTAGCTTCCAGACGCGGTGGCCCGACATCGGCTACATCGGCGCCGGCTACGTCGGCTCCGCCGTCCCCGAACCCTCGACCTACGGCCTGATTCTCGGCGGCCTGGTTCTGGCCGGCGCGGCGGTGCGCCGGAGGAAGAATTCAAAGTAAGGAATTTAAAGTAAAGGACGAGGCCCCGCGACAGCGGGGCTTTTTGTTTGGGCAGCGTCACCCCACCTTGCCTTAATCTCCTTTCTCTCCACGGTCACACTTAGGTGCCCCCACGACTCTACGACTGCGAGGTGATGCATGCCCGGCTCGCGCCGAAGGGGCATCGGTTCACCCATTCGGTCTTCGCCCTAGCGGCCGAGGTCGGCGATCTGGCCGAGATTGGCCAGGGCCTGCGCTTGCTCGGTCCCGAGGGTAGCCGCGCCCCCTACCAGCTGCGCGACGGCGACTTCCTCCCCCGCCGACCGATCTTCCATCCCGCAACCCAGCGCGAGACCGACTTCGGCCAGCCCGGCGACGACCTCCCGGCCCGCATCCGCGCCTTCGCCGCGGCCCACGGCTGCGCTATCCCTACCGACGCCACGATCACCCTCGTCGCCATGCCCCGCGCCTTCGGCAAGTCCTACAACCCCGCCTCGTTCCACCTCATCGAGTGGCAGGGTGCACTCCACGCCGCCGTGGCCGAGGTCCATAACACCTTCGGCGAACGCAAGGCCTGGTTCCTCGGACCGGAATGCCGCCAGCCCGACGGCGCCCTGCGGCTGCGGACCCCAAAGCGATTCTACGTCTCGCCCTTCTCGGGCCTCGACACCGAGTTCGAGTTCGTCCTCAAGGCACCCGGCGATCGGCTCCTTCTGAAGGTCGACCACTGGGAGGGCGGGACACGGACCCTGATCAGCGCTTGGTCGGGAAGGAAGGTGCCGCTGACGGACGGACGGCTCGCGTGGCTTACGCTGCGCATGCCCTTCCTCATCCTGAAGGTCGTCGCCCTCATCCACTTCCACGCGGCCTGGCTCTGGCTCGTCAAACGGCTTCCCTTCCGCCGGAAGAAGGATGACTCTGCCCTGCAGTCCGACCTGCGCGACCCGCACCCCGACACCCCTCATGCCTGAAGCCAAGCCCCTCACCCTCGACGAAGCCCGCCAAGCCGGGGGACTCATGCGCCGCCTGGTTCTCGGGGAGCTCGGCAAGCTGCGCCACGGTCGACTGCGGATGACGCTGCCCGGCGGCGGCGTGCTCACGCTCGGCACCGCCTCGTCCGGCGGCGGATCCATCACGGTCAAGGATGAGGATTTCTTCCGCCGGATTGTGCTCAGCGCCGACATCGGCTTCACCGAGGGCTACATCGACGGCATCTGGGAGACGGACGACCTCGGTGCCGTCATCGGCTTCTTCCTTGAGAACATCGACCATACGCCCGGGCTCTCCGGATCACGTCGCGGCAAAGCGCTCGCCCTCGGCCTGCTCCGCGTCGCCGACCGGCTCGGCCACCTGCTGCGCCCGAACTCGACCGCCACCGCCCCGCGCAACATCGCCGAGCACTACGACCTCTCCAACGACTTCTTCCGGATCTTCCTCGACCCCTCGATGATGTATTCCTCGGCCCGCTACCGCACGGGTCGCGAGACACTCGCCGAGGCCCAGCGCGAGAAGAACGAGTCGCTCTGCCAGCTGCTCCGGCTCGGCCCCTCCGACCACGTGATCGAAATCGGCTCGGGCTGGGGTGGATTCGCCCTCCACGCCGTCTCCACCCGAGGCTGCCGCGTGACCACGCTCACCCTTTCGCGCGCCCAGCGCGACCTCGCGGTCGAGCGCATCAAGGCGGCCGGGCTCTCCGACCGGATCGAGGTCCGCCTCGAGGACTTCCGGGACCACCGAGGACTTTACGACAAATGCGTCTCCATCGAGATGATGGAGGCCCTCGGCCACGCCTACCTGCCCGCCTTCGCCGAGTCGGTCGGACGTTTCCTCAAGCCCCACGGCCTCGCCGCCTTCCAGTACATCACCTGCCCCGACAGCCGCTACGAGGAGTTCCGCCAGGGCGTCGACTTCATCCAAAAGCACATCTTCCCGGGCTCGCTCCTGCTCTCCGTCAACCGCGTCAACCAGCTGATGACGGACAAGGGGCGCTTCCAGCTCCACACCCTCGAGGACTTCGGTCCCGACTATGCGCGCACGCTCGACGCGTGGTGCCAGGCCTTCGAGGCGAACCTGCCCGCGGTGCGCGCCCTCGGGTTCGACGACCGCTTCATCCGCAAGTGGAGGCTCTACTTCCGCTACTGCGAGGCCGCCTTCGCCCACCGCAACATCGGCGTGGTGCAGGCGCTCTACACCCGCCCGAACAACCCCGCGCTCAACGCCGCCCTTTCCTAAACCCACACCACCATGAACGCCCGCCGCTGGATCGGTTTCTACGCCCTCTTCGTCCTCGTCGCCATGACCTGGGTGTCCTGGTATGCGACGACGACCCCCACGATCACCTCGCTCCCCGCCTACGCACACCTGGCGGGCAAGGAGGGCGTCAACGTGCTCATCGGCTTCGAGACGGTCTGCTCCGAGCCCTGGGGTCTGGCGACGATGTTCGACGCCTACTTCGGCTTCCTCGCCTTCTGGCTCTACACCGCCTGGCGCGAGCGGACCTGGCTCGCACGCGGCAGCTGGTTGGTTGCCCTGCTCCTGCTCGGCAACTTCGCCATCGCGGGCTACGCCTTTGCCTGTCTCTGGCAGACACCGTCAACCGCGACCATCGGCGAGACGTTCTTCACCCGTCGCGCGGCCTGATGGGGCGCCTTGGCGCATGGCTCGCCGGCAAGGTGCGCGACCCGCTCCTCGCCGAGCTGCGCCAAGGCGCGACCCCCGAGGGACTCGCCGCGGCCGTGTCGACCGCGGCCGCCATCGGCGTGCTACCGCTTCTCGGCACGACGACCGCGCTCTGCGCGCTCGCGGGCAAGCTCTTCCGCCTGAACCATGTCGCGCTGCAGCTGACCAACTACCTGCTCTACCCCGCGCAGATCGCGCTCCTCGTTCCCTTCGTCCGCCTCGGCGAATGGCTCACCGGATCCGAGGCCATGCCGCTCGACCCCTCGACCGTGCTGTCGGAATTCTCGGCCGGGCCCGGTGCCTTCCTCGAGAAGTTCGCCTGGGCGGGCGTGCACGGCGTGCTCGCTTGGGCACTGACCGCGCCGCTCGCCGGGTGGCTGCTCGGCCGCGCCCTGCGACCCACCTTCCGTCGACTTTCCGAAATCAACCTCAAGCCATGAACGACGTCATCCTGCCCTACCTAACCGTCATCCTGGTCTTCGCCATCATCCCGGCCGCGCTGGTCTTCGCCTGCACGTGGTGGATCGCGCGCCGCATCAACAATTGGTCGCTCGTGGATGTCGTCTGGTCCTACAGCTTCGCCTTGCTCGTCGCGCTCGCGCTCCCATTCGCGACATCGACGCAGCCCGGCCTGCAGAGCTACCACCTGCACGGGGCGCTCGTCATCGCCTGGAGCCTGCGCCTGGGCACGCACTTGGCCATCAGGTGGGTCGCGCACCTTGGACACGAGGACGGGCGCTACCTCGAGATGACACGTCGCTGGGGCGCGGAGACGCCCCGCAAGATGGGCATCTTCTACGCGCAGCAGGCTGTCGCCACCACCGTGCTGATGACCCCCTTCCTCGCCTCGGCCCAGGACCCGGTCCCGATGGGTCTGGTGCACTGGGCAGGCGCGGCCGTGGTGGCGCTCGCGCTGCTCGGTGAATCCATCGCCGACCGGCAGTTGGCCGCCTTCAAGGCTGACACCACCAACCGCGGCAAGGTCTGTGAGCGCGGACTGTGGGCCTGGTCGCGGCATCCGAACTACTTCTGCGAATGGCTGATCTGGGTCGGCTTCGCCCTGCTCAGCTGGACACCCCACCTCCATGCCATTCCGGGCGCGATCTGCGCCGCGGCCATGTACCACCTGCTGACCAAGGTCACCGGGGTTGCCATCTCGGAGGAACAGCTGTCGCGCTCCAAGGGTGCCGCCTACGCGGACTACCAGCGACGTGTGCCGGCCTTCTGGCCCTGGCCGCCCCGGCGCTGAGGGTCAGGCTTGCCCCGCCTCGTTTTGGGGGGACGATACGGGCATGCGCCTGTTGACGCTGCTCCTTGCCAGTCTGGTCGCCTCGGCGGCATCCCAGACCGCGCCGCCTGAGCCCTCATCCTATCTCGAGCGCAAGGATATTGCAGGACTGCGCACCGCGCTGGCCTCGTGGCTGACCACCCGTGAGTCGCAGCTCGGGTCGCTCCAGGACGGCCTCGCTAAAGCCGAACAGGACGAGCCCTACCGTCGCGCCCTCGCCGCCCATGAGGTGCTGCGCGTCTCGGGCGACGAGACGGTGGCATCGGTGCTGGCCCGGCCCGATGGCGCCGGATTCCTCCGGGTCTTCCTCTCCGAGACCGCTTGGATGGAGGAATACCTCGGCACGGGATGGGAACTGAAGCCAGGCCAAAGCGGACTCGACGTCCTCCGCCGGCTGCACGCCATCGATGGCGGCTCATCGGCGCGCAAGCGCCGCGCGCTGATGGCGGCGATTGCCGTGACCTACAGCGCGACGAGTTACTCGGACAACCTGACGCGCATGGCGGACTCGCCGTCGTTCAAGAGCACACCCGAGAACCGCTACAAGATCTACCGCGAGGCCCAGGAGGCTGGCTTCCTCCACCGCATGTTCTCGGGGCTGCGCTCCTGGGAGCTCTGCTTTGTGGTCTCGTCGAACTGCGATGACGAAGCCCTGCTCTGGATGCTGAGGAACATCAACGTCCCGCTCCAGCGCTACACCGACGCCTGCTGGGCCGTGCGCTACCAAGGCGTCAATGCCTTCGGCGAGACCGTGCAGGGGCCGCTCTTCTATGTGCCGGGTCGCGCCCGCATGAACTGGGCCGAGTCGGTGATCAAGCAGGGCGGCGTCTGCGGCTCACTCTCGCACTTCGGCGCCGTCGCCGCCCGCGCGCACGGCATTCCCGCCTACACCTGCGGTCAGCCCGGTCACTGCGCCTATGCCGTGCGCCATGCCCGCGGCAAGTGGGTCGGTGGCTTCGGCGGACCCGACGGCGGGCCGCACTTCTCGCCCTGGGGCTGGAACTACGCGCACATCCTCGCGCTGGAGGATGCCTTCGCGGATGACGCCAAGGCCGACCGCGCCAAGCGCCACTTCTGGCAGGCCTCCGTGCCGGGCGCGGCTGAGCGGACCCGTGCCGCCCTCGCGCTGGCGACATCCGCCATCCCCGCCTTCATTCCCGCCTGGAAGGCGCGCATCGAGTTCCTTCGCAAGGACGGGAGCCTGGATGCGACCGGATGGGAACGACTTTACGGCGAGATTGCCCGCTCCTTCGGACGCAACAACCGCCCCCTGAGCGAAGCACTCGCAGGCTTCGAAGATAAACTCATCGAGGGTAAAGATGCCGACGCAAAGTTGATCTTTGCACTCCGCGTACAGGCTGACGTCGGCCGCGGTCATGAGAGCTGGTCGTGGGAGATGGATGACGACCTCTTCGCCCGGCACGCCAAGTGGTTCAATGAGACCGATCGCCTGCGCTTCTACATCCAGGCCCTCGGCCTGCACGTGAGCAGCCGTCACTTCTTTGGCAAACTCGCCGACTGGGGCGCCAAGAATCTCGGCAAGGCAACCGATGGCACCCCTCGCTTCACCCTGGCGCTCGCCGAGGTCGTGCGCGCCAAGGGTGCGACCCTAGGCGGAGACGCACTCAAGGACCTGACCAAGACTGCTATCCTCTCCGCCGAACAGGCACGCTCCCAGGAGGCCTTTGATGCCGCCACTGCCGCCGCCCGCGCTTTCGCCAGCAAGAGCGACCCGAGGGGCGATCTCAGCGGCCCTGGACGGCTCGTCTCGGACAAGGGCATGCTTTGGTTGAGCACGACCAGTGGCTGGGATCAGCCTTGGTCGCATCGTGGCGTCATCGATGGCTCCGGCGGACAACTCCACACCGAGCGCGAGGCCCGACCCACCGTGACGGTCCAGCTCCGCGAGTCGGTCACCCTTGCCTCGGTCACGATCGAGAAGACCCTCGGCAACGAGCATCGCATCCGCAAGGTTAAGCTTGAGACCTCGACGGACGGTGCGACCTGGTTCGAGGTCGCGAGCAGTGATAACTGCCCCGACATCTGGAAGGTCAATCTCTCGGGACAGGGCAAGCGTGCCCGCTGGGTGCGCCTGGTCTCCGAGGCTGGCGACGGCGACTACCTCCACC
Source organism: Opitutales bacterium (assembly GCA_049419705.1). Classification (GTDB taxonomy): domain Bacteria; phylum Verrucomicrobiota; class Verrucomicrobiia; order Opitutales; family UBA953; genus UBA8828. The sequence continues at coordinate 39,240 of JBMSKH010000008.1, forward strand.
TTCGCAGCTTCCTCGTCCGAGCCCAATGAGACTCTTCCTGCTAATCCCGGCGCTTGCCGCCATCGCCCATGCACAGGTCGCGGGCCTGACCACCGCCGCCGACTGGCCAGAGGCCGTGACGAAGGCCAAGGACCAGGGCAAGGACATCGCCGTGCTCCTCGATGGTAGCGACTGGTCGCCCGTCGCGACCTCCTTCCGCACCCAGGTGGTCGGGGCGTCGTCGGTGCGCAACGCCACCGCCAAGACGCATGTCTGGGTGACCATCGACTCGCCCGAGCGCGAGACCGAGGCCAACAAGCAGCTCGCCGAGCGCAACAAGCCGTTCGGGTTCCGACCCTGGAACATCCCCGCGGTGGCACTCGCCGACACCGAGGGACGTGTCTACGCCTCCGTGGCCGCGATGGACGCGCGCGACCCGGCCACGTTGCTCGCGCGGCTAGGTGAGGCCCAGGAAGCCGTCGGTCGCATGCGCGCGAAGCTCACCGCAGCCGGCAACCTCGCGGGCGAGCGCAAGGCGGCAGCCATCGGCGCCGCGCTTGCCGAGATCGACCTCGGGTTTGCGCGGTCCCAGTTCAAGGGGCTCGTGCAAGAGATGGCCAAGCTCGACCCCAAGGACGCCTCTGGATGGCGCCTGCGCTACGAGTTCGACGATCTCGGATTCCTCGAGGGCACCGTGCTGAGACTCTGCGAAGAGAAGAAGCCCGACGAGGCCGTGCGCGAGTGCGACAAGCGCCTGTCCAATCCCCACATCACCGCGGAACAGCGACAGCAGATTCTCGCCGCGCGCTTCGCCGCCCTGCGCAGAGGCGGCAAGCCATCCGAGGCCCTCGGCACACTCCAGCAAATCGCCGCGGTCAATCCCCGTACGGATCTCGGCCAGAACGCCCGCGCACTCGGCTTCTTCCACGCCCAGCCCGTGAAGCTCCGCGGCTGGTTCTGGGACGGCTGGGACATGCGCCCCGACCCCACACCGATGGAAATCGACGCACGCGCCAAGCTGACCGCCACCGGCGACTACCTAGTTGAGCTCAAGGGCGGCGGGCTGGATGTCCGCACCGTGGCATTTGTGGTCAACGGCAAGGAGGTCGCCACCGTCGAGCGTCGCACGGGTGGCGCCTACCGACTCAAGCTCGAGGCCGTTCCGCGGCCGACCGACACCGTCCTCCTGCGCATCACCGCGCGCGGCCAGGGCTGGTATGACGGCCGCGGCATCATCGAGCTCCGCAAGGCGGAGTGATTAGGCCAGCGCGACCTCGCAGGTCCAGAGATCCGTCGCACCGGGCTCGACCCAGCGCAGGCCCTTCCCGTGCGTCGGGCTGTTCGGTGCGCCCATCCAAGGCTCAACGCAGAAGAAGGGCGATTCAGGCGACTCGGTCCAACTGACCACGGTGGCCCACTCGTCGGGGATTGGCTCTTCGCCGACGCGCACCACGACATCCTCCTCGCCCGAACGGGGTCCGAAGCGGACCTCCGAGGACTTGAGTGCGGTAAAGATGCAGTCGAGCAGGCGAGGGTCGTCAAAGTCGGCCTCCATCACGCCCTTCATCTCCGCAAAGTTCACGAGCTTGCCATCGGCCGCATGGCGCCAGTGCTTGCGCGCGGGGACATGCAAGCGGTAGTCGCGGCGATGCAGTCCCTTGTGCCAGGGCAGCGTGAAGTAGAAATGGTGGCCGGCGCACCACGGCAGGCGGGAGGCGCCACGGTTCTCGAGCTCGAAGGTGCAGCGCAGCCGGAGCTCCGCGAAATCATAGCGCACACGGAAGGCGTAGTCGAACGGATAGGCGTCGCGCGCCTTGGCGTCGGGCACGAGCTCCACCACGAGATGGCGCGGCCCGGCCTCGACGACGGTGAAATCGCCGTCGCGGGCGAAGCCGTGGTGGGGCATCGGACGGCGCACGCCCTCGGCATCCTTCCAGGCGAATTTTTCGCCATCGGCGTAGGTCCGGCCCATGAACGGGAAGAGGATCGGGTTGCCGCCGCGCACCGCTCCGAACTTCCCGAGATCCGCATCCGCCGGCCAGTGGATGACATCGCGGCGTCCCGAGGGCAGGTCGAGCCACCAGCGCATCAGGCGGGCGCCTCGGGTCGGGCAGGCCTCGAAGGTCGAGGAACCCACCTGCCACCGGGCGCAGGGAATGCCGTTGTCGCTGAACGCCTGCATGCGCTGTCTCTAGAGGTTCGTGTGCCCGGGGCGCGAGTGCGAAGAGCCCTCAGCGCACGAAGCGGTAGTGGCAGACGCGCCACTCACCCGTGCGGTAGTTCCAGAGCTCGGCACAGGCCATGAAGAAGATCCTCCAGTAGGCGAGCCAGCGGCGCGCCTCGCCCTGCGGATAGGTGCGGCGGAAGATCTCCAGGACCTGGTCGCGGTTGCGGTCAGTGTTCTCGAGCCAGTGCTCGGACGTCTGCCCGTAATGTCGACCAGGCACAACCCAGGTGGTCTCGAGTCGGAGGTCGTCTTGGAAACGACCCGCGAGATCATCGGAAGGCATGATGCCGCCGGTGAAGAAGTGGCGGGACATCCAATCGGAGCCGTCCTTGCTCTCGAAGTGGTACGGGGCGTCCTGATGCGTGAAGACGTGCAGGAAGAGCTTGCCACCCGGACGCAGCCAGGTGGAGACGCGGCGCATCAGCTCCGCCCAGTTCTTCATGTGCTCGAACATCTCGACCGAGACGACGCGGTCGTAGCCGGGCTCGGACGGCGCGAAGCGGTTCATGTCGCAGGTGATGACCTCGACGTTGCGGAAGCCGCGCTCGCGGCAGACTCCCTCGATGTGCTGGCGCTGGGTGGCGGAGTTCGAGACCGCGGTGATGCGCGCGTTCGGATACTTCTCGGCCATCCAGAGCGTGAGCGACCCCCAGCCGCAGCCGAGCTCGAGGATGCGCAGCCCATCGGCCAGCTCGGCGCGGGCGCAACTGAGGGCGAGCATGGCTTCCTCGGCCTCGGCCAGTGTCTCGCGACCCGTCTCATACCAGCACGAGGAATACTTCAGGCGGGGTCCGAGGCAGATCCGATAGAACTCGGTCGGCACCTCGTAATGCTGGGCGTTGGCCGCCTTGGTCTCGATGGCGACGGGCAATTTGCGGAGCTCCGCGGCGAAGGCGGCGGCCCGGGCCTCGCGGCCGGGGGCGTCGGGAGCGCGCTCCTCGAGGATGCGCTGGCGGAGGAGACGGCGAATGCCGGCGCGAAGCACGGCATCGGGGAGCACGTCCCAGCCGAGGAGAGTGTCGAGCAGAGGCATGGGGAGGAGAGTGACGAAGGTGGCGCGGCTGGCAAACCCGGGCAAAAAAAGACCCCGCGGTGCGGGGTCTTTTTCCAAGGTCCCGAGGGATTACTTCTGGCGGACGGTGCCCAGGGGGAGCTTCTTCTTCACCGGCACCGCGCCGGGGGTCGCCTTCGAGTCATCAGCGGCGGGCGCGACAGGCGTGCCGGTCGGGGTGATGACGGTGGTTTCGATGCCGCTGGCGGAGGGAGGCAGCTGGGGGCTGGTGCAGCCGGCAAGGAGGGCGAGGGCGGACAGGATGAACAGGTTGCGTGCCATGGGATTCGGGTAAGTGTTCTCTTTCATACCCAAGCCTATGCCGCGCACAAGCGCAGATTCAACCCCGCCCATCCTCTTCATCTGCACGGGGAACTTCTACCGCAGCCGGCACGCCGAGGCGGTCTTCAACTGGCACGCCCACCGCTCCGGGCTGGCGGTCCGGGCCTTTTCCCGCGGGTTGCTGACCTCGATGGTGGCCGATGAGCCCACCCGGCTCTCCCCGAACACGGCCCGTCGGCTGGCCGAGCTCGGTATCGAGGAGCACCATACCGGCATTGAGCCGATTCAGTTAACCGAGGAGGACCTATTGCGTGCCGGACGTGCCATCGCCCTGCGCAAGGACGAGCACTGGGGCATGGTTCGGCGAGCGCATCCGGAATGGGTCAATCGCATCGAGTACTGGGACGTGCGTGACATCGACGAGCTCGGGCCCCATGAGGCCCTGCCGGCCATCGAGCAACGCGTGCTCGAGCTCGTCCGGCTTTACGCCTGAGCCTCGAGCCAGCGGGCCAGCACCGCCTCGCGGTCCGCAACCTCGAGCTGCCACCCCGGGAGCGGACGCATACGCTCGGCCAGGCGGTGCAGGGCAATGCCGGCGAAGACCGCCAGATTCAGGCTCTGGGCGAAGCCGTGCATCGGCAGGGCGAAGCGCACGTCGGCGAGCTCGCGCGCCGCGGGCGAGGCGCCAGCGAACTCGTTGCCGACGACCAGCGCGAGGGGCGCGTCAACGGGCACCTCGTCGAGCGAGACCGCGTCCGGCGAAAGATCCGAGACCGCGATCCGGTAGCCGCGGGCGCGGAGACCGAGCAGGGCGCGGCGGACATTCTCCTGCGCGCCCGGCTCGAGCGCGACCTCGGGCGGGTGGAGCCGGTGCTGCGGCGGGAAGTCAACGCGGCGGTGCGTGACGATGTCGAGCCACTGACCGGCTCCGACCGAGGTCTCCGGATCGTCGAGGAAGGGCGAGCGGTTCTCGATCGCGTGCACCTCCTGCAGGCCGAGGGCATCGGCCGTGCGCAGGAGCGCGCCGGCGTTGCGCGCCTTGTGCACGTCATCGAGCACCAGCAGGAGCCGACGCGTCCTCCGACCGAGCACGGACCGCATGCGGTCCAGCCGGGCCGGGGAGACACCCGCCATGCGCTCAGGCCACGGAGGGCGCGGCGGTGAGGCGGAGCGAGTCGAGCTGGTCAGCGGCCTGGCGGAACGTCGCGCGGACCTCCTCGACCGTCTCGCGACCAAGCTCGGCCTGGACCGCGGCGGCCTCGCGCAGCGACTCGGCGCGGGCGGCAAGGTCGGCCACGATGGACTCGAGCGAGGCGATGGTGCGGGCCTTCAACTCCCGGGTGCTGGCATCCAGCTGCGCGACGGCGTGCTGCACATCCTGTCCAAGCGTGCGGCTGTGCTCCTTGAGTTCGGCGGCGAAGATGCGGGCATCGGGGACGCGGCGGAGCTCGGCGACGAGGCCCAGCTTGGAGAGCGTCCAGATGATCCACTTGGTGGGGTCGAACTGCCAGGCCTTCACGCCGTTGCGGTAGTCATGCTGGAACTCGTGGTGGTAGTTGTGGTAACCCTCGCCGAAGGTGAGGAGGGCGACCCACCAGCTGTCACGGGCGCTGTGGCGCGTCGAGTAGGGCTGGCGGCCGAACATGTGGCAGAGCGAGTTGATGCAGAAGGTGCCCTGCTGGACGACGACCGTGCGGAGCAGGCCGGCGACGAGGAAGCAGGCCAGCGCGGTCTCGCCCGGCGTGCCGGTGACCCAGGTGCCGTAGGCCCAGCCGAGCAGGGTCGGGACAACGAAGCCCACAAAGGCACCGATCCACTGCACGTAGCGATGCTGCCACATGACGAGGGGGTCGGCTTCGAGGTCCTTGACGTTGGTGACGGGGGGCTTCGGCTTCAGGCGGAAGAGCAGCCAGCCGATGTGGGCGTAGAAGAAACCCTTGGAGATATCATAGGGGTCCTCGTCCTCGTCGACGTGCTTGTGGTGGATGCGGTGGTCGGCCGACCAATCCAAGGCCGAGTTCTCGAAGGAGGCGGCGCCGAAGAGCAGGACGAAGAGCTTCACCGGCCACTTGGCCTTGAAGGAGAGATGGGAGAAGAGGCGATGGTAGCCGAGGGTGATGCCAAAGCCGGTCGCGTAGTAATAGAAGATGAAGAGCGCCCAGACGAAGCCCCAGCCCAGGTCATGGCTGAGGTGGGTCCAAAGGAACCAGGGCACCACCGTCAGGGCGGCCAGGGCCGTCCCGATGAGGAACGCCGAGGTCACCCACTCGATGCGGTAGATGGGAAAATTCCTGAATTTCATGCCCGGTCACCCTGACAGGGGCGCCGAGCGCTTGCCAGCCCATACTTGGTATAGGGCAAAGCGAGGATTGTACTTATTCCGCGGATTCGCGCCGCTTATTCACGGCGCCTTTTCCACGCATTGCCCACCGGAATGACGCGCACGGGCTCGCGCGTGCGCACCCAGACGTTGTTTTCCTTGAGCTGCTTGGACGGCAGTGACTGGCAGGCGTCGCCGAAAGAGGTGAGCGGCAGCTTCTTGCCGCGGGGCGATGCGTTGAAGCGTTCGGCGGTCGCGACGATGCGTTTGGCGGCCTCGACGGGATTGTCGTCCTCGGGCACCTGCACGACCCAGCCGACCAGGTCCTCGGGCAAGCCGCCCTCCGGCGTGCTCACGAGGACGACGTGGTGCTTCTTCACCGGCTTCTCGCGCTCGACGGCCTCCGACTCTGCCTGGGTCCGGATCTCGTTGAGCAGCTCGGCGAGCTTGCGTGCATCGATGCCGTTGCGCTGCAGGACTTCCTTCACGAGATCGATCGATACCTTGGCCATGGTCGAGCGAGGCAAACGGCAGGCGGCTCGCGTGGGAAGCGGGAGTTATTCGCATTCCCTTGCCCCGCACCCCCGCCCTGCCCCACGCTGGCGGCATGGCGACACAGGGACGCGAGTGGGCGGAGGCGCAGCGCGAGGGGCGCGTCGCGGCGCTGCGCGAGCTTGTCGTGGCCGAGCTGGGAGCCGAGGGCACCCTCACGCTGGAAATCGGCTGTGGTCACGGGCACTGGCTGACCGCCTACGCCGCGGCGCACCCGGACGAGCGCTGCGTGGGCATCGACCTGCTCGGTGAGCGCCTGCGCAAGTGCGAGGCCAAGCGCGCCAAGCGCGGGCTGACCAATGCGACCTTCCTCAAGGCCGAGGCCTCCGAGTTCCTCGACGCCCTGCCCCCGGGACTCCGCCTGACCAGGATTTTCATCCTCTACCCGGACCCCTGGCCAAAGGTGCGGCAAAATAAGAACCGCTTCCTGCAGGCGGAGAACCTCACGCGGCTCGCCAAGTCGGCCGACCCCGGTTGCCGCCTAGCCTTCCGCACCGACCATGCCGATTACCACGCCTGGGCGGGCGAACACCTCGCAGCCCATCCGGATTGGGCGGTCGAGACAGGCGGCGCCTGGCCCTTCGAGGCACCGACATTCTTCCAAGACCTGCTTCGCGAGCGCCGCGACTGGCAGGCCCGGCGACGCTGAGGGTGCGCCTGCGCTTGCGCCCGACGGGTCGCGCGGGTTGGATGCGCTATGCCCTCCGCCCAGCCCCGGCAGACGAAGATCATCGCGACCCTCGGCCCAGCCTCGGAAAGCGAGTCGATGCTCGGTGAGCTCATCGGCGCGGGCGTGGATGTCGTCCGGCTGAACATGGCCCACGCCACCGAGGCCTGGGTGCGGGCGACCATCGCCCGCGTGCGCGCGGTCGGCCGCAAGGCCGGCAAGGACGTCGCCGTGATGATGGACATCAAGGGACCGGAGATCCGCACGGGCGCCCGCACCGCGCCGCTCGCGCTCGCCACCGGCCAGGTGGTCGATGTCTCGGGCCGCCAGGCCCAGCCCGAGACCGGCACGGAACTCATCCCGACCAACTACGACCCCATCGTGCACGCCGTGCCGAAGGGTGGCGTGGTGCTGATCGACAACGGCCTGATCCAACTCCGCGTGCGCGAGTGCCGCCCGGACCGGCTGCGCTGCGTGGTCGAGCAGCCAGGCTCCCTCGGCAGCCGCCGCCACATCAACCTGCCCGGCGTGAAGGTCGAGTTGCCCGCGCTGACCGACAAGGACCGCGCCGATGTCGCGCTCGGCTGCGAGACCGGCGTGGACCTTTACGCGCTTTCCTTCGTGCGCGAGGCCGCCGACGTAGCCGCGCTCCGCGCGCTGCTGACCGAGCACGGGAGCCGCGCCGGTATCATCGCCAAAATCGAGGACCAATCGGCGGTCGAGCGCCTCGCCCCCATCATCACGGAGTCCGACGGCCTAATGGTCGCGCGCGGCGACCTTGGCATCGAGATTCCCTACGAGACCCTGCCCCTGGTGCAGCGTCGCGCCATCCAACTCTGCCAATCCGCGCGCAAGCCAGTCATCGTCGCGACGCACATGCTCGAGTCGATGATCGACAACCCGGTGCCGACCCGTGCCGAGGTGTCCGATATCGCCAACGCCGTCTCGGAGTCGACCGACGCCCTCATGCTCTCGGGCGAGACCACCACGGGCAAGCACCCCCGGCGCTGCGTCGAGGTCATGGCCCGCATCGCCGAGGCGATGGAACGCGAACGGCCTCCGGCAATGACACCCGAGCCGGAGCATGACACGCCCAAGGCCAAGCTGCTTCGCTCGGCCGCCGGCCTCGCCTGCGACCTCGGCAGCGCGGGACTCGTTGTCTTCACCCGCAACGGCGACCTGCCGCGCGTGCTCGCGTCGATGCGACCCGCCGGCTGCCCGATCCATGCGTTCGCGGAGGACGAGCTCGTGGCGCGGCGGATGCGCCTGCTCTGGGGCGTCGAACCACACGTCCTCTCCTTCGCCGGCGGCGCCGAGGCCACCATCCTCGCCGCGCTCTCCCGCCTCCGCGATGCCGGAAGATGCCTGCCGGGCGAGCTGATGGTCATCGTGACCAATGTCATCCTGGGCGAGGGCATCATCGACAGCGTGCAGCTGCGCGAGGTGCCGCCGATTCCCGCCGCCGGGGCGGCGCGCTGACTCAGGCCGCCTGACGGGCGAAGTAGAGCTTTGCCAGCGCCTGCGTGCCAAGGTCGGCGTCGCCCGCCGCGACAACCTTGTCGTAAAGCCGCGCCGCCAGCTCGAGACCGGGCAGACGCAGGCCGAGGCCGCGCGCGGTCTCGAGGGCGAGACCCAGGTCCTTCACGAAGTGTCGCACGTAGAAGCCGGGCGCAAAATCGCCGCGCAGGACGCGCGGCGCCAGATTGCTCAGGCCCCAGCTGCCAGCGGCACCGCCTGAAATCGAGCTGAGCACCGTCTCGGGGTTAAGTCCGGCGGCCTTCGCGAAGGCAAGGGCCTCGCAGACCGCGAGCATGCCCGAGGCGATGGCGATTTGATTGGTCAACTTGCAGAGTTGTCCGGTGCCGGATCCGCCCTGGAGAACGATGGATTTGCCCATGGCGGCGAGGACGGGCTGGGCGCGCGCGAAAGCATCGGCATCACCGCCGACCATGATCGAGAGCGTCGCCTCGCGCGCACCGCGGTCCCCGCCCGAGACCGGTGCGTCGAGCGCGGCGGCCCCCTTGGCCGCGGTCTCGGCCGCGAGGGCGCGGGCGAGAGCCGAATCCGAGGTGGTCATGTCGATGAGGATCTGGCCCGGCTTGGCCGAGGCGAGAAAGCCGCGGGGTCCGCGCCAAACCTCGGCGACATCGGTCGGATACCCGACCATGGAGATGGCGACATCGGCGCCGTCAGCCGCGGCGGCGGGCGACTCGGCCCAGCGCGCGCCAGCCGCGACCAAGCTCTCGGCGCGCACGCGTGTGCGCGTGTGGACGCTCACTCCGTGGCCGGCCCTGAGGAGATGGCCAGCCATGGAGGAACCCATGACCCCGGTGCCGACAAAGGCGATGCGCAGCGACATGGCACCCAGCAAGGTCGGCGCGGTCAGGGAGGCAACAGTGGACCGTCAGTCGGCCTTGGCGCCGCGCTCGCCGTCGGTGAAACGGAGGCGGATGGCCGCACCGCTGCCGAGCTGACCCGCACGGGTGACCACCTTGCCGTCGGCGGAACGCACGAGCACATAGCCGCGGGCGAGAATCGAGTCGAAGCCGGCGGCACGCAGGCGCTTCGCAAGCTGGCCGAGCCGCTCGCGCGCGACGGAGACACGGGCGCGGGGCGAGCACCGGATGAGGCGCGCGCGCATCCCCGATAGCGCGTGGCGACGGTCGGCGATCTCGGCATCGGCGGCGGAACGCAGGCGCGTGCGGAGCAGGACGAGGTCCTGCGCGAGCGCCTCGAGCCGACGGGCAGGCGCGTGGCGCGCGAGCTCGGCGGCGAGCAGCCTGACCCGCTGGCGCAACCGCTCCTGACCCGAGGCCACGAGCTCGGCCGCGGCGGTCGGTGTCTCGGCGCGCACATCGGCGGCATCGTCGGTCAGCGGGTGGTCGGTCTGGTGCCCGACGGCGGAGATCACCGGGACGGGACAGGCGCGGACGGCGCGGACCAGGCGCTCGTCATTGAAGCACCAAAGGTCCTCCATCGAGCCGCCGCCGCGACCAACCACGATGAGGTCGATGCCGGGGATGGCGGCGGCGCGGGCGAGTCCGCGCACCATCGAGGCCGCGGCGGCCGGCCCCTGCACGACGGCGGGCACGATGATGACGCGTCCCGACCAGCCGCGCGTGCGCAGCACCTCGACGAAGTCACGCCGGACGGACCCGGCGGGCGAGGTGACGAAGGCGACGGTGCGCGGGAACTCGGGCAGCGGACGCTTGGCCTCCGGGTCGAAAAGACCCTCGGCCTCGAGGCGCGCCTTGAGCTCGAGGTAGCGGCGCCAGAGGTCGCCCTCGCCGTCCGCGACGATGGAGCGCGCGACAATGGAGAGGCGTCCGCTCTTGGCGTAGAAATCCGGCGTGCCGGTGACGATGACGCGGCGTCCATCGGCGAGGTCGGCAGGGGGACGTCCGCGGAAGCCGAAGTGCACGATGCTCACCTGGGCATTCGCATCCTTCAGGCTGAAATACCAAGTCGTGCCGTAAAGCTTACAACCGGTGATCTCACCCACGACCGAGATCGCACCGAGATCGGAGAGCTGGTCCTTCAGGATGTCAGCGAGCTCGGTGACGCTCAGCGGCGTGGAGGACATCATCGGAGTTTAGCTGGCGCGGCGCACCGCGAGCAAGAACTCACGGTTGCCCTCGCCACCCAGCAAGGGGGAGTCCATCGAGCCGAGGACCGTGGCACCTGGGAGCGAGGCCGCGGCCGCGGTCACCTCGCGCAGGATACGCGCGTGCACCTCGGGGTCCTTGATGATGCCGCGCCCCTTGTCCGCCTCCTGACGGGTCGCCTCGAACTGCGGCTTGACCAGGGCGATGAGGTGGCCCCCGGGGGCGAGACGTGACCAGACGGAAGGCAACACGGTGGTCAGCGAGATGAAGGAGACATCCATGACCACGACTGGGTAAGTCGCGTGCGGCAGCTTGGCCGCGGGGAGCTCGCGGGCATTGAGGCGCTCGAGGTTCGTGACGCGCGTGTCGGCGCGTAGCTTGGCGTGCAACTGGGCTTGGCCGACGTCGACGCAGGTCACCGAGGCGGCGCCGCGCTGGAGCAGGCAGTCGGTGAACCCGCCAGTGGAGGCGCCGACGTCGAGCGCGTGCGCGCCGGCGACATCGAGGCCGAAGTGCGCGAGCGCACCCTCGAGCTTCTCGCCGCCGCGGGAGACGAAGCGCGGGGGCTGCTCAACGGTGAGCGGGCTGTCCGCAGGCAGTTTCTGGGAGGACTTGGAGACCACCGTGTCCGGACCCGTCCGGACCTTGCCCGCGAGGATCAGGGCCTGGGCGACGGTGCGCGAGGGTGCGAGACCCCGGGCGACGAGCAACTCGTCGGCTCGCAACCTCTCGGGGGCGTCGGCCATGTCCCGACCTTGCACGTCCGCCGGGACAAAGGCGAGCCGCGTCCTCAGTCGCGGCGACGTCCGAGGAGGAAGAGCAGGTTGCCGAGCGCGGCGACGAACGCGGCGATGTAGGTCCACGCGGCGGCGTCGAGCACCTCGCGGGCGCCGCGGTCCTCATCGGCCTGGAGCAGGCCGGTGCTCGCGAGCACCTTGCGCGCGCGGGCGGAAGCGTCGAACTCCACCGGCAGCGTCACAAGGGTGAACACACTGATCACGGCGTAGGCGCCGATGGCCAGGTTGAGCAACCAGCCGTTGTGCGACTGCTGGAAGAGGAAGCCGCCGAAGAGCATCGCCCAGAAGGCGATCTGGTTGGCCACGATTGTGACGGGCACGAGCGTCGAGCGGAGGCCGAGCGCGGCGTAGCCCTGCGCATGCTGGATGGCGTGCCCCGCCTCGTGCGCGGCGACACCCAGGGCGGCGATGCTTGAGCCGTCGTAATTGTCTGGTGAGAGCGCGAGCGTGCGTGTCGAGGGATTGTAGTGGTCGGAGAGGAATCCCTCGCTCCGGGAGATAGTGACGCCGTCGACGCCGGCGGAGCGGAGCACCTCGCGGGCGGCCTCCGCGCCGGTCACGCCGGAGCGGGCACCCACCTGACTCCACTTGCCGAAAGCGGAACGGACCCTCCATTGGGCCCAGAGGCCGAGGATGAGGGGGAGAATGACATAACCGATGTAGTCCATGGGGGGCAGGTTGGGATATCTGGGCCTGGGTGCAAGCGGAGGCGGACTACAACCCGGCCCTGATTTTGGAGGCGGTCGCCGAGGCTGGACATCCCCCGCCCGGCAGGGACAGTCTCAACCCTCCCGATGGCCGACCTCCGCATCGCCGACCGCACCTTCCGCTCCCGCCTGCTGACGGGAACCGGCAAGTATGCCTCGGCCGAACAGCTGCGGGCCGTGCTCGACGCCTGCGGCGCCGAGGTCGTGACCGTGGCCGTGAAGCGCGTGCAGTTCGGGCGCCGCGAGGACAACATCCTCGCCGCCCTCGACCCGGCGCGCCACCTTGTCCTGCCCAACACCTCTGGTGTGCGCACCGCTCGCGAGGCCGTCTTCGCGGCGGAGCTCGCGCGCGAGGCGCTGCACACGGACTGGCTCAAGCTGGAGATTCATCCTGACCCCAAGTACCTGATGCCCGACCCTGTCGAGACCCTCGCCGCCTGCGAGGAGCTCGTGCGCAAGGGCTTCAAGGTCCTTCCCTACATCCACGCCGACCCGGTCTTGGCGAAGCGCCTGGAGGAGGTCGGCGCCTCCGCAGTGATGCCCCTCGGTTCTCCTATCGGCTCGAATCAGGGCCTGCTCTCGCGCGATTTCCTGCGCATCTTGATCGAGCAGGCGCGGGTGCCCGTCATCGTCGACGCCGGACTCGGCGCGCCCTCGCACGCCGCGGAGGCCCTCGAACTCGGGGCCGACGCCGTCCTCGTCAACACCGGCATCGCCGCGTCAGCCGACCCGCTGTCCATGGCGCGGGCGTTCCGCCTCGCGGTCGAGGCCGGGCGGATGGCACGAGAGGCCGGGTTGGGCGTCAGCTCGACCAAGGCCGAGCCGACGTCGCCGCTCACCGGCTTCCTGTCCTGAGCGAATCGGTCAGCTGCGGGGCCAGCAGGCCTCGGCGGCACTGACCAGACGCACTGCTGCGCCAGTGATGTCGGGCGCCGTCGCGATGGCCGCGCTGACTGCGGCGCCAGCGGCACCTAGGCGATGCAGCTCCGGGAAGTCAGCGGCGTTGACGCCGCCAATGGCATAGGCGGGGAGACCGGCGGCGGCGATGAGCGCGGCGAGCGACTCCGCGGTGTGCACCGGCGCGTGGCCGGACTTCGTCGGAGTGGCGCGGAAAGGACCGACGCCGACGTAATCGGGGCGACCGTCGCCAAGGCGGGCGAGATCCGACCGGTGGTTAAGTGTCACGCCGATGAGCGCGGCCGGTCCGAGCAGGATTCGCGCGGCGGCGGGTGAGGCATCGGCCCGTCCAAGATGCACGCCATCCGCACCCGCGGCGAGAGCCACCTCGGGCGAGTCGTTGATCGTGCAGAGCGCGCCGTGCGCGCGGCAGGTCGCGACAACCTCGCGGGCAAGGTCGACCCATTCGTCCAAGACCAGGCCCTTGGCCCGCAGCTGCACCCAGCGCACGCCACCGGCGCAGGCCTCCCTGGCCTGGGAGACATGTCCCTGCGCGGTTCCGTCGAGGGTGAGAAACTGGAGCGACGGCAACCGGCGCATGCTCAGCCCCGGCGCTTGGAAGGCTTGCGGCGGGCCTCTCCGCCGAGCCAGGCGCGCTCGAGGTCAAGGAAGGTCCGCACGGGGTCGTCAGACTCCCAGACGCAACCGATGAAGGCGATGCCGTCGAAGCCGATCTCACGCGCCTTCACCGCCGTCTCCGGCGTGACGCCGCCGAGGGCGAAGACCGGGCAACCACCCTCGGAGCGCCAGCGCTGGAGGATGACCTCGAACTCGCGATGGGTGCGGCGCGGGGCGTGGTTACGCTTGGAGATGGACTCGAAGACCGGCCCCAGCACCGAGTAGCTACGACGGCGGGCTCCGTCGAGCAGCTCCTCGAACGAGTGAGCGGAGGTGCTGACTGGTCGTCCCTCGGGCCAGATGTGCGGCAGACGCTCTCCGGACTTAAGGTGGAGACCGCCCAAGCCGCGCGAGAGCACAATCTCGGGATGGGCGTAGAGCACGACTCGAGGCCAGAACGCATCCGGTAGGCCGTCGAGGAAACGCAGGTGATCCTCGGCGGACCAGGCGGGCTTGCGCACATGGAGCCGAGCCAAGCCGGCAGTGAGGAGCTTGCGCACGGTGCGAAGTTCACCCGGCACGGAATCCTCGGGGCGCGTGATGAGCACGAGGTTAGGCTCCGCCGGGTCAGCCGGGCGGGGCAGGAAGAGATCGCGGAGATAACGAAGCACGGGAATCAGCCCCCCTGGGCGGCACGGATGACGAGGATTTGCGCGCCCTCGGCAAGCCGAGTCTCGGCCCAGCGTCCGCGCGGCACGACCGCCCCATCGACCGCCGCGGCCACACCCGCCTCCTCCGAGAGGCCGTGCTCGCGCATCAGGGCGAGCAAATCGGTCGCGGTGGTCTCGGCGGGCTGGTCATTCAGCAGGATGCGCACGCTCTCACGGTGCCGACCACCCAACCGGAGGCAAGCGGGGAGGTGGCGGTTGCCAAGGGTGGGATTTTGGCTTTTCTCAACCAGCCATGCGCCACCTGCTCACCGCCCTCGCCCTCCTCGTCGGCTCCCATGCAGCCGCCGCCGACTCTCCCATGAAAAACGCCCCCACCCCCTCCACCGCGCCCCGCGCGATCATCCACACCACCGCCGGCGACTTGACCCTCGAGTTCTGGCCGGATGTCGCACCCAAGACCGTCGAGAACTTCCTCAAACTCGCCAAGGAGGGCTTCTACAACGGGACCGCCTTCCATCGCATCATCAAGGGCTTCATGATCCAGGGCGGTTGCCCGCACACCAAGGCGGGTGCAACCGGCACGCCCGGAACCGGCGGCCCCGGCTACCAAATCAAGGCCGAGTTCAACGCGAAGCCGCACGTGCGCGGCGTGATCTCGATGGCGCGCTCGCAACACCCTGATAGTGCCGGCTGCCAGTTCTTCATCGTGCACGGTGACGCCCGCTTCCTGGACCGTCAGTACACCGCCTTCGGCCAACTGGTGGCAGGCGATGAGGTCCTAGAGGCCATCGCGACCATTCCCTGCTCCGGGCCTGAGCGCTCGACCCCCTCGAAGCGCATCGAGATCACGTCCATCGAGGTGGTCGCACCCGGCAAGTAAGCCTTCGCCCTTTACAGCCCAAGCCACCCACCCTAGACCTTCCCTCCCATGAAGTCCCTCCGCCCCATCGCCCTCCTCACCCTGACGGCCGCCGCGGCCCAGGCCTACAACATCGAGTTCCAGTTCGGCGTGAACAAGCCCCAGTCGGGCGACCTCGCCGGCAACTTCAAGAGCAACTCGGCCACTGGCATCGCCTGGTCCGCCAACCCGACCGAGCAGATCTCCCTCGGCGTGACCTACAGCCTCCGCACCCTCGAGCACACGCCCACCGCCCCGCTCTCGACCGCTGTCAGCAACGACGTCAAGACCCTGACCGTCGACTTCACCTACGAGCTCAGCCCCTCGCAGTCGGGCATCCGCCCCTTCGTCGGCGTGAACCTCGGCAACAGCTGGATCGACACGGCCTCGGGCAACGACACCGCCGTGACCGGCATGCTCAACGCTGGCCTGCGCTTCGATGTCTCCGACTCGGTCGACGTCGTCCTTGGCGCCCGCTACTTCACCCTCTGGAATGTCAACTACACCAACACGGTGGAAGAAGACACCAAGGGCTGGGAGTCCTTCGCCGCCATCCGCCTCAAGTTCTGAGCGCGGACGAGAGTCAGGAAAGGCCGCCCCAGTGGGCGGCCTTTTTGTTTCTAGCGTAAGGCACCCTGTGCACGCAGCCAGGTGGCGACCAGCTCGGGCCACTCGCGTGAGGCGGGACAACTGCCAGTGACACCCCAGCCGTGGCCACCTGAAGGATAGATGCGTGCCTCGGCTGGCGTCCCGATTGCACGCAAAGCCTCGGCTAGTGCGAGCGAGCCCGCCGACGGAATGGGATCATCGGCACTGTGCACGAGGAAGGCCGGGGCCGCGCGACCGGGCTTGGCTGGCACAATGCCCTCGGGGCCGTCGAGAAGGGCGGCCGGACCCTTCGCGTCCCTGAGCAGGTAGGCCGGGTAAACCATCACGGCGTAATTAGGACGAGCCAAACGGGTCTCTCCCGGCTGGTAAGCAAGTCGCGCGACCAAATTGCCGCCGGCGGAGAAACCGAGTGCCACGACCTTGGACGGGTCAGCACCCCATTCGGGGGCATGACTGCGGGCGAGCTCGAGCGCGCGCCGTGCGTCCAGCAGCGGCGCCGACCAGGGACGGTTGGGGTCGCGGCGGGGCACGCGGTAGCGCACGACGGCGGCGGCGCAACCGAGTTGCTGGAAACGTCGCGCGGCATCCACGCCCTCATGATCCTCCGCGAGGATGTTGTAGCCTCCGCCTGGGAAAATCAGGATGAGCGGCGCGCCCTGGCTGCGGGCGGGAAAAGGCTCCAAGTCGGGCAGAAAGACATCGGTCCTGCGCCCCTTGGCCGTCAGCCTGCCGCGCGGGTCAGCGCCGTCCGCGAGACGCAGGGTCTCGGCGGGAGGCGCTTCCGTCCAGAGCGGCAGACGAGCCGCATCGGCGGCGAGGGCCGCGGCGGGGATGAGCCAGATGAGCTTGGTGAGATCACTCATGGCGCAACGCCTCGATCGGATCGAGTCGCGCGGCACGCACCGCCGGATAGACCCCAGCTAGCAGGCCGATGGTCACGGATGAACCAAAGCCAGCCAGCATGACCAGCGGGTCGAGTGCGGCGGCGAGCCCGCCGGGCACCACCGCCGAGAGGACAAGGTTCATGCCCGCGACCAGCACGGCAGCGGCGAGCAGACCGAGGAAGCCGCCGACGGAGGCGATGACGGCGGCCTCGGCAAGAAACTGCAGGAAGATGTCGGAGGCGCGCGCGCCGACCGATTTGCGCACGCCGATCTCGCGGATGCGCTCATTGATGGAGGCGAGCATCACATTCATAATGCCGATGCCCCCGACGAAAAGGGAGATGCCCGCAACCCCTCCGAGCGAGAGCGTGAAGGCTGCCTCCGTCTTCCTGAACTCCTCGAGGGTATCCTCGTTGGTGTCGACGCGGAAGTCCTGGATTCCGTTGTGCGACTGGAGCAGCGCACGGGTCACCTGCGGCACGGCCTCGATGAGCGACTCGGCGTCAGGCACCCTGAGGCCGAGCCCGGTGAGCTTGTCGTTGCCCGTGAACTTGAGCATCGCGGTCTCCAGCGGGATATAGATCCCGCTGTTGCGCCAGCGCCACATGCCGCCGCTGCCGCCGCGGCGGCCACCACCGGCCGGACGGATGCTGAGGCCGCTGCTCTCGATGTTGTTGAGGACGCCCACGACGACAAAGCGGCGCCCGCGCACCTTGATGGCCTGTCCGATCGGATCTGCGCCCACGCCGAAGAGCTCGTCGGAAATCGCTGAGCCGATCACGCAGACGTCGGCGCGGGTCAGCTGGTCGAGATCGCTGAGGAAGCGGCCGCGCTCAACCCAGCGGCGCGCCACCGGCAGGAAGTCGGAAGTGCAGCCGCGGACCACGGTGGAGAACTCCTTGCCCTCGCGCGAGGCCCGCTCCCAACCCACGTCGACTTCCGGCGAGACATACTGCAGCAGCGGGACATTCGCGCGGAGCGCCTTCACGTCGCGCAGGGTCAGCCCCTCGGACTGGTCGGCAAGGTGCTGCTGCTCGCGCGGGAGCGACTCCTTGGAGACGGTGATCTTCTCGATGCCGCCCATGGCGTCGACGAACTGCCGGAAGTTGCCGACCATGCCCTGCACCACGGTGACCATGGCCACGAGCGAGGCGACGCCCAGGATGATGCCTGACATCGAGAGGAGCGAGCGCACCTTGCTCGCCATGAGTTCCCGCAGGCCGTTGGTGACGGCGGGGCGGAGCCGGTCGACGATCCTCATGCGCGGCGGTCCTCCTGCACGCGCCCGTCGCGCATGGTGATGACACGGCGGGCGCGGGCGGCGACGCCGAGGTCGTGGGTGACGAGGAGCACGGCCATGCCCTCGCGGTGCAACTCGCCGAGCAGGTCGAGGATGCGGTCGACGTTGCGCGAGTCGAGGTTACCGGTCGGCTCGTCCGCGAGAATGAGCGCGGGGCGGCCGACGATGGCGCGGGCGATGGCCACGCGTTGGCGCTCGCCACCTGAGAGCTCGGTGGGGCGATGCGCGAGACGGTGCCCCATGCCGACGCGCTCAAGCGCGCCACGGGCGGCGGCCTCGCGCGCGGCGGTGTCCGCGAAGTCCTCCCGGTAAAGCAAGGGCAGCGCCACGTTCTCGAGCACGGTCAGGCGCGGCAGCAGGTTGAAGGACTGGAAGACGAAGCCGACCCGATGGGAGCGGTACCAGGCGCGACGGTCGGAAGTGAGCGCGCTGACATCCTCTCCCTCGAAGGTGATCCGTCCGGCGGTGGGCGCATCCATGAATCCGAGGATGTGCATCAGCGTGGACTTGCCGGATCCCGAGGGCCCGAGGATGGCGGCGAACTCGTCGCGGGCGAAGGTCAGGTCGACGCCATCGAGGGCGTGCACGTCCTCGTCCCCCATGCGATAGGTCTTGCGGACGCCCTGGAGGACGGCGAGCGACATGCCTCAGCGCTTCCCAGCCGGGCGGACCAGGCTGAGGACGTCGCCCTCCGCGACACCTTCCGAGACCTGGGTCCAGTTGCTGTCACTCAGGCCGAGCTTGACGACGCGCCGCTCCCACTGGTCGCCCTTGCGGATATAAACGAAGCGGTCGGCGTCCTCAATGAAGATAGCCGACACGGGGATGGCGACGCAACCGGCGACCTTGTCGACGAGGATGCTCGCGTTGGCGCTGATGCCAGGTCGGACACCGAAGCCGGACTCGAAGGAGATCTGGCAGGGGAAGACGCGGACCTCCTTGTCCTTGCTGTCACTCGTGCCAAAGGGTGCGATGAAGGTCACCTTGCCCGGGCGGCGCACGCCGGGCAGTGAGTCGAAGGTGAGGTCGGCGACGCGGCCAAGGGTGACGCGGACCGCGTCGAACTCGTTCAGATTGACATCGACGCGGAGCGGATCCGTGTCGGAGACCTTCATCAGCAGCGTGCCGCTGTTGACCGACTGGGCGCTGATGACCACCTGGCCCTCGAGAATACCGACATCGGTGACGATACCCGCGTGCGGGGCGCGAATCACCGTCTTGCGCAGATTCTCCTGCGCCTTGTCGAGGCGCGCCTGGATGACCTCGAGCTGCACCTTGCCGACCTCATGGGCCGTGACCGCATCCTCGAGCTCCTTCGCTGAGACGAACTCCTTGGCGCGCAAGGCCTCGGCGCGCGCACGGTCGCGCGCAAGCTTCTCGATGTTAAGTCGCTGCAGCTGCAGGTTGCGAGCGGCCTCGTCGTAATCGGCCTTGGCCAGGGTCGGATCCAGCTCGACGAGCAAATCGTCCTTCTTCACCGGCTGCCCGATGACGACCGCGAGCTTCGCGACCTTGCCGCTCACCTCCGCCTTGATCTCACTCGTGACCACGGGGCGGACAAAACCGGAGACGACCACGCAGGACTCGATGTCGCGACGCTCAGCCTTGGCGGTCAGCCGGGACGCAACCTCGGCGGAGAGCTCAGCCGCGGCGGGGGGGGGGCGG
>JBMSKH010000009.1:0-55174 GCA_049419705.1 Opitutales bacterium
CCCCCCCCCTCAGGTTCATTCAGCGGAAATCAACCGCAGCCGCAACCACCCGACTTCTTCTCGGAAGGGGCGGTGGAGCAGCAGGACGAGGACTCAGCCTTGTCGCCGCAGCAGCCGGAGTCGCAGCACTTGCAACCCGAGCAGCAGGAACCGGCGCCATCCTTGCTGCAGCAACCGCGACCGGAGAGGCAGCAGCAGAGGCGATGCGAGTAGGTGAGGAAGAGGATACCAGCGATGGCGAAGAGGACGACGGGGTCGACCAGGCTGCCCCAGCCGAAGAAGGCCACGTGGAAGAGGGCGATGTTGAAGGTCACAGCGCCGATCAGGACGATGCCCAGGCGGCGGGTGCAGGCGCAGAGCAGCGCGAGACCACCGATGACCTCGATGGCCTTGACCACCGCCAGGTAGCCGGAGCCGTACATCGAGCCGATGAAGGCGGCGGCGGGGCTGCCCTCGGGGGGAGGCGGCACGGGGAGGAACTGGAGCCAGAAGTTGAGTCCGAAGACGACGAACATCAGGCCCAACAGGGAGGCGACAATCTTTGTGGCGGTTTTCATATTAGGTACGCTGCTACCCATACACGGTTTGTCCTAAAGGTCAATTGACCTCGAAGGTAAACGGAACTCCCGAAGGGGGTCTTTTAACGGCTGAGCTCGCGGGCGCGGTCCCGGGCCGCGGTGAGCGCGGCGGCGATCGCATCCCGGAAGAGGGCCGACTCAAGGGCGTCGAGACCGGCGCGTGTCGTCCCATTGGGCGACGTCACCTGGTCGCGCAGGGACTCAGGACGCTCACCGGTGACATCGGCGAGGGCCAGCGAGCCGGCGAAGGTCGTGCGCACGAGGCGACGTGCCACCTCGGGTGAAAGGCCGAGATTGCGCGCGGCGGCCTCGTAGGCGGCGAGGAACTCGAAGAAGAAGCCGGGGCCGCTGCCGCTGACCGCGGTCACGGCGTCGAGCTGCTCCTCCGGCACCTCGAGGCAATCGCCCAGCCCGCTGGTGATCGTGCAGGTCAGCGCGGAGTCAGCCTCCGCGAGCGGAGCGGCGGAAGACCAGGCGGTGATGCCGTGTCCGATCGCACCGGGTGTGTTGGGCATGGCGCGCACGAGAGCGCGGGCACCAGGGAAGAACGCGGCGAGTCGCTCGAGACGGGTGCCGGCGAGCACCGAGAGGACGAGCTTGCCGGAGGCCTGGGTTCCGTAGACGCGGTCCAAGCCGGGGAACTGCTGGGGCTTGCAGGCAACGACCAGCGCATCGGCGCCCGCCAGAAGGTCGGCGGGCGAGGTGGCGAGGCGAATGCCCGTCTCCTGGCTAAGGAGCAGCGACGAGGTGCCGGCCCCGCCGATGCAGGCGACATCGGACGGCACACAGGCCTTGGAGCGCAGGAGGCCGCGGACCATCGCTGTGGCCATGCGACCCGAACCAAGGAAAGCGACGCGAGGCATAGGGTTCAGAGAGAGCGGATGGCGGCGTCGAGCACCTCGCAGGCGCGGTCGATGTCGGCACCCTCGTGGGCGGTGGAGATGAAGGCGGTCTCGTAGGGCGACGGCGCGAGATAGACGCCGGCGTCGAGCGCGTGGCGGAAGACTTTACGGTAAAGGTCACCCTGCGAGGCGACGGCTTGGTCGTAGTTGCGTACGACCTGCGAATTGAAGAAGAGCGAGAACATCGATCCGACCTGCGGGACCTGCAGGGCGATGCCCTTGGCGCGGGCGGCGCCGAGAAGTGTATCGCGCACACGATGCCCGAGCACATCCAGCCGCGCGTAGGGATTCTCGTCACGCAGCTTGCGCACCGCGGCGAGGCCCGCGGCCATGGCGAGCGGGTTGCCACTGAGCGTGCCTGCTTGGTAGACGGGCCCGAGCGGAGCGAGCTTGTCCATGATCTCCGCCTTGCCGCCGAAGGCCCCGACGGGAAGCCCGCCGCCGATGATCTTGCCGAGACAGACGAGGTCGGGGACGACGTCGTGCAGGCCCTGCGTGCCGGCGAGCGAGAGACGGAAGCCCGTCATGACCTCGTCGAAGATGAGCACCGCGCCCTCGCGGGTGCAGAGCGCCCGCACGCCGGCAAGGAAGCCGGGGTCGGGCAGGATGAGACCGACATTGGCCGGGAAGGGCTCGAGAATGACGCCGGCGATGGCACCGGGGTTGGCCGCGAAGGCCTGCTCGAGCGCTGGGAGGTTGTTGTACTCGACGACGACGGTGTCGGCGGCCGTGCCCGGGGTGACGCCGGCCGAGTCGGGATTGCCCTGCGTGAGCGCACCCGAGCCGGCCTTGACGAGGAGCGAATCGACGTGACCGTGGTAGCAGCCAGAGAACTTGATGATCTTGGAACGCCCCGTGTGTCCGCGGGCGAGACGGATGGCCGACATCGTCGCCTCCGTGCCGCTGTTGGTCATGCGCACCTTCTTGACTGCGGGCACGCAGGCGAGGATGAGCTCAGCCATCTCGACCTCGAGCGGATTGGGCGTGCCGAAGCTCGTGCCCTTCTCCAAAGCGGCGGCGATGGCCGCACGGATCGAGGGCTCGTTGTGGCCGTGGATGGCCGGACCCCAGGTCAAGACGAAGTCGATCAGCTCCTTGCCATCGGCGGTGGTCAGGCGAGCCTTGTCGGCCTTGACCGTGAAGAAGGGTGTGCCGCCGACCGAGCGGAAGGCGCGCACGGGCGAGTTCACCCCGCCCGGAATCATCTTCTGGGCGCGGGCAAAGAGGTCTTCGGAGGCGGAGGCCATGGACAGGAAGAGGGCTATCCCCTGCCCCACCGCTAGACAAGCGACAAGACAGCGCAGCCGTGCGAATCGGGAACGCGCGATGCGAGAGGCTGTCTGCTAGCACGTGCGCACCCTACCCCTGCTCCTGTCCCTTCTTGGCGCCAGTCTCGCAGCCCTGCCGCCCGAGACCTACCAACTCGCCCAGGATTGGCTCGTTGAGCCAGCGAACTTCAAGGCGACAGCTCGCATCAGCGCGGACGGCGAGACACTGACACTCGACAACGGTCTCGTGCGACGCGTTATCCGGCTCAAGTCCGGTTGCGCCACCGTGGCGGTCGACGACCGCATGACCGGCCGCGCGCTCCTCCGCGCCGTGCGCCCCGAGGGCACCGTGACGATCAATGGCCGCGAGCAC
The DNA here is from genome assembly GCA_049419705.1 of Opitutales bacterium. Lineage (GTDB taxonomy): Bacteria > Verrucomicrobiota > Verrucomicrobiia > Opitutales > UBA953 > UBA8828. Next base: position 3,122 of record JBMSKH010000009.1, read on the forward strand.
GCCATCGGGGGCTTGGTCGGACAACCCAACCAGGCCTACCTCACGCCCGAATGGCTCGCCGCGATGCGCGCCGACCCGAACGCACTCCGCTTAGTTAACGTTGAGCTCGGCCAACCGCGCGAGCGTATGGCCTGGAAGCGCGTGCGTCCGCATGAGCCCGGAGCGGTCTGGCCACCCAAGGGCGCCTACGCCCGACTTGATTTCGTGCCGACCGACAACGTCTCGTCGCCCCGCCAGCGCACGACACTGTGGACGGACAATTTCGCCATACTCGACAAGGCGTGGACCGTTCGCGCTTCGGGCAAGCACGAGCGCGCGAGCTTCACCAACGAGGGCAAGGTCGGCGAGATCTACGCGCCGGGCAATGTCCACTGCTACGCCGAGCGCGCCCTCCCCGCCGACGCCGAGCAAGTGGAGCTCGCGCTCTCGCTCGGCACCGACGCCGGCTCGACCTGGGGTCCAGGGCTGGCGGTGGTCTTCGCCAATGGCTCCGTGGCGCACGTCGCGCTCCGTCCGGGAGACCGCGGCACCCACGGGCATGCCACCCTCGGGGTCGGCGCCACCGACAAGCTCGTTAAAGCCAAGACATTCGCTTCGGCTGACGGTGGCCTCGACCTCGCACGCACCTACCGCCTACGCGTCACGCTTGAGTCCGACAATCTCCGCTGGGAACTCGCCGACCAAGCCGCACCGGGCCGCTGGGTCGCGCTTGGCAGCACACCGCGCGCCGCCAACTGGGGCAAACCCAAGGCGGTGCGCATCGGCAAGATGAACCGCGAGGGCGGCGCGGGTGACCATGCCGGCGAGGACGGCGAATGGGGCCGGGCACGCATGATTGGTCTGACCGTCGCCGGCGCGGAGCAAGCGGTCGCGGGTGCCGCGGCCGCGAAGCCGGCCTTCCGCGTCTCGGTGCACCTCGAGCTCTACGACGGTATCCCGGTCTGGTCGAAATGGATCACGGTGCACAACGATTCCTCGGAGACCCTGACCGTCGACCGCTTCAGCTCCGAACTCCTCGCGGTCGTCGAGGCCTCCAACCACGTCGAGCATCGTCCGCCCGTGCCGCTGCCCGAGCCGAGCTGCCTTGAGGCGGAGACCGACCAGGCCTTCGGGTCGTTCAACGTCGAGCAGGCGAATCGACACGCCGTGCGCTGGGAGGCCGATCCGAGCTTCACCAGCCAGGTCAATTATCTCCTAAAGAGCCCATGCCTGCTCCGCATCGGACCCTTCCGCGGACCCGCGCAGCAGGTCGCTCCCGGCGACACCTTCGAATCCTTCCGCGCCTTCGTGCTCGTGCAGGACAGCACCGAGCAGGAGCGGCGGGGCCTGGCGCGGCGCAAACTCTACCGCACGCTCGCTCCGTGGGTGACCGAGAACCCGCTGATGCACCACCTGTTGGCCAACGACCCGAAGCGGGTGCGACAGGCGATCGACGAGGCCGCCGAGGTCGGCTTCGAGATGGTCATCCTCTCCTTCGGCTCGGGCTTCAACGCCGAGAACGAGCAGCCCGACTACTTGGCTGCGTGGCGCGATGTCGCCGCCTATGCGCGCTCCAAGGGCATCGATATCGGCAGCTACTCACTGCTCTCGAGCCGACGCGTCGGCGGAGGCAACGACGTGGTGCCGGCACCTGGCGAGAGCACGACGTTCGGCAACGCGCCGGCGCTGACCAGCGCCTGGGGCACGGACTACTTCCGAAAGATCCGCCAGCTTCACGCCGTGACCGGTTTCAAGGTCTTCGAGCACGACGGGTCATACCCGGGCGACTGGGATGTCACCCCGCGGCCTCCGCTGCAGCGCGGTCTCGACGACTCGCAGTGGGCGCAGTGGCGGATCATCGACAGTCTCTACCGTTGGTGCCGGGGAGAGGGCATCTACCTGAACGTGCCGGATTACTACTTCCTCGGCGGCTCGAACAAGTGCGGCATGGGCTACCGCGAGGTCAACTGGTCGCTGCCCCGCGCCCAGCAGGTCATCCACACCCGGCAGAACATCTTCGACGGCACCTGGACGCGCACGCCGAGCATGGGCTGGATGTTCGTCCCTCTCAGCGAGTACCAGGGAGGCGGTGCCGCGGCGACCATCGAGCCGCTCGACACCCACCTCGACCATTACCGCCGCATGATGGTGTCGAACCTGGCGTACGGCGTGCAGGCCTGCTACCGCGGTCCCCGACTCTACGACACCCCGCGCACGCGCGAGATGGTCCGGGAGACCGTCGCCTGGTACAAGCGGCACCGCGCGATCCTTGAGAGCGACGTCGTGCACCTGCGGCGCGCCGACGGTCTCGACTGGGACGGCGCCGTGCACGTCAACCCCACCCTGCCCGAGCGCGCAATGCTCGTCGCCTTCAACCCGACAACCCAACCCATCGAACGCGAGATCCTCGTACCTCTCCACTACGCCGGCCTGACTGACGCCTGTGTCGCGCAACTCGGTGAGGATGGACCGAAGCAATCGCTCAAGCTCGATAGCCAGCGACGCGCACGCGTGCGAGTGAGCATCCCAGCCGAAGGACACGCGACCGTCGTCTTCCGAGCGCCCTGAGCGTCGTCCAGCAAAAGACCCCGCTCGCGCGGGGTCTTGTCAGGACACTTTAGGCGAGGATCACTTCTTGTCGTCGACGACCTCGAAGTCGCCGTCGACCACCTTGCCGTCCTTGGGCTTCTTGCCCTCGGGGGCCTCGTCGGCGGCGCCGGTCTGGGGCTGCTCGGAGGCGGCCTTGTAGATGGCCTCGGCGGCGGGCTCGACGGCCTTGGAGATCTTCTCGAGGGCGGCCTTGATGTCGTCGGACGACGCGTCGGCCTTCTTGAGGAGTTCCTTGGCCTCGGCGACGGCCGCCTCGGTCTGCGACTTGGAGTCGCCGGGGAACTTGTCACCGTGGTCCTTGAGCTGCTTGTCGACCTGGAAGACGAGTGAGTCGAGCTGGTTGCGCGCCTCGGCGGCCTCGCGGGCCTTCTTGTCCTCGTCGGCGTGGAGCTCGGCCTCCTTGCGGAGCTTCTCGACCTCCTCCTTGGAGAGGCCGGAGGAGCCGGAGATGGTGATCTTCTGCTCCTTGCCCGTGCCCTTGTCCTTGGCCGAGACGTGGAGGATGCCGTTGGCGTCGATGTCGAAGGTCACCTCGATCTGCGGCATGCCGCGAGGGGCGGCGACGATGCCGTCGAGGCGGAAGGTGCCGAGGCGCTTGTTGTCCTTGGCCATCGGGCGCTCGCCCTGGAGGATGACGATGTCGACCGAGGGCTGGTTGTCCGCGGCGGTCGAGAAGGTCTGCGACTTCTTGGTCGGGATGGTGGTGTTGCGCTCGATCATCGGGGTGGCGACGCCGCCGTTGGTCTCGATGGAGAGCGTGAGCGGGGTGACGTCGAGCAGGAGCACGTCCTTGACCTCGCCCTGGAGCACGCCGCCCTGGATGGCCGCGCCGACCGCGACGACTTCGTCGGGGTTGACGCCCTTGTGGGGCTCCTTGCCGGCGAGGCTGTTGGCGATCTCGATGACCTTGGGCATGCGGGTCATGCCGCCGACGAGCACGAGCTCGTTGACCTGCGACATGCTGATACCGGCGTCCTTGAGGCAGGCCTCGAAGGGCTTGCGCGTGCGGGCGAAGAGGTCGTCGCAGACCTTCTCCATCTGGGCGCGGGAGAGCGAGACGTTGAGGTGCTTCGGGCCCGAGGCATCGGCGGTGATGAAGGGCAGGTTGATGTCGACCGAGTTGGCGGACGAGAGGGCGATCTTGGCCTTCTCGGCCTCCTCCTTCAGGCGCTGCAGGGCCATGGCGTCCTTGGAGAGGTCGATGCCATGCTCGGCCTTGAAGCCGTCGACGAGCCACTGGATGAGGCGCTCGTCCCAGTTGTCGCCGCCGAGCTCGGTGTCACCGTTGGTCGCGCGGACCTCGAAGACGCCGTCGCCGATCTCGAGCACGGAGACGTCGAAGGTGCCGCCACCGAGGTCGTAGACCGCGATCTTCTCGTCCTTCTTCTGGTCGAGGCCGTAGGCGAGCGAGGCCGCGGTGGGCTCGTTGATGATGCGCAGCACCTCGAGTCCGGCGATGGTGCCGGCGTCCTTGGTCGCCTGGCGCTGGGCGTCGTTGAAGTAGGCGGGCACGGTGATCACGGCCTGCGTGACCTTCTCGCCGAGGTAGGCCTCGGCATCGGCCTTGAGCTTGGCGAGCACCTTGGCGGCGATCTCCTGCGGGGTGAAGACGCGCTTCTCGCCGCCGACGACGCACTCGATGGCGGCGTCGCCATTCTTGCCCTCGACCACCTTGTAAGGCAGCTTGGAGGCGACGTGCTTCACCTCGGAGAACTTGCGGCCGATCAGGCGCTTGGCGGAGAAGATGGTGTTGGTCGGGTTGGTGACGGCCTGGCGCTTGGCGGCCTGGCCGACGAGCGTGTCGCCGTTCTTCGCGAAGGCGACGATGGAGGGCGTGGTGCGCCCACCCTCGCTGTTGGGGATGACGACGTTTTCACCGCCGTCGCGGACTGCCATGCACGAGTTGGTCGTGCCGAGGTCGATGCCGAGAATCTTTGCCATAGTATTGGGTGTGGTTGGGTTTTGGTTTAGGTAAATCCTACCCCCTTGGTGCAGGGTGCATGCCAAGGGCGATGCCCGGCAGACCCGCCTAAAGTCTGGGTATTACCGGGCCCTGCGGACAGGCAGGCGGGCAGGCAGAGGGCACGGGTGACAGGATGACACACCCTGCCCTGCCCGCCCTCACTCGCCGGTTAACGCCCGCTCAGCGGAGCTTAAGGGTGAAGCGCCAGCGGGGATGATCCCACCAGGGCGACTTGCCCGCATCGAGCTTGAGCGGCGAGAAGGTGCGGACCGAGACGGTCTTGCCGTCGGGCTCGAAGGTCACGAGACGCATCCAGCCGTCGCCGCCGTTGCCCTTCTCATAGGATCCTCCGCCGAGACCCTGGGCGTTGAAGAGCATCTGGTGGACGGTGTGTCCGGCCGTGGCCTTGTCCGCGCGGTAGCCGACATGCGCGCCCATGACGTGTCCGTTGAAGACCATCTGGATCTGGGGGGCGTCCTTCACCAGCGCGTTCCAGAGATCTTCGCCATCGTGCGTATCGCCGCCCTTGCCAGTCCGGTACCAGTGCGGATTACCCGGCTTGCCGCGGAGGTTCTCGCCCTGTCCGTCGCGCAGGTTGTTGTCATTGAGGAAGCAGTGGGTGAGGAGGATTCCAAGGTGGTTCGCATAGCGGGGGCGCGCGAAGACGGCACGAGCCCAGTCGACCGCGGCCTTGCGCGGTGCCCACTCGAGCGAGACTAGGAGAATGGGACGCCCGAAGGGTGGCTTGTACTCGTAGGCGGCGTTCTCGAGGGTCTGCTCGCCGAAGGCATTGGGGGCGGTCTCGATCAGGATACCGCCCTTCGCCTGCGGCAAGGTGTGGCGATTCCAATCAAGCGGGAAATATTTCGGGAACTGGCTATTACGATTCTCCGCGGACCGCGGACCGTAGTCGTGATTGCCCGTGGCCATGACGATGGGCAGCTGGTCGCGGATGAGGTCGAGGGAGCGACGCGCGCTCTTCCACTGCGAGGTGGAGTCCTGGTCTCCGCCACCCTGCCCACCGCCCACGGCGATGTCGTTCTGCTCGACGATGTCGCCCTCGTGGAGCGCGAGGCGAATCTTCCAGGCCTCGCGATTCTCAGCGACCCAGCGGCACATGCGGTCGAAGTTGCCCTGGTTCTTTCCGTACTTGGCGTAGTTCTGGGTGTCGGGGAAGACCAGCATCGTCCAACCCGCTTGGATGCCCGCCGTGTCGGTGGCGGGCAGCGGGGGCTGGGGCAGGTCGGTCTGCGCTCCCAGGCGCGACCCGAGGAAGGGAGCGAGGGCGAGGGCGGCGAGGAAGGTACGCCGATGGAGTAGGTGCGGCATGGCGGTTTTGACCTTTCCTGAGGGATTAGGTTCGGACATAAATGGTGTGAAATGTCCCTAGACATCCCGATTCGCCTCCGACGCCTCCGCGCCAGCGCGGGCATCCGCGCGATGCTCGCCGAGACCGCGGTCAGCCCCCGGCAACTCATCCAGCCCCTCTTCGTCACCGAGGCCGCCACCCCCGAGCCCATCCCCTCGCTGCCCGGGCAGTCACGCATTCCCCTCGCCCAGCTCGGAAAGAAGTGCGCCGAGCTCCGCGCGCTCGGCATCCACGGCGTGGCACTCTTCCCCAAGGTGGACGACGGCAAGACGGCCGATGGCGCGGGCGCGCTTTACCCCAACGCCCTCGCCTACCGCGCAATCCGTGCGGCCAAGGAAGGTTCGCCCGAGACGGTGATCTTCGCCGACATCGCCCTGGACCCCTACACGACGCACGGACATGACGGCGTGCTCACGGCCAACGGACGCGACGTCGATAACGACCGCACCGTCGCCACGCTTGCCAAGATGGCGCTACTCACCGCCCAGGCTGGCGCGGACTTCGTCGCGCCCTCCGACATGATGGACGGGCGCGTCGCCGCCATCCGAACCGCGCTCGACGCCGCCAGTCACACGGGCACGGGCATCCTCGCCTACTCCGCGAAGTACGCCTCCGCCTTCTACGGGCCTTTCCGCGACGCCGTCGGCAGCGCGCGCAAGCCGGGCGAGTCGACCATCTCGAAGTCGACCTACCAGATGGATCCCGCCAACCGCCGCGAGGCCGTGCGCGAGGCCTTGCTCGACGCCGCCGAGGGCGCCGACATCCTGATGGTCAAGCCGGCGGGTGCCTACCTCGACATTATCCGTGACGTGCGCGAGTCGACCCACATTCCCGTCGCCGCCTACCAAGTCTCCAGCGAGTACGCCATGCTGCACGCCGCCGCCGAGCGCGGCTGGCTCGACCTGCGCGCCGCCCGCGACGAATCGCTCCTCGCGATCCGCCGCGCAGGGGCCGATGTCATCGTGACTTACTTCGCCGAGGCCGTCGCCCGAGAGGCGTCGCGCTGACTCGAGTCGCTACTCCCGGCCCGGGTCGAGCCAGGGAATCCAGCGAGCAAGCCTGAGTTGGAGCCGCTTCCACTTGCGGCCGACACTGGTACGGCTGAGGCGGAGGATGCGCACGGGTTCTCCCGCGGCGATTCGGGTGAGCCAGGCACGGTCAGCGGGTGAGCCGGGACGGAGGAATGCGCCGCCATTGGCCAGGGCCGCCCCGACCGCGTCGGTATTCTCCTGCCAGACCGGTTCGAGCACGTCCTTGCGCCGTTGCGCGGCGAGGGTGCGCATGAGGCGCGGGTAGAAGTCCGCGCCCATCGGCACGCCGAAGCGCTCGGGATCCGCTCCCGCCGCGATGAAGTTGATCGCCGTGCGCAGGCACTTCTCGCAGCGACCGCAATTCAGCCAACCCTCCGGCTGCATCCAACAGACGCGCACGCGGATGGGAACGCCGAGCCGTCGCGCGGCCGCGACGAGCTCCCGGGCCTTGGCCGGACGGGGCACGCCCGCGGAGTCGTGGTGACAGGCGCCCCCGCCCCAATGGACCAGCGAGTCGACCGCCTCCGAGGAGCCGACGCTCGATACGCCCTCGATGGAGGACGCGATGTAGATGACGCCGGAGCAACGGCGGCGGGCGAGCGGGATGAGCAGGCAGATGAACCCCGTGCCGAACTGTACGCTGCCCCACCAGTTGGCGTGCAGGTGGCGCTCGACGACCGGCAGGTGGTAGAACTCGCGGAAGTTGGACTCGACGACGAGGCGCTCGAAACCTTTCAAGACGGGTTCATCCCGGATGTGCTCCATGCACTCCCGCCACTCGCGCGATTGGTCGAGCCGGATGTCTCCGCCGAGGACGGTGACGAGGCTCGGCCGCTCATCGCGGCGCCGCAGGAAGGTCGCCATCGCGTCGAGCCCGCCGCTGAAGAGCATCAGGGGTGGACCTTGGGTGGATTTGTCAATCTGACGGACGACGCGCAGGGCACGGAGGCGCCCCTCGATGCGTTGCCCGGGGTAACGCTGTGCGAACTGCGCGCGGAGCGCCGGTTCAGACTGGGCGAACACCTCGTCAAGCTCGGGCACGACCACCTCGATGCCGCCGAGCCAGGCGATCGGGAGCACGCTGCCCAGCCAGGCAAGCACAGCGACGGACGCGGGCGTATCCGAAAGGTCCTCCCCATAGCGCACGAACATCGGGGGCAGACCGGCGAAGTAGCGGGCGGCGGCGCCAGATGCGTCGGCCTCGAAGTCCACACGACGCCCACCCTCGGACCACCGGATTGACCGGAGCACGATTGCATCGGATTGCGAGGGCACCGCGTCCATCAACACATCATTGGCGCAGCGCGGAGACCTGCAAGACACATGCGACGGGCCAGTCGGATCCAGCCACCCGTCGCACCGCCTGCCACGGACTTTAGTCTTTAGTCCCGCGTCCTTAGTCTCTTTCCTGCATCTCCCATGCACCTGAAGATCGCCGTCCTTCCCGGAGACTACATCGGACCCGAGGTGATGTCCGCCGCCCTGCCCGTCCTCGAGGCGGTGCTGCGCAAATCCAGCCACACTCTGGAGCACTCGACGCATCCGGTCGGCGGCGCCGGCATCGACGCGCACGGCAAGGCACTCCCTGACAGCACCCTCGCGGCCTGCCAGGCGGCCGATGCCATCCTCTTCGGCTCGGTCGGCGGACCCAAGTGGGAGAAGCTGCCCCCGAAGGAGCAACCCGAGCGCGCCTCGCTCCTGCCCCTGCGCAGCCACTTCCGTCTCTTCGCCAACGTCCGGCCCGGCCTGCTCCCGAAGGCCCTGCTCGAGACCTCGCCCCTCCGCGCGGACCGCATCGCGGGCGGCATCGACATGGTGTGCATCCGCGAGTTGACCGGAGGCCTCTACTTCGGCGCCAAGTCGACCAAGGACATCGGGGGCGGTGACGTGGAGTCCATCGACACGATGGTCTACCGGAAGTCGGAGATCGAGCGCATCACCGACGTCGCCATCGCCACCGCGCGCGCCCGCCGCAAGCAGATCACGCTCGTCGACAAGGCCAACGTGCTCGAAACCTCCGTGCTCTGGCGCAAAGTGGTTGGCGCCCGCGTCGCCGCAACCGCGCCGGATATCACGCTCAGTTACCTGTACATCGACAACGCCGCGATGCAGCTCATCCTGCGCCCCGGGCAGTTCGACGTCGTCCTGACCGAGAACATGTTCGGCGACATCCTCTCCGACGAGATGGCCGTCATCTGCGGCTCGCTCGGCATGATGGCCTCCGCCTCCCTCGGCGCGGGCAACAATCGCCACGGCTTGCCCTTCGGGCTGTACGAACCCTCGGGCGGCACCGCTCCCGACATCGCCGGCCAGGACAAGGCGAATCCCTGCGCCCAGATCCTTTCCGTCGCCCTGATGCTCCGGAACTCCTTCGGCCTGGAGGCCGAGGCCAAGGCCATCGAGGCTGCGGTCGACCGGGCCATCGCCGATGGCATCCGCACCGCGGACATCGCCTCGGGCAAGCCATCCGTTGGCTGCAAGGCCATGGGCGCGGCGATCCTCGAGCGCCTGTGAGCGAAGCCGAGCGCGAACGCGCCGCCCGACGGCGCCTCGAGGCCGTCACGAGCAGCTTCATGCGCGTGCCGCGCCTGCCCATCGACGTCGCCCGCGACCTGCTCGACGCCGGCTACTCCCGGCTCGACCAACTCTCGGGACGCTCCGCCGAATCCCTGCTCTCCGAGATCCAGTCCCGCAACCCCGCGGCGACACCCGGCATCCACCTTCCCGCCCTGCGCCTCGCCATCTACGTGGCCGAGACACCGACGCCCGACCCCAAGCGGCTCTTCCTAGACAAGTGGCAGTGAATGTAGCGGGGTTAGCGGATTAGCAGGTTAGCGGAGCGTTTGCCTCCCGACGCTTTACCCATCCAGTGAGCGAACATGGCGGCAACCAGCGAATTCCCGTGCATCCTCCTCGGCGGCGGCTGCCCGTTGCTGCCCTTCCAATTGCTGCCCCTCCAGCTCTTCGAGCCGCGCTACCGGCTGATGGGTGCGGCGGCGCTCGCGGCCGACCGTCGCTTCGCGGTCGGCGAAGCCCTGCCCGATGCCGACGGCGAGGAAACCTCCGGTCCCTGGGCCACGCTCGGGCGGATCGTCGAGCATCAGTTGACCGCGGACGGACGCCACCTCCTCGTCATCGAGGGCGAGACCCGGCTCAAGGTGAGCGGACTCGCCCCGGACCGTCCCTATCCGACCCTGCGCGCGGAGAAGATCGATGACGGAGATCCCGGACCCGATGCCCATGTCGCACTCGCCCGAGCCACGGCCACCGTGGAGCGAACCCTCCCAAAGATCATCGGCGAGGAGCCGGCCTCCGAGTTCCTCCCCCGCCTGATGCGGCTCGCCGCGAGCAACCCAGGACGTTTCGCCGACGCCGCCGCCGGACACCTGATTTCCGACCAGGCGGTTCGTCGCCAGTTGCTGGCGCAGACCAACCCGCTGATCCGCCTCAGGACCTTGAACAAGGCCCTGCTGGCCATCGAGGCGGAGCTGACCCTCGGCCCGCTGGGACCTGACATCGACAATCGCCTGAACTGAGGAGCGGATGAATCGCATCGGAACCCGCAGGTAGGGCTTGTAATTTAGAATCATTCCAATTCCTGTCCTTGTTGAGCATGCGTCTCAAGACCGACGAGCTGGAACGACTCAGGGAGTCCCTGCACCAAGTGGGCCTCAAGCCCACCCGACAGCGCGAGCATGTCTTCTCCGTGCTCCTCACCCGCCGCGACCACCCCACGGTCGAGGAAGTCTGGCAGCGCTCGCGCGCCGGGTCCAAGGGCATCTCCCTCGCCACGGTCTACAACTGCCTCGAGTCCTTCGTGCGCTGCGGTGTCGTGCGTGCGGTCAACTACGAGCGCGAGCCCACGCGCTACTGCCCCAACCTCCGGCCCCACGCGCACTTCAAGGACGACGCCACCGGCCGGGTCTACGATGTCGAGCTACCCAGCGAGATGCTCGAGCAACTCAAAAGCGCCCTGCCCGCCAGCTTCGAACCCCAAGCCATCGAAATCTCGTTCCACGGCAGGAAGAAAGACGAGCAAAGGGGTCAGAAGTAAGGCCTCACGCACTGTCTCCAACCTCCCTCCTCTCTCCCTCCAACCTCTTTACCTCTAAACACCATGTCCCACCTCTCCATCCGCAACCTCCAGGCCTCGATCGGCGACCGGCCGATCCTGAAGGGGCTCAACCTGGACATACCGAAGGGTGAGGTCCATGCCATCATGGGCCCGAACGGCACCGGCAAGAGCACGCTCGCGAAGGTGCTCGCCGGCCACGAGGACTACACCGTGACGGGCGGCGAGGTGCTGCTCGACGGCGAGCCCATCCTCGGCGCCGAGCCCGACGCCATCGCGCGTGCCGGCCTCTTCCTCGCCTTCCAGTACCCGAGCGAGATCCCCGGCGTGAGCATCGCCAACTTCATCCGCGCGGCCCTCGTCGCCCGCCAGCCCAAGGGCGCGCCCTTCGATGCCAAGGCCTACTACGCGCAGCTCTACGCCAAGATGGATGCGCTCAAGATGGACCGGAAGTTCACCTCGCGCTCGGTCAACGAGGGCTTCTCCGGGGGCGAGAAGAAGCGCTGCGAGATCCTCCAGATGCTCATGCTCGAGCCCAAGTACGCCGTGCTCGACGAGACCGACTCCGGCCTCGACATCGACGCGCTGCGCATCGTCGCTGAGGGCGTGAACAAGGCCCGCGGGCCGCAGACCGGCTTCCTCGTCATCACCCACTACCAGCGCCTGCTCGAGTACATCGTGCCCGACAAGGTGCACATCATGTATGACGGTCGCATCGTACACAGCGGCGGCAAGGAGCTCGCCCTGGAGCTCGAGGCCAAGGGCTATGACTGGGTGCAGAAGGAGCTGGCCAAGGCCTAAACCCCGATGAGCGACACCGAACAGAGCGCCGAGGCGGCCCAGAACGAGGCCATCGCCGTCGACCGCGAGAAGGGCAACTTCAAGTACGCCGAGGACTACGCCTACGACGCCGGCGTCGGGCTCAACCCCGGAGTCGTCGACTACATCTCCAAGGTCAAGGCCGAGGACGAGTGGGTGCGCGAGTTCCGCCACAAGGCCCTCGCCATCTTCGACTCGCTCCCGATGCCCACCCACTGGGCCACGCACGACCTCGACAACATCCACTTCGAGACCATCCGCTACTACTTGGCCAAGGGACAGAAGGCCTCGCGCACCTGGGAGGAGGTCCCCGACGACGTGAAACAGACCTTCGAGCGCCTCGGCATCCCCGAGTCGGAGCGCAAGTTCCTCGCCGGCGTCGAGGCCCAGTTCGACTCCGAGGCGGCCTACTCCAACATGAAGGTCGAGCTGGAGAAGCTCGGCGTGATTTTCTGCGGCCCAACCGAGGGCCTACGCGACCACCCCGAGATCTTCCGCAAGTACTTCGGCAAGGTCATCCCCGCCGGTGATAACAAATTCGCCGCGCTCAACTCCGCGGTCTTCTCTGGTGGATCCTTCATCTACATCCCCAAGGGCGTGAAGGTGAAGCAGCCCCTCCAGGCCTACTTCCGCATCAACGCCGAGCGCTTCGGCCAGTTCGAGCGCACGCTAATTATCGCCGACGAGGGCGCGGAGGTCACCTACATGGAGGGCTGCACCGCCCCCAAATTCGAGACCGCCACGCTGCACTCCGCGGTGGTCGAGCTCGTGGCGCTCAAGGGCGCCAAGATCCAGTACATCACGGTCCAGAACTGGTCCGACAACGTCTTCAACCTCGTGACCAAGCGCGGCATGGCCGAGGAGGACGCCGAGGTGCGCTGGATCGACTGCAACATCGGCTCCCGCCTGACCATGAAGTACCCGGGCGTCGTCCTGAAGGGCAAGCGCGCCCGCGGCGAGGTGCTCTCCATCGCGCTCGCCTCCGACGGCCAGCACCAGGACACCGGCGCGAAGATGATCCACGCGGCCGACGACACCACGTCCAACATCATCGCCAAATCCATCTCCGTGGGCCAGGGTCGCTCGACCTATCGCGGGCTGGTGCACATCCCGAAGCACCTCAAGGGCTGCCGCAACAACACGGAGTGCGACGCCCTCCTCATCAACACGAACAGCCGGACCGACACCTACCCCGCCATCACCGTGCGCGGCCAGCGCAACAGCGTGCAGCACGAGGCGAGCGTCTCCAAGGTCTCGGCCGAGCAGATCTTCTACATGATGCAGCGCGGCCTCTCCGAGGGCGAGGCGATGTCCCTCGCGGTCAACGGCTTCGTCAATGACCTCGTGAAGGAGTTTCCGATGGAGTACTCCGTCGAGCTCAAGCGCCTGATCGAACTCGAGATGGAGGGCTCCGTCGGCTGAACGCGCATGGACACCCTCGCCCCCGCATCCCCCTTGCCCGCCGTGCTCGAACCCTCCCGCGAGACCCTCGCCGCCGCCACCGCCCCCGAGTGGGTCGCCAAGCTGCGCCGCGACGGCCTCGCCGCCGCGCGCGCCCTGCCCATGCCCAGGCTGGGCGACGAGCTCTGGCGCTACTCCGAGACGCGCTCGCTCTCGCTCGAGGGCTTCGCCCCCGCGGCCGAGCCCTCCGAGGCGGTCGCCTCGTCGCTCATCGCCCGCTCGGCCCTGGTCAACGATGCCGCCGGCATCGCCGTCTTCGTCGACGGGCACTGCGTGCTCAAGCCGACCCTCTCGCCGGAGCTCGCCGCCAAGGGCGTGGTCTTCGAGACGCTGGCCGACGCGATCAAGCACCGCCCCGCCCTGCTGCAGGCCTACCTGCTGAAGCACAAGGCGGAGCTCGGCAGCGCCCGCTTCCTCGCCCTGCACAGCGCCTGGCTGGGCGCCGGCACCGTCGTCCACGTCCCCAAGGGCGTGCGCGTCGAGCAGCCCTTCGTGGCCGTGCACTGGACCTCGGCCGAGGGCGCCGCGGTCTTCCCGCACACCCTGATTGTCGCCGAGGAGTCGTCGGAGGTGACCATGGCCGACTTCCTGCTGGGCGCCACGCGCGAGACCAAGGCCCTGAGCATCTCCGCGGCCGACGTCCACGCCGGCCCCAACGCCTCCGTCAACCGTCTCTCCGTGCAGGACTGGGGCCTGGGCACGCAGTCGTTCCAGGTCGACAACACCGTCGGCGGGCGCGACGCGCGCATCACCTCGGTCAACGCCTCGCTCGGCTCGCGACGCGCCCGGCTCGAGAACGTCGTGCGCATCGAGGGCCCCGGCGCCGACGTGCGCCTCTACGGCATCAGCGTCTCCGACGGTGAGCAGGAATTCGACCAGCGCACCCTGCAGGTGCACGCCGCCGGCTCGGCCACCTCCGACCTGCTCTTCAAGAACGCCCTGCTCGGTAAGTCGCGCACCATCTTCTCGGGCTTGATCAAGGTCGCGCCCGACGCGCAGAAGACCGATGCCTACCAGACCAACCGCAACCTACTCCTCTCCCCGGACGCCGAGGCGAACTCGCTACCCGGACTCGAGATTGAGGCCAATGACGTGAAGTGCTCGCACGGGGCAACCACCGGCCAGATCGACCCCGCCGAGCTCTTCTACCTCCGCGCCCGCGGTATCCCGCTGGAGTCCGCGCAGGAGCTCCTCGCCTTCGGGTTCCTCGAGGAGATCGTCGGCAAGGTCGCCCATGCCGGCCTCGCCGAGGTGCTCCGCCAACGCCTGCAAAGCAAATTCCAGAGGACAAAGTAAAGTCATCAAAGGAAGACCCGCCGCCTCGACACGCCTTCCACTGACCTCTTCCCTCTAAACTCCATCCTCACAGAATTATGTCCGACGATCCCTCCACGCAGTCCCAGCGCCATGCGCCCGGCCCGCACGACCGCACGCTCGCGCGCGATGTGCAGTCGACGGTCATCCCGTCGGGCGAGCCCGCCGTGCTCCCGGCCGGGACCAAGGTCACCATCACGCACCGCCTCGGCGGCAACTTCACCGTGGTCTGCGACACCGGGATGTTCCGCATCAACGGCGTCGACGCCGACGCCCTGGGTGAGCAGGCCCCGACCGAGGCGACCGTGGGCCAGGGCACGACCGACACCAACGGCTCCCGCGGCACCGCCGAGCACCCCGGCCACAAGGGACCTCCCGCCGAGGCCGCCCTCTGGGATCAGCTCAAGACCGTCTTCGACCCCGAGATTCCAGTGAACATCGTGGACCTCGGTCTCGTCTATTCCCTGACCGTCTCCCCGATCGAGGGCCAGGACGACAAGCACAGCGTCAAGGTGGCCATGACCCTGACCGCCCCGGGCTGCGGCATGGGCCCGATCATCGCGGAGGACGCGCGCAACCGCATGCTGGCGGTGCCCGGCGCCCACGAGGCCATCGTCGAGATCGTCTGGGACCCGCCTTGGACCCAGACGATGATCTCCGAGGATGGCAAGATGCAGCTCGGGCTGATCTGAGCGGCCTCGGCCGAGCAGGAAGCGGGAGAGTCGCAAGCGGGAAGCCCGCTCAGACTCGATTGCGCGAGTCTGAGCGCCGGTCGACCTCGAGCAATTCCGGCAGGAAGGCGTAGTAACTCGCGATCCAGAGCCTCCATGCGAGGCGATGGATGAGCCACGGCAGGGAGAGCCCGAGCACGACGCCGGCCCAAGCGGCCTGCTTCCAGGTCAGCCAATGCAGTCCGTAGGTGAGGACCGTGAGGACGGGTATGCCGCCGAAGGCGATCAGGCCGTAGTTCCAGACTAGCGCACCAAGGAAGAACCCACCGGGGCGGCGCAGGACGAGCCCGCAGTGATCGCAGGCCGGGGCGATGTCCCAGGGTGGCGAGGCCGGCATGCGCTCTCGGCATGCCGGACAATGGCCGCGGGCCGCGGCGAGGAAGACGTCGGGACGGAAGTTCATCGCTCCAGCCGGTCGGCGAGCGCGCGCGTGACGGCGCGCAGCACGGTGACGCGGGTGGAGCGCTTGTCATCTGCCGGCACCACGACCCAAGGGGCGTGCGGCGTGTCGGTGCGCGAGACCATGTCCTCGGCGGCGCGCAGGTTGACATCCCACTTCGCCCGGTTGCGGTAATCCTCGGCCGTCATCTTGTGCCGCTTGTGCGGCGAGTCCTCGCGCGAGTGGAAACGGCGCAGCTGCTCCTCCTTCGAGAGATGGAGCCAGAACTTGATCACGATGGCGCCAGCGGCGGCGAGCTCGGCCTCGAAGGCGTTGATCTCGGCGTAGGCGCGTTGCCACTCGGCGGGCTTGGCAAAGCCCTCCACCCGCTCGACGAGCACCCGTCCGTACCAGGACCGGTCGAAGATGGCGAGGTGACCGGCGGCGGGCACCTTGGTCCAGAAGCGCCAGAGGTAATGGCGGGCCTTCTCGTCGGGTGTGGGCGCGGGCGTGGAGTGGATCAGGACCAGCCCGGCATCGAGCTGCGCGCAGAGCCGGCGGATGGCGCCACCCTTGCCCGCGGCATCGGGCCCCTCGAGCACGACGACCGCAGGGACGCCGCGCTTCGCGGCGAGACGGGTCAGGCGACCGAGCCGGGCCTGCCACTTGCGCATGGTCGGGCCATACTCCTCGCGATCCATCTCGCGGTGCACGACATGGTCGAGCAAACCGCGAGGTCGGAGGCGGGAGGGGCGCAGTGCGTCACGCGTGCGACTGGGCTTGCGACTGAGCTGGTCGACGACCGCGCGCCCCGCGAGCAGGTCGCGACGCTTGGGTTCGGCGCCGGGCACCTTGTGCCAAGCATGTCCGGGCGGCGAGGCATGGCGGCGACACTCGGCGGCGAGGGCCGCGCCCTTGCCATCGGCGAGCAGGAGGTCGTCGTCGGCGACGACCCAGCCCTCGGCCTCGGTGTCCTCGGCATCGCGGAGGCGGCGACGGAGGGACTTGCGGGGCGTGTTGATCCAGAGCTTGGCCAAGGCGACGCCGTCGGCGAGGAGCGTCTCCTCGAACTGGCGGATGGCGCGGAGCCGGACACGCAGGTCGGCGCGGGAGAGTTGGCCACGCGCGGCATGCGCGGCGGTGCGCGTCACCCAGTCGCCGACCACGACCAGCACGCGCCCCTTGGCGGGCATGCGGACCCAGTAGGGCCAGAGGAACGGCCGCCCGCCCAGGCAAGGGTCACCGTCGAGCGGGGCGCAGAAACCGATGGTGCGTGCGTCGAACCACTCCTGCAGGCGGTTGGCGAAGGCGCTGGCGGAGAGGCGGTCGTTGCCGCCGACGAGGACGACGGCGGGCCTTCCCTGTGCGAGCAAGCGTCGCTGGACGGCGAGCAGACGCAGGTGCAGGGCCGAGAAGGCCTTGTCCATCGCATCGCGGCGCGGAGGCATGGGAGCAGTTAAGCCGCCCCGGTGAGGGGTAGAAGGCAAAAAGAGGCCGTTGTCGCAGAGTTGTAACCCTCCGCCGCTTGCTCCGGGACGGCTGACCTGTCAGGATTGGAGGGATGGACGCAATCCCACCGCCCGAGCGCTTTGACCGTGAGTTGAGCTGGCTCAACTTCAACGGGCGCGTGCTCAGCCTGTCCCGCGAGGCTTCGGTACCCCTGCTCGAGCGCGTCCGCTTCCTTTCCATCGTCAGCTCCAACCTCGACGAGTTCTTCGAGATTCGCGTCGCCGGACTCATGCAGCAGGTGGAATCCGCCCCCTCGGAACGCGCCGAGCGCCAGCTCGCCGAGGTCCTCGCTCGGGCGCACGCTATGGTCGACGAGCAGTACCGCATCTGGCGCGAGGAACTCGCCCCCGCGCTGGCGTCCGAGGGCATCGTCTACCGCGAGCGCGGCCAGCTGAGCAAGGCCGAGCAGTCCGAGCTCGCCGAACGCTTCGAGCAGGAAATCCTGCCCGCGCTGACGCCGCTGGCGGTCGACCCGGCCCACCCCTTCCCCGTCCTCACGAACAAGAACCTGTACGTGCTGGTCCAGCTGAGGGACGACGACGGTTCGCCCCCGACGGTGGCCGTCGTCCCGGTGCCGCGCATCCTGCCGCGCGTGCTGCTCGTCGGAAAGCCCGGCGACAAGGTCCGCTTCACCTTCCTCAGCCACATCATCAAGGCATTCCTACACCGGCTCTTCCCCGACCTGCAGGTGCTCGGCGCCTGGGCCTTCCGCATCACCCGCAACAGCGACCTTTACGTCGAGGAGGACGACGAGGGGAACCTCATCCAGGCGATCGAGAAGGAGATCCACAACTTGCGCAAGGGCGCGCCGGTGCGACTGGAGATCTCGGGGGACGCGCCCGACGAGCTGGTCGACTGGCTGCTGCGCTCGCTCGAGCTGCCCGAGGCCAACGTCTTCCGCATCGACGGTCCGATCAACCTGCTGCGCCTCGGAGGCCTCCTCGACCTGCTGCAGCGGCCCGAGCTCGCCTACCCTGCGCTGGCCCCGGCATTGCCCGAGGCGGTGGCGGATCCCGCCAAGCTCTACCGACGCATCGCCAAGGCCGACATCCTGCTCCATCACCCGTACGAGTCGTTCACCCCGGTGGTCGACTTCCTGAGGCAGGCGGCCGCCGACCCGGACGTGGTCTCGATCAAACTGACGCTCTACCGGACCAGCGGCGACTCGCCGGTGGTCGAGGCCCTGAAGGAAGCGGCGCGCAACGGCAAGCAGGTCACGGCGCTGGTCGAGTTGCGGGCGCGCTTCGACGAGCTGAACAACATCGCCTGGGCGCGCCAGCTCGAGGAAGCCGGGGCGCACGTGGTCTACGGGCTCTTCAACTACAAGACCCACTGCAAGGCCTGCCTCGTCGTCCGCCGCGAGAAAGGCGTGCTCCGCCGCTACGCGCACCTCGGCACCGGCAACTACAACCCGCGCACCGCCAAGGTCTACACCGACCTCTCCCTCTTCACCGCCGACCCGGAGCTCACCGAGGAGGTCGGGCTGCTGTTCAACGTGCTCACCGGCAACCTGAGGAAGCCCCGTTTCCTGCACCTGTTGGTCGCGCCCTTCGAGCTGCAGGCGAGGATGATCTCGCTCATCAACGCCGAGGCGGAGGCCGCGCGCAAGGGGCGCCCCTCGGGCATCTTCGCCAAGGTCAACAGCCTGGTCGACCCGCTGGTCATCGACGCGCTCTACCGGGCCTCGCGCGCGGGCGTGCCCATCGAGCTCGTCGTGCGCGGCATCTGCTGCCTCGTGCCCGGCGTGCCCGGCCAGAGCGAGACCATCCGCGTGCGCAGCGTGCTCGGACGGTTCCTCGAGCATAGCCGCGTCTTCCGCTTCGCCCATGGCGGTCGCCCCCTGCTGTACCTGGGAAGCGCCGACTGGATGCAGCGCAACTTCCTCCGTCGTGTGGAGTGCGTCTTCCCCGTGCGCGACCCTGCGATTGTCAGGCGCGTCGAGCAGGAGATTCTCCCGCCCTACCTCTCCGATGCGGGCGACGTCACCTTCCTCCAGCCCGACGGCACCCACCGACCGGCCAACGCCGCCGGTCGCGCCACCCCGGGCATCCAGGACACCTTCCTGACCCTGGCCGCCAAGTCCGGCGTCACGGCGAAGACCAAGACCGCCTCGCGCCGGCGCTGAGGCTGTCGGCACGAAAAAGGGCCCGCTTGCGCGGGCCCTTGTCGTGCGATGCGGAGCGGACGCTCAGGCCGCCGTCTCGCCGACGGCGAAACGGGTGAAGCCGGCGACGGCCACGGGACCGCCGAGGGTGGTCTTGGCCTCGTCGATCAGCTGGCTGACCTTCTTGTCCGGGTCGCGGAAGAAGGGTTGGTCCAGCAGGCAGCGCTCGGCGAGGAACTTGTCCACGCGGCCAGCCTTGATCTTCTCCATGTTCGCGATCTGCCCCTGCTTGCGGGCCTCGGCGGCCTTGGCGGCCTTCTCGGAGTTGACGATGCGCTTCTCGAGCTCAGCGATGGTGGCGGCGTCGTTGGCGCCGGCCTTCTGCTCGGCGAGTTGGCCCTTGTAGTCCTCGATGATGCGCTGGGCCTCGGCGATGGCCTTGTCGGCCTCGGACTTGGTGAATTCCTCGGCGATGACGCGCTCCTTGTCGAGGCGGTCGGCGGGGACGTCCTCGCGGCGCAGGTACTCGGCGCTGTTGGCGACGACCTGCATGGCGAGCTGGCGACCGAAGTCGGCGAGTCCGGCGTTGGCGGCGGCGCCACCCTGGGCGTTGAGCTCGAGCACGACAGCGATCTTGCTGCCGTTGTGGACGTAGGAGGCGAAGCGGTTGCCCGACTTGGCCTTGAGGGTGAGGCTGCGCGAGACCTTGAGATTCTCTCCGAGCTTGGTCACCTGGGCGGTGAGGTGGTCGTTGACCTTGCCGCCCTTGTGGAAGGCCTGCTCAAGGAGGTTCTCGTGGCCGTGCTTCTCAACCTGGGTGAGCAGGTCGTTGGCGAGGGCGACGAAGTCGTCGTTCTTGGCCACGAAGTCGGTCTCGCAGTTGAGCTCGAGGACGGTCGCGGTGGCGGCGTCGGCGGAGAGGCGCAGCACGAGGATACCCTCGTTGGCGGAGCGTCCGGCCTTCTTGTCGCGGGTGGCGATGCCCTTGATACGCAGGATCTCGACGGCCTTGTCCATGTCGCCGGCGGCCTCGGTCAGGGCCTTCTTGCAATCCATGAGACCTGCGCCCGTGCGGGAACGCAGCTCATTGACCGTCTGTGCGGTGATGGCTGACATCGTCTTGGCTTACTTGGAGGTCTTGCGGGGCGCGGCGCGGCGGGGCTTGGCGGCGCCGGCGGCACCTTCCTCGGTCGGCTCGGGGCCGGCGGCGTCGACAGCTTCCTGCAGGTCGGCGGAGATGGTCACCTCGGGCTGGCTGGTCTCGCCGACGTCGGCGCGGGGCACGCTGGAGACGGCCTTGCGGGGCGCCTGCTCCTTGGAGCGACGACCGAGACCGTTCTGGACGGCCTGGGTGATGACCTCGACCACGAGGCGGATGGCCTTGGTGGCGTCATCGTTGCCCGGGATCGGATAGGTGCAGCGGGTGGGGTCGGAATTCGTGTCGCAGAGGCCGACCACGGGGATGGAGAGGCGGTTGGCCTCGTGCACGGCGATCTCCTCGAGCTTGGTGTCGATGACGAAGAGGGCGCCGGGGAGGGTGCGGAACTCGAGGAGACCCTCGAAGTTGCGCGACATGCGCTCCATCTCGCGCTTCACGGCGGAGGCCTCCTTCTTGTGCATCTTGGCGAGCGAGCCGTCGCGCTCCATGACGAGGTACTTGCGGTACTTGTCGAGGGAGACCTTGACGGTCGCGAAGTTGGTCATGGTGCCGCCGAGCCAGCGGGTGACGGCGAAGGGCATGTTGGTCGCCTTGGCGGCCTCGCGGACGAGGTCCTGGGCCTGGGGCTTGGTCGAGACGAAGAGGACGTCCTTGCCCGAGGCGACGATCTCCTCGATGGCGGCCGCCGCCTTCTCGAGGCAGGCGTGGGTCTTCTCCAGGTCGATGATGGAGATGCCGTTCCGGTGGTCGAAGACGAACGGACGGGACTTGGGGTTCCACCGACGGGTCTGGTGTCCGAAGTGGACGCCGGCGTCGAGGAGGTCTTTAACGGTGATGTTCATGGTGTGTTCTGGCTCCTTGTCTCTCCGCCGGCCGGACGGGGAAAGACTTGGGGATCTTGGTGACTGACTGGTTTGGGTTTTGCCCCGTCCATGTCCGGCAGACTTGGCGGGAGTTGAAGGGTCTTTGAACCATTCGCCGGGGGCAAATGCAAGGGGAAATGCATGCCCGAAAACCCCGTTCAAACCACCCCTTTTCCGCATTAAGGGCTGACAGACGGGGGGTCGGTCGGCAGGTTGGCGTCCCGATGCTGTGGGTCTACCGCATCCTCTTCCTTCCGCTGCTCCTCCTCAGCGCGCCCTACTACCTGTGGCGCATGCTGCGGCGGGGTGGCTACGGCGAGGGATTCGGGCAACGCCTGGGCTTATTCCCCACCCTGCCTGCCAAGCGCCCGGGCGTCTCCCGGGTCTGGATCCAGGCTGTCTCCGTGGGTGAGGTCGAGGCCATCGGCCCACTGCTCGCCCACCTGCGCGATTCAGGACGCGCCGAAGTCGTCCTGACCACGACCACAAGCACCGGCTACCGGCTGGCCCGCGAGCGCCACGCCGCGGCCTGCTTGGCCATCGGCGTCTTCCCCCTCGACTTCTGGCCGTGCTCGGCTGCCGCCTGGCGACGCATCCAGCCCGACACCGTCGTGCTGACCGAGGGCGAGCTCTGGCCCGAGCATCTGCTCGGACAAGCCCGGCGGCGCGGGGTGCCTGCGATCCTGATCAACGCCCGCCTCTCCGACCGCTCCCTGGCCCGCCACCGGCGCACGCCGCGCGTCGCCGCAAGCCTGCTCGGTACCTTCGCTTGGATTGGCGCAGGCAGCGAGGAGGATGCCCGGCGCTTGGTCGAACTCGGCGCGCCCACCGGACGCGTCGAGACCACAGGCAACCTCAAGTTCGATGTCGCCGCCGAGGGCGCGCTGCCGCCGCGTGAGCGCGCGGCGCTGCGCGAAGAGCTCGGTTTCGGCGATAACCCCGACGCGCTCGTCCTGCTCGGTTCCTCGACCTGGCCCGGCGAGGAGACGCTCCTCATCGGCACGCTCGCCAAGCTGCGCGCCCAGGGCATCGATGCGCGACTTCTCCTCGTACCGCGCCACGCCGAGCGGCGCGATGAGGTCGTTCGCGAGCTCACCGCGGCCAATCTCGCCTTCCACCAACGCTCATCGCAGGGCGCACAGGCCAAGCCTGGCACCGTGATCCACCTCGCCGACACCACGGGCGAGCTCCGCCGGTTGACGCGCGCCGCCGACCTCGCCTTCTCGGGCAAGAGCCTGCCGCCGCACGACGGCGGCCAGACGCCGGTCGAGTGCGCCGCCGCCGGCGTGCCCCTGGCCTACGGTCCAGCGATGAGCAACTTCCGCTCAATCTGCGACGGACTCCAGGCGGTGGGCGCGGCCCGCCGCGGCTCCGACGCCACCGAGGTCGCCCATATCCTGACCGAACTCGCCTGCGACGCGCCCGCACGCGCCCGCATGGGGGCGGCGGCGACCGCCTGGCACACCGCGAACCGCGGTGCGACCGAGCGGACCGCGACGCAGCTGCTCGCTCAGCTCCGGTAAAGGTCGCGCAGCCGCCGCACGGTCTCGCGCACCGTGCCGTCGCCGGAGACCTCGCGCGCGCGCTGTGCGCCGGCCTCGACGCTGGGGACGACACCCGCGACCCAGAGCGCGGTGCCGGCACTGAGGAAGACGGTGTCAGCCAAGCCCGAATCAGCGGCCCCGAGCAGCAGGTCGCCGAAGGTCGCCACATTCTGCTCGGCACTGCCGCCCACGAGCGCGGCCGGCTGGCACGTCTCGAAACCGTGGTCGCCGGGCAGCCACGTGGCATTGACCGCGCGCAGCTCGCCGACACCGCGCACGCGCGCGGGGCCGGCGGTGGTCAGCTCATCCATGCCTTCGCCGACCTTACCATGCGTGACGAGGCCGCGGCGCACGCCAAGGGACTCGAGCGCGCCGGCCACGGGCTCGATCCAGCGCTCGGCGTAGACGCCGACGAGCATGTGGGCGGGGTGGCCGGGGTTGATGAGCGGACCGAGGACATTGAAGACGGTCTTGCGGCCGTCCTCGGCGAGGCGCTTACGCGCCGCGCCGACCGCGCGGAACGCCGGATGGAAAGCGGGCGCGAAGAAGTAGCAGAAATTGGCCTCGCGGAGCGAGCGCAGCAGCGTGGCGTCGTCGGCCTCGAGATTGATGCCGAGGACGGCGAGGAAGTCGGCGCTGCCGGACTTCGAGGTGATCGAGCGGTTGCCGTGCTTCATCACGGGCACACCGGCGGCGGCCACGATGAGCGAGCTGGCCGTGGAGATGTTGAAGCTGCCTGAGCGGTCACCCCCGGTGCCCACGACGTCGATGGCGCTGGTGGGAAGGTCGCCGAGGTCGATGGCACGCGCCATCGCGCGGTACGTCGAGGCGAACGCGGCGACGACCTCGGCGGTCTCACCCGCTTCGGCCAGTGCGAGCAGGTAGGCGACCTTGTCGGCGTCGGCGACCGAGGCCTCCGCGAGCAGGCGGGCGGCCGCAGCCGCGGCCTCCGCGCCCGGCGGGCGTCCGGGAGCGAGCGCGGCGGTGAGCTGGGCAAGGCTGGCCATGTCCCGATTAAGCCCATCCTGCGCCCTACCGCTCAAGGATAATGCGTCTTCCGCTTGCGAAGCCGTCGCCGGAGGCCACTATGGACTCATGCACGACGAGGACCAACCCATGGGCGAGGGTGAGAACTCCGGCCAGGCCCCTTGGAGCGAGTCGGACTGGTCCGCCTACCTGCGCCGCCAAGACCTCGAGGTCGCGCGCTTCCTCTCCATCTACAACGAAGTTAAGGCTCTCCCCGAACGGCTCGACACCTGCGCCCGCCGCATGGGCTGGGAACCAGGTGAATGGTCACCGGGCATGGATCTTCCCGAGACCGAGGCCGAGGCGGAACCCCAAGCCGACCTCCCCTACTGCATCCACCAGCACCCGGTCTTCATCGTGGGACGCGCGCTCGGCCTCCAGGCCTCGACCGCCTTCCGGACCCTGCTCCGCGACTCGGGCAAGACGGTCCATCCGCTGCTCGCCGCCGAGCTGATGCTCGCGCTCTGGGACACCCACCACCAGGTCGTGCTCGCAGTCAACGCGACCGACACCGCCGACCTCCCGCTCGCCGCGGTGCACATGCGCCGCGCGCTCGCCGCAATCAACACCTCGCTCGGCCTGCTGCAGTCGGTGCCCACCGAGGCCCGGCTCTCCGCGCCCGCGGCCTTCGAGGACACGGAGTCGGCCCTGTTCGACCTACGCGAGGTCTGCCTCCGGGTGATGGGCGACTGTCGCTGGGGTTCGGAAGGCAACTAATTCCCCGAGGGACCGGGACAGGGTGGTCACTCACCCTTCTTCCCGTCCTGCATGTGCTGGATCAACCGGTCGCTGAACTCGCGCGCGGAGTCGTGCCCCATGCCGCGCAGGGCCTGGACCATCGCGGCGACCTCGGCGAGGCGGGCCATGTCGCGCCCGGGGCGCACGGGCAGGGTCATGTGGGGGACCTTGCGGCCGAGGATCTCGAAGGAGTCGACGTCGAGGCCGGTGCGCTCCTCGTCCATGCCGGGCTGCCAGAGCTTGAAGGTGAGGACGAGGTCGATGCGCTTCTCGCGGCGCACGGAGCGGACGCCGAAGATGGAGGCGACATTGATGATCCCGATGCCGCGACACTCCATGTAGCCGCGGTTGAGCTCCTTGGAGGTGCCCATCAGCTCGCGGTCGGCGACGAGGGTGACGCGCACGTAGTCGTCGGCGACCAGCGAGTGGCCGCGCTCGATCAGGGCGAGGGCACACTCGCTCTTGCCGACGCCGGAGGAGCCGCGCAGGAGCACGCCCACGCCCTTCACGTCGACGAGCGTGCCATGGATGCTGGTGCGGGGCGCGAACTTCTCCTCCAGCAACACAGTGGCCTCGGCGGAGAAGTCCTTCGACTTGAGCTGGGTGCGGATGAGCGGCACCCGGTGGTTGTGCGCGATGCGCGTCAGGACGTCGTCGACGGGCAGCCCGCGGGTGACGACCACCGCAGGGATGCCGTGGTCGAAGACCGCCTCGAGGCGGGCGGCGCGCACCTCGGGCGTCTGGTCGGCGAGATACGCCATCTCGCCGGCGCCGAGCACCTGCAGGCGCTTGTGGGCGAACTCCTTGAAGTAACCGGTGAGCGCGAGCGCCGGCCGGTTGAGCGACTTCTCCGCGATGAGGTTGTCGAGCCCCGCCTCGCCGGCGTGCAGCTCCATCCGGAGCATGTCGCGGTAGGACTCGAGGAACTCGCGGACGGAGACCTGCTCGGAGGTGCGGTTGTCGGGTGTGTCGGCCATCGGTGTCAGATCTTGAAGCCCTCGCCGAGGTACAGCTTGCGCGTGTCCTCGTTGCGCACGATTTCCTCGGGCGATCCGGAGACGAGCACGCGCCCCTGGTGGATGATGTAGGCGCGGTCGACGATCGCAAGGGTCTCGCGGACGTTGTGGTCGGTGATGAGCACGCCGATGCCGCGTGCCTTGAGCTTGCGAATGATGGATTGGACCTCGGAGACCGAGATGGGGTCGACGCCGCTGAAGGGCTCGTCCATCAGCAGGAAGCGGGGATTGGTCGCAAGGGCGCGGGCAATCTCGAGCCGGCGTCGCTCGCCACCCGAGAGGGTGAAGGCGGGCTGGCGGGCGATGCGCGTCAGACCGAGGTCCTCGAGCTGAGCGTCGGCGCGGGCCTCGCGCTCCTTGCGCGAGAGGCCGAGGGTTTCGATGACAGCGAGGACATTCTCCCGGGCGGTCAGCTTGCGGAAGGCCGAGGCGTCCTGCGGGAGGTAACCTAGGCCGGCGCGGGCGCGCTTCCACATGGGCATCGCGGTGATGTTGCGTCCGTCGAGGAAGACCTTGCCCGAAGTCACCGGCACGAGGCCGACGACCATGTAGAACATGGTGGTCTTGCCCGCTCCGTTCGGACCAAGCAGGCCCACGACCTCCCCGGTGCGCAACTCAAGGCTGGCATCGCGCACGGCGACCTTCTGGCCGTAGTGCTTGGCGAGCGACTCGACCTTGACCAGCCCCTGCGCGCTTGGTTCAGCCATCGGCAAGACTGTCTCCGAGCCCGCGCGGGGTGTCGAGATTATTGGGGTAAAGGCAGCGTGAAGCCGGCGTCGGGCAGCAGGATGCGAGGGCGCACGGGCGCGGCGCCGGGACCAGCCGGGGCCGAGTCCATCCGCCAGTTGCGCGTGCGCGTGTCGAAGACGAGACGGTCAGCGGGGATGCCCACCCTGCCCTGGCGATCCTGCACCCGCGCGTTACCGCTTAGACTGATGCGGTTGGCGAGCGGTTCGAGCTGGAGCAACTCGCCGGAGGCGCGATTGCCGCCGACCTCCGCCTCGACCCCGCCAGTGCCGGAGGCGACACCGAGCTGCCACTGGCCCTTCGCGTCCCGCGCGGCCGTGCCCACCAGCTCCTGACAACCCGCCTTGGCCTCGCCGACCGCGGAAAGCACGGTGCCTTGCAGCATAAAACGAGAGGCGGTGTCGGTGAAGAGAACCTCGTGCTGATCGGCTGTGAACGCGGCAATGCCGTCTCCACTGGCGACCTCAATGCGCGGACGGGCAGCCCCCTCGGGCGCATCCTCAAAGGAGCGTAGCCGCAGGAGCATGGGCTTGCCCACGAAGTCAGCCGCCTCGACGCCCACGGCGGGATGGAGCTCAGCGCGATCACTGGAAGCGGCGAAACCGGCCGAGGCGTAGCGCACGGAACCGGCCATCGAGGCGCGCGTGAGCTCGAGCGCACCGTCGTCGGCGGGCGTCTCGGCCTGCGCGACGAGCCGGTCGCAGGTCGTGGTGGAGCCTGACATGCGGAAACGCACCGCGCCGCGGAGGTCGGCAGTCGCCTGGGACTTCTCCCTAGAAACGGCAATACGATCGGCCTCGGCCTCGACCGCGCCGGCCTCGGCTCCAAGCCGGAGCGCGGCACGCACGCCAGCGGCGCTGGTGACGGTGACCCGCTCCTGCCGGAGGAGCGCGGTGACGGTATCGCCCGTCACCTCGTACCCGCGCTTGTCACGCAGGCGGGGCTTGCCCGAAAGATCCAGCTGTCGCGCGACGCGATCGAGGTCGGCGCGCTCGGCGGCGAAGCTGAGCTGGCCGTCGGTACCCTCGACATTGCCGCTCGCGGTAATGGGTCCGTCGCCCTCGGCGCCGGCGCGGACAAGGATGTCGCGGGCGCGCAGGCGAACCGGACCGGAGGTATACTCCGCGCCACCGTCGACCGCGAAGGTCAGTCCGGACTTTCCAGCCCCGGGCGCGACCACGACATGTCGACCAGTAACCATCGCCTCCGTGCGGCCCTGGGTGGGCAAGATACGGGCGCGCACCTGCGTGTCGGAGCGGCATTCGGTGACGCCAAGGGCCAGGTCGCGGTGGACCGAGTTGGCCTGCAGCTCGAACTCAGGATCGACGACGCGCACGGAACCGAGGAGGTCGATTTGCCGCGCCTTGAGGTCGTGCACTAGCTCGTCGGCCGAGAGCGCGCGGGGGCCGTCGACATGCAGGACGCGCCCGCGCGCGGCGAGGCGCTCGGGGCTACCGAAGTCGGCCGCCATCACGCAGTCGACGCGTTCGCAACTCAGGCGTTCCTGGCCGCGGACCAGCATGACGTCGCCGGAGAAACTGAGGGTGTTGCCGCCCTTCTCGTCGGTGGTCACGTCGACGCGGGTGGCAGAGACCTGGATGCGCGCCTCGTCCTTGCGCACAGGCGCGAGGGTCGCGCGCACCGAGGTCAAGATGGCGAAGGTGTCTCCCTTGCTCGTGCTGCGCCAGTTCCAACCCCGACCCTCGAGCTTGAAGTTGGTGGCATCGATGGTCACCGGGTCCTCGCCACCGGCGGCGCGACGGTCGGGCTCGGCGAGTCCCTGCTCGGTACGGAAGACCGCCGCGGGCTTGCCATCGCGGTAGGTGGTGAGAAGCAGACCGCCGACCCGCCAGGCACCGGGTTTCTCGGGCTCGGCCTTCAGGCTGTCGGCCCGCAGCTCCCAGACGCGCTCGGCCTTGGCATCGTCACTATAGCCGACAAACGCGGCCTTTCTCGCCTGCTCGATACGCAGCGCAGTGTCCTTCGCACCGACAACCGCGGCGAGGACAAGCCCGAGAAGGAGGCTGGTGCGCATCATGCAATGATGCCGTCACGGCACGCGGGAGTCAAACGTGGATGCGGGGACTCAGACGGACTTCACTTCAGCGGCTTGGGTCCGACGAGGACCGGCATCGGCTCGGAGGCGAAGACCGTACCTGGCACAATCTTGAATCCAGCGAGGAAAGCCGCGACCGGGAGCATCCTGCCGCCAGGGCGTTGCAGCTCGAGTAGGCGCAAGACACCGTCGCCCGTGGCAACACACACGCCACCCGCATCGGCGGCGAGCACAACGCCGGGTGCAGCGGCAGGTCCAGCCTCGGCCGTGGCACGACCAACCTTTAGGCGAATATCACCGAGCAAACAGGTACTGCCAGGCCATCCCTCGAGCGCGCGAATGCGGGCGGCGAGCACACGCGCGGGTTGGGTGAAGTCGAGGCCGGCGTCCTCGCGGCGCAGGCGACGCGTGTACGTCGCGGCGGTTTCATCCTGCGGAACGGCAACCAGTTTACCGGCGAGGAGCGCGGGCACAGCCTCGACGGCGAGGAGCGCGGCGACGCGACCCATCTCGGCACGGAGCGCCTCGCGGGCGATGTCGGGCGCGACGGACAGACGGCGCGCGGCAAGCACCGGGCCGGCGTCGAGCTTGCGCACGACCTGCTGCAGGGTGATGCCGGTCTCGGTGAGTCCGAGGATGAGCGCGCCCTCGACGGGCGTGGCGCCGCGCAGCGCGGGCAGGAGCGAGCCGTGGAGATTGACGAAGCCGAGGCGAGGCACAGCGAGCGTGGGCTCGCGCAACAGCTGGCCGTAGGCCATCACCACGGCAAGATCGACCTTAAGGTCGGCGAGACGGGCATCCTCAGCCGGGTCGAAGACCTCGGGACGGAACAGGGCGAGGCCGCGGGCGAGCGCCCAGGTTGAGACGGGGTTGGGCTGAACGGCTTGTCCGCGTCCGCTCGGACGGTCGGGCTGCGACCAGACGCCGACAACCTCGACGCCCGGGAGCGCCGCGACGGCCTCGAAGGCGGGCAGCGCGATGGGGTCGGATCCGAGCAGGACGACGCGCGCGACCATGGGTCACTTCCTCCGCTTCTTGCCGCCCGAGCGCAGCCGGGTCGGTCCGCCAGCGCCGGGACGCGGACGATTCTTGAAGTCAACCTTGCCCCGGGGGCCGGACTTGCCGCGGAATTTTCCGCCAGAGCTCTTGCCGCCGGCACGCGGACGCGAGGCGTCGCCTTGACCCGAGAGATCCGCAGGCATCGTGCCCTGAGAGAGGAAGAAGCCGCGCTTGGCCTGCTTGGGCTTGCCCACGAGGTCGAGGAAGACGGGGACGCCGGCGAGGTCGAAGAGCTCGTGCACACCCTTGGTCAGGTAGCGGGAGTAGCCGTCCTCGAGGCGCTCGTCGGAGTTGCAGAAAAGGCGGAAACGGATGGGACGCCGCGAGACCTGCGTCACGTAGTAGCACTTGAAGCGCTTGCCGGAGACGGGACGCGGCGGGCGCTTGGCCATCAGGTCCTGGATCGCGCGGTTGATCTTGCCGGTGGGAATGTCGGTGCCGGCGCGGGCGTAGACGCCAGCGGCGGCGGCGAGCATCTCCTCGGTGCGCAGGCCGGTGACGGCGGAGACGAAGACGAGCGGCGGCTCGGGCAGGAAGAAGAGCGCCTTGCGCACGGCGGCGGTGAACTTCTTGCGGAAGCCGTTCTCATCCTTGAAGGCCTCGAGTCCGCCCTCCTGGAAGGCCTTCACGGCGAGGTCCCACTTGTTGACCACGAGCACGATGCCGGCGCCCGACTCGGCGAGCTCGCCAGCGAGCTGGAGGTCGATGCGCGTGACGCCCTCGGTGGCATCGATGACGAGGAAGACGACGTCGGCCTGGGCGAGGATCTCACCGGCGCGCACGTGGGAGAAGAAGTCGAGCGTGTCGCGCTTGTTGGCGGCGCGGCGTCCGGCGGTGTCGACGAGGTCGAAGCGGTGGAGGACGCCCTGGGGATCGGTCCACTCGAGCGGGCTGCGGATGGGATCGCGGGTGGTGCCGGCGACCTCGGAGACGATGAGCTTGCTGCGTCCGAGCAGGCGGTTGCCGAGCGAGCTCTTGCCGACGTTGGGACGGCCGGCGAGCGCGAGGCGCACGGGCCGGAAGGTGTCCTGCGGCGGCGCGTCGGGCGCGGGACCGATGACCTCTTTGATGCGGCCGAGGAGGAAGTCGACGCCGCGCCCGTGCTCGGCCGAGACGAGGATGGGGTCGCCGAAGCCGATGGCGTAGAACTCGTCGCGACGAGCGTCGCGGTCGACGGTGTCGGCCTTGTTGGCGACGACGAGCACGCGCTTGCCCGCGGCGCGCAGGCGGGCGGCGACCTCGAGGTCGAGCGGGACGCAGCCCTCGGAGGCGTCGGTGACGAGCAGGATGAGCGCGGCGGCGTTGATGGCGAAGGCCACCTGCTCCTCGACGGCGTCGGCGATGACCTTGGGCGTCAGGTGCGCCTCGAAGAGGCCGATGCCGCCCGTGTCCATGAGCAGGAACTTGCCTTCGTCGACTTCAGCCGTGAGCAAATCGCGCGTCACGCCGGGTTGGTCGTGCACGATGGAGATGCGCCGTCCGACCAGGCGATTAAAGAGACGGCTCTTACCCACGTTGGGGCGACCCACCAGGGCGACGCTGCGCGGAATCTCGGTCGTCGTCTGGGTCATAAAGGGAGAGTCGGCGGGCGGGGGCGCGGGCGCAAGCCCGGGCGCTCAGCGGGCGCGGACCTTGTCGAGGAAGCGGCCGAGTCGCTCGCAGGCCTCGTGGATGCGCTCGTAGCTGGTGGAGAAGGAGGCGCGGCAGAAGCCGGCGCCGGCCTGACCGAAGGCGGTGCCGGGCACCATCGCGACCTTCTGGTCAGCGAGCAGCTGCTGGGCGAACTGCATGGAGTCGAGCCCGGTGGAGTCGATGGCGGGGAAGGCGTAGAAGGCGCCGCGGGGCAGATGGCACGGCAGACCGAGCTCGTTGAAGCGGCGGACGATGAAGTCGCGGCGCTCGCGGTACTTGTCGCGCATGTGCAGCATGGCGTCGCGCCCGTTGCGGAGGGCCTCGATCGCGGCCTCCTGGCTGGCGATGGGCGCGCACATGATGGCGTATTGGTGTACCTTGAGCATGCCGTCGATGACCGCGGCGGGGCCGCAGGCGTAGCCGATGCGGAATCCGGTCATGGCGAAGGCCTTGGAGAAGCCGTGCAGGAAGACGGTGCGCTCGCGCATGCCGGGGAGCGACGCGATGGAGACGTGGTTTCCGTCGAAGGTCAGCTCGGAGTAGATCTCGTCGGAGGCGACGAGCAGGTCCTTCTCGATGGCGAAGCGGGCGATGGCCTCGAGCTTGGCGCGGTCGGCGGTGCCGCCGGTGGGGTTGGTCGGGAAGTTGAGGATGAGCACCTTGCAGCCAGGCTGCCAGGCGGCGCGGAGCGCGTCGACATCGAGGGCGAAGGCGTCGCGCGACTGCGTGCGCACGGGGATGGCCTCGGCGTGGCACAGGGCCACGCTCGGCGCGTAGGAGACGTAGCAGGGCTCGTGGTAGAGCACCTTGTCTCCCGGGTTGAGCGTGGCGCGCAGGAGGATGTCGAGCGCCTCGGAGACGCCGATGGTGACCAGGACCTCGTCGTCGGGCCGATACTCGGGACCGTAGTGGCGCGCGACGTAGCGGCCGATCTCCTCGCGCAGGGCGAGCAGCCCGCGGTTGTCGGTGTAGGAGGTGCGCCCCTTCTCCAGCGCGGCCATGGCGGCCTCGCGGATATGGAAGGGTGTGACGAAGTCGGGCTCGCCGATGCCGAGCGAGACGGCGTCCTTCATCTGGGAGACGATGGCGAAGAAGTCGCGGATGCCGGACTTGGGCAGGGCGGCCACGTGGCGCGCCACGAATCGACGTTCGTCGCTCATCGGTCGGTCCTGACGCGTCTTACGCGCTGATGGAGGGCTTGTCGCCGTTGCGGGCGTCGTCGCCGATGACGAAGCCGTCCTTCTTGTACGCGCGGAGGTAGAAGTGGGTCGAGGTGCCCTGGACGCCCTCGATGCGCGCGAGGCGCTCGTGGACGAAGCTGGCGACTTTATAGAGATTATCGGCCGTCACCACCACGAGGAGATCGTAGCCACCCGACATCAGGTAGCAGCTCTCGACCTGCTCGAAGCCGCTGATGCGCTCGGCGATGCCGTCGAACCCGCCGAGACCCTCGGGGCGGACCTTGATCTCGATGACGGCGCGGACCTTGCGCTCGGCTTCCCAACCGGGATTGAGCACGGGGCGGATGCCGAGGAGGATGCCGTCCTTACGCAGCTGGGCGAGCTCGCGCTCGACCGCGTCGGGTCCGAGCCCGAGGATCTTACCGATCTGGGCGGTGTCGAGGGACTCTCCCTCAAGGAGGAGCTTGAGCACGGGTTTCATGGCGGAAATCAGGCGCGGGCGACGAGCGCGCGGCGAGCGCGCACGGCGGCGGCGAGGGTGTCGAGCACGGGCACGGTCTGCTCGAAACTGATGCAGGCGTCGGTGATGCTCACGCCGCGCTGCGAGGCCTCCTTGCCCTTCCAATCCTGGCGACCCTCGGCGAGGTGGCTCTCGATCATCACGCCGGCCACGCCGCTGGAACCAGACGACACCTGCGCGGCGACATCCTCGGCCACGAGCGGCTGGCGGCGGTGGTCCTTGGAGCTGTTGCCGTGCGAGCAATCGACGATGAGGCGGGCGGGGACGCCAGCCTTGGTCAGGCGGGCGGCGGCATCAGCCACGTGCTCGGCGCCGTAGTTGGGCCCGCTGCGCGAGCCACCGCGGAGGATGACGTGCGAGTCAGGGTTGCCGGCCGTCTGGAAGACGGCGACGGCACCGTCCTTGGTGACGCTCGGGAACCAGTGGGACGACCGGGCGGAAAGGCAGGCGTCAACGGCGACCTGAATCGAACCGTCGGTCGCGTTCTTGAAGCCGACGGGCATGGAGAGACCCGAGGCGAGCTCGCGATGGATTTGGCTCTCGGTCGTGCGGGCACCGATGGCGCCGTACGAGACGAGGTCGGCGAGGTACTGCGGGGTGATGGGGTCGAGGAACTCGGTGGCGGTGGGCAGGCCGCGGTCGGCGATGGCGAGCAGGACGCGGCGGGCGAGACGCACGCCCTGATTGATGGCGAACGAGCCGTCGATACCGGGGTCATTGATCAGGCCCTTCCAGCCGACGGTCGTGCGGGGCTTCTCGAAGTAGACGCGCATGACCACGAGCAGGTCGGCGGCGTGGCGCTTGGCCTCGGCCTTGAGCTTGTCGGCATACTCATAGGCGGCCTCGGGGTCGTGAATGGAGCAGGGCCCGACAATGACGACGAGGCGGTCGTCCTGGCCGTGGATGACCTTGGCGATGTCCTTGCGCGAGGCGGCGATGACCTCCGAGGCGCGCTCGGTGGCCGGGACCTCCTTGAGCACGTCCTGGGGGGGCACCAGGGGTTGC
Source organism: Opitutales bacterium (assembly GCA_049419705.1). Taxonomy (GTDB): domain Bacteria; phylum Verrucomicrobiota; class Verrucomicrobiia; order Opitutales; family UBA953; genus UBA8828. Next base: position 37,009 of record JBMSKH010000009.1, read on the forward strand.
CGGTGCCGGATACGCAGGTCGTCGGTATTGTGGAACATAGCGGAGCACCCCCGCGAAGGGGGAAGCCCGTGAGCCAAGCCAGCGCCGAGGGCTGAGTCAACGCAGGAAGCCCCCAGGGGGTGGGGGCTTGACGGCGCGCTTGCTGTATCATTAGTGTCTCAAGAGCGCCCATGCCACGCCGGACCACCCAGCGAACCCTGGACACCGATCGGTCGGAGGCCTTCCGTGCCTACATCGCCGAGCATGGCCTGCGCGGAACACGCCAGCGCATGGCCGTCTATGAGGCGGCGCGTGCCGCGACCTCCCACTACACCGCCGACGAACTCCTGCGCCGCGCGCGGGAGATCGACCGCTCGGTCTCGCGCGCCACGGTCTACCGCACCCTACCCCTCCTCGTCGGGTGCGGCGCGGTGCGCGAGGTCGATGTCGGTCGCGACCACACCTACTACCTGACCGAGAACGGCGGGAGCGGCTTTCGCGCCCAGCTCATCTGCGAGCGCTGCGAAACCATCGTCGAGGTCGAGGCACCGTTCATGGAGTGGTACGGAAAAGCCGTAGCGGCGAAGCACGGGATGCGCCCGGTCTCACAGCGCTTGCAGGTCAGCGCCATCTGCGCGAAGTGCCAGCAGGCCCACGCCTGACCCACCACCATGCCCGCCTTCCCCGTCGCCTCCGTCTTCCCGCCGCTCCCGGCCTCGCCCGCCGCGCGTACCGCCCTGCAGGAGGAAGTCCTCGCGCTGAAGAAGCGCCACGACGCCGTCATCCTCGCGCACAACTACCAGTGCGAGGACATCCAGTCGGTGGCCGACTATGTGGGCGACTCGCTCGGCCTGGCCTACAAGGCCGCTGAGGCGAAGGCCTCGACCATCGTCTTCTGTGGCGTGCACTTCATGGCGGAGACCGCCAAGATCGTAAACCCGGGCAAGCGCGTGCTCCTGCCCGACATGAACGCCGGCTGCTCGCTCGCCGACTCCTGCACGCCGGAGCGCCTCGCCGCGGCCAAGGCGGCGGACCCACGGCTCGCCGTCGTCGCCTACATCAACTGCTCCGCCGCGGTGAAGGCCCTTGCCGATGTCATCTGCACCAGCGGCAACGCCACGCGCATCGTCGGGCATATCCCCGCCGACCGGGAGATCCTCTTCGTGCCTGACCAGAACCTGGGACAATGGGTCGCGGCCAAGACCGGGCGGCGCATGCGGCTCTGGCCGGGCAGCTGCTACGCCCACGTGCAGTTCACGCCCTCGGCCCTGCTCCGGGCCAAGGCCGAGCATCCCGGCGCCCCCGTCGTCGCCCATCCCGAGTGCACCGAGGCGGTGCGCGAGCTCGCCGACGAGGTCTGCAGCACCGAGCTTATGGTGGCCTGGGCGAAGGCCCAATCCTCCCCCACCCTCATCGTCACGACAGAGTCCGGCATGATTCACCGCCTCCGCCGGGAGGTCCCAGGTAAGACCTTCGTCGCCGCGCCCACCGACCGCTGCTCCTGCAACGAGTGCCGCTACATGAAGCTCAACACCCTGCAGAAGGTCCGTGACTGCCTAGCTAACGGCGGTCCGGAGATTCACCTCGACGAGACTATCCGGAAGCAGGCGGAGGCACCTCTGCGTCGCATGCTCGAATGGAGCCTGTCCAAATAACCTTATCTCCACCCAAGTTGAGCGGGAACCGAATTAGTCGTTGATTGTCCGTAACTTTATTATTTAGCACTATTTGCGTCAGCCCGATTTTTACATTCCTTTTATATATCATGAAAATCGACCTCGAACCTGCCGACTTCCCCACGAAGGACGCCTTTGTGCGTGCCGCCCTCGCCCGCGCCCGTGACCTCGCCTCGGAGGCCTGGGAGGAAACCCACCGCCGCCAGAGCCAGAAACTGACCAAGGAGATCGACCGTCTCTCGAAGCAGGAACTCGCCCGTCGCCTCCTGCGCCTGATGACCCGCCCTGCCCGCCGTCGTGCCGTCATCGACGAGTCGATGCGTCGCCGCGCCGCCGCCATGCGCGACAAGGGCCTCTCGGTCCGCGAGATCGCTACCGAGCTCGGCGTCTCGATTCCCTCGGTCTACAACATCACCAAGTGACCGCTTGCCACGGTGCCGCGCTGCGCGTGGCATCGTGGGCATGAGGGACTGGGAACAGGTGAATCTGACCAAGGCCCCGATGCGGGGTCCGGTCGCCGATGGGGGTGAACTCACCCCGCCGGCCTTGCTCGCCGCCTACCGCGCCGGCGTCTTCCCTTGGTACAGCGAGGGCGAACCCATCCAGTGGTGGTGCCCAAGCCCGCGCTTCGTGCTCCTGCCGGCTGACCTGCGGGTCACCGAGAGCCTGCGCAAGGTCGAGCGCAAGCCGATGTGGGACGTCACCATCGACCAAGATTTCGAAGGTGTGATCCGCGCCTGTGCCGCGGCACCCCGGCCCGGCCAGGACGGCACCTGGATCACCGAGTCGATGATTGCCGCCTACATCGGCCTGCACCGCGAGGGCCACGCCCACAGCGTCGAGGTGCGACACGCAGGTGAGTTGGTGGGCGGACTCTACGGCGTGGCGATCGGCCGGCTATTCTGCGGCGAGTCGATGTTTCACCGCCGCAGCGATGCGTCCAAGGTCGGCTTCGTGCGACTGGTGCGCCGGCTGCAGGCCTGCGGTTTCGCTCTGATTGACTGCCAGATGCCGACCCAACACCTCGCCTCGCTCGGAGCCGTCGCGGTGAGCCGAGCCGACTTCCTGGGGGCGGTGCGGGCGCTGCGCGACGTCGCGCCAAGCGGCGACCCTTGGTCGTCGCCACTCAAGCCGGCGGCTTGACCCAGCCGCGCGATTCGCGGGCGTAGATGCGCTCGATGGTCTCGACCATCTGCTGCACGGTCCGACCGTCGCTGTAGACGGCGGTGCCGCAACGCAGGTAAGCCGGCTCACGCTCGGCCATGAGCTTGCGGATGATGCCCTCCGGGTCCTCGCCTTGGAGGAGCGGGCGGTGGGTGCGTCCGCGGGTGCGCCTCAGGATGGCCTGCGGCGAGGCGAAGAGTGTGACCACCACGCCGCGAGTGCGGAGCAACTCGGCCATGCCCTCGGGCACGGGGAGTCCGCCGCCGCAGGAGATGACGGCGCCGGAAGCCGGGAGGTGGCGCTCGACCACCTCGCGCTCCAGCTTTCGGAAGGCGGGCTCGCCATGGTCGGCGAAAATCGTTGCGACGGTCTTGCCCGTCATCTTCTCGATCATCTCGTCGGTATCGAGGAACGGACGGTGCCAACGGTAGGCAAGCACCCGCCCGAGGGTCGACTTACCCGTGCCCATGAACCCCGTCAGGAGCAGGTTCGGTGATGTGGGCGCAACGGGCATACGCCCATCCCTACCCGCGGCCACGGCGGAGGCAAGCGTCGGTCAGCGCAGGCGCTCGAGGGCGACCTTGGCACGCACGGCGATGCGCTCGGGTGCATCCTTGACCAAGGCGGCAAGCTCGGCGCGATCCGATGCGCGGAAGACGCGCGGAGCGGCGTCCCAGGCAGCCTCGGTGACCTCGTTCGCCGGCCCCTTAAGCAGCTCAATCCATCCGGCGCGGTTGATTGAGTTGGCAGGCATCTGGGGGCGCACAGCGGTCAGCCTGAGCCAAGCAGCCCGGGCGGCGGGCGAAGCCTTGGCCTCGTAGGGGACGGAGCCCACCATCTGCACCGGCAGGCGCATGAGTTGCTCCTCCCAGAACAGGATTTCCGACCGCTGCTTGGTGGCGCCGAGTCGCGTCCACAGAAGTGGCGCGGACGCCGCGGGATCGAGGCGACGGAGCAGGACAAGGGCTCGCTTGGACTGCTCGGGATCGAGCTTGGGGTCGGTGGCGAGCGCACGAAGCTGGGCGGAACTGAGACGAGGCTTCTCGCCAAGGTCGAGCGAGCGCGCCGTGTCGGCGAGCTCGGCGGCCGTGCCCTGCCCCGCGACATAGGGGGCCTTCGCGACAGGCTCCGGCGACAACATGACGAAGGCGGGTCCTGCCGGATCAAAGCAGAGCTGGGTGCGCAGGAAATAGGCAGCCTCGGGATCCTTGACCTCCCCGGCGCGGCGACGGATCTCGGCGAACCACCAGGCGGAGGTGGCCGTCGTGGCGCCTTCGGGAGCCCCGAGCTGCAGGGTGGTCCGGTGCATGGCCGTCATCGCCTCACGGTAGGCGGGAGCCTTCGCCCCCGCGGCAAATCCGGCGTCGGCCTGCTTCAGGAGGGACTCGCAGGCGGCGCGCTCCGGAACGGCCCCGTGGAGGGAGACGGCGAGCAGGAAGGTGAGCGTGGCGAGGAGGGGACGCATGATGGTGAAGTTCAGGTTCGGGAGATGGATTGGTCGTGCCAGCGAGCGAGCAACGTCATGGACAGTCCGGCGCCGATGGCGGCGCAGGCCATGTCGGACTGGGTGTCCCAGGAATCGCCCTGCGAGCCGAGGAAGGCGTCGGCGCCGGCACCGAGGATCAGGGCCGCCCACCATTCGATGAGCTCATAGAAGGCGCTGAAGGCGAGCGCGCAGGCGAAACCCAGCGCGGAGGCCGCGCTCGGCAAAACCACAAGGGCACGGCGCAGCAAGATCTCGCGCGCGATGAGGGCAGGCACAAGGCCCTGGAAAACATGGCCGAGGCGGTCGAAATGGTTGCGGGACAGACCGAGTGCATCGCGAACCCAGAAGCCAGCCGGGACCTCGGCGTAGGTCCAGTGCGCGCCGACCAACAAGATGACGGCGTGGACGAGCAGGAGCCGACCCAGCAGGCGGGACGGGGCGAGGGGCAGGATCCAGGCGAGAGCGACCCCGACGATGACCGGGGCGGCCTCCATCAGCCAGGTGAGCCGATCGCGGCAACCGACGAACGAGAGCAGGCAGAGCCCGGCCGCGACAAGGGCGACGCGGAGAAACTCACGGCGTGCGCTCAGATCTTCCACGGAGCGCGCAACTCGGGGGAATGGAGACGCTGGGCCTGGGCATCGCCGACGATCTGCTTGCCGTCCGACGAGAGCGTGACCTTGCGACCGAGCCGCACGGAAAGCGCGGCGAGATTGACCATCGTGCAGCTGTGGTGGGCCTCGGAGACACCGTAGCCGAAGGGACGGCGCTCACGTACGGCCGCAATGAAGTCGTCCTCTTGCCTCTCGGGCAGCGGAAACTCGCGCGCCTTGAGGGCAAGCGCAGGCGGATCAGTCCGCAGGTCAGCCCAGAGACGTCCGTTGGGTCCCTCGATGAAGGGACGGCTGCCGTGTCCCGGGCAAAGCTCGGACTCGAGGATGACCTTGCAGCCATCCTTGTAGGTCAGGGTGACGGTCTTCCAGACACCGCAGGCGACCGCGTCCTGCTCGGGAGCGTCGGACTCGGCGCTGACGGGGTACTCCGAATCCTTGCCGAGGAAGTACTGCACGGGGTCGAGGAAGTGCTGCCCCATGTCGCCGAGTCCGCCTTGGTCGAAGTTCCAATAGCCGCGGAAGGATCCATGGCAGCGGTGCGGGTGATAGGGAATCAGCGGCGAGGGGCCGCAGTACAGGTCCCAGTCGAGGTGCTCGGGGACGGGCTGGGGCTGGAGGTTGGTCCGACCAGACCAGAGATTGACCTTCCACTCGATGCCTCCGGAGCCGGAGGCGACACGCACGGTCAGCGGCCAGCCCAGCACGCCGCTGGCGACGATACGGCGAATCTCACGGGCGGGTCCCACGCCGTAGTAGTTCGTGTCGTTCAGGCGGAACCAGGTGTTGACGCGGAAGGGCACCGCGGCGCGCTTAACCACATCGACCAGGGCGATGCCCTCGCCGATGGTACGCGTCAGCGGTTTCTCACCCCAGACGGCCTTACCGGCACGTGCCGCGGCGGCGGCAATGACGCCGTGCCAGTGCGGCGGGGTGCAGACGTGGACGATGTCGGCATCGGCCAGGCCGACGACCTCGCGGAAATCCTTGGTGACCTTGGGCAGCTGTCCGCAGGCGCCCTTGACCTGCTGCGCGCGGCTGTTGGATCGCTGAGTGTCGACATCGCAGACCGCGATGACGCGGTGCGCGCCTGTCATGTGGTTGCCGAAATGCGCCTCGGACCCGGAGATACCGCCGCAGCCGACAATCACATGGTTCACCGTCTCGCTGGGAGGGATGTAACCGCGTCCGAGCACGTGCCGCGGCAGGATCGTCAGACCGGTGCCAAGCAGGACGGCCTTGCCGAGGAACGAACGGCGGGAAAGAGCGGGGTTCGGCTTGCGATGGGGCATGTTTTTTCAGACCCTTAAGTGATGCGCGTGTTCCGATGTGTCGAATCCGAAGGCGGCCCGCCCGTGCATTGCAGACCCGTGGCCGGGAGCGCATGGGAGGAGCTGCGAAGGAAGGGTCTATCCTTCCACCCGACCGGGCGACCCGTCCAACCCCTGCGCTTCCTGGCGCCAATCGCGCCAAGCGCCGTCTTCTGCATTGGCGTCAACTACTCGAGCCACGCCAATGAGTTCGGGCATACCCAGCAGGCCTGGCCCACGACATTCATGAAGAGCCCCGCCTCGGTCGTCGCAAGTGGCGAGACTGTGCGCCTACCCCGGCATCTAAGGAGTGACAAGGTGGACTTCGAGGCGGAGCTGGCAGTCGTGGTCGGAAATGACTTCCGGAATGCCACGAAAGAGACCGCCCTGCATCACGTCCTCGGGTACACCTGCGCCAACGACGTCAGCGCCCGCGACTGGCAGAAGGAATGGGGCGGCACGCAGTGGTCGCGCGGCAAGTCCTTCGACACCTTCTGCCCGCTGGGTCCCTGCCTGCTGACTCCGGACGAGGTCTCGGACCCCCAGGCCCTCGGCATCCGGTTCCGCCTGAACGGAGAGACCATGCAGTCGGCGAGCACCGCCGAGATGCAGTTCGGCATCGCCGACATCCTCGCCTTTCTCTCCGGCAGTTCCACCGTGCCGGCGGACGCCGTCGTCCTCACCGGCAGCCCTGCCGGCGTGGGTATGGCCCGGACCCCGCCGCGCTGGCTCCGGCCCGGAGACAGAATGGAGGTCGAGATCGATGGCATCGGCGTGCTGGAGAACCGGGTGGACGAGGAAATCCTGCCCTGAATTCTCCTAAAGGGCTGGCGGCGGAGGCCTCCGGTACTTAACTGGGATTGTCCATGTTTGCCTCCCTCTCCGAACGCCTCGGCAAGGCCCTCCGCGATCTGCGCGGTCTCTCGCGTATCAGCGAGGAGAACCTAGCGCCCGCCCTCGCCGAGGTGCGCTCGGCGCTGATGTCGGCGGACGTGCACTTCAAGGTCGCCCGTGACTTCACCGACCGCGTGAAGGCCGCTTGCCTCGGACAGGCGGTCGTCGAGTCGGTCTCGCCCGCGCAGATGGCGGTCAAGGTCATCCACGAGGAGCTGACCAAGCTGCTCGGCGAGGGTGCCCGACCGCTCTCCCCCACCCGCCCGCTCCGCATCCTGCTGGTCGGACTGCACGGCTCGGGCAAGACGACAAGCGCTGGGAAGCTCGCCCGCTTCCTCAAGTCCAAGGAAGGCATCGGACGTCCCGCGCTCATCGGCGCCGACATCCACCGTCCGGCAGCCATCGACCAGCTCGAGACCCTCGCCAAGCAGGAAGGCGTGACGTTCCACTCCGACCGCTCCTCGCGCGACGCCGCGGAGCTGGCGCGCGCCTGCCTGGCCCGGGCCCTCGCCGATGGCGCCGACTGCGTGATCGTGGACACCGCCGGACGACTCCAGGCCGACGATGACCTGATGGCCGAGGTGCGTCGCATCCGCGACGCCGTCCAGCCCCACGAGGTCTTCCTTGTGGCCGATGCCGCGCTCGGACAGCAAGCCGTCGACGTCGCCGCCAAGTTCCATGCCGCGACACCCCTGACCGGCATCATCCTGACCAAGCTCGACGGCGATGCCCGTGGCGGCGCCGCGCTCTCGATGCGTGAGGTCACCGGCGTGCCTGTGCGCTACATGGGCACGGGCGAGAAGCCCGGTGACTTCGAGGTCTTCCACCCCGAGCGCATCGCCGGACGCATCCTCGGCATGGGCGACGTCGTCAGCCTGGTCGAGAAGGCGCAGGCGACGGTGGACCAGAAGGAGGCCGAACGGCTCGCCGAGAAGATGCGCAAGGCCGACTTCGACCTCGACGACTTCCTCAGCCAGCTCCGCCAAATGCGCCAGATGGGACCGCTGGGCGACATGCTCAAGATGATGCCCGGCATGGGCTCGGTCCAAGTCGGTGCGCGCGAGGAGGCCATGCTCGGCCGCACCGAGGCGATCCTCCTCTCGATGACGCCGCGCGAGCGCCGCAAGCCCGACCTGCTCAACGCCTCGCGCCGCGCCCGCATCGCCCGCGGCTCGGGCACGCAGGTCGCCGACGTCAACGGGATGCTCAAGCAGTTCGGCCAGATGCGAGACGTCATGCGCATGATGCGCGGCGGCAAGGGCAAGGAACTGATGCGACGCATGGGCCAGATGGGCGGCCCCGGCGGGTTCCGTCCACCCGGCGGAGGACGCTTTGGACGCTGATGGCCATGACCGCGCTCCAAGGAAAGACCGTGCTGCTCTCCGGTGCCACCTCCGGGCTCGGGCGTGCCCTCGCACACCGACTCGCAGCCGAAGGCTGCAGGCTGGCGGTCTGCGGACGCGACCCAGCCAAACTCACCAAACTTGTCGCCGAGCTCGGCCTCCGTGAGGACCGGCTCCTCGCCCGTGCCTTCGACCTGACCGACCATGCCGCCGCCGCGGGCTTCGCCGACGAGGCGCTACGCACCTTCGGCAAGGTCGACGTCCTCATCAATAACGCGGGGGCTAACCTCGGCAAGGCCCCGCTCGGCTCGACCGACCTGAAGTCCTTCGCCGCAATGCTGGATCTCAATTGCACTGCCCAGCTCGCCCTCACCGAGCCGGTCTGGCGCGCGATGTCGAGCGCTCGCGGCGGTCGCATCGTCAACGTGGTCTCCAGCGCCGCCCTGCACTCAAGCGCGGGCATTTCCGGCTATACCGCCTCCAAGGGGGCCTTCCGCGCGCTGACCGGTGTCATGCGCCGCGAGGGCAAGCCCCTAGGCATCCACGTCACGGGCGTCTATCCTGGCGGCATCGACACGCCTTTCCGCACCCAGGCACGCCCCGATTACCTCAAGCCGGAGACGGTGGCCGAGGCTATCGTCGGATTGCTCCGACTCCCGGACGACGCCGCCGTGCACGAACTCGTGCTGCGCCCGCCGGTCGAGGACAACTTCCCGTGAGCGACGCCCTGCTTCGCTCCATCGACGCCACCCTGCTTGCCCGGCCGGGCTGGATCTTCGACTGCGATGGCACGATTGCGGCAACGATGCGCCTGCACCAGCGCTCCTGGATGCACGCAATCGAGCGCCAGACCGGCGTGCCCTTCGACTTCGACTGGGGGTTCTTCTGCTCGATGGGCGGCATGTCCACCGAGGGCACGTGCGACCGCCTGCGCGAGCGACACGGACTCGAGCTCAATCCAGCGACCATCCGAGCCCATACCCACGACTACCTCGACCTCCACCTCGAGGCAGGCGTCGAGCCGCGCGAGCACGTGCTGGCGGTCCTGCACCACGTGCGCCGGGCCGGCGCGCGCACCGCGGTGGCTTCGGGCGGCACGCGCGAGCATGTCGGCCGCACCCTGCGCAAGCTCCAGCTTGAGCCTCACTTCGAGGCCATCGTCACCTGCGAGGATGTCGTCCGTCAGAAGCCCGCGCCCGACATCTTCCTCGAGGCGGCGCGGCGAATCGGACGGGCACCGGCCGACTGCGTGGTCATCGAGGATAGCCCGCGCGGTCGCGAGGCTGCCGAGGCCGCCGGCATGGCCTGCGTGATGGTCGAGTCGGCCTGAGCTGACTACAAAGTAAAGATTTCAAAGGTAAGAACAGGGCATGTTAAACCAAGAATACCCCTGAACCTTTACTTTGTATTCTTTCCTCTGTCCTCTAAATCAACCCAGCTTCGCGCAGAACCGGGCGAGGCGCTCGAGACCCTTCTCGATGGTCGCATCCGACGTCGCATAGCTAAGCCGGATATAGCCCTCGGCGCCGAAGGCGGAACCAGGCACCACGGCGACGAGTTCCTCCTCGAGCAGGCGCGCGGCGAAATCGGACGAGGACAGGCCGAACTTGCGGATGTTCGGGAAGAGGTAGAAGGCACCCTGCGAGCGGTAGCAGGTCAACCCTGGGATGGCGTTGAGACCCTGCCAGAGCTTCATGCGGCGGCGATCAAAGGCCACGGCCATCTCGGCCAGGGAGGCCTTGGCTTTATCTGGATGCTGGTGCACGGCGAGCGCACCGAACTGCGCGAAGGTCGTGGCATTGGACGAGATCTGGCTCTGGAGGTCGGCGACGGCAGCGGAGACCTCCTTGCCCGCGACGAGGGTGCCGAGGCGCCAGCCCGTCATCGAGTAAGTCTTTGCGTAGCCGGAAACGGTAATAGTCAGGCGCGCGGCCTCGGGGGAGAACGTCGCCGGGCTGCAGGTGGTCTGGCCTTCGTAGACCAGATGCTCGTAGATTTCGTCGGAGAGAATCCAGACACCAGCCTTGACGCAGATGGCGACCAAGGCCTCGAGCTCGGCGCGGGTGTAGACGGCGCCGGTGGGATTGGACGGGCTGTTAATGACCACCATGCGGGTCTTGGGCGTCAGCGCGGCGGAGAGTTGGGCGGGGGTGACCTTAAATCCGGTGGTGTCCTCGGCGACGATGAAGCGGGGGACGCCACCGGCGAGCTTCACCATCTCGGGGTAGCTGACCCAGAACGGCGCCGGGATGATAACCTCGTCGCCTGGGCTGATGGTGGCGAGAATGGCGAGGTAGCACGACATCTTGCCACCGGGGGAGACCACGACATTGCCCTCGCCGATGCCGGAGAAGCCGCGGGCGGTGTAGGCCTCGGCGATGGCCTTGCGCAGAGCGGGAATGCCGGGCGTGGGGGCGTACTTGGTCTGGCCCTCGGCAAGCGCCTTCGCGCAGGCGTCCTTGATGAAGGCCGGCGTGTCAAAGTCGGGCTCGCCCGCACCGAAGCCGCAGACGTCCTTGCCGGCGGCCTTGAGGGCCTTGGCCTTGGCGTCGACGGCGAGGGTCGGCGAAGGCGCGACGTTGGTGGACCAGGAGGAGAGCGCGGGAAGGGTCATCTCAGGGCAGAGGCAAATGCCCGCGGGCACCTTGGCAAGGGACAAAAGGTTCTTTTCAGACGTCGATGGCGTCGTCCTTCGGCGCCGGAGGGCGGCGGAAGGGCTTCACTTGCTCGATACCCACGGAGGAAGCGAAGAGCCAGGAGACGACCGAAACGCAGAACGGCGCGAGGATCCAATGGCCGTCCAAGACGCGGAAACCGCTGAGCAGCTCGGTGGCGAGCAGGATGATCACCCCGTTGGTGACCAGCACGACCACGTAGTACCCGAGCCCGAAGGTCAGGATGAGCGCCGGGAGCGAGACCACGAGCAAGACCCCGAGGACCAGGGGACGCACGAATGAGTTGAGGATGCCGAGGGTCACCGCGACCCAGGCCAGAGTCTCGAGACTGTCGTAATGCAGCAGCTTCCACTTCGCCGCGACGAAGACACCGAGCGCGAGCGAGGCCCACTCGAGGGTCACGACCAACAGGCGACGGAGGATGTCCATGGGAGATGGGTTAACCTCCCGGGCGCCGGGGGCAAGCCGAAGACCCCGCGCTGCGGACGCAAAAAAGGGCCCGCTCTCGCGGGCCCTCCTGTGCATCTGCCAGACTCCTATCAGGCCTGCTTGCGCTGGCGGCGACGGTAGGCGGCCGCAGCAAGGGCGAGACCTCCGAGGATCAGGCCGTAGGTCGAGGGCTCGGGCACCGCCGAGTAACGGAGGGTGAGCTCGTTAAGGCCGGTGGCGGCATTGTAGTACTCGAAGATCGAGAAGTTGCCCGAGTAGGCGCGGGTGCCGTCCGACTTGTAGAAGCCGTTGGTGTTGAACTGGAACAGCGCGGACAACGAGGGATTGGTACCCATGTTGAGCACACCGTCCCCGTAGGTCGCGATGACGAAGTCGATGTATCCGGTCTCCATCGGCACATCGAGCAGGGAGGTCGGAAGACCGCCGGTGTTGTCTGACCAGTTCGACAGCGTCATCAGTTTGAGAGTGATGCGGCTGGACGAACTGGCTCCGGACAGGTCGAAGACAGGGTTGTTCAGGCTACCCTCGGGCACCGCGATGGTGGTGGTGTCGTAACCGCGCAGGCCGGCATCGGGTCCACTGCTGATGACCCCCTCGGCGCTGTAGAACTGCAGCGTCCAGGTGGAACCACCCGCGAACGACAGGTTGCCGACGGTGTTGGCACCGGGTGAGCTTCCGGGGCTGAAGTTGGAGCCAGCGCCCATGGTGAGCGTGTTGAACGTGCCATTGCCGCCGATCACCGTGTTGCTGCCGGCCGTGATGGTGCCGCCGATGGTGCCGTTCATCACGAAGTTGATGGTCTCACCGGGAGCCAGATCGGCGGGAGCCACCACCGCCAGAGTACCGGCGAAGTTCTCGGCATTGGAGACCGTGCCGCCGCTGAACTCGATGGTGGCGGCGACGGCCTGACCGGCAAAGTTGACCGTGCCTCCGGCGACCGTGAGGACAGCGGTGTCGGCCAGGGTGTCGATGTTGCCACCGGAGCCGAAGGTCAGGCTGCCCGTGGTGAGTTCCAGCGTGGTCAGGTTGGCGCCACCGATGATGGTGCCGCCCGTGAAGACCACGGTGTTCTCGATCGGCGCGGTGATGGTCACGGTCGCGCCCGTGGCGATTTCCAGCGAGCCGCCGCCGATGCTGCCCGTGCCGATGGTCACGTTGCTACCCGCGGCGACTTGGACGACACCGGTGAAGTTCTCGGCGCCCTGGAGGGTGGCGTTGCCCGAGAGCGTGATGGTGCGGCTGAGCTGTTCGGGTGTGGCCGCGCTGAAGTCGATGGTCGCGCCCTCGCCGACGACGAGGTTCGCGCCAGTGTTGATCTTGGTGATGTCGACCGTGACGCCGTCACCCAGCTCGAGCGTGCCGGTGAAGCCGGCGAGAGCCTGCTCCTGCTGCTCGGTCAGCTGGCTGCCGATGCTGAGCGAGCCGGTGAAGTTCTCGAGGTTGGCGAGGAAGCCTCCGAGCAGGTTAACCTTGCCGGTGAAGCCCGTGTTGTCGAACGAGCCCGAGAGCAGGTTCAGCGTGCCGGACGAGAAGCCGGTGGCGTTGCCGAGGGAGAAGACCCCCGAGCCGAGGTTGTCGACCGAGAGGATACCCGATCCGGTCAGGAGGTTGTCAAAGGACGCATCCGTGGCCAGGTTGAGGCTGAGGGACAGCATGCCATTGGCGCCGATGTTGAACGCGCCGGTGACATCGCTGAGCGAGGAGAGCGCGACCGTGCCGGCGTTGATGTTGAAGACACCGCCGACCGAGTGACCGGAGCCGGAGAGGGTGAGCGTGCCGGCACCCGTCTTGGTGACATCATCCGCGGCGGTGACCACCCCGGAGAGGGTCACGTCGTTGGACGAGGTCGCCAGGGTGACACCATTAGCCCCACCCGTGATACTGGTCGCGAAGGTCTGGCTGTCGGCGAAGGACAGGGTCGAACCGTCGAGCGAGAGCGTGGATCCGACCGAGCCGCCGTTAGCCACCGAGAGGTTGGCGTTGGCGACGGTGGTGTTGCCGCTACCCAGCGAGCCGGTGGCGGTGACGTTGACCGATCCGCCCGTGATCTGGGTGTCACCCGTGCGGGTGTTGGCGCCCGAGATCGTCAGCGCGCCGTTGCCAGACTTGGTGAGTGTGCCGGCTCCGCTGACAACGCCGGACAGGGTACGGTTGCCCTCGCCGCCGAACGCGATGTCACCTGTGTTGGTGATGGCTCCCGAGAGGGTCTGGGTGGCCGTGCCCGTGAAGGCGAGCTCGCCGGAGTTGCTGATGGCGCCGGCGTAGTTGCCGGCATTGAGGCGACCCGATCCGCTCACCTCGAGACGACCCGCACCGACGGTGATGTCACCGGTGAAGTTGTTCGCGGCGTTGGTCAGGCTCATCGTACCCTGGCCGGTCTTGTTGATGCCGCCCGCTCCACCCACGTACACACCGCCGTCCGAGAGCTGCAGGCTGACCACGAGGTCGGCTGCAGAATCGGCTGTGGCGTTGGCCACGTTGAAGTTCTGGACGCCCTGCAGATGCAAGCCACCCGAGCCATTCATGGTCGAGGCGGACGAGCCGCCCACCGTGACCGTGGCCGCACCCGAGGCGAGATTGGCCAGGAGGATGTCATAGCTGGCGAGGCCGCGGTTCGAGGTGAAGGTGCCGCCGTTCAGGTTGATGTTGCCGAGACGCCCCTCGGTGCCGGAGCCAAGGAGGAAGGTGCCACCGTTGACGGTGAGCGTCGCTGCGACCGCGGCGCCGTGACCAGCGGAGAAGAAGTTGTTCGCCGAGGTGCTGGCCGTCGCGCCACTGTTGATGGTCAGGCCCGAGATGCCCTGCATCGTGGCGCCGATGCCGAGCGTTCCGGCATTGACAGTGACGGAGCCAGTCATCGTGCTGGCGCCTGTGAGATTGAGAGTGCCGTTGCCGACCTTGGTCAGCGAGCCGGCGCCGGTGAGGCCACCCGAGAGCGTGATGGTGCGGGCAGTGGTGCCATCGGCGGCATCGGCGGTGTCGACCGTGAGGGTCTTGCCGCTCGAGATCGCGATGGACGAGGCGCCGGTCCAGTTGCCGAGGGCGCCGAGGGTGGCGTCGCCGGCCGTGAAGGTCTTGTTCGCCGCCGAGGTGATGCCGCCGACACCGATGTTCAGGCGACCACCGGTCAGGTTGTAGGCAGCGGCGTTGGAGCGGCCGCTCGCCATGTTGACACCGCGCACGTTGGCGGTGCCGCCCGACTGGTTGACGTAGGCGCTTCCGTCCCAACCCATGTTGATGTTGGTGTTCAGGACGTTGAGCGTTCCACCGGAGAGGTTGTAGGTCGAGGTGCCTGACCAGTGGTTCAGCAAGAACGAGTTGCCACGCTCGTTCTCGATGGTCGAGCCCGTGACACTGAAGGTGCCTCCGGTCTGGTTGATGGTCGAGTTGGAGTTGCCGTAGTAATCCGAGGTACGGAAGAAGCCGACCGTGGTCGTGCCACCGGCGATGGTCAGGGTGCCGGAGGCGACGTAGAGGTTGGTCGCGGTGTTGGTGCCGGAGCTGATCTTCAGCGTGCCGCCATCGACGCTGTTGTTGACGGCGGAGACGGCCTGACCGGCAATCTCGAGCGTGCCAGCATTGGCGTTCACGGCTCCGGAGAGAGTGGCCGTGCCGGCGCCCTGGAGCACCAAGGTGCCCGAACCCGACTTGCTCAGGTTGGTGCCGCTGCCGGTGATGCCGTTGGCGAGGGTGACATCGTTGCCATTGGTGTTGACCGTGCCAGCCTTGCCCGAGACGAGCTTGACCGAGGCAGTCGAGGCGACGGTGCCGGCGGACTCGAAGCGCAGCGTGCCGCCGTCGAGATTGACCGTGGCGGAGCCGACGCGTCCCGTGGCGAAGCCGACGGTGCCGACGGTGATGTTGACCGTGGCCGAACCGAGTCCAGGCGAGCTGCCGGTGAACAGCGTGGCCATCGTGTTGTCGGTGGTGGCGTCGTTGGTCAGGGTGCCCGAGAAGCCGGAGACATCACCGGTGAAGGTGAGCGTGCCGCCATCCGTACGACGGAGGGTGCCGGTGCCCGAGAGCGAGCCCGAGAAAGTCGAGGCGGTATTGCCGTAGTAACGGATGACACCGCCGCCTGATTGGACCTCGAGGTTGCGTGAGATTGTGGCATTGTAACCTGTTTCGAGCAGACCACCGCCATTGAGGACGATCTTGTTGGCGGCGTTGCCGAACACGGCGTTTGACGTGTAATTGACCAAGCCTGAGGTGATGACCACATCGCCAGTGAAGCTGTTAGAGGTGTTCGTCAGCACGATACCCCTACCGCTATCGCCGCCGCCGGTGGCGGAGGTGTTGCCGCTCGAGGCCAACGTCAGGGTACCCGTGCCCGAGATCAGGCCGTCAACCGTCAGTGTGCCCGTTTGACCGAGCGAGGAGGTGTTGAGGGTGGCACCGTTGGAGCCGATGGTGATGGCACGGGTCGAGCCGATGGTCTGACCCGAGGCGGTGACAGCAAGCGCGCCGCCGTCGAGCTCGATCGAGCTCGCGGTGGTGCCGATATTGGCGATGGCCGCGGTTGCGACGGTCCCCTGCGCGACACGGAGCTTGCCCGTGAAGGTCGAGAGACCGGTCGAACCGACGGTGAGCGTGCCATTACCGACCTTAGTGAAGGTTCCGGACCCGCCGAAGACGGTGGCGAGGGTGCCGGCTGAGGCCTGGGTGAGCTCAGCGGTGGCGCCAGAATTGATGGTGAAGGACGAGGCCGTACCGAAGTCGGACGCGGCCAGGGTGCCTCCGGCAATGGTGACACCACCGGTGAGGCCAACCGCGGACGAGAGGGTCAGCTTGCCATTGCCGCTCTTGGTGAGCGAACCCGCGCCGGTGATGTCGGAGCCGCCGCGGGTGGCGTCGGAGCCGATGGCGTACTCGAGCGTCGCGCCCGAGTCGACGGCGATGGCGCCGCTGGCATTGGTGAAGTCACCCTTGAGAGTGCCAGCCGAGACCGTGGTCGTACCGGTGTGGGCGATCGATCCGGTGAGCGTGGCGGTGCCCGCGCCAGTCTTGGTCAGCGCACCCGCTCCGGTGAAGCCGGAGGCGAGGCTGATCGCGCCTGAGACCGTGAGCGTGCTGCCCGAGGCGATCTCCGCCGAGCCAGTGCCGAGGGCGTTGTTGGCGGCGAGAATGAGCGTGCCGTTGTCGACGGTGAAGAGACCGGTGAAGCTGTTGTTGCTCGCCGAGAGCGTCAGCGTGTTGCCGCCGGCAAGACGGGCCGTACCAGCGCCAGCCAGGTTACCAGAGAAGGTCTGACCGCTGAGACCCTTGAAGTCAGCGGTGGCTCCCGAGAGAATCTCGAGCGTTCCGCCCAGCGGGGCGAAGTTGGCGGCAAGGGTGCCCTCCTCGACGAGTAGGTTACCGGTGATGGCGACCGCTCCGGTCAGCTCCAGGCTGCCCGAGCCGGACTTATGGATGTCACCCGCGCCCGCGACGGAGTTGGCGAAGGTGCCGGTGTTGGCGAACTCGAGCGTGGCTCCGTCGTCGATGGTGACATCGCCGGAACCGAGCGCGGCGCCATCGGCAAGGAGGAGCATGCCGCCCTTAACCTGGGTGCCGCCGATGTGGTCGAGCGCCTCGGTGACGGTCAGCTGGCCAGCGCCGAACTTCCGCAGCACCTGGGCGGTCTGGCCGCCAGCGAGCTCGGAAAGGAAACCGGTACCTTCGGTCGAGTCAGAGAGTCCCGCGAGCGTGGCGACGGTGACGTCGACCACGGGAATGTTGGCGGTGTACTCGAGACGGTAGCCGCCGCTGTGGGCGACGAGCGCCCAGTCGCCGGAGTAGGTGTTGGTGAAGCCAGAGACATCGAGGGCGAGCGCCGGGATGGTGTCACCGAGATCACCAGTGAACTCAGTGCTGCCAGTGACGGAGCCGGCGGTGAGGATATCCAGCGTGAAGCTGGTGTACTGGTTGAAGACCGTGGCTGCGCCGCGGGCACCGGCGGCGCGATCGAACGAGAAGAGCTTCAGCGTGGCCGAGGAGGTGAGACCCGACAGGTCGAGGGCGCCGGACAGGGACAGACGGTCGTAGAACGAGCTGTTGCTGACGTCGGAGAGCTCGAACTCGAGCACGGAGCCGTTGCTCAGGGCGAGGGAGGAGGCGGAGAGCAGGTTGGTCGAGGCAAGGCCGCCGACGTTCAGGTCCGTGGCGAGCGAGACAGCCCCGGCGGTGCCGGACAGGCGCAGCGAGCCGCCCGTGGCGCTGACAGCGCCGACAGTACCGGTGCTGGACAGGGTGCCGTTGTTCAGGGTGACATCGGCAAGCGTGCCGGTGTTGGTGACTAGGCCCCCCGTGTTCACGGTGAGCCCCGCGGCGGTTCCGGTGTTGGTGAAGGTTCCACTGGTCACGACCGAGCGCGCGGTCGAACCGGCGTTGGTCAGCGTTCCCGCATTGGTGATCAGGCCGGTCTGGCTGTCCGAGACGGAGGTGCCGATCGAGAGGGTGGCGCCGGAGTTGACGGAGACCGTGCCGCCGTTGCCAAGCGAACCGGAGCCCGTGAGGGAGAGCGCACCAGCGGACACCGTGAGGTTGCCCGCCAGGGTGTTGGCACCGGAGAGCGACAGGGTGCCATTGCCCGACTTGGT
>JBMSKH010000010.1:0-55089 GCA_049419705.1 Opitutales bacterium
CCACCGAGGGCGAGGCCGTAGGTGGAGGGTTCGGGGACGGCAATCAGGCCGATGTTGCCGGCAGACCAGCTATTGTTCACGTAGGTCGCCTTGATCAGGTCGTCGAGGCCGCCGCCGTTGAAGTCGAATGAGGACTGCCCGCCGAAGATGTCGTAGAGCACCCCGGCCTGCTGCGGGTCGTAGCCTGCAGCCGTGAAGAGCGTCGTGGTTGTGCCGATCGGGAACTCTGTGTTGGCCTTCTGGACGTAGGCCTGGGCCTCGGCACCGCTGTTGATACCAATCGAGGCGAGGTAGGCGAGCGACAGGTAGGCATCGAAGGTGACCGGGCTGCCATTGAGACCCGTGACATTGAGACCGACGAGCGGGGAGGTGCCGAGATAACTGGCGACCATGTTCGTCAGGTCGCCCCAGTGGGCGTCCGTCCGGAAGACCGATCCGCCGAAGTCATACGTCGGATTCGTCTCGATAATCACGGCCAAGGCCTGGGATGTCGAACCAGGGCCGTAGTTGGCGGAAGTCTGGGCGAGGGTCCCGGTGGTGGCGGTGATGCTAAGAGTTCCGCTGGCGGCGTTGTAGCTGTAACCGCTGATGTTCCCGCCGACGAGCGCGACATAACTCGGGGTGGAGGTCAGGCCGGTGTAACTGAGATGAACCGTTGTGCCGGCGGCGAGATTCGACCCAGCGAGCTCGGGGGTCAGCCCGAGCGTTCCGGAGGTGAATGGCGTGGCCTGCATCGCGGTCAGGAACATCGATCCGGAACTGATGGTCACGGCCGCTCCATGGTAGCTGGGGTCGTAATTCGCCCCGAGCTCGTTGCCGAGGTAGACTTTGGTATTACCGACCGTGTCGTAGAGCGTGACCAGGGTGCTGCCTGCCCAGGTCGTGTTGGTAGCGTCGAGGGAGATCGCCGCGTGCGTCAGGGGTGCGACGGCAAGCGACAACAGTGCGGTGTGGGTAAGGCGCATAGGGGTGATGCGATGCGGTGGACAATGCGATGCGGTGAGTGCGCTGACAATAGGAATGCTGGGCATATTATGTAAAAAATATGTCAGTCGCGGGCATCGGCTACTGCCATTGAATGCCAAAGACGGGCGCGGACTACGTGCTGGGGCAAACACCCTCATCGGCCACGCTTGTCGGCGAGAGCACGCGGGGCGTCGGCGTGCGCCGCTACACGAATTTTCGATGACCTGCTGAGGGACTCCGCCATCCGGTGATCGCACCGGAACACATTCCGACCTTTTCGGCTGAAGTCGGGAAGTGGACAAATCCCGCGGCGCGGCTACGCTCTACAATTATGCGCCCTGCCCTGCTTGCCCTCCTAGTCACCACCCTCGTCGCTGCACCCGAAGCCACCAAGCGTCCCGACGACGACAGCCACTGGCAGAAGGCGTACCCCGCAGCCAAGGCTGGGCAGCGCCGCGTTGTCATCCACCTCGAAGCGAAGCCCGATGAGAACGACTGGAAAGTCGAGGTCCTCGTTGGCAAGACGATGATGACCGATGGCGTCAATCACGTCGGGCTCGGCGGGCGCGTCGAGGAGAAGACCGTCGAGGGCTGGGGCTATACCTACCTCGAGGCACCCGAATCAAAGGGCAACTGGTCGACGCTGATCGGCGTGCCGCCCGACAAGAAGCCGGTCGAGACCTTCGTGAGTTACGCGCCCTTCGGCCCCTTTCGCTACAACAGCCGCCTGCCTGTGGTCGTCTATGTGCCCCAGGGCTACGAGGTCCGCTACCGCTTCTGGAAGACCGCCACGCCCTACACCCAGGGCGAGGAAGGCTGAGCGAGGGGTTGCCATCCTCCGGCGACGCGGGATGAATGCGTCACCATGAAGCGGCTCTGGCCCGTCCTGCTCGCCTCGACCACCTGGGCGCTCGACATCTTCGTCTCACCGTCGGGCGACGACACCGCCGCGGGCACAGCCAATCGACCACTGGCCACCCTGGGCGCGGCGCGCGACCAGGCGCGGAGGTCCGGCAAGTTGGGTAAAGAGTCGGTCACGATCCATCTCGCCGACGGCACCTACTTCCTGCGCGACACCCTCGTGCTTGGCCCGGAGGACTCGGGCAGCGCCGAGCGCCCCGTCACCTACCGCGCCCAGAACGAGGGCAAGGCGGTGCTTTCCGGCGGTATTCCCCTCAAGCTCGACTGGAAGCCCTGGCGCGACGGCATTCTCGTCGCGGAGACACCGCCGGAGACCACCATCGACCAGCTCTTCGTCGATGGAACGCGCCAGATTCTCGCGCGCTATCCCAACTACAATCCCGAGCTCCGCTCCACGCCCTACCGTGGCGCCGCGGCTGACGCCTTCGCGCCGAGCCGCGCCGCCCGCTGGAAGGACCCCACCGGAGGCGTCATCCATGCCATGCACGCCGCGCACTGGGGCGGCTACCATTACACCATCACGGGCAAGGATGCCGCCCACAAGGTGAGCTATGTCGGCGGCTGGCAGAATAACCGCGGCGGTCCGATGCACCCGCGCGACCGCATGGTCGAGGGTATCCTCGAGGAGCTCGATGCCCCGGGCGAGTGGTTCCACGCCCGCAAGGCACGCTGCCTTTATTTCCTACCACCCAAGGGGCTCGACGCCCACGGCGCTGAATACGTGGGCGTCTCCCTCGCCGATCTCGTCGCCGTCCGCGGCACGATTGCGAACCCGGCCCGCGGCATCCGCCTCGAGGGCCTCGTCTTCCGACACGCCGCGCGGACGTTCATGGAGACGCGCGAACCCTTGCTGCGCTCCGACTGGACCTTCCACCGCGGCGCCGCCGTGATGCGCGCCGGCGCCGTGGACTGCGCGGTGAACGACTGCGAGTTCGACCAAGTGGGCGGCAATGCCCTCCTCGTCTCCGGCCACGCTCGCCGCGTCAATCTGCGCGGGCTCCACGTGCATGACTCCGGCGCGAGCGGCATCGCCTTCGTCGGCGAGGCCTCCGCGGTGCGCAACCCGCTCCTGCACTACGACCAGCGGCTCAAGGTCGGCATGCTCGACCGCAAGCCCGGCCCGAAGTCGGAGGAGTACCCGTCCGACTGCGTCGTCGAGGACTGTCTGATTGCGCGGGTCGGACAGGTCGAGAAGCAGGCCGCCGGCGTGCAGATCGCGATGGCGAGCCGCATCACGCTCCGCCAGCTGACCATCCACGAGACCTCGCGCGCCGGCATCAACATCGGCGATGGCTGCTGGGGTGGACATCTCATCGAGGGCTGCGACGTCTTCGACACCGTCCTCGAGACCTCCGACCACGGGTCGTTCAATTCCTGGGGACGTGACCGCTTCTGGGGGGCGACGTCGGATACTGATATCGAGCGCGAGCCCACCCTGCCCTTCCTCGATGCCATGGAGCCAGTTGAGATTCGCTTCTCGCGCTGGCGCTGCGACCACGGCTGGGACGTCGACCTCGATGATGGCTCGTCCAACTACCGCATCCACCACAACATCTTCCTCGCCGGAGGACTTAAGTTCCGCGAGGGCTACGGACGGCACGCCTGGAACAACCTCTTCATCAACTGCGGCTTCCACCCCCACGTCTGGTACGCGCGCAGCGGCGACACCCTCGAGCGCAACATCCTGCTCCGCGCGCACGCACCCATCGGCATGCCCAAGGCCTGGGGCAAGTCGGTCGACCGCAACCTCTTCGCAGCCGAGGGGGACCTGCAGGACGCGCGTCGTCTCGGCGTCGACGCCGGCTCAACCTCCGGCGACCCGCTCTTTGTCGACGCCGCCCGGGGCGATTTCCGACTTAAGTCCGAATCGCCCGCCCTCGCCCTCGGCTTCGAGAGTTTCCCGACCGACACCTTCGGCGTGCGCAAGCCATCGCTGCGCGCGCTCGCCCCGCAACCGCGCATCGACCCCATCAAGCTCAACCCCAAGCCGTCGGCCGACACCGCCGGCGCAGCCCTGCGCTGGCACGGACTCGAGGTGCGCGACCTCACGGGCGAGGCCTACTCCGCGTTCGGGGTGTCCAAGGACACTCGCGGCGCCGTACTCTCCGCAGCCCCGCGCGGACACCCCATCGCAAGCGCCCCAGGCACCCAGACACTCGTGCTGGCGGTCAATGGGCAACCCATCGGCAGTGCCCGGGAGTTCGTTGACGCAGCGCGGCGCTCGTCACGCACGCTCGACCTCATCCGTGACCAGAGGCGGGTCAGCCAAGGCATCGACAAGGTCGCAATCACCCGGGTCGACATCGCCGACCAGCCCTCGCAGTTACCTGTGCGACCGGGACAACTACCTCGCCTCAAGGCCAGCTGGACCTCGAACCCGAAGCCGGCCAACGGACCCGCCAGTGAGCTCGGCGACGGCCAACTGGTTGCCGACTACGGACCGGTCTTTGCCAACGGGGTCCACGGACGCTACCTCGCTGATCTTGGTGCAAGCCAGCCGATCCGCAGCCTGCGCATCTGGTCATACGCACAAGCCCCCACGCGACTCCCTCAGCGTGTCACAATACTCGGCAGCAACGCTGAACAGGCACCGGAGAGTGCCGGCGACTGGACCTACCTCGGCACAATCGATACCACCGCGGAGTCGCGCGGGAACTGGCACCTTTCGACGACTCCGCTCAAGGGCGAGGCCCGCTGGATCCTGCTCCTACCTGAGACACCGGTGAACGACACCGAGAACACGGTCTACCAGGAGATCGAGGTCGGCGGCTGAGATGCAGGCCGGGATCAGGCGCGCTCCAGCACGATGGTCTGGAACTGCGAGCCCGAGGCGTAGCCCGGGGTGTGCGTGCGCCGGCACCGCAACTTGGCCGTCGCCTCTAGGCAACCGACGACCGCATCGCGGCCGACAAAATGGTAACGGTCATCCGAGCCGCGGTAGCTGACCAAGGCCTCGGCATGCTCGCGCGGCCAACCCAGCCGATCGGCCAATGCAGCGAGGTCCGCAGCGACCGTCGCGACACGATCCCAGACATCGCCCAGCCTCACGCCCTCCTCCGGACCGCGCTGCAACGCCATGCCAAGGCGAAGCTTCAGCCGGTTCATGTCGCTGATGCGTCCGGCGAGGAGGTCGGCGAGGACGGCCTCGGGAGCCTCGCGAACCTCCGGCAGCGCGAAGAGACGCACGAGCGCGAGGCCGCCCGGCGCGAGCAGGCCGGCGATGCAGGTCGCGAGCTCGGATTGCGCGAGCGGCCAGGGAAGCAGATGCCACCCGCCGTCGCAGACGACGAGGTCGATGGAGCCCGCCGCGTGCACGCGACCCAGCTGGCGCCAATCGAGGCAGACGACCCGCGAGGGTGATCCGGGCCAGACCGCCCGGATCATGGTCCGCGGAACGGTCGGCGGCATGGACCGTGGCGCCGGCCGGCCACGCAAGCCGGCAGAGTTCGGGCGTCACCCCTAGGATGAGCACGCGCGGGGGTCGGCCATGCCGCGCAGCCCAGCCCAGCCGGAGGCCTCCCGCTCGACGAAGCCGAGGTCCTCGGCGTGCGGGCGAAGCGGGCTGCCAATCGCCTCCCACCGGCGGGCGATCCGGCTCCAGTGAGCCGAATCACCGGGAGATGGCGGAGGCGTGGTCATGTCATCGTGCGACCGGGAGCAAGACACGGACGCGGGGAGGATGCAACCTCGCGGCTCGCCAGCGAGGCCGGTTCACACCAGAAGAACCACATGGCAGATCCCGAATGCTCCATCCGGCTGGCACCGCCCAAGGTCGACCGTGGCACGGTTCGCCTCGAGGGATGGCTGGACACGCCCGGCGCGCCCCCGCGCCACCTCTACTTCGAGTTCACCTGTCCCGACGCCGCCCAAGCCCGGCTCAACCCGCGGCCGTTCGTGCTGGCCTTCCTCCCGGTGGCGATGCGTCTGGGCTTGCCACTGCGCTGCGAGCACCCGATCGACCGCAAGGGACGCGACCAGCTTGAGCTGTGGCAGGCATGCTTCGCCGCGTGGCTCCCCACCCGTCTCAGCAAGATCGAGCTACGCGTGCCGACGATCGAGCCGGCAGCGAGCCGCGCGGGAAGGGGCGCCATCACCGCATTCTCCGGCGGCTCCGACAGTTGCCTGGCCGCGCTGACCTACCCGCGGGACGGCGACAAGCCGCTGGCCGCGGGGCTGATGATCCATGGCTTCGACATACCCTGCGACGACCCCGGATTCGAGGGGGCCTGGGAAAACTCGCGCGACCTGCTCACGGCCTACGGACTGCAGGCCTACCGGCTGCGCACCAACATTCGCGAGCCACGCCGACCGAGGATCTGCTGGGAACGCGAGAGCCATGGCATCTGGCTGGCGGCGGCGCTGGCGTGCCTGGAGCCCTGGTTCGACGCGCTCGTCATACCCTCGAGCTACCCAACGCGCCGACCGCGCATACCGTACGGCTCGAACCAGCTCACCGACCCGCTGCTGGGCACCGCGTCCGCCCCTGTCATCCACCAGGCGGAGGAACTGCGCCGCGCGGAGAAGTTCGCCCGGCTCGCGAGGGACCCGCATGCGTGCGGGAGGATGCGCGTCTGCTTCGCGAGCCCGCGCTTCGACCGAAACTGCGGTAAGTGCTTCAAGTGCGTGACCACGCAGGTGCTGCTCTGGAGCCACGGCGTGCGGCAGCCCGGCGCCTTTCCTGTCCGCGCGACCTGCGAAGACATCCGCCGCACGCAGGTCGAGGACCGCGACGCCGTGCGGCTCGGGGCGTTCATGCGCGAGGTGCGGGAGGCCGCGGCAACCGCGGGCCTGGGCGATGTGGTCAGCGCGCTCGACTCGGCTATCGAGCAGGCCGAGATTGCGGCGCGGCGCGAGGAACGCCGGCGGCGAATCCGCAACGTGCTGCTCAGGATCCTGGGACTCGCGAGATGACCGCGGCGGCCGTGCGGCGCGCGCGCCCGGCGCGGGCGCTCGGCATGAGCTCGGCGAGCTGGCGGCGGTTGGGAATCTCCACGCTCAGCTGCGCCGAAGGGGGAAGGCGGCCGATCCAGGCCGACAGGTCGAGACCTCCCTCGCCCGGCATCATCCGCGCGGTGCGCGCCTCGTCGCGGCGGGCCTCATCGGTCGGGGGCGCGGGCTTGGCGGGCGCATCGCAGAGATGCGCGAGCGAGAGCCAGGGACGGGGCAGCGCGGCGAGGGCGTCGAGCGACTCGCCCATGCGATGGAAATGCAGGGCGTCGACGAGCAGGCCGGCGTTGGGCTGCGCGGCGGCGCGGAGGACCTCGGTGGCTTGCGCGAGCGAGCGCACCGGATTCCAGGACACCGGCTCGAGGAGCACGGTGACGCCGTGCGGCGCGGCCAATCCGTCGTCGTCGAGCAGCGCGAACGGCGGGTCGTCGGGGACGGAGGCAACAGCCGGACGCTGACCGCATCGAAGCCGGCCTGCGCGGCCGCATGCACGGCCTCGACCGGACCGAGGTCGGGTACAGTCAGGTGATGCAAGGCGAGGCTGCGCACGCTCAAGTCGATGCGGCGAGGAATGCATCGAGATCCGGACCGAGCACGGCGCGGAGCGTCGAGACCGCTTCGAGCGGATTGTCCGTTGCATGAATCACGACCGCACCTGGCAAGACGCCGTCGAGCTGCGCGACGCGGTCGCGGATGACACGCTTGATGAGCACATCGGTGTGGGCGACATGCGGGTAACGACGACGGAGCTTGGCCGGGGACATCGGCACGGGCAGCGGACCCGGTACATCGGCGTTGCGACAAAGGAAGGCGAGCGTCGGTAGGACGGGATGGGTCCGACCTTTCTCGACCCAGTTGCCACCACGCGTCTGGGAGACAACCCGGGCCTGAGCCTCGGGGGAAAGACGCACCTCGCGCAGGATGGCGAAGCGCTCACCGATCATCGCGCGGGCAATCGTCTCCCCACGCTCGCCACCACAGTCATCACGCAGCACGAAGACCGTCAGGTTGCGGGCACGCTGGGCAAGCGCGGCATCGCGCTCGGACTCGAGTTGCTCGAGTGCGCGTAGCACAGGGTGGCGGTCGCCCCAGCGCGGCATGAGGTCGTAAGCCATCGCCCAGCCGACGGCGCGCAGGTATTCGTGAAATCCGAGGAGCGTGAAGGTTTCGGGCACCGCCTCACCGGCAGCGGCAGCGAGGCGCCGGACCTCGGCAGCGTAGTCACGCGTAGCTTGAGGTGTGGTCGGCAGACCGAGACCCGTATCGATACCGCTGAGGTGGCCCTTGTGGTAGACGAGGTGATAAAGGTAGGCGTGATAGGCGTCGGCGGGGCACGGAACCCAGACGCCGTTCGGGTGGCGCACGCGACGGGCGAGGATGCGCGCAGCGAGCGCCGGCATGTAGTAGGGCATGCCACGGTAGGCACCCCCGCGCTGCCCACCCGCCGTGTAGTAATCGCAGGAGACCGGGCCCGGTTGCGCGGAGGAGATGCGGCAGATGCGGTCGAGGGTGTCGTTGCCGACCAGATGATCGACATCGCGCGCGTGCCCGCGTTCCTCGGCGGGCGAGAGCGGCAGCTCGTCAGCCCAACGCAGGACGACGTACGGGATACCCGCGTCGTCGAACCTGCGGTAAAGCCCGGGGAGATCGGCAGTCTTGAAGCGCACGGTGCTGTGCCGCGCGCGAGCCTTCAGGAGCCGCAGGCCCATCCAGAAGCGTGAGAACAAGGCAAGCATCAGGTGGAGACGCGTCCAGGGCGAAGCGCGCGGCGGGCGCGGGTCGAGGGAGGCTCGCGGAGCAACGCGCTGACGCGCGCGACAAAGGCGTGTGTCTCGGCAGCCGGTCGCGCGCCAGCGAGTTCGGGCAACCAGGTCTCGGTCAGCTCAGCTTGCGCGGTCTCATCGGACTTCCGAATATAGTAGGCTGCGAGGTGCTCGAGGAGCCAAGGGGCGCCTGGCGGGTGGAAGGCGGCGTGCTGCCAATCAATCACGCTGAACTCGCCGTCCGAGGGGTTGAGGAGGATGTTTTCGTCGCGCGCGTCGGCATGGAAGGCGCCAGTCGCTTCCATGCGGCGAAGCGGGGCAATGGCGAGTCGGGCGGCCGCGAGCGCGCCCACCGCCGGGTCGCACGCCAGCGTCCGCAGATCCTGCCAGCCAGCAAGATCCTCCATCGCAAGTCCGGTTATGACGACCACGCCCAGACGACGACGCGTGAAGAAGGCCAGCGGACGAGGCACGGACATGCCGCGCTGACGGGCGAGTCGCATGTTCTCCAGCTCGCGCAGGGCATAGCGACGCCAAGCCAGCCAGGAAAAAGGGCTGCGCAGGCGACAGACCTTCAGGATGACGGTCCGTGCCGAACCCGGCACGGCGACGCGGACGACATAGCGACGCCGCCACTCCTTGAGCCATGCGGCACCAGGGGGTAGGACCGGCGAGGCGAGATCTCCCAGTATGGCTTCCATGCCGACGGGGAAGGCGACGTCGTCCATGACCTCGAATCGACTACCGTCTGGGGCCACCCGACAGGAGGCGCCGGACGACGACTCGCGGCGGTCTTGGGGAGGGGCTGAGGCCACGCAAGGGGTCTAAATCAGACCAACTGTCAGGCAACCCCAAAGCCCCTCTTCCCGCTTGCGCCACAGCCACTCCTGCACCTCCCTTCAGCAATGGCCACCCGCCTGCTCCTGCTCGACTGCGATTCGACGCTCAGCGCCGTCGAAGGTATCGACGAGCTCGGACGTCTCCGCGGCCCCGAGGTCTTCGCCCAGGTCGAGCGCATGACGGCCGAGGCGATGGATGGCGGCATCCCACTCGAAACCGTCTTCGCCCGTCGCCTCGACCTCATCCGGCCGAGCCGAGCCGAGGTCGACTCCATCGCCGCCAAGTACCTCGCGACCGCCGAGCCCGACGCCCCCGAGGCCCTGCGCCGCGTCCGCGCCGCCGGCTGGACCGTCGCGATTGTCAGCGGCGGCTTCACCGAGGCCATCCTCCCGCTTGCCCGCTCGCTCGGCATCGACCACGTGCACGCGGTGGGTCTGCGCTTTGATGCCGCGGGCAACTACGCCGGGTTCGACGAGTCCGCTCCCACCGCGCGCTCGCGCGGCAAGAACGCCGTCGCGCGGCGCCTGCGCGCCGAGCTCGGCGCGGACGAGGTCGTGATGGTCGGCGACGGCGCGAGCGACCTCGAGGTCAAGGGTGACGCCGACCGCGTCATCGGGTTCGGACGCTACGCCGTGCGTGCCAAGGTCAAAGCGGGAGCCGACGCGTTTATCACGCGCCTCGCCGACCTACCGCCACTCCTCGGAGTCTGAGCGCGTTCAGGCGAGCCCGAGCAACTTGCGCACCTGGCGCTGGCGGAACGCGAAGATGCGCTCAACCTTCGCCCGCACGAACGGGAAGGCGACTTCGCCGAGCGGCCAGAGCGGGAGGCGGTAGAGCACCTCGTCGTCGAGGCGCGTCTTGCCACCCTCGTCGTAGAAGGTGTGCGTGTGGTGCCAGAAGGCGTAGGGCCCCCTCAGTTGCTCATCGACGAAAGCATGCGGCGGATCCCAATGTGCGATGCGCGTGCGCCAGCGGAAGGGCACGCCACTTAACTTCAGACGGTAGTCGATGAGCGCACCTTCTCGTAAATCGATTGGCATCGGCGTGAGGATGCGGAATTCGAGCTCGGGCGGCGTAATTGCCTGAAGATTCCGTGCGTCAGCGAAGAACGGGAAGACCTTCTCGATCGGCAGCGGGAGGAGGTCGGAGGCGAAGAACCGGTGGGTACCCCGGGGTAGCTTCAGGGGCTCAGCCAGCGAATTGCGGCGGTGGGCGGCGAGAATCTTGCTATAGTCTGCCACGGGGGTGTGCGCCTCACGATGGGCGCAAAGCCGCTGGCATTGAAGCCTAAAGACGGGAGCGGTCCCGGCTGATTCCCCGCTTGCCCCCCACCCTCGCCCGCTTTTTCCTAGGAGACCCCTCTCCCCATGGCTTCCTCCCGCTCCCGCCTCCGGACCGTCGGCGCCTTCGGCAACCCCAAGCCTCGCCCCATCGGCTTCGTCCCCAAGCCCGCGCTGCCGAGCGACAAGGGACCGCGCTTCCGCATCCGCCACGACGAGGACCTCGGCAACAAGTGGAAGGCCTACACCATCGCCACCGGGTTGCTCAACGGCCTGCTCGGACAGAAGCCCGTCGGCCAGAAGGCCGTGCACGAGCACCAGCAAGCCATCATCGGCGCGACCAACATCTCGCAGATGATGTGGAATGCCGCCATCCAGGGAGCCGAGGGCGAGGAAAAGGCCTTCAAGGCGATCTCCGAGCTGCGCCACCCCGTGACCAAGGAGAACGTCGCGCCGCCGGCCGACGAGTGCCGCAAGCTCATCCGCGACCTAGTCGACCTAAAGAAGCGCCTCTACCCCGACGAGAAGCGCGAGATCGTCGAGTACGAGCGCAGCTTCGACCCCGACGGCACCTTCCACTTCCGTGTCAATGGCCTCAACATGAAGCCCGAGGGCCTCGTGAAGCCCGAAGGCACGGTCATCTGAAGCTCCCGCTTGCCTCCCGCCCGCGGGCGGTTGCACTGGGGGCATGGCCTCCCTGCTCTTCCGCAACGCCGAGATTGTCACCGATGGCACCCGCAAGGTCGGTGACGTCCTTGTGCGCGACGGGCGCATCGCCGAGGTCGGCAAGGTCACGGGCGGCGCCGATCGCGAGATCGAAGCCAAGGGCAAACTCCTCCTCCCCGGCCTGATCGACGACCAGGTCCACTTCCGCGAACCCGGCCTGACCCACAAGGCCGACCTCTCGACCGAGTCCCGGGCCGCCATCGCCGGCGGCGTCACGTCGTTCATGGAGATGCCCAACACCGTGCCGAACGCGGTGACGCGCGAGGCCGTCGAGGCCAAGTTCACGCGGGCCGCGGCGGTCTCGCCGGCCAACTTCTCCTTCTTCCTCGGCGCCAGCGCCCACAACATCGAGGAGATCAAGGCCCTCGACACCCGTCGCGTCTGCGGGGTGAAGATCTTCATGGGCTCATCGACCGGCGACCTCCTCGTCGACCGTCCCGAGGACCTCGAGCGCATCTTCGCCCACGCGCCCGTGCCCATCGCCACGCACTGCGAGGACAATCCGATGATCAAGGGCGCCGAGGCCGCCGCCCGCGCGCGCTGGGGCGAGGATGTGCCCGCCGCCGAGCACGCGCGCATCCGCTCCGCCGAGGCCTGCTACAAGTCCTCGCTCCTCGCGGTCAGCCTTGCCCGCCGGACCAACGCGCGCCTGCACGTCCTGCACATCACCACCGCCCAGGAGATCTCGCTCTTCAACCCGGGCACGCTCAAGGGCAAGCGCGTGACGGCCGAGGCCTGCGTCCATCATCTCTGGTTCGACGACCGCGACTACGCCCGGCTCGGCCACCGCATCAAGTGCAACCCTTCGATCAAGGAGCCGGCCGACCGCGCCGCGATCCGGCGTGCCGTAGCCGAGGGACGCATCGACGTGCTCGCGACCGACCATGCGCCGCACACCGCGGAAGAAAAAGCCGGCACCTACTTCAAGGCCCCCGCCGGGCTGCCCCTCATCCAGCACTCGCTCCTGATGTTCCTCGACCTCTGGCGCCAGGGCGTGCTCCCGCTCGAGACCCTCGTGCAACGCGCCTGCCACGCCCCGGCGGAGATCTTCGGCGTGATCGACCGCGGCTTCATCCGTCCCGGCATGTGGGCCGACCTCGTGCTCGTCGATCCCGAGCGCCCCACCACCGTCACGGCAGACAAGCTGCTCTACAAGTGCGGCTGGTCGCCGCTCGAGGGGCACACCTTCGGCTGCTCCGTCGCCATGACCGTGGTCAACGGCAACGTGGCCTACGAGGACGGCAAGCTGAGGCCGGACGCGCCGATGGGACGCGCGCTCGAGTTCCTGCCCGTCCGACGCTGACCGATGTTCAAGGTCCACGCCACCGACCCGCGGTCGGCCGCGCGACGCGGCACCCTTCGCACCAACCACGGCGAGGTCCAGACCCCCGTCTTCATGCCCGTGGGCACGCAGGGCACGGTCAAGGGCCTAACCCCGGACCAAGTGCGCGAGACCGGCGCGCAGATTCTGCTGGGCAACACCTACCACCTGAACCTGCGCCCGGGCCGCGAGGTCGTCCGCCGAGCCGGCGGTCTGCACCGCTTCATGGGCTGGGACGGCCCCATCCTCACCGACAGCGGCGGCTTCCAGGTCTTCTCGCTCGCCAAGCTGCGCACCGTCACCGACGACGGCATCCGGTTCCAGTCACACCTCGACGGCTCGCCGCTCTTCCTCGACGTCAGGGACTGCCTCGACATCCAGGACGCCCTCGGGTCGGACATCGCCATGGTGCTCGACGAGTGCCCGCCCTGGCCTTGCGACCGGGCCGCCTGCGAGGTCGCCGTCACCCGCACCCTGCGCTGGGCCCGCGAGATGCTCGCGCTCGCCGAGCGCACGGGCTTCCTCGCCTCCGGGCGGCACCTCTTCGCCATCAACCAAGGCTCGGTCTACGAGGACCTGCGCATCCGCTGCGCCGAGGAACTCGGCGCCCTCGGCTTCCCCGGCCACGCCATCGGCGGCGTCTCCGTCGGCGAGCCCGAGGAGGAGATGCTCCGGCAGGTCGGCATCGCCGCCCCGCGCCTCCCCGCCGGCAAACCGCGCTACGTGATGGGCGTCGGCACACCGACCCAGCTCCTCCGCATGGTCGCCCTCGGCGCCGACATGTTCGACTGCGTGATGCCCACGCGGCTCGCGCGCCACGGCTGCGCCTTCACACCCGACGGTACCGTGAACATCAAGAACGAGCGCTTCCGGGATGACCACGGACCGCTCGTCGAGGGCATGGACAACCTCACCTGCCGGCGCTTCAGCCGAGCCTACCTCCGCCACCTCATCCACTCCGGGGAGATGCTCGGGGGCACCCTGCTCAGCCTGCACAACATCCACTTCTTCCAGGACCTCATGGCCCAGGCCCGGCTGCACCTCGAGCAGGGCGACTTCACCCCATGGTCGACGGCGTGGATCGCCCGCTACGAGGCGGGTCAGAAGGCCCAGGGCGACCCGCTCCCCCCGGGGGACTGAGCGTTTCTTTTCTTGCCCCGGGGCGGGCCGCCCGCCTTTGTGGAAGACCCGGTTGACGGTCGCGTAGCTCAGTTGGTTAGAGCGCCACATTCACATTGTGGATGTCACAGGTTCGAGTCCTGTCGCGACCACCACCGGGGATTGGTCGGCTCCGATCCGGGGCTATTTTCGTATTATAAACTGGTTTATAATAACTCTATAGCGTGTTTATTCTATAAAGTAGTTGAAGATTTACGGGGACACTGCTTTGTCGCTCGTTCTCCGCCGTATGTCGAAGCACGCCGCTAAGCCCGACCCCGCCTGCCCCCTCCTCGCCAAGATCCGGGAGCTGCACGCGCGGAGGAAAAACTGCCGCCTCGATATCCGCGCCGACCTCTGGCTCCACTACGGCGGCGACCATGTCGAGATCAACCCGAACGCCTTCCACAAGAGCGTGGCCCACTGGCTCCACAACGCCGGCCTCATCGAGCAGGACCGCGTCGACGACGTCGCCGCCGCGCTCTACTGCCTCGGTGTCACCAATTCCAACAACCTCTTCCAAAAGGTCCGGCAGGGTAAGCTCGACGGCAACGGCATCGGCAAGAACGGCCGCCGCAACGGCAAGGCGCGCAAGGGCTGAACCCCCGCCGGGGCGTTGACAGCGCCCAGCCGCCGGGGTTATCCTGCGGGATGGAACGTCCCTCTCCCCGCCAGGAAGCCGCCGCGCGCTCCCGCCGCGCGATGGAGGAACGCTTGGCGCGACTCCGGGAGAAACTCGGCCTGAAGGGCAACGCCGCCCCTCTGCCTGGCGAGGCCGCCTTCGAGGACACCGAAATCGGGCGCGCCCCCGGCCAGTTGCCCGCCGCCTCCCCCTTCGAGAGCCAGGGACCGACCAAGTTCCGGGCGCTCTGCTACGACGAGCATTCCGTCCGCACGACCGAATTCGCCGACATCGACTCGGTGGGCAAGCTCGTCGGGCAGCCGGGATTGGTCTGGATCCAGGTGCTCGGGATCACCGACCCCCAGATCGTCCACATCATCGGCGCCTTCTTCGACATCCCGATGCTCGCGCAGGAGGACATCCTGACCGCCGCCTCCCGTCCCAAGTTCGAGCAGTACGGCGACCACGTCCTCACCATCGCCCGGGCGGTGCGCGTGGGCGTGACCGACGACACCCCCCGCGGCCAGCAGATCTCCATCGTGACCGGACCCGGCTTCGTCATCTCCTTCCACGAGAACGACGACCCCGTCTTCGCCGCGGTCGAGCGACGCATCGCCGACAACAAGGGCGGCATCCGCAAATGGGGCCCCGGCTACCTGCTCTACGCCCTGCTCGACACCCTCGTGGACCGACTGCTCGTCCAGACCGAGGAGATTGAGGACGCCATCACCGAGATGGAGGACCGCATCCTCGTCGGCAACGACAGCTGGGACCTCGGCGAGGTCTACCAGCTCAAGCGCGTGGTGGTGCGCCTCAGCCGCCTCGCCCAGCCCCTCAAGGACATGGTCAGCGTGCTCGAGCACTACGAGCACGGCCTGCTCCCCCCGAGCATGGACATGTTCTTCCGCGACCTCTACGACCACGCCATCCGCGCCGCCGACCGCATCGAGCACGCGCGCACCATCCTGCAGGACCTGCAGGAATACCACCACACCCTGCAGGAGAGGAAGACGAGCGAGATCATCCGGTTGCTCACGGTGATGTCATCGGTCTTCATCCCCCTCACCTTCGTGGTCGGACTCTACGGCATGAACTTCCACCACATGCCCGAGCTGGACCACCCCTACGGCTACTACATCGTGCTCGGGGTGATGGCGGTCTTCACCGTCGGCATGCTGCTCTGGTTCCGGCGCAAGCGCTGGATGTGACCGCGGGCGACCGGGTCAGGCGCAATCGAGGGCGTCGACATCGAGGATGTCGGCCACGTCGTCCCCGCCGAGCAGTCGCTCGCGCAGGGGCCGGAGCACGCGCAGGAACGGGGCGACCGCGGGCACGAGGTACCAGACATGGTGCCGGTGCATCTCCTGGATGCGCGCGATCGGGCAGGCGGTCGGCCCGCGGATCTCGACGTTGGCCGGCAACGCCTTCTCCAGCTCGCGCACCCAGTGCTCGGCGGTGAAGGTGACCTTCTCCTCGTTGCGTCCGCGGAAGACATGACGGATGAGGTGCCGTCCAGGCGGGTAGCCGAACTCCCTGCGGCGCTCGAGCTCGGCGGCGGCGAAGCCCTCGAAGTCGCAGCGCTTGGCGAACTGAATAGGGTCGGAGGCAGGCTGGAAGGTCTGCACGACCACGGCACCCTCGAGGTCGCCGCGTCCGGCCCGGCCCGCCACCTGGGTGAGCAGCTGGAAGGTGCGCTCGGCGGCGCGGAAGTCGGGCATCTGGAGCGAGAGGTCGGCGTCGAGGATGCCCACGAGCGTGACGCGCGGGAAATCCAGCCCCTTGGCGATCATCTGGGTGCCGAGGAGGATGTCGATGCGCCCGGCGCGGAAGTCGGAGAGCACCTGACGGAAGAGGTGCTTCTTGCCCATGGTGTCGGCATCCATACGCGCGAGCCGCGCCCGGGGGAAGAGCTGGGCGATGACCTCCTCGGCCCGCTGCGTGCCATGACCCTTCCACCGAATCTCCGGCGACTGGCAGGTCGGGCAGGTCGTGGGCGCGGGCGCGCGGTGGTCGCAGAGATGGCAACGCACGGTGTGGTCCGTGCGATGCAAGGTGAGCGGCACGCTGCAGTGCGGGCAGGGCACGGCGACGCCGCAGGCGGGACAGACGCAGGCCCGGGAGTGGCCGCGGCGGTTGAGGAAGAGGATCGACTGCTCGCGGCGGGCCAGGCGCTCGCGGAGGCCGTCGACGAGCTCGCGCGCCAGCACGGGCGAGCCCTTCGCGTGCAGCACCTCGCGGCGCATGTCCACGATGCGGAAGGCGGGCATCGGCCGGTCATCCACGCGCTTGGTCAGGCGGACCAGCCCGTAGCGGCCGGCCTGGGCGTTGGACCAGGTCTCAAGCGAGGGTGTGGCGGATCCGAGCACGCAGGTCGCACCGGTCAGCTTCGCCCGCATCACCGCGACGTCGCGCCCGTGGTAGAGCGGTGTCTCCGACTGCTTGAAGGATGGCTCGTGCTCCTCGTCGACCACGATGAGCCGGAGGTCGGGCAGCGGGGCGAAGACCGCCGAGCGCGCGCCCACCACCACCCTGGCCTGCCCGAGCGCCATCGCCATCCAGGCGTCGAAGCGCTCGCCCGCCGAGAGGTGGCTGTGCCAGACGACGACCTGCGTGCCCAGGTCGGCGAGCCGCGAGCGCAGCCGCCCGACCGTCTGCGGGGTGAGCGCGACCTCGGGCACGAGGAAGATCGCCGAGCCACCGGCGGCGAGCGCCTGGCGGATCAGCGAGATGTAGACCTCGGTCTTGCCCGAGCCGGTCACGCCGTGGAGCAGGTGGGCGCGAAACTCCCGCCGGGCCAGACCCTCGCCCATCGTCGCCACCGCCGCGGCCTGCTCCGGATTGAGCGTGTGCCCGGCGGAGGGAACGACCTCGGCGTCGGAGAACGGGTCGTCGTAGGCCGTGCGCAGGATGACCTTAGCCTCCTCGGCCACGAGACCCTTGGCGATGAGTCCGTCGACCGCGGTCTGACCGATCCCGAGTCCGTCGACCGCCTTCGCTCGGTCGGCCGGACCGGGCTGCCCGGAGAGGTAGTCGAGCACCAGGGCCTGCTTGGGCGCGCGGCGTCGCAGCGCGGCGAGCTCCTCGTCCGTGGGCTTGCGCGCCAAGGTCAGGAGCCGGCGGAGGACAGGCCGCACGCCGGTGCGCACTGCGGAGGGTAGGACAGTCTCGAGCACCGAGTTGAAGCTGCAGCCGTAGTACTCGGCCATCCACTCCGCCAGCCGACAGACATCGGGTGTGAGCACGGCCTGCTCATGCTCGAGCGCGGTGATGGGACGCAGGCGCGTGCCCTCGGGGGCATCGGCCGGCACCTTCCAGACCACGCCGAGTCGGACGCGATTGCCGAGCGGGATGCGCACGAGATGGCCGACCTTCAGCGTCGGGAGCAAGGCACGCGGGATGGAATAGGTATAGGGCCGCGATCCCCCGTCAAAGGGGACGACTTCCGCCGCGCCGGCGGCGATCTCTCCGAGGAGGTCGGGCACGCCCCACCCTCGCCCCGACCGCGGCGGGATTCAAGCCAAGGGCTTCTCTGGGCGCGAATGCAGGGCGATCCGGACGCACATCAGCGCCCACATGCACCCGATGGCATTCGCCACGGCCAGCTGCAGGTCCTCCGGCAGGCTGTAGAAGATGGCCGTGCCGGGAATCCAGACCAACCAGTTGGGCAGGAGGTTGGGCACGACGATGCGACGGTACCAACCCGCTCCGAGCTGGGCACGGAAGGCGCGGATATCCCAGTTAAGGTCCTTCCAGAGGTGCGAGAGCGCGTTGAAGGGCGCGCCGACCAGCATGGTGAAGACGGACATGTCGCAGGCGACCTTCGCGAGGACGATGCCAGGCGTCAGCGGAGCCCCGGGCTCGGGACCGAAGAGCAGCGTGAGCAAGGCGTAGAAGCGGTCGACCACCAGCCCCATCAGACCCCACCAGATCATGCTGTGCAGCAGGTCGCGCCAGGGATGCGTCGGACGTAGACGCGGCAGCGCCATGCGCAGGAGCCAGGGAATAAGCCCCGCGGTCAGCGAGGTCGATGTGACCGCGAAGAGGAGCGGGTTGGCCCGGCGCACCGCGGCGACAGACTCCATCGCGGCATGCACCGCGGGCACATGGTAATAGGCCACCGCGAGCAAGGCGGCGGATCCGAGCACGAGCGCGGCGGGGAATGCGACCTCGCCGACCGCGCGGCGTCCGGCCATCCAGGGGGAGTCGGCGGGAGCAGTGCTCATCCGAGCAGTTTGCGCAGGATCTCGTCGACCACCGCAGGGTTGGCCTTGCCGCCCGTGCGCTTCATGATTGGGCCCTTCAGGGCGTTGATCGCCTTGGCGTTGCCGGCGCGGTACTCAGCGATGGACTTGGCGACCGCCGGGTCGGCGATGACCTCGCGGACCACCGCCTCAAGCTCACCCGCGTCGCTGTTCTGGCGGAGACCCTTGGCGTCGACGATGGCGGCGGGCTCCTGCCCGGTGCGGAACATCTCGGCGAAGACCTCCTTGGCCTGCTGCTTGGAGATTCCGCCCTCATCCGTCAGGCGGACCAACGCGGCGAGCGACTCGGGGCGAATCTTGCAGCCGGCCAAGCCGGCCGAGGCGGGCGCCTCGCCTGTCAGGGGATCGGACACGGAGGCCGCGGCGACCTCGCGGAGGAGGTCGTTCGCGACGAGGTTGGCGATGCCGCCGGGATTCGCGGGATAGGCGGCGACAGCGGTCTCGAACCAACGCGCGAGGGCGAGGTCGGCGACGAGCACCGAGGCCGCGGTGTAGGGGAGGCCGAGCGAATCCATGTAGCGGCGCTGGCGGTCGAAGGGACGCTCGGGAATCTCCGCCCGGATGCGCTCGACGGTCGCGCGCGAGATGGCGACGGGCGGGATGTCGGGATCGGGGAAATACCGGTAATCCTGCGCATCCTCCTTGTCGCGAAGCACGTAACCGCGGCCCGCCTCGGCGTTCCAGCCGCGCGTCTCTTGGACGATGGCGCGGCCCGCCTCGAGCTCGCGGGCTTGGCGGACGACCTCGAACTCAATCGCGGCGCGCACGCCGGAGATGGAGTTGAGATTCTTGGTCTCGGAGCGGGTGCCGAGCGGCGCGCCGGGGCGGCGCAGGGAGACGTTGGCGTCGCAGCGCAGCTGGCCCTTCTCCATGTCGCAATCGGCGACGCCGGCCTGGGTGATGAGGGCGACCAGCGCGCGCAGGAAGGCCTCGGCCTCGGCGGCGGAGCGCAAGTCGGGCTCGGTCACGATCTCGAGGAGCGGCACACCGGCGCGGTTGTAGTCGACGAGCGAGCCGCCCGCGGCGTGACTGAGCTTGCCCACGTCCTCCTCGAGATGCGCATGGTGCAGGCGCACCGTGCGGTGCTCGCCCATGACATTGCGCGAGGCCCCGGGAAGCTCGATTTCCACCGTGCCACCGACGACCACGGGGTGGTCCTTCTGCGTCAGCTGGTAGTTCTTGGGATTATCGGGATAGAAATAGTTCTTCCGATCCCAGACGCAGGTGGCGGGAATCTCGGCACCGACCGTGAGACCGAAGCGGATCGACTGCTCGAGGGCGGCGCGGTTGACCACAGGCAGGGTGCCGGGAAGACCGAGCACCACTGGATCGACCTGTGCGTTGGGCTCGGCGCCGAAGCCCCAGGGGGCAGAGGCGAAGACCTTGGCGCGGGTGCGCAGTTGGACGTGGACCTCGAGGCCGATGACGACTTCCCAACCCTGCGGCGCGGCGGTGCTCATGGCTGGGCAACGCGGTTGGCGAGCGCGTGCGCGCGCTCGAAGCGCCGGGCTAGCTCGAGCAGGGCGTGCTCGGACTGCGGGGCGCCGACGAGGTGGAGGCCGACCGGCAGGGCGTCCGCATGACCGACCGGGAAGGACAACGCAGGGAGACCGGCGAGGTTGGCGGGAATGGTGAAGAGGTCCTCGAGGTACATCTTCAGGGGATCGGCGACCTTCTCCCCCAGACGGAAGGCGGTCGAGGGCACGGTGGGCGTGGCGAGCGCGTCGACGCGCCCAAGGGCAGCGAGGTATTCGTCGCGGATGCGCGCGCGGGCGAGCTGCGCCTTGCCGTAGTAGGCGTCGGCGTAGCCCGCGCTGAGCACGAAGGTGCCGAGGAGGATGCGGCGCTTCACCTCGGCGCCGAAGCCCTCGGCGCGCGACCGCTCCATCAGGTCCACGGGGCTGGCAGCGCCAGCGGCGCGATGCCCGTAGCGGACGCCATCGTAGCGCCCGAGGTTCGAGGAGGCCTCGGCAGTGGCCACCACATAGTAGGTCGGCACGGCGAGCCCAGCGGTGGGCAACTGGACGTCGACCAGCTCGCAGCCCTCGGAACGGTAGAAGTCGAGCGCGGCGTCAAACGCGGCGCGGACACCGGCGTCGACGCCCTCGAGCAGCGCGCGGGGCACGCCGATGCGCGGCTTGCGATCGGACGGCAACCTGAGGGGGGCTCGGTCGGCGGCCGCGAGACAGGTCATGTCATGCGCATCCGGTCCGGTCAGGACGCCGAGCAGGAGCTCGCAGTCGTCGACGGTGCGGGCGAGCGGACCGATCTGGTCGAGGGACGAGGCGAAGGCGACAAGGCCGTAGCGCGAGACCGCGCCGTAGGTCGGCTTGAGACCGACCAGTCCGCAATGCGAGGCGGGCTGGCGGATGGATCCGCCCGTGTCGGAACCGAGCGCGAGAGGCGCGAGGCCCGCGGCGACGCATGCGGCGCTGCCGCCCGAGGAGCCACCCGGGGTGCGCTCGGGATCCCAGGGATTACGGGCGAGACCAGTGGCGGAGGTCTCGGTCGAGGAGCCCATCGCGAACTCGTCCATGTTCAGGCGGCCATGCAGGACGGCGCCGGCCGCGCGCAGGCGCTCGGCGACGGTGCTGTCGTAGGGCGAGACCAGCTTGGCCAGCATCCGGCTCGAGCAGGTCAGGGGCTGTCCGCGGACGGCGATGTTGTCCTTGATGCCCACCGGGATGCCATCGAGGGGCCCGAGGATCTTGCCCTCGGCCCGGCGACGGTCGGAGGCGTCGGCCTGGCGCAAGGTCTCATCGGCATCGAGCGAGTTGAATGCGCCCAGCGAACGCCGGGCCTCGGCGCGGGCGAGCAGGGCCTCGGCCAGACCGCGCGCCGTCACCTCGCGCGCGGCGAGACGGCGCGAGAGCTCGGCAGCGGAATGCGTGTGGAGCGGCGCGGACATGCTTCAGGCTTCGTCGTCGACGACGCGGGGGACGGAGATCTGACCGTCGCGCGAGGCAGGCGCGTTGCGCAGCACGGCGTCGACGCCGAGCACCGGGCCGGGCTCATCCGTGCGCAGCGAGGACTCGGACACGGCGGGGCGCAGCGGGGCATTGGCGGCGCCGAGGTCGGCCTCGGCCAGGGCGCGGAAATGACCGAGCACCTGGGCGAGTTGTCCGGCGTAAAGCGCGCGCTCTTCCTGGGTCAGGGCGAGGCGGGCCAACTTGGCCACGTGGTCGATATCCAGTCCGTCGGCCATCGCGTTCAGCGGCGGACGTTCCAGCCCGCCTTGCCGGCGGCGGCGGCGACCTGGTCGAGGGCGGCGCTGACCTCGGTGTCGGTGAGCGTGCGCGTGCCGTGGCGCAGCGTGATCTCGAAGGCGAGGCTGCGCGTGTCCGCAGGGAGACCCTCGCCAGAGAAGACGTCGAAACAGTTCACGGACTCGACCGCAATCTCCTTGCCCACGGCCTTGGCCGCGGCCTGGCGCAGGCGCTCGGCGACATCGCCGGCACCCGTGGCGACGGGCACGATGAGGGCGAGGTCGCGCGTGACCGGCGGGAAGGAGCTGAACGCCTCGAAACGCACCGGCTTGCGCGCCGTGGCGAGCGTGGCGCGGGGAAGCAGGAGCTCACCGGCGACGACCGAGCCGCGGATGTCGAGCGCGCGGGTCCAACGCAGGTCCAGGAGCCCGCAGGCGCCCTCGGCCGCCTTGCCGCGATCGGCGAGCGCGGCGGCATGACCCGCCTGCCAGACACCGGTGGAAGCCTCCGACCATGCCAGACGGCTCGGGGCGAGCCCGGCGAGCGCGGCGAGGTCGGCGACGAGGCGCTTGGCGGAGAAGAGGTCGATGGACTCCCGCGCCTTCCAACTGCGACGCACCGGCTCGGCCAGAGCGACGAAGGCGATGGCGAGGAACTCACGCACCTGACCGTCGGCCTGCGGACGGAAGACCGTGCCGACCTCGAAGAGCCGGGTGGGATCGGCGCTGACGGAGAGATTGAGCTGGAGTGCGCGGGCGAGGCCGGGGAGCAACGACGGACGCAGATGAGTCTGGTCGGCGGTCAGCGGATTCTGGAGCGCGAGGTGTGCGGCGTGGGCGACGCCGAGCACGCGCTCGACCTCGGCGGACTCGCGCAACGAGTAATGGTAGCACTCGGAGAAGCCGGCGCCTGCAAGACGCAGGCCGGCCTCGCGAGCGAGGGCGGCGGCAGGCGCCTCATCCTCACCGGGAGGCGGCGCGACGGGACGGCCGACGGGCACCTGGGCGGTGCCATGGATGCGGATGTACTCCTCGACGAGGTCGATGGGACGGTCGACGTCGGAACGGAACGAGGGGACGGTGACCTCGAGGCCGGAGTTGACGGCGTGGACGCCGAATCCGATGCGACGCAGGACGCCGGCGACCTGCTCCTCGGGGGCGGGCATACCGAGCTTGGTGGCGACAAAGCCTGCGGGGAGCTTGATCAGTCGGTCGGTGCGGGGCGCCTTGCCGGCGACCACGGCGGGCCCGACGGCGCGGGCGCCGGCGTGCTCGATGAGCAGGTCGGCGGCGAGGCGGGCGGCGAAGTCGACCCCGGCGGGATCGACGTCGCGGGCGAAGCGCTGGGAGGAGTCGGTGGCGAGCGTGTGCGCGCGGGCGACACGGCGAACCTCACCGGGCGCGAACCAAGCGGACTCGAGAAGGACGTCCATGGTGGCGTCGGAGACACCGCTGTCGGAGCCGCCCATCACACCGGCGAGGACGAGCGGCCGGGTCTCATCGGCGATGACGCAGTCGCCCTCGGCGAGCGCGAGCTTGCGACCATCTAGGAGGGTAAGTGTCTCGCCGGCGCGGGCGGCGCGGACCTCGATGCCGCCGCGGACCTTGGCGGCGTCGAAGGCGTGCAAGGGCTGGCCGGTCTGGAGCATCACCCAGTTGGTGATGTCGACGACGTTGTTGACCGCGCGGAGACCTGCGGCCTCGAGGTCGCGACGCATCCAGTCGGGCGCGGGCCCGACCTTGACGCCGCGGAGGGTGCGCAGGGTGTAGTAGGGGCAGGCCTTGGCGGTGACACGGAGGAAGCCGAAGCCGTCGTTGGTGCCCGGCTTGTCAGTGGTGCCGCTGGGAGCGCGCGCCTCGAGCGGCTTGAGCGGACGGCCGAGGGCGGCGGCGACCTCGCGGGCGACGCCGCGCAGGCCAAGGCAGTCGCCGCGGTTGGCGGTGACAGCGACCTCGAGCACGGTGTCGGGCGCGGGGAAGAGCGTGTGGATGGGCGTGCCGAGGGCGGGCTGGCGCGCAGTCAGGATGAGCAGGCCGTCCTCGCCCGCAGGCAGGCCGAGCTCGTCGGCGGAGCAGAGCATGCCGTGCGAGTCGACGTCGCGGAGCTTCGAGGCCTTGATTTCGAAATTGCCGGGCAGGACCGCACCGGGCAGCGCCACGGGGACGCGGTCACCGGCCTTGAAGTTCTTCGCCCCGCAAACGATTTGGCGGAGGGCGCCGTCGCCGGTGTCGACCTGGCAGACGCTCAGGCGATCGGCCTTGGGATGCTTCTCGAAGGAGCGGATCTCGCCGACGACGAGGTGCGCGATGGGCTGGAGCCCGAAGGTGACGACGCTGTCGACCTCGAGGCCGAGCATCGGGAGGAGGTCGGCGACCTGCGCGGGGGTGACGCCGGCGAGGTCGACGTGCCGCTCGAGGGACTGGAAGGAGACGCGCATGACTTTAGGCGAACTGCCGCAGGAAGCGGAGGTCGTTGGCGTAGAAGTGGCGGATGTCGTCGATGCCGTGCGCGAGCATGGCGATGCGCTCGAGGCCGAGCCCGAAGGCGAGCCCGGACCACTCGGCGGGGTCGAGACCGCAGGCCTCGAGCACCTTGGGGTCGACCAGGCCGCAACCGAG
Organism: Opitutales bacterium; assembly: GCA_049419705.1. GTDB lineage: Bacteria > Verrucomicrobiota > Verrucomicrobiia > Opitutales > UBA953 > UBA8828. The sequence goes on from JBMSKH010000010.1 coordinate 24,631, forward strand.
CACCTCGAGCCAGCGGTCCGAGAGGCGACCGAGGTTCGGCGAGCGGATATCCATCTCGAAGCTCGGCTCCGTGAAGGGGAAGAACGAGGGGCGCAGGCGCGTCTCAGCCTCGGGCCCGAAGGTCTCCTTGACGAAGAAGTCGAGCACGCCGCGCAGGTCGGCGAGCGTCACGCCGCGCTCGACCCAGAGACCCTCGACCTGGTGGAAGTTGGCGGAGTGGGTGGCGTCGACGGCGTCGCGGCGGAAGCACCGGCCCGGCGCGACGATGCGGATCGGCGGCTTGCGCGCGAGCATCGTGCGGACCTGGACGCTCGAGGTGTGCGTGCGCAGGAGGAGTTCCTCCTCGCCCTTGCGCGGCGCGTCGGCGGAGCGGAAGGCGCGCGGCAGGTAGAAAGTGTCCTGCATGTCGCGCGCCGGGTGGTCGGCGGGCGTGTTGAGGGCGTCGAAGCAGTGCCACTCGGTCTCGACCTCGGGACCCTCGGCGACGACGAAGCCGAGCTTGCGGAAGGTGGCGAGGATGCGCTCGCGCGTGCGCGTCAGCGGATGGATGGAGCCGGCGGCGACGTCGGGGCTCGGCAGCGAGGGATCGACGGCGGGCCCGAGCGCGGCGGCGAGCTCCGCCTGCTCGACGCGGGCGGCGGCCTCGGCGAGAAGTGCGTCAAGGCGCTCCTTGGCGGCATTGATGAGCTTGCCGGCGGCGGGGCGCTCCTCCTTGGGGAGCGTGGCCATGCCGCGCATGACCAGGGTCAGGGAACCGTTGGGGCCGACGAGCCGAGCCTTGAGCGCCTCGAGGTCGGCGCGGGCGCGGACCTGCCCAGCCGCGGCGATGGCCTCGGAAAGCACGCTGTCGAGCTGCGACTGCATGGGCTTAAGGTGTGCGGTGGGCGGCGGGGGCGGCAAGCGAAAGCACCCTCTCAAACAGCGAGACCCCGGAAACCGGGGCCTCGCGAAAGGGCGTCTGGCGACCGGATTAGGCCAGGGCGGCCTTGGCCTTGCCGACGATCGCTTCGAAGGCGGGCGCGTCGTGGATGGCGAGCTCGCTGAGATTCTTACGGTCGAGGGTGATGTTGGCCTTCTTCAGACCCGCGATGAGGCGGCTGTAGGTGATGCCAAGGGGACGGCAAGCCGCGTTGAGGCGGACGATCCAGAGCTGGCGGAAGTCGGTCTTCTTCTCGCGACGGTCGCGATAGGCGAACTTCTCGGCACGCTGGACGGCCTCCATCGCGTGCAGATAGAGACGGGATTTGCTGCCAAAGTAGCCTTTGGCGCGCTTGAGGGTCCGCTTGCGGCGGGCCTTGGTGTAGGGAGCGTTGGTGACGCGAGGCATGTTAGTGTGTGTGTTTGGTTTTCTCGAGCCGGCGGGTCGCCTGAGGTGTCACCCGCCTGACTGCGAAAGGGATGTCTGCCGAGGACTTAGGCCCAGGGCATCGAGATCTTCATGGACTTCTCGAAGCCGGAGTCGACGCGCTTGGACTTGTTGGCGCGGCGGCGCTGCTTGCGCGACTTGCTGGAGAGCAGGTGGCGGGTATTGGGGGAGCGGCGCATGACCTTACCGGTGCCGGTCACCTTGAAGCGCTTGGCAATGGACTTGCGGGTCTTTTGCATGGCAGAAAGGTCGAACAAAGGCATTCGCCCTCTGCTTGTAAAGGGAAAATGGGAGGGGGCGGGGAAGAGGACCGCGCCAAGGGGTTGGGGAGCAGACCACCCCCTGCCCTCTTTTACCCCCTGATTTTCGCCCGCCTCTTGCCTCCGACCTCTTTCCTCTTTCCTCGCCCACCATGCTCACCCCCGGAAAAAAGCCCAAATTGAACTTCGAGGTCGAGGCCGTGGTGGACGGCCAGGCCATCCGCACACCCTTCGCCAAGCTCCTCGAGGGACCCACGGTGGTCTCCGTCTGGATGCGAAACAACACCTCCGCCTGCGACAAACAGTCGGTGGCCCTCGCCAAGCACGAGAAGGCCATCCTGAAGGCCGGCCACCGCCTAATTGGGATCTCGCGCGACAGTTGCGCGGGCCACCTCAAGTATGCCGCCAAGCACAAGCTCGGCTACACCTTGGTCTCCGACCCCGATGACCTGTTCTCGAAGGCCATGGACGCCATCATCGAGAAATCGATGTACGGAAAGAAGTACCTCGGACCCGCCCGAGCGGCCTATGTCTTCGCTGCCGACGGCAAGCTCGCCGCGGTGATTGAAAAAGTCGACGCGCCCGAGCACGGCCGGCAGGTGCTGGCCGCGCTCGCCGCACTCGACTGAGGCACCCCGCCCTCAGCCCAAAACCCCATTCCTTGCTTGAATGGGGCGGGGCGTTGGAAATAGTGACAGCCAACACACCCCACGCGCACCTGATGTCCTTGCCTTCCCGTCCGAGCGGCCCGCGGCCGAATTCCCCCCAGAACCGAGGCAACTTCAGGCGCGACCCGCTCGACCGTGGTCCCAAGCGCAACGAGCGCATCCGGGTGCCCGAGGTCCGCGTGGTCACCGCCGGCGGCGAGATGCTCGGCATCATGCCGACGGAGAAGGCGCTGCAGCTCGCCCGGGAACAAGGTGTCGACCTGATTGAGATCGCCGGCACCGCGGTGCCGCCTGTCTGCAAGTTGATCGAGATGGGCAAGTACCTCTACGAGGAGGCCAAGAAGTCGAAGCACCAGAAGCACACCGCGAAGATGAAGGAGCTGAAGCTCCGCCCGCGCATCGACACGCACGACCTCTTCATCAAGATTCGCCGGGCCGAGAACTTCCTCTACCACGGGCACAAGGTGAAGCTCGTGCTGCAGTACCGCTTCCGCGACCTCGAGCACGCCGAGATCGGCGTCGAGACGGTCAAGCGCGTGATCTCCGAGCTGACGAATGTCTGCACCGCGGACAACACGCCCAAGCGCGTTGGCCGCAGCATCGTGGTCGGGCTCACCCCGCTCCAGCAGAACCGCCGCAAGCTTGTCCACAACGCCGAACCCGGCGAAGAGGACATGGAGGACGACTCCGCCGTGGCCGACGAGCCCGACGAGTCCTGATTCCCGCCCGCGATGCGGACGACGCTGGCCCTGCTCCTCCTCGCCGCCGCCATCTGCCGCGCGGATCGGGTCTGGCTCGGCGACTCCGTGGCCCGACTTGGCTTTCCCAACCCCGAGCCGACCCGTGAGGGCCGCGAGGTCTTTGAGCGCCGTGGCTACCCTGGCATCCTCATCGCCGAGCGCGATCGCGAGTACGTCACCATCGACGGCATCAAGGTCTTCCTCGACGACGGCATCCGGGCCAGCACGTACCGCGTAAAGGGTCGGCCGGATTCGGTTCGCCTGACGATGGAGCGGGATGACTACCTCGCCGCGGTCTCCCCGATCCTCTGGGGCCCGCCGCCAGGCAGCCGCCGACCCCAGCGTATCGTGCTCGACCCTGGACACGGCGGCAAGGATCCCGGCAAGCAGAACACGCAGTTGCGCGTGGACGAGAAGGCCATGACGCTGGACGTGGCCAAGCGTCTCGCCGTGCTGCTCCGCAAGTCAGGCTACGAGGTCCTCTTCACCCGGGAGAATGACACCTTCCTCGAGCTCAAGGACCGCAGCGCCTTCGCCAACCGGGTGAAGGCCGACCTGTTCATCAGCCTGCACTTCAACGCGGACGCGACCGGACAGGCCAACGGAACCGAGACCTTCTGCCTGACGCCGGCTGGCCAGCAATCGACGAACACGACCAGCAAGGGCGCCGCCCGTCCGGTCACGGGCAATCGCCAAGACGGCCTCAACATCCTGCTCGCCTACGAGATTCAGCGACAGCTCGTGAACAATCTCGGCGGCGCCGACCGCGGCGTGCGCCGTGCACGCTGGGCCGTGCTCACGGACCTGCAGTGCCCCGGCGTCCTCGTCGAAACCGCCTTCCTCTCGAATCCGGCCGAGGCCAAGAAAATCGCCAGCGAACCTTACCGACAGGCCATCGCACAGAGCCTCGCCGCCGCCATCGCGAGTTACGGCGGCAGGATGAGTCGTTGAGTCAGCGCGCAAGGGCCCAGCCGGCGGCGACTGCGGCCAAGCAGAGCACGACCGTGACAGCGGCATAAGCCGCAGCGGCGCCGACGCGCCCCTCGTTGCCGAGGCGGATTGTCTCCAGCCCGAAGGCAGACCAAGTCGTGAAGCCACCACAGAAACCAGTCATGAGCAGCAGGCGCTCGGGTGCCACCTGGCCGAGACGACCATGGAGCCAGCCGATGAGCGCGCAGCCAAGGAGATTGACCGCAAGGGTGCCGAGCGGTGCCAAACCAGCAAGGGCTAGGCCAATTGCATGTCGAGCAACACTGCCGACCGCACCGCCGAGGGCGACTTGAAGCCAATCCATGCCCCACCCTGCGAACATGGCGGCGAGCAGGCAAGCCGTTCTGCGCTTCCACCCGTCCAAGCCTTCGACCAAGATGCGATGTGCGGGTTGCGCTGACCATCCTCCTCGCCGCCATGGCGACAGCCCATGCGGCGATCGACCCTGCGAGCGTCGTGGTGGTCTCGGCCAAGGGCGACGCGGAATCCGCCCAGTTAGCGGCCGAGTATGCCAAGCTCCGCGGCATCCCGGCGACGAATCGCATCGAGCTTGAGATTCCCAAGGCCGGACGCGATACGGTCTCCTGGCGGCAGTATGCGGACACCATCCTCAACCCGCTGCGTGCCGAACTACTCCGGCGCAATCTCATCGCCGGCGAATTGGGAGCCACGGCCGACGAACTCGGGCGATTGCCCCTGGTCCTCAAGGGTGCGCCGCGCGCGCGATGGATTGTGCTCTGCCGCGGACTGCCTTGGCGCATCCGCCGGGATAACGGTCCGGACGGCAAGGCCATGGGGCCCTCGCAGGGATCCGAGGCGGCGAGCGTCGATAGTGAGCTCTGTCTTTTGGCTTCCGTTGACACGCCACCGCACGGACCGCGACCGAACCCATGGTTCGGAACCAAGGACGGCACCGAGCCCAAAGACACCGGGCAACTTCTGCGCACCGCGCGCCTGGACGGTCCGTCGCTCACGGCGGTACTACGCTCGCTAAAGGGCATGGCCGAGGCGGAGCGCCGCGGGCTGCGCGGCCGTGCCTATATCGACTTGGGCGGGCCGTATCCGGATGGAGACACCTGGTTCTCACGGGCAGACGCGGTGTGCCGTGCGCTCGGCTTCCCGACCGATGTCGACAAGACGAAGGACCTCTTCGGCGCGGACGCGCGCTTCGACAGCCCGGCGATTTACCTCGGCTGGTACAGCGGCTCGCCGAAGGGCAAGCTGGCCGAGCCCGGAGCGATGCTCGCGCCGGGCGCGATTGCGCTGCACCTGCACAGTTTCTCCGGGCAGGCCTTGCGGGATTCGAAGCGCGGCTGGACCGCCGCCCTGGTTGAGCGCGGAGCGGCGCTGACATTCGGCAACGTCGACGAACCCTACCTTGCCTTCACCGTGCGACCAGACCTGCTCCTCGCCAATCTCGCCGCAGGCGAGACCGCGGGTGAGGCTGCCTGGCGGGCGACACCTGCGATGAGCTGGATGGGGGTGATCGTGGGCGACCCGCTTTACCGACCTTTCGCGCATGACCTGCAGGCCCAGATGTCCGATTTCGGGCGGCAAGTCGAGCCAGCCGGGGCCTACGCCGCGCTGCGAGCGGCCGAGCTGATGCGTGACCGTCCGGAGGAGCGTAGGCGACTGCTTCTGGCGGCCCTGCTCCGCTGCCCTCGGCTGGCCCTGCTCCTGGAGCTCTCGCAGGACGCGGTGTCGGCGGGCAAGGATTTCGGCTGGGATAATCGGGCCCTGCCCTTCCTCGGACAGGAGGACTTCGGGTTGGTCCTGAGCTCAGCCCGATTCCTCAAGGCCCATGGCAAGGCGACCCAGGCCACCGAGCTTTATGAGGAAGCCGCGCGGCGGATGACTGCCGACCCGGCCCGGGCCAAGGCGCTCCGGGACGAGGCTGGTCGCTAGGCTCGGATTTGCGCTTGCCAGCGGGGGTGTCGGACGGCTTGCTCGAACTTCCCCTCGGCCCGTGGACAGACGTCCATGGACTCTCCGGGAGGAACGTTCACCCACAACCAAACCCCGGACCCGTCCTCGCGACGACCGGGACCCACAAGCAAACAACATCATGAGCATCATGGAAAAACTGCTCGCCGAATCCGGTTTCGGCGCGCTTCGAGCCCACAGCGTCGTCAAGGGCAAGGTCACGGAAATCCGCAAGGACACCGTGGTCGTCGACATCGGCGGGAAGTCCGAAGGCTTCATCGCCCACAATGAATTCCCCGACCTCGGCGAGATCCAGGTCGGCCAGGAGATCGAGGTCTACCTCGAGCGCCTCGAGACCAAGGAGGGCACGCCCCTCGTCTCCTACGATCGCGCCCAGCAGATCCGTCGCTGGGAGAGCATCGAGGCCAACTGCACCGAGGGCTCCGTCGTCCAGGGCCGCGTCAAGGCCAAGGTCAAGGGCGGCCTCATCGTCTCGGTCGGCGTCGACGCCTTCATGCCGTCGTCCCAGATCGACGTCACCCCTCCCAAGAACCTCGATGCGTACGTCGGCCAGACTTACGACTTCAAGATCATCAAGATCAACAAGGACAAGAAGAACATCGTCGTCTCCCGCCGCGAGCTCATCGAAGAGCAGCGCGCCGAGAAGCGCCGCACCCTCCTCGAGGACGTCAAGCCCGGCACCATCCGCCGCGGCGTGGTCAAGAACATCACCGATTACGGCGCGTTCGTGGACCTCGACGGTCTGGACGGCCTGCTGCACGTGACCGACATGAGCTGGGGCCGCATCGGCCACCCGAGCGAGGCCGTCAAGGTCGGCGAGGAGCTCACCGTCATGGTCATCGAGGTCGACCGCGAGCGCGAACGCGTGTCGCTCGGTCTCAAGCAGACCCTCTCGAATCCCTGGGAAGGCATCGAGAAGCGCTTCCCCATGGGAGCCAAGGTGCACGGCAAGGTCGTCAACCTCGTGGCCTACGGCGCCTTCGTGGAGCTGGAGCCCGGCGTCGAAGGCCTCGTCCACGTCTCCGAACTCTCCTGGACCAAGCGCGTGCAGAAGCCCTCGGACGTCCTCAAGGTCGGCCAGGAACTCGACGCCATCGTCCTCGCGGTCAACACCGAGGAGCAGAAGATCTCGCTCGGCGTCCGCCAGCTCGAGGCCAACCCCTGGGAGATGGTCCGCCACAACTACCCCGTGGGCGCGCGCGTCCGCGGCAAGGTGCGCAACCTCACCAACTACGGCGCCTTCGTCGAGCTCGAGGAGGGCATCGACGGCATGGTGCACGTCTCCGACATGAGCTGGACCCGCCGCATCACCAACCCCGGCGACCACCTCAAGAAGGGCGACGAGGTCGAGGCCCTGGTGCTCGACGTCGACGTCGACCAGCAGCGCATCTCACTCGGCATCAAGCAGACGATGGAGGACCCCTGGTCCGTCATCGACCGCACCTACCACGTGGGCGACGTCGTCAAGGGCAAGGTCTCGAAGATCGCCAACTTCGGCGCCTTCATCGAGCTCTCCGATGACATCGACGGCCTCGTGCACATCTCGCAGATCTCAGAGGAGCGCGTCGAGAACGTAAAGGACGCCCTCAAGGTCGGCCAGGAAGTCTCGGCCCGCGTCATCAAAATCGACAAGGACGAGCGTCGCATCGGCCTGTCCATCAAGGCCGCGAACTACGACGCCGAGCGCCTGCAGGCCGAGATCAGCAGCTACGACCGCATCAAGGGTCCCTCCACCGGCCCCGCCCCCACGGGCGGCCAGTCGACCGGCGGCGGCTCGTTCGGCGGCGGCGACTTCAACAGCCTCGGCGACCTGCTCGACAAGGCCGGCAACTGAGCCCGCGGGCTCGCAAGCAAGACCCCGGCGCAAGCCGGGGTCTTTTTTTGCGCCCTTGAGGCAGCGGAGGCAGCGGACATACTCGCCGCATGCCCGCCTGGGTCGACAGCCTCACCGTCTGGCACGCCGCCGTCGCCGTACTCATCGCCGTGCCCGCGCTGTGGCTCTGGAGCGTGCTCGGGCGGCGCAAACACGAGGCACTCGCCCGGCAACGACACCGTGTCCGGGAGCTGGCCGACGCCATCGCCCCGGCGACTGGCGCGGAGGGCAACCGGGTGGAGTGCCTGCTGGCGCGCGATGGCTCCGACACCCTGCGCGCGCTGCGCGAGGGCATCGCCGGCGCCCGGCGCCGCATTTCCGTCGGCACCTACATTCTCGCCCACGACGCAGTGGGACGGGAACTGGTCGCCCTGCTCGCCGCGCGTGCGCGCGAGGGCATCGAGGTCCGCCTGCTCATCGATGCCATCGGTAGCCGCACCCTGCCCTGGTTCGCCCTGCGCCGCCTGCACGCAACCGGCGGACAGGTCGCCTGGTTCAACCCGGTCTTCTCACTGCGAGGCAAGGGCTCGGCGAATTGGCGCAACCACCGCAAGCTCGCGGTCTTCGATGGCACCGTCGCCATCATCGGCGGGCAGAATCTCGGCGGACAGTATATCGGCAGCAACCCGTCCCGCCGGCGCTTCCGGGACGCCTCCTTCCGCATCAGTGGCCCGGCGGCGAACCACATCGAGCACATCTTTCTCACCGATTGGTGCCAAGCGACAGGCACAGAGCCGGAGTCGCTACGAGCGACCCTACTCGAGGAGGCGCCACCCGTCGGCATGGAGCGAGCGCAGGTCATCGACTCGGGTCCGGACGCCGAGGGGGATCTACTCTGGAAGGAACTGCTGCGGATGGTCGAGGGGGCACGGGAGGGCATCGACATCGTGACGCCCTACTTCATCCCGGACGCCGAACTCCTCGCCGCGCTCACCCGGGCAGCGCGCGATGGGCGGCGGGTGCGTGTCATCGTCCCGCGTCGATCCGACCACCGCCTGACTGACTTCGCGCGACGCCCCGCGCTGCGCGTTCTGGCGGAGGCCGGGGCAGAGATTTACCTCTATAGCCCGGGCGTGCTGCACACCAAGCTGGTGCTGGTCGACCGCAGCCAGGCGCTCATCGGCTCGGCGAACATCGACATGCGCTCCTTTTTCCTAAACTACGAGATTGGTGCGATGGTGAGTCGGAGCCCGGCTTGTGCCGAGATCGCGGAGCACATCGAGTCGCTCGCGGCGGAGTCACGGCAACTGTCCCCGCGGGTCATCGCCCGTGCGCAGCGCTGGCACGGGCGCGGACTCGAGCGCCTCGCCAAGCTTATCGAGCCGCTGCTCTGACTCAGCGCAGGAACTCGCGCACCCTGGCAAACAGCCCGGCGTCAGGGAGCAGGAAGGCGTCGTGCCCCGCGTCGGTCTCGACCTCGAGATAGGCCCCGCGCGGACCAGCGGCTGCGGCAAGTGCGCGCGCCTCGGCGGGGGGATAGAGTCCGTCGGTGGAGAAGGCGACCGCCAGGACGGCTGGTCCATTGGGGGCGAAGGGGCGGCCGGTGACGTCGAAGCGATCGACCGCGCGGGTGATGCGCAGGAAGCTGTTGGCGTCGAAACGGCGGACGAAGGCGTCGCCTTGGTGCCGAAGGTAGCTCTCGACCTGCCAGTGCACTGCGTCGCCCGGCTTCGACCCAGGGACGGTCTCGCGGGCGAATTTCCTCTGGAAGGCCGACGGCGAGAGATACGAGACGTGGCCGATCATGCGCGCGACGGCCAGGCCGTCATCAGGACCAGCGCCAGGCTGGTAATGTCCGCCCTGGAAACGGGGATCGGCGAGGATTGCGGCGCGCGCGGCCGCGTTGAGGGCGAGCGCGTGCGGCGGTTGGCGCAGCCCGCAGGCGAGCGCGACGATTCGGTCGACCGCGTCGGCGTGATCAAGCGCCCAGAGCAAGGCCTGCATGCCGCCCTTCGAGCCACCGACAACGGCGTGCAGGCGGCGGATGCCGAGATGCGCGACAAGGAGACGCTGGGCGCGGACGACGTCACCGAAGGTGATCTCCGGGAAGGTGGCACCGTAGGGACGCCCGGTGAGAGGGTCGACGGACAGCGGACCGGTCGAGCCAGCGCAGCCGCCGAGCGTGTTGACGCCGATGACAAAGTAACGGTCGGTATCGACCATCTTGCCGGGGCCGACGAAGGCCTCCCACCAGCCCGGCTTGGCATCCCCGGCCGAGTGGCGACCAGCAACATGATGGTCGCCGCTGAGGGCATGCGGCACGAGGATCGCGTTGGAGCGCTCGGCGTTCAGGACACCGTAGGTCTCGTAACGCAGCGTCAACGAGGGCAAGGAACCTCCCAGCTCGAGGGCGAAGGGGCCCGGCAGGGTGACGTCGCACGGCTGGACCCATCCGACCGTCGGGCCGGACGGGGAAGCGCTGGGCGGGTCGTCCGTCATGCCACAGCCAACCCCCAGCTACCCCGGTTGGCAAGCACCGGGCGTGACATAGCCGGCTGGAGAAGGTTTGCCACCGCGCCGAGGGCGAACAAGCAGGAGTCATGTCGGCCGAACACCAACACGGGGGCGATTGCTGCGGAGGCGGCAACACCGAGCGGGTCAACCACGCGCTGAGCCGGCTCCGCGAACGCGGTCTCCGGACCACCGATGCGCGCCGGTCGATGCTCCGGACACTGGCTCAGGCCAAGGTCCCCCTCGCCGCCGATGACATCCACCGTCGCATCGGCTCGGCGAAGGCCGACCGTGTGACCGTCTACCGCAGCCTCGAGGCCTTCGAGCGCGCCGGCATCGTCCAGCGCCACCCGCTCGAGAAGGGCCGCTCGCTCTACGCGCTCACCGTGCCTGGCCACCACCATCACCACCTTGTCTGCCGCGGCTGTGGCGCCATCGAGCGACTCGGGCAATGCGACGCCGCCGCCATCGAGGCGGCGGCCACCGCCCGGGGATACACCGGCCTCTCGCACGTGCTCGAAATCCACGGACTCTGTCCGAAGTGCTCCCATGGGTGAGTTCCCGCGCACAGCCTTCATCCTCGGCGCCGGCCTAGGCACGCGACTCCGCCCACTGACCGACAACACGCCCAAGCCCCTGCTGCCCATCAACGGAAGGCCCATGGTCGAACGCGCCATGGACTGCCTGATCGAGGCCGGCGTCCAGCACCTCATCATCAACACGCACCACTGCCCCGAGGCCTGGTCCAAAGCCTTTCCCGGCGGCACACACAAGGGAGTCCGACTGACCTTCGTGCACGAGCCGGAGCTGCTCGAGACGGGGGGCGGACTTGCCAATATTCGGGGTCAACTGTCGGCGGACGACAGGCAGCTCATCATCTGGAACGGCGATATCCTGTCCGGCTGCGACCTGCGATCGCTCGTCGCCGACCATGCCCGCACGCGCGCCGAGGTGACGTTGCTCGTGCGCAAGGACGGACCGAATCGCAACGTGCGCGTCGACAGCGACGGCGTCGTAACCGACCTGCGCGGTCGCCTCGGTGCCACCGAGGCCGAGTACCAGCACACCGGTATCTGTGTCGTCACGCGCGAGTTCGTCCTCTCGGTGCCCCTGGTCGCCGAATCGCTGGTCGAGCATTTCCTGCGCCGCATTTCGGCCCAACGCGGCTCCGTCCGCGCCCATCTCGACACCTCGGCCGATTGGGATGATATCGGCACGCCCGAGGCCTATCAGGCAGCGCGCGGCCGATTGGAACCCAAGGTGATACCGACACCCGAAGTCGCCGCCAGCGTGCTTGGCTGCACGCTCAGGCCCGACGGCGAGATTGCGCGTGGGGGCTCCGCCCGCAGGTTCCTTCGGGCGACCTTCCGCGAGACACCCGGGGTGCTCTGCATCGACGATGGCTGCAAGGCGGAGAACCGGCTCTACGGGCCGCTGGCGCGCGCGCTGGGCAGCGCGGAGATCCAAGTGCCGCGCGTGCTGGCCGAGGACAGCGCGCAGGGCCTGCTTCTCCTCGAAGACCTCGGGGACCGTGACCTGCTCTCAGCCGCGCGCCAAGCCGACTTCCCCTGGCCCGCCTATGCCTCAGCCATCGAACAGGTGGCCCGGCTCCACCGCGAGGGCACGGCGGCCGCCGATGCGGCCGGCATCAAGCTCTCCGAGCCCTTCTCCGCCGCGCTCTACAAATGGGAGCGCGACTACTTCTCGGAGCACGTGCTCACCGGCGTGCGACTCGACCGCGGCGTCGCCGAGGAGATGGCCTCGCTCAGCGCCGAGCTGCTGCGCCAACCAGCCGTCACGGTCCATCGCGATTTCCAGTCGCAGAACATCCTCCTGCGCGGCGACTCGGCATGGCTGATCGACTTCCAGGGCCTGCGACTCGGCTGCGCGGCGTACGACTTCGCCTCGCTCGCCTTCGACCCCTACGTGGTCCGCGCCGACATGCAGCTCTGGCGCGTCGAGATCGAGGATCATGCCCGGGAGGCATCGGACTGGAAGGGCTCGCGAGATGCCTTCAGCCACCTGCTCCATGTCGCCGCCACCCAGCGCCTGCTGCAGGCCTGCGGCGCCTACGGGAACCTCGGACGTCGCCAAGGCCGCGCCGATTTTCTCGCTCACCTTCCCTCCGGACTGATCAACCTCTCGTTCACGGCTACGGTCTGCGGCCGCCGTCGTCTGGCCGCGCTCGCCCTCGAGCTCGCGGCACGCGAGCTCGATCAGAAAAAGAAGGGCAAGTGATCGCGAAGCCAGCGGGTCAGCGCGGAGCCGTGCTCGCGGCTCTCTGCCTCGCGGGCTCGTCGCTCCGCCTCACGCCGGGCAGATGCCTCCGGTGCCTCGGCGGCGGCCTGAGCAAGCCCACCCGAGGTGAGCGAATCAGAGGCGGCAGCAGATGCGTCCACCGGCGAGACACCCGAAACCTGCATGGGCAAGGCGTCGGATGGCCCACGGGCGATGACCGAGGCCGCACCTGGCTTGACCGTGACAACGGACAACGAGCCGGTGCCCGCATGCACCACTGAGCCTGGACTCAGCACAGGCGCGCGCGAGGTATCCGTCGCCGCAACAGCGGACAAGGTGCCAACCGTGACCGCAATCGGCGTGGAGGTGACCGATGCGCCAAGCTGGGTGCCATCGGTTACAGGTAGGGCCGGGGAAGCCAGTTCGGCCACGCCGGGTATGGGCTTTGCCTTCGCGACCGAGAGATTCCCCGAGGTCGAGGTGATTGAAGTTGCGCTGGACGAGGGAGGTCCGATTTCAGGTAAAGCGGGAGCAAGGTGCGATCCTGACCCGGCAACGGGCGGGGCGAGTGGAACCTCGGCCTTCGGAGAAATCGATTCGCCAGTCGCCATTCCGCCACTGGTCCTGACTAGGGCGAGCTCCAAGGGCATCGCAGGCGTCACCCGTGGCGAGGGTCCGCCGGAGACGACAAGTCCTGGCTGCCCGTCGGCAACGGGACCGGGCGAGCCCGCGTCCAGAACATCGAGCCGCGGCGAGGCACCCACTCCAACGGACAGCGGCTTCGCACCCGACACGGATAACCGAGCCGTGCCGGAAGCGTTCTCTTGGGAGGTCGCGCGTGGTGTCACAAGGGCTGGCGATCCGCCCACATCCGGCAGGAGAAGAGCGCCCTGCCCGATCCGCAGCCGGGGCTCATCGGAACGGCGCAAAGACAAGGGTTGCGCATCCGCTTCAGGGAAAGGCAGTCGAAGCGGTTGGCGGCCAAGCTGGACCCTGTCCGCAGGCTTGGCAGGCTCGGCTGGAACGGCTGGTGCGGGCGCGGGTTTGACTGGTGCGGTTGCAACAGGCGTCACCGCCGGTGGCGCATCGGGGGTGCCGGGCGGCACAGCGACTGGCGAGGGAGCATCGGATACCGTCTCGTCACCCTGACCCCATGTCGCCTTGCGCAAGTCGTCGACAGGCGACGGCAGGCGCATGGAGCACCCGGCCAAGGCGAGAAGTGTCGCCAGGCCGATCCATGGACGGCGGCGACCCATCCGCGCTCAGCGTAGTAGCGACTGGAGGACGCCGACCATCGGGCGCGCCGCGCCGTTCTCGACCCGCGTGCTGACAGTGAACTGCGCGACTTGGGGGGAGGGCGAGGACTTCTCGACGACGACCTGGCGGATGCCGGCGGGATTGCCCTCACCGAAGGCGAGGCGGAGCCGCTCCGCGAACGCGTCGAACTCGAGGGAGTCGCTACAGCGCTGGAGCAGGCGACCAGCGAGATTCTGGACCGCACCATCGCCGCGAACGGCCTCGGGTGCGAGGGCGGCGGGACGCTCACCCGGATACTCGTAGCGAGCGACAATCTTGACCTGGTCGGCGGACACGGTCCGCATCCCGACAATCATATCGAAATCCACGTTGGCACGGAGCTGGGCGAAGCGCTTGCGGGTCGGTGCATCCATGGGGAGGCGCCGAAAGAAGCGTCCTGAATTGAGCCAGAGGGAGATGCTGGCGTCGGAGGAATAAGCGATAGTGGGAAGCGTCTCGGCGACCTCGGCCTGTCCGGAGGCGAGGGCGAGGCAGTTGCGCATCTCCTGTCCGATGCAAGGCGTGACCGGATCACCCTCAAACTCGACCATCAGAATGGCCGAGTCCGCCGTCACGCCGAAGGTAAAAAAACCGCCTTGGGGGTCGAGGTAGCGACCATCGGCGTAACGAATCATCGCGCGGTTACGGCTAAGGTCACCCGCGGGGGTAGCGTCACCACGCAGACCGGCACGGATCTTGTCGGAGAGGCGGGAGAGCGCGGACTCGGCCGCCACCGGATCCGTGATGCGGAGAACCAGCCCGCAGATGACCACGGGGCGCCCATCCTTGCCTGCAGTCAGGCGGATGGGAAACTTGGCGAACGCGAACACCTCCGCGTTCGCATCCAATCCGTTTCCGAGCAGGTCGTTGAGGGCCTGAGTGGCGACAGGGCCGCCGACCCAATCAAGCCAGGCCTCCAGGGCCGGGTCAGCCTTGGGCACGGCGGCGACCTTCACCGGCTCGCTCGAGACAACCATGCTGCGATTGGGGTCGGGCGGGAGCTTGCGGGCGACGGGAGGTGACTCGGGCCGAAAGGTGAGCACGGCGAAGCTGTCGCCGGGAATCAGGCGAGTGTGCTCGCGGGGCAGGTTACCGAAGAGCGTGGCACCGCGCGGCCAGACAAGCCAGGCGATGATGACGGAGAGCAGGGCGACGGAGAGCCCGACAATCCAGAGTCGTGAGGCGGAGGCGGGCGAACTGGGCAGAGCCGCGGGCTTGGGCTCATTCCCGCGGAGCAAGGCCACGTTGAAGGCGACAACGAGCGTCACCGCGAGGGGGTCGAAGACGAGCACGAGCAGCACGATGAGCCACTTCACCACCTCGTCGGCGGTGACATCGAAGGCGCGGGCGACGAAGCGGTAGGTGCCGATATCGGAGCGGGTGATCTGGTTGCGCAGGTTCTGGATCTCCTGGGTGCGACGGCGCACGAGCTCGTGGAGCTGGTCGACCTTGGCCTCGCCGACGTTGGCGGTCTTCTTGCTCTGGGCCTCGAGCGCGGCGAAGTTCTCCTCGGCGGCGGCGACGGCGGCGGCGCCCTTCTTGTCAGCCTCGGCAAACTCGGCGTCCAACTTCAGCAGGTCCTGGCGGAGAGCCTCGTCGACCACCTTCATCTCGGCGGCGATTTCCGCGGCCTGCTTGAGCTGGTCATCGCGCAGCCGCTCGATGCGGGTGCGGGTGCGCTCGAGCTCGGCGGCGATGGCGTTGCGCTCGGCGGACTGCTGCTCGCGCAGGTCCTGTCCCTTGCGGACACCGTCGGAGAGATTGAACAGGCCGCTGTTGCCCTGCTGGGTGTAGGCGTCGACAGCGCGATCGAGCACCTCGACGCGCTTGAGCAGGCTGGCGATGGAGGCCTCGTCCGCCGTGACGGCCTTGCTCAGAGCGTCGGCCTGGGCGGCGTTGCGCTCGGCCGAGGCGCGGGCTGCGGTGGCACGGCGCTCGTTGGCGGCGGCACGGGCGGCCTCGATGCGCGTGATGGATTGGGACAACGCATCGCGCTCGAAGGCGACACGAGCCTGGGCACGGGCAAGGTCCTCGCGGCTGATGCCGATGGACTGGCTGTTGACGCCACGGGAGGCCTCGATGCGGGCTTGGATGTCGACCACTTCGCTCTCCATGCTCTTGATCTGGCTCTCGGCGACGGCGATGTCGGCATTGGCGCGCTCGTAGGCGCGGGCGAGGTAACCGTAGTTACCGAGCGAGGTGACGCCGACGAGGACGACCAGGGCGAGGGTCAGGTAGAACTTGAGCGCCGCCTGGATGGAGCCCCAGTAGCGGTAGAGGAAGGAGGCCGCGACCAACTTGCCGATCTCCAGGGTGGCGGCCATGATCATCACCGGCCATTCGGAACCGGCGAAGAGCAGTCCGAGTCCGCGGACAGAGAAGAACGCCGAGCAACCTGCGATGAGGAAGGCGGAGATTCCGAGGACTAGGGGAAATCCGGCCTTGGCCGAGGGAGCGGGGGATTGGCTCATGGCGCGAACCTATCCCACGCTGGCCGGGGCTGTAAAGCCGAGATGCCGGGTCTGGCATCCCAAGAAACCGCTTGGTCAGGGCTCAGCCGTGCACCTTCTGGTCGAGGAACCGGACGACCTCGTCCTCGGTCATCCGCACCTGCTCGAGCGTGTCGCGGTCCCGGACCGTGACACCCGCCTCCTTCTCAAGGGTATCGAAGTCGACCGTGATGCCGTAGGGGGTGCCAATCTCGTCCTGGCGGCGATAGCGCCTGCCGATGGCGCCGGCCTCGTCGTAGAAAACGTTGAACCGGCGCTGCAGGCGCTGGTGCAGGGCCTTGGCCCGCTCCACCAGCTCGGGCTTGTTCTTGAGCAAGGGGAAGACGGCGGCCTTGAAGGGCGCGACGCGGGGGGGCAGGCGCAGCACGGAGCGCTTCTCGCCCTCGACCTCGTCCTCATGGTAGGCCGTGGCCAGGAGGGCGAGGAAGACGCGGTCAACGCCGACGGAGGGCTCGATGACATGGGGGATGAAGCGCTGCTTCGCGGCCTCGTCGAACCAGTCGAGCTTCTGACCCGAGACATTGCTGTGCTGAGTCAGGTCGAAATCGCCGCGAGCGGCGACACCCTGCAGCTCCTGCACGCCGAAGGGGAACTCGAACATGATGTCGGTCGTGCCCTTGGAGTAGTGGGCCAGCTTCTCCGCCGGGTGCGCGTAGAGCGACAGCTTGGCCCGGGGGATGCCGATGGACTCGAACCAGGCGAGGCAGCGCTCAATCCAGTCGCGGTGCGCGGCCTGCCAGTCGGCGGAGGGCGCGATGAAGTACTCGATCTCCATCTGCTCGAACTCGCGCGAGCGGAAGATGAAGTTGCGCGGATTGATCTCGTTACGGAAGGCCTTGCCGACCTGGGCGATACCGAAGGGCAGTTTGACGCGACCGGTGTCGACCACGTTCTTGAAGTTGATGAAGATGCCCTGCGCGGTCTCGGGGCGCAGGTAGGCGACAGCCGAGGCGTCCTGCATCGCGCCGACATGCGTCTGGAACATCATGTTGAACGACCGCGGCGGGGTCAGGCTACCCGGCTTGCCGGTGGCGGGGGACGGCACGAGCGCGACCTCCTCGGGTTTGGCCTGGGTAAAGTCGCGGAGCGCGACGGGCTCGAGCGCACCCTGCTTGGCCAGTTTGCGCTTCATCTCCTGCGCGGCCTCGTCGGCCTTGGCCTGCATGCCCTCGTCCTCGAGCACGGAGACGTAGCCGATGGTCTCACCTGCGACCCGCACGGGCGCGAAGAAAAGCTGGTCGGCGCGGTAACGCATCTTGGACTCCTTACAGTCGACCAAGGGGTCGGTGAAGTTGTCGACGTGGCCCGAGGCTTTCCAGGTCGTGGGGTGATGGATGATCGATGAGTCGAGGCCGACGATATCATCGCGGCGGTGGACGAAGTCCTGCCACCACGCCTGCTTGATGTTGTTCTTGAGCTCGACGCCGAGGGGACCGTAGTCGAAGAAGCCGTTGAGCCCACCGTAGATGTCGGAGGACGGGAAGACGAAACCACGTCGCTTGCAGAGGTTCAGGATGGATTCCATCAGCGTGTTTGCTTCGGCCATGGCGGTGCGTTGGGTGCAGACCTTCCCCACCCCGCGCCATTGCGGCAAGCCCCGATTGACTCAGCGCGCCGACTCGGGCACCTCGCGCCGCAGGCGGTCGGCAGAGTCACGGCAGGAGCGGGAGAATTCACGCAGAGCCTCGCCCAGGGGCCCCGGCCAGGCCGCCAAATCACGGTCAAGCGCGTCGAGCGCGGCGGTGGCGACGCGCAGTCCCTCGCGGACCTCGCCCAGTCGACCGTGCAGCTCGGCAAGGTCGTCCGAGTCCACGGCGGACTCGATGCGGGAGAGGCCCTCGCGGAGGCGCGCGGCGCGGGCGGACAGCGACGCGAGCGCGGCCGGTCCCTCGGCCAGGCGTGCCTCGGCGGTGGAGAGGCCGGCAAGGAGGGACTCGACCTTGGGGCGAAGGTCCGCGTTCGCGAGTGGACGGAGGGCGGCGATCGCCCGCGCAAGCGCCTGCTGCTGCGAGCTCGGCTGCCAAGGCAGTTCATCGGGCTCATTCGTCGCGCGCAGGCAAGGACTGCCCGGAAGCCAGACAAGGTCCGTCTCAAGGAAGCCGGAGGCTGGGTTGACTGGCACGAAACCGACCCGGAGCCCATCGGCGACGCGCTCTCCGAGGAGCGCAAGATTCGGGTCAACGGAGACGTCGAGGCTGAGCACGACTTCCGGCCGCACGCGTCCGTCCTTGGGATCGGACCACAGACCGACCCTGGCGACGCGACCGACGACCACGCCTTTCAGTCGGACGGGCGAGCCGACGGTGACACCGTGCACGGACAACTCGGGCCGCACGACGTAGCGGGCCTGCGGCGCCCATACGGCACGCGCGACCATGACGAGCACCAGCGCCGCGACCAAGAGCGACGCCGCGAGAACGAGGCGTCCGACCCAGCGGAGCCGCCTCAGGCGGTCGCCTGCGGGTAGCTGCCCAGCCATTTGACGTGCTCGCAGCGACGCGAGAGGTCGGCGATTGCCTCGCGGACCGCCGGACTCTCCCAGTGGCCGGGGAAATCGATGAAGAACTGGTACTCCCAGGCTCGGCGGCGGCTCGGGCGCGACTCGATGCGCAGCAGATTGATGCCGCGGGACGAGAAGGCGCTCAAGGCGGCTTGGAGGACGCCCGGTTCATGGCGGAGCGTCAGCACCACGCTCGTCACCTCATCCTTGGCTCCGGGTGGGTTGGCCTTGGGACCGACGACGAAGAAGCGGGTGGCATTGTCGCGGCGGTCCTGGATGGCGCGGGCGAGCACGGGCACGCCTCGGCTCTCCGCAGCCGAGGCTGAAGCCACGGCGGCGGCGGATGAATCCTGCGCGATTGCCTCGACGGCGGCGGCGGTGCTCGGCGCCTCGACCAACTCGGCTCCGGGTAGATGGCGGGCGAGCCAGGCGCGGCACTGACCGAGGGCGATGTCCTTGGAGAGGACACGGCGCACCTGGTCGATGGGGCCGCGGCCGACGAGGCAATGCTCGACGTCGAGTGTCACCTGGGCGACGACCTTGAGTTCCGACTCCGCCAGCAGATCGAGCGAGTGGCTGACCATACCCTCGGTTGAGTTCTCCACCGGGACCACGCCGTAGGAGGCCTCGCCGCGCTCAACGGCGGAGAAAATGTCGCCGAGACCGCGCAGCGGCGCGGTCGGCACACTCGAACCAAAGGCACGCACCGCGGCCTGCTGGGTGAAGGAACCCTCGGGACCGAGGTAGGCGACGGGCGCACGCATCTGGGCGCCGATGGACATCGAGATGATCTCGCGGAAGACGGCGCGCACACCGCCCGCGGGCAACTCGCCCGCCGCGGCGACGAGACCGCCGAGCACCTGCTCCTCGCGCTGCGGCGCGTAGATCGCGGCCCCTGCCTGTGCCTTCGCCTCGCCGATGGCACGGGCCGTGCGCAGCCTTTCGCCAAGGAGGCGAAGGATCTCGCGGTCGATGCGATCGACCTCGCGGCGATGGTCGTCGAGGCTCATGCGGGCGGCGGGTTGTCGGAAGGCGCGTCCTCCTCCGAGGCGAGGCCGAGGTCGGCCTCGGCGACCGCGACGGGTGCGGTGGCGCGGGCAATCCACTCGGAGATCTGGGCGGGTGAGAGGACATCGGACGCCGGGAGCTCGCCGAGCGAGCGCAGGCCGGAGAAGTCGAGGAACTTATCCGTGGTGCCGTACTGCAACGGACGGCCCGGCAAATCGGCGCGGCCAGTCACGGCGACGAGCTCGATTTCCTGCAGTCGCAACAGGGCGCTCTCCACCGAGACGCCGCGGATGGCCTCCATCTCGGCGCGGGTGACCGGCTGCCGGTAGGCGACAATCGCAAGCGTCTCGAGCGCAGCGGGCGAAAGCCGCTGCGGGCGGACTTCGCCACGCAGAAGTCGCACCCAGTCGGCGTAGGCCGGGGAGACGACGAGACGGAAGCCCTCGGGTCCCTGCAGCACGCGACAGACATCGTTTGACTCACGTAGCTCGGCGTCGAGCTGCTCCATGGCCTCGCGAATCTGTGTCGCGGTCACGAGCGTCGGAACCTGGTCGATGATATCCTGGATGACCTCCTGAACGGCGGGTGCCTCAGGGGTATCGGTCGGGGCAGGTGTGCCCTCGGTCTCAGGTACGGCGTGTCGGCGCTCGTCATGGTGGCGCTGAACGACCTTTTGGATGTCCTTGATCGAGATGGGCTCCGAGGTGGAGAGAAGAAGCGACTTCAGGACGCGCTTGAGGTTGAATTCCACGGGGAAAACAGGTTGGGTTGAGGGGAGCGCCGGCCCTCGGGCCGGCACGCTGAAAACTGAGGTCGGCCCAGCCGACTGTCCACCGCAGAATCTCCACACCCATGCCCGACCCCCACGCCCAGCGCCGCTACTCCTCCCCCGTCGTCGACGGACCCGACCGGGCTCCCAGTCGTGCGATGCTCCGAGCGGTCGGCTACACCGAGGCGGACTTTAGCAAACCAGTGGTAGGCATCGCCTCGACCTGGTCGATGGTGACGCCCTGCAACATGCACATCGACCGTCTGGCCGCCGAGGCGGCCAAGGGCGCCGACGCCGCGGGCGGCAAGTCGATCATCTTCGGAACAATCACCGTGTCGGACGGCATCTCAATGGGCACACCGGGGATGCGCTACTCGCTGGTTTCCCGCGAGATCATCGCCGACTCGGTCGAGGCGGTCGCGGGCGCGGAGGGCTTCGATGGCCTGGTCTGCATCGGCGGCTGCGACAAGAACATGCCCGGGTGCCTCATCGCGATGGCCCGCCTGAACCGGCCGTCGGTCTTCGTCTATGGCGGCACCATCGTCCCTGGCCTCCACCACGGGCAGCCCGCGGACATCGTCACGGTCTTCGAGGCCGTCGGCAAGCATGCCGGCGGGCAGATTGGCGACAGCGAGCTGAAGGAGATCGAATCCTGCTCCATCCCCGGAGAGGGCTCCTGTGGCGGCATGTACACCGCCAACACCATGGCCTCCGCCATCGAGGCGCTGGGGCTCAGCCTGCCCGATAGCTCGGCACAGCTCGCCAATTCCAAGGACAAGCTGGCCGACTGCTCGCGCGCTGGCGCCGCCGTCCTCGAGTTGCTCCGCCGCGGTATCCGCCCCTCCGACATTCTCACCAAGGAATCATTCGAGAACGCCATCACCGTGGTCATTGCGCTCGGCGGATCGACCAACGCCGTGCTCCATCTCATCGCCATGGCGCACAGCGCGGGCATCGCGCTCGGGCTTGAGGACTTCGAACGCATCGGGCGGCGCGTGCCCGTGCTCTGCGACCTGAAGCCAAGCGGCAAGTACAACATGGCCCACTTCGTCCGCATCGGCGGACTCCAGCCCCTGTTGCGCCAACTTCTCGACGCGGGCCTGCTGCACGGCGGCTGCCTGACCGTCACCGGAAAGACCATGGCCGAGAACCTCGCCGGCATCAAACCCTACGCCACCACGCAGGACGTCGTGCGGCCGATGTCCAACCCGATCAAGAGCGACAGCCACCTGCGCATCCTGCGTGGCAACCTCGCGCCCGAGGGCGCGGTGGCGAAAATTTCCGGCAAGGAAGGCCTGCGCTTCACCGGCAAGGCCATCGTCTTCGAGTCGGAGGAGGCCAGCCTGCGCGGCATCTTGGACGGCAAGGTGACCGACGGGCATGTCATCGTCATCCGCAACGAGGGTCCGGTCGGCGGCCCCGGCATGCGCGAGATGCTCGGACCGACCAGCGCCGTCATGGGCAAGGGCCTGGGCAAGACCGTCGCGCTTGTGACCGACGGACGCTTCTCAGGCGGCAGCCACGGGTTCGTCGTCGGGCACATCACACCCGAGGCGGCCGTGGGTGGCCCGCTGGCGCTCGTCGAGGACGGTGACACCGTCACCATCGACGCCGTGCGCAACGAGCTCAACCTCGAGGTACCCGAAGCCACGCTCGCCGCACGGCGTGCCGCCTGGAAGCCCGCGCCTCCGCGCGAAACCCGCGGCGCGCTCGCGAAGTACGCCCGGCAGGTCTCCTCGGCCTCGCTCGGCGCGGTCACCGACCGCTGACCTGGGCGCCGGAAGCCAAGCGTCCCGCGCGCCTCAGATGCGGACGAGCTTGATCGGGAAGGTATTCCCGGTGTTCCACTGCGCGACGTAGAGCGAGGACTCATCGTCGACCGCAACCCCGTGGGGGAAACGGAAGGGATTGTTCGCCGAGGTCGTGATGTTCTGTAGGACACCCCCTTTGTAGGAAGGCGCATCGCCGCCGACATGGGCGACTGCCTTGTAATTGGCGTCGAGCACGGTAACGAGACCCGCGGTGCCGGGCGGAATGCTGCAGTTCGCATTGAGCGAGATCTGCGGGACATAACTGTGCTTCCCATGCTGGGTCACGAAGCAGGGGAAGGCGTTGGCGACCTTGAACTCGGCCAGCGCGCGCCCCTCGAGGTCGAAGCGCTTGATGGAGCGCTCCTGCCGCGAGGCGATGTTGAGACAGGGCTTGCCCGAGCGGGTGTCGACACTGCCGCCATGGCACTGGACGAGTCGGGCGGGATCGTTGGCGGGAAGATGGTTGCCGCCGAAGACCGAGATCTCCTCCCCCTTGGAGTTGTAGCGCGTGACCTGGGACGAGCCGTAGCCATCCATGACATAGAAATCGCCGTTGGGGGCCACCGCGACGTCCGTCGGACAATAGCCAACCTTCGGGTCAGCATAGCGTCCACCGCGCGGGCGACCGACCTCGAGGAGAACTCGGCCGTCGAGCGTCGTCTTGTAGACACGGTTGAGCCGGGTGTCGGTCAGGAAGAGGAACTCCGTCCCGTTCTCGTTCACCAGCGTCATGCCGTGGGCGCCGGGGAACTTGGTGCCCCAGGAGGTCAGGAGCTTGCCGGAGCGATCATAGATGAGGATGTTGTTGGCGGTGTCGGTGTTGAAGAGGAAGATACGACCGGCGCTGTCTTGAGCCATGGCATGGCAGTCCTTGACCGTGCGACCCTCGGTCTTGCCCCAATCACGCACGATACGATAGCGGAAATCACCCTGTCCGAGCACGTCGGGATGGGTGTTGCCATCGGCGGCCCAGGCACGACGCGCAAGGAGACCGGAGGCAATCGAGAACGTGGCAAGTTGACCAAGGAAACGGCGGCGGGGGAGCGGTGAGGCCATGCATCCACCTACACCCGGAACCGGCGCGAGTTCCAGCCGAGAACGCTTGCCACCCCGGCGTCACCCGGGATGAATCAGGTGGATGGCCGACGCCTTCGAGAGCTTCCGGACAAACCTGCTGGCCGCCCCATGGGCAGGCTCATCGCTTTGGCTCGACTTGAGCCGGGCGCGCCTGCCACGAGCCGACGCGGCCCTGAACGCGCGTCTTGAGACTGCCCTCGCCGAGATGTGCGCGCTCGAGGCCGGGGCCATCGCCAACCCCGACGAGCAACGCATGGTCGGACACTACTGGCTGCGCGACGCATCCCTGGCGCCCTCCCCCGCCCTCGCCGAGGCAATCCGGACGACTCTTGCGTCCATCCGCAAGTTCGCGGCCGACGTCCATGCAGGACGCATCCATGGTGCGCAAGGGCCCTTCACCGACCTGCTGTGCATCGGCATCGGCGGCTCGGCCCTTGGACCGCAATTCGTCGCCGACGCACTCGGCACAGACAAGGATCGGCTGAGGGTTCACTTCATCGACAACACCGATCCGGACGGCTTCGACCGGATCTTCGGCGCGCTTGCGGAACGACTCGGCACGACGCTCGCCGTGGTCATGTCGAAGTCCGGCGGCACCCCCGAGCCGCGCAACGCATTGCGCGAGGCCGAGGCGCGGTGGGCGGCGGCGGGCCTTGAGTTCGCGCGGCACGCCGTCGCCGTGACCGGCGCGGGCAGCGAGCTCGACCGGCATGCCGCCGGATTCCTCGCGCGGTTCCCGATGTGGGACTGGGTCGGCGGACGCACCAGTGAGCTCGGGGCGGTCGGCTTGGTGCCGGCCGCGCTCCAAGGGCTCGACATCGACGGCCTGCTCGCCGGCGCCGCCGAGATGGACGCCTGGACCCGCGAGACCGAGCTGGCACGCAACCCTGCCGCCCAGCTGGCGCGTGCCTGGTTGCACCTGACGGAAGGCAAGGCCAAGCGCGCCATGGTTGTCCTACCCTACAAGGATCGACTCGTGTTGCTCTCTCGCTACCTCCAGCAACTCGTCATGGAATCCCTCGGCAAGGAGAGGGATCGCGACGGTCGCACCGTGCACCAGGGCCTGACGGTCTACGGCAACAAGGGATCGACCGACCAGCATGCCTATGTCCAGCAACTGCGGGACGGGCCGGACGACTTCTTCGCCGTGTTCATCGAGGTGCTGCGTGACCGCGAGGGCCCCTCGCCCGAGGTCGAACCCGGCGTGACCAGCGGCGACTACCTACAGGCCTTCTTACTCGGAACCCGCGAGGCACTCTCGGCCCAGGGCAAGGCGAGCCTCTGCCTGACCATCGAGCGGGTGGACAGCCGGGCCATCGGCCAGATTCTCGCCCTGTTCGAGCGGGCCGTCGGCATCTACGCTAGCCTGCTGAACATCAACGCTTACCACCAGCCTGGCGTTGAGGCCGGGAAGCGGGCGGCCGGGGATGCCCTGGGGATTCTCCGGGCCGCCACCGCGGCGCTACGCTCAAAGCCCGGCCAATGGAGCACCGCGGGGCAGATTGCGCGGGAAATAGGGCTTGAGGGGACCGAGGAAACGGTGTTCAAGATTTGCCTCCGCCTATCCCGCAACGGCCGACTGGAATGCAGCCCGCATGACAGCCCAGCCGAAGCCAAGTTCAGGCACCCCTAACCCCAGTTTAAACTCACCATGACCAAGTCGACCAACCTGGCCATCCGCCTCATCGCCATCGCCGCCGCCATCGCCAGCGGGGTGTTCGTCTACCTCCTCTACGGCAAGGTCGACCTGGTGATGACCAACACCGCCTGCCTCGTCAAGGAAGGCGCCGGCAACGATTTCGACTCACGCGTCAAGAAGGTGCCCCCGACCCACGCCGCCCTCGAGGAGCGCCGGGCCAAGGTCATCGAGCACGAGGGCACCATCAAGGATCTCATGCAGGATGTCGCCGAGAAGAAGACCCGCATCGAGGAACTGGTCGCCAACGTCAGCAAGCTCGAGGGCGAGAAGACCGAGCTCACCCGCAAGCGCGACGAGCTCACCACCAACCTGGCCTCCGTCACCAGCGAGCGTGACTCGCTGAGCAGCCAGCTCAACTCCGCCAAGGAGGAGATTGCCAAGAAGAGCGAGCAGATCGCCGCCATGTTCACCAAGGAGCAGCTGGACGCCGAGATCGCCGCCAAGAACAAGCTTGAGCAGCTGAAGGAGGACGTGGTCCGCAAGTACGTGGAGCTCTACAACTACACCACCGGCGTGATGAAGGGCGAGAAACCCGACCCCAAGCGCTTCACCAGCAATCCCACCTTCGTCGACAACGGCAGCGTCCGCGTCGAGATCGGACCCGAGACCCTCAAGACCCGCATCGTTTCCATCTCGCCCTCGCAGGGACTAATCACCTTCTCGGTCGGACAGGACTCCGGTATCCGCGCCGAGCAGGGCTTCGCGATGCGCGTGAACGACCGCCCCGTCGGCAACATCACCATCTCCGAGGTCGACAGCGCCTTCTGCGTCGCCCAGATCAATCCGGGCAGCGACCTCGATGCGCTGGCCCGCGGACAGGTCGTGACGCTCGTGCCGTTCACCGGCAAGATTTCCGCCCGCTAATCCGATGGCGAGACAGCTCGCAACGGTCCTCCTGGCGGTCTTGGTGCTCGCGGGTCTGACCGCCTGTTCCTCGACCAATGAGGGCGGCGGCGACTCCGACCTACCCCAGGCGCAGCCGGCCAGCTGGGAAGGCGGCCTTCCTGGCGTCTCCCCGGGCGGTCCGCCGCGCTGATGCCCGGGCCCGGTGCCCTGCTGTTGGTCGCGACGCCCCTGGGTAACCTCGGCGACGTCTCGCCTCGTGCGCGAGAGGCGCTGGCGGGAGCCACTGTGGTGGCCTGCGAGGACACACGCACGACCGGCAACCTGCTCCGGCTCCTCGGCATCGAGGCCAAGCTGATTGCTTATCACGACCACAACGAAGCCGAGATGGGCGAGGCGCTGGCCGACCGGGTCGCATCCGGCGAGCGCGTGGCGATTGTCACCGACGCCGGCACACCGGGTATCAGCGACCCCGGGTTCCGCGCGGCGCGAGCCTGCGCACGTCGCGGTCTCACGGTCACGCCTATCCCCGGGCCCTGCGCTGCCATCGCGGTGCTGTCCGCCTCCGGTCTGCCCACCAATGCCTTTCGCTTCGTCGGATTCCTGGCGCCGAAGAGCGCGGCACGACGCCGCTTCCTCGAATCGGTCCGCGAGGCAGACGAGACCGTCGTGCTGCACGAGTCCTGCCACCGCATTGACGCATTTCTCGGTGAGATGCTCGAGGTCCTCGGACCCGACCGCGTGGCCTGCGTCGGCCGCGAGGTCACCAAGCTGCACGAGTCGATTCGCACCGCGCCGCTCTCGACCCTCGTGCCCGCCTTGCGCGCGGGAAGCCTCAAGGGCGAGTTCACCGTGGCGATCGCCCCAGCCGGGTTCTCGCTCTGAGCGGCTTCCGCCGTTGACCCCGCGGGCGCGACAGGCAACCCTGCGGCAGGATGGCCAGCTTCGACGACAACCTTGTCCGCGAGTACTTCGAGCTGAACGGATGCTTCGTCCGCCAGGCCCGCAAATACGCCGTGCAGTCGCGGCGGAAGCGTGCGGACGAGGAGTCGGACCTGCTGGTCATCAATCCCTCGCCGCAGCGCTCGGTGACACCCTCCTTCCAGCTCTTCGCCGCCGACCTCGCGGGCCTGTCCCGGGCAGTCGTCGCAATCAAGGGCTGGCACACGACCAAGGCGGTCACCCCCACGATGATCCGCAAGGGCGACCTCCTGGAGTTCGTGCGCAAGGAAGCGGTCGAGTCGGCGCGCGAGGCCTTCGCCGACCTCGCCGATGCCGACGGACCCGGCATGGCCAAGATCCTCGTGCTACCCGGCATTCCCACCCAAGAGCCGCAGCGCTCCGAGAGCATCGCCCTGCTGCGGGAGCACGGCGTCGACCACGTGCTCACCTTCCGCACCATCCTCGAGAGCATGGTGCAGCGCGTGGAGTCAAACCAGAGCTACGCGAAGTCGGACAATCTCCAGCTCCTCCGGCTACTGCGCGTCTACGACATGGTGAAATCGCCCCAGCTCGAGCTCTTCCCCAACCCGCCCGGCCGATGATTCACCCCCTCGCGCTCGTCGAGCCCGGCGCCCGCGTGGCAACCGACGCCAGCATCGGAGCCTACGCAGTGGTGGAATCGGGAGCCACCGTCGGTCAAGGCTGCGTCCTGGCCACGCACGCCATCGTGCGGCGAGGCGTGACGCTCGGCACCGGCGTCAAGGTCGACAGTTTCGCCGTCATCGGCGGCGATCCGCAGGACCTCGGTTTCGACGCGGCCGTGGCGACCGCTACCGACATTGGCGCAGGCACCGTCATTCGCGAACACGTCACCGTGCACCGTGCCACCATGGCGGGAGGGGCGACGCGCATCGGCGCGCGCTGCCTGCTGATGGCCGGGGCGCACGTCGCCCACGACTGCATTCTGGCCGACGACGTGATCCTCGCCAATGGCTGCATGCTCGGCGGTCATGTCGAGGTGGGCGGGCGCGCCTTCGTCAGCGGCGGCGTCGCCGTGCACCAACACTGCCGAATCGGCGGCGGATCCCTCATCTCCGGCAATGCGGTCATCACCGAGGACGTCGCCCCCGCGGTGCTCGCCCACGGACGCAACGAACTCGCGGGGCTCAATCTCGTCGGACTGCGCCGGCGCCAGTTGCCGGCGGAGACCATCGCCGAACTCAAGCGCGCCTATCGCGCCGTCTTCGCCGAGGGCGCCAGTTGCGCGGCGCGTGCCCAGGCGGAGCTCGACTCCGGAACCCACCGTTCCACCGAGTCACTCGAGTTCCTGCGCTTCTTCCTCGGCGGCAAGCGCGGCCGATTCGCCTCCCCCGCATGAGCCGCCGACCCATCGCAGTGACCTGCGGCGACCCCGCAGGTGTCGGACCCGAGCTCATCCGCGCATGGATGGCTGACCCGAACAACGACGCATCGCAGGTGGTCCCGATCGGCCCGACCAGCTGGATTCGCGAGCTCGGCAGCGGGCTCGCCGTCGGACCGGAGCGTCACCGGGCGACGCCCGGCAAGCCCGAGGCAGACGGGCATCTTGTGGCGCTCGCCGCGATGGAGCGAGCGGCCGAGGGCTGCCGTACCGGAGAGTTCGCGGCGGTCGTGACAGGACCGGTCAGCAAGCAAGGCCTGACCTCGGTTGGGTTTCGCCACCCTGGACAGACTGAGTTTTTCGCCGAACGCTGGGGCGGGCAACCGGTCATGGCTTTCGCCGGCGGACGCATGACAGTGGCCCTGGTCACATGGCATCTCCCGCTCTCGGACGTGCCGGCGCTCCTCTCGCCAGCCAACGTCGTTCGAACCATCGAGTCCCTTGATAGATTGCTCGCCAAACTCGGGAAGGGGCGCCGCATCGGTGTCTGCGGTCTGAACCCACACGCCGGCGAGGGCGGGTTGCTCGGCGCAGAGGACGATCGTGTCATCCGCCCTGCCATCGAGCGTCTCGTCGCCAAGGGACTCGACATTAAGGGACCGGTTTCCGGTGACACCGCCTTCGCGCGGCACCTCGCGGGCGAGTTCGACGGAGTGGTCGCGATGTACCACGACCAGGGCCTGGCACCGCTCAAGACCGTCGACTTCGCTGAGGCAGCCAATCTGACACTCGGCCTGCCGCATGTCCGCACGAGCCCCGACCATGGCACCGCTTATGACCTTGCGGGCAAGGGTCGGGCAGACCGGCGCAGCCTCGACTCGGCCATCCGGCTGGCCGCGCGACTCGCGCGATGAGGTCGCTACTCGTGCTTGCGCTCGCCTGCCTGGGCGCTGTCTCCGACGCGGCCGAGCGCATCGCCTCCTTCTCGCCGGCGGCCACACGCATCCTCGTCGACCTCGGGGTCGGCGACGGGATTGTCGCGGCGACGCGCTGGTGCGAGTTACCCGCTAGCCACGCGGCGCGCCGCAGTTGCGACGCCTTCGAGCCGGACATGGAGGCCCTGCGGGCGAGCGGCGCGAGCGTGGCCGTGCTCCCGCGACTCTCCAACCCCATGCTGGCGGAACGGGTTCGCTCCATCGGTCTACGCGTCGTCGTCCTCACTCCCGAATCACCGGAGTCACCCGCCGCCGACATCGCCACGCTCGCTCGTCTCACTGGCCGGATCCAGGCGGCTGAGTCATTGCTCCGAGCCAGGACACAAGCGCAGCGTAGCCGCGGCAACAAACGCGTCTTGGTGATCTGGGACGGGGTCTGCGCCGGCCCGGACTCCTACCTGTCCTGGGCCATCCGAGCCGCGGGCGGCGAGCCAGCACCGATGTCCGGAGCTTGGCCGCAATGGGACATCGAGGAGATGGCCCGAGCGAGTCCGGACCTCGTGCTCTTGCTTAAGTCAGACGGTCCGCCCCAGCCAACGGAGGACAGCCAGGAGCTAGACTTCTGGACAAGGACGGCGGGGCTACGCAACACGCCAGCGGCCAAAAACATGCGGGTTTTCAAGGTAAAGGCAGGTTCTGACTGGCTACCGGCCTCGGGCCAACCCGCGGCAGCCGAGACCTTGGCACGCCTTCTTGAAAAATAGCTGCGTGCGATTGACGGAGTGCGGTTAGCCAGCAAGATAGAGGCCTCACCCGAACACACCATGCGACTCATCCACACCCTCATCGGCTCAGCTCTCTGCGCGTTCGCGCTGATGGCCTCCCCGCTTAACGCCAAGGTTGCCGACATCAACGTCGCCAACTGCAAGTGCGACGACTGCAAGTGCAGCGATTGCAAGTGCTGCCCCAAGCAGACCGCTGACTTCGAGAACCACTGCGGCAAGTGTGACAAGAAGGACGGCGACAAGCCCGAGACCTGCCCCGACAAGAAGCCCTGCTGCCCCAAGGAAGATCCTGCCGCCGCCAGCCAGAGCCTCGACTTCGAGAACCACTGCGGCAAGTGCGACAAGAAGGACGGCGACAAGCCCGAGACCTGCCCCGACAAGAAGCCCTGCTGCC
>JBMSKH010000011.1:0-51729 GCA_049419705.1 Opitutales bacterium
ACACCCCTTCCTGTTGCCCGCCTCCGCTTGCCTCCCGTCGCCGAACTCACCATTCTCCGGGCGTGACCAACCGCCTGCCCATCGCCTGCCTCGCCCTCGTCGGCGCGCTCGCGTGCGCTCAGACGCCGCCGGACAAGTCCGCCGTTAAAGTGACAGGCTACCGGGTGTCTGCCGAGGGCGGAGAGGAAGGCACCATCACCTACCACTACGACGAGAACGGCAAACCCATCAAGGACACCCCGCGCGGCGTCGCCGCGGAGCGGGGCGAGCCTGTCCCCGCCGAACGCAACCGGGGGGAGCCTCGACCGACCGATGCGGCCACCACCCCCACGCTGCCGCCGCGATCCTCGGCGTTGCGGACCGCCGATGGTCGCGCCCTGCCCTTCCAGATCTCCGGTGCGAACGGCGTGAAGACCGTTGATGAGAGCGTGGACGCCGACTCCGCGCTGCGCAGCCTCACCCGCCCCAACGACCTGCTTGAGCGGCGCTATGAGGCGAACCAAGTCGACCTCACGCTCGACGAGCGTTTCTCGACGGCAGGCAACACCGTCAGCCTCGATCGCTGGCAAGGCAAGGCGAGCGCGCTGGGTGCGCGTCGCGCCGACCTCGAGCTCACCGACACACTCGACGCCGACATCCGCCCGAAGCACCTCGTGGAGATCAAGGCCGTCGAGCTGCCGACCTCGCCCTGGACCCGCCGCATCGCCGCCCCGGCTGGCTGGGACGAGCGCCTCGGCGGAGACGCCGGCATCGGCGAGCGCCGGGTCGAGCGCGATGAGCTAAGCACCATGGGCACCCGCGCCAACGCCTTCCCGCGCAACCCACGCGGCGTCGAGCAACTCTCGATGCAGGACATCAACCGCTACCAATTCCGACGAGCCCGCTCGACCGACCCCGGCCTGCCCGTGGGACGCCCGGGTTCGAGTGAAATCGAGAAGAAGTGAGCGGAATCGCCCCCAACGGGCATCTTTTCCCTCGCCCCGCCCCGTGGGGACGGCTTGCCTTGGCGTCGGATGAGCGCGAACGAACCCAAGCCGAACGCCCCGGGCATCAGCGACCTTGAGATCAAGGACGCAGCCCTGATCTTCGAGAGCGTCTGGAGCGCCCTCGAGCGCGAGCGCGGTCGCGAGAACCTCTCCTTCCCGCGCGAGATCCTCTGGCTCAACGGAGCGCCGGGTGCGGGCAAGGGCACCAACACCGACTTCATCCTCAAGTACCGCGACTATTCCAGCGAGCCCATCGTGGTCAGTGACTTGCTGCAGAGCCCCCAGGCGCGCAAGCGCATGGACGCCGGCATGCTCGTCGGCGACCGCGAGGTCGTCGAATTGCTCTTCCGGGAACTGCTCGAGCCCAAGTACCAGATCGGCGCGGTTGTCGACGGCTTCCCTCGCTCGATGGTCCAGGTGGAATGCCTCAAGCTTCTCTTCAATCGTCTGAACGACCTGCGCGTAGAATACCGCCACACCGCGCACGCGGACCGTTTCCCGAAGTCACACTTCCACATCCTCGTGCTCTTCGTCGACGAGAACGAGTCCGTGCGACGCCAGCTCAAGCGCGGTCAGGAAGCCATCGCGCACAACAAGCTGGTCGACGAGGAAGGCGGCAGCCGCATGGAGGTCCGCAAGACCGACCTGGACGCCGAGGCGGCCCGTAATCGCTACCGCGTCTTCAAGGAGCGCACCTACGAGCCGCTCCAGACCCTGCGTGACATCTTCCACTACCACCTCATCAACGCACAGGGATCGCTCGCCGAGGTGCAGGCGCGCATCATCAAGGAACTTCAGTACCAGAGCTCGCTCGAGTTGGCCGAGGAGACCCATGACAGCATCGCGGGCATCCCGCTCGCCAGCCAGATCGTGCAGCACGCGCGACAGGACCTGGTGCGACGCCTCGACGACTACGCCGAGCGCAACCCCGCGCTGTTCCGCCGGGTGGTCGACATGATCCAGGACAAGTTCCTGCCCATCATCCGCGCACACGCCATCTCGGGACAGGCACACGTCAACAGCGAGACGCCCATCTTCGAGGACCCCCTGGCCATCTCGATGTTCATCGACATCTTCTCCGAGCGCGGCTTCCACGCGGTGGTCGACCTGCACCGCATCGAGGTTCCAGAGTCCGTCGACCCGAAGACCTTCCAGGTGCAGACCCGGGTGAAGAAGGTGTACCGCGTCTCCATCCGCTTCCAAGGCTCCGAGATTCGCCGCGGCAGCTGACGCGGACGGCACCGCCAGCGCTTGCCTTCGCGCCAGCGACTGGCAGGTTGGAACACCCGTCTGTCATGCCCTCCCTCGCCACCCTGCGGGCCAAGCTGCTCGACCAACCCCTCTTCGAGGGCAAGGTCTGGCAACTTTCGCCCGAGCCCTGGCCGCTCAGCCTGGCCCAGGTCAACGAGTTGCGGCGGATCGGCGATGCCTGCCTGGGATACCATCGTGCGCTCGAACGGCTGTACACCCGGTCCTTCCAGAACAAGAAGATCCTGCGCAACCGTGATGTCTTCGCACCCTGGGTGGCCGAGTACCTTGATCGACACAAGCCGGAGGGCCTTGTCCAACACGGTCGCCACCGAGCGACCAAGGGCCAGATGCCCGTGGT
The DNA here is from genome assembly GCA_049419705.1 of Opitutales bacterium. Classification (GTDB taxonomy): domain Bacteria; phylum Verrucomicrobiota; class Verrucomicrobiia; order Opitutales; family UBA953; genus UBA8828. The sequence goes on from JBMSKH010000011.1 coordinate 2,596, forward strand.
GTTGCGTCCCGACCTGTTGCTGACCGAGAGCGGCTTCCGTCTGACCGAGCTGGACAGCGTCCCGGGTGGCATCGGCCTCACGGCCTACCTCAACGACACCTACGCGACGGACAGCCCCGGCCTGGTGGGAGGGACCGACATGCCCGACCGGTTCTTCCGAGCCCTCGCCAACCTGACCCCGGGAATCGCGGATCCCGCGGTGGCCGTGGTCGTCTCGGAGGAGTCGGCGACCTATCGGCCGGAGTTCGAGTGGCTCGCCGACACACTCCGCCGGCGCGGGCGGGACATCTGGGTGGTGCACCCGTCGGACATCATGAACCTCGGTCGGGACACCTGCGTGCCGGTCGACGGGGCGCCCCACCGTGTCGACCTCGTCTACCGTTTCTTCGAGCTGTTCGACCTCGCCAACGTCAAGGGCGCCGACGGTCTCTTCAACGCCGTCGAGCAAGGAACGGTCGTGGTCACTCCGCCCATGCGCGCCTTCCAGGAGGAGAAGCTCGGACTCGCGCTGCTCCACCACCCAGTGCTCATCGAGTACTGGAAGGAAAACCTGCCCGAGGACCAGCTCGAGACGCTCATGCGGATCGTGCCGCGCACGTGGATCATGGAGCGCACCCAGCTACCACCCTCCGCCGTGCTGCATGCCCCGCTGGTGGAGGGACACCCCATCCGCGAGTGGTCCGAGCTGGCCCAGGCCTCGCAACGCGAGCGCAACCTGATTATCAAGGCGAGCGGCTTCCATGAGACGGCCTGGGGCGCGCGCAGCGTCACGCTGGGCAGCGATGTCTCACGCGAGGCCTGGCTCGAGGCGATCGAGGACGCGCTCGACCCCGAGAACGAGACCCTGCACATCCTGCAGGACTACCATAAGCCGGCCCGGCTCTCGCATCCGGTCTACCGCCCGGACGGCACCGTGGGCCCGATGGACGGACGTCTCCGGCTCTGCCCCTACTACTTTGTCGACGGCGAGACCGCCAACCTCTCCGGCGTCCTCGCCACCTTCTGCCCGGCGGACAAGAAGATCATCCACGGCATGAAGGATGCCGCGCTGCTGCCCTGTCGCCAAATCAGCTGACATCCATGCGCCGACTCCTGCTTGTCGCCCTCGCCCTCGCCGCCCTGATTGGCTGGCTTGCCTGGTCGGCCGACCGACATCCGGTCAAGCGGATGCCACCCACGGCCTTCGTGAATCGAGCCGAGGCCGAGCAAGCCGTGGCCAGCGCCTGGCGTGAATTCGCGGAATCCGAGCGCCAGCAGCTCGGCAATGACTGGAGAGACAAGACCTTGGCCGTCGACGGCAAGGTTCTCCGATGGCTCGAGCAGCGCTTCGGTGACAAACCAGCCGAGGGCTGGAGCTTGTTCATCTCACTGCACGGCGGTGGTGGCGCGCCCGCACACGTCAACGACCAGCAATGGCGCAACCAGATCCGTCTTTACCAGCACCCCGGTGCCATCTTTGTCGCCCCACGCGCGCCGACCGACAACTGGAACCTGTGGCACGAGAGCCACATCGACGGCCTGCTGGACCGGCTCATCGCCGGAGGCATTGTAACCCAAGGCGTGAATCCTGACCGGGTCTACCTCCTTGGCTACTCCGCCGGCGGGGACGGCGTTTACCAACTCGCCCCCCGGTTGGCCGACCGCTTCGCCGCCGCCTCGATGATGGCTGGCCACCCCAACGAGGCCTCGCCCATCGGCCTGCGCAACCTCCCGTTCGCCATCTGGTGCGGCGCCGAGGACAAGGCCTACAACCGAAACCGCATCGCCGCCGAGTGGCTGGCCAAGCTCGACGAGCTCGCTGCCGCGGAACCCGGTGCCTATGTGCACTCCGGAAAGATCGTGCCTGGCAAGGGACACTGGATGGAGCTCGAGGACCGGGCTGCGCTGACCTGGATGGCGGGCTTCACGCGCAACCCCTGGCCCAAGACCGTTGTCTGGCGCCAGGACGATGTCACCCACGACCGCTTCTATTGGCTGGGCTTACCGAACCCAGAGACAGCCAAGGCCGGGCAGGTCATCCGCGCCAGCGTCGAAGGACAGGTCATCGAGATCCAAACGGCCGACGTCAAAGCCGTCGACCTGTGGCTCTCCGACCAACTCCTAGACCTCGACCGGCCGGTCGTGGTCAAGGTCAACGGCAAGATCATCCACGACGCGCAAGTCCACCGCCATATCCGAGCCATCCACGCCTCACTCGGCGCTCGGATGGACCCACGCATGGCTGCCACCGCCGTGCTCAACCTCTCCTGGTGACATCCCATTTGGCTTCCCCGCCCCGCGGGCTGGCCTAGGATATGGTCATGCGCCTTCTGGTCCTCATCGCCACCTTCTGGGCCAACCTGCTTCCCGCCCAACCCGCACTCAGCCCGGCGCGCACCAAGGCGGATCTCATCGCCGTGACCGCCAACGCTGTCCCCGGGCAGGAGGCCATCGTTGCGCTTCGCTTCCGCTGCGACCCCCACTACCACATCTACTGGAGGAATCCGGGCGATGCCGGCGAGGCACCAGCTTGGAAATGGACCACCAATGCGGACGACGGCGGTCGACCGTTGGCCTTCACCGCCGAGGCCGAGTGGCCAGCCCCCCGGCGCATCGACCTGCAGGGCGTCATCAACTACGCCTACGAGGGCGAAACCCACCTTTACCTCCGCGCAAAGGTGCCCGCCGATGCACGCGGCGCCTTCAGACTAAAGGCCCATGTCACCTGGCTCGAGTGCGATGACAACGGATGCTACCCTCAGGAGGCGGATGTCAGCCTGACCTTGCCCGTGGGGTCATCGTCCGCACGCAACCTTCCGGCCGACTGGGAACGCGTTCCGCGCGAAACCTATACCGTCAAGGGAACCCTCAACGCCGACAAGGACACCCTGCGCCTCACCGAGAAGCTCTCTGGTCGCACGCTTGGGACGGTGTTGGCACCGGTAAACTGGTTTCCGCAACGCGCCTTCGTTTCCAGCGCGGTGACCCTCGGACCCGTGGCGATTGCGGACGGACCGGTCCATGCGACCGCCATCACGACCCTGAGCCTGCGCGACGCGCCGGAGAAACTCACCGACGGTCCGACGCGCTACATCGCCGAGGTTAAGGACAATCTCACCCAACGCACCCGATGGGTCAATGTGGACATCGACCTCTCGGGGTCCGACAAGGAAACGCCGACACATACCGAGCGCGGTGCGACGGATGGCACCTCCGCTGGGAACGCCCCCGCCCAACTCGATTGGCAACCCTGGAGTCCCGAAGCTGAGTCGGCCGCGCTCGCCGCTGGAAAAACGGTCTACATCGACTTCACCGCCCGCTGGTGTGCGACCTGTCAGGTCAACAAGCGCGTCTACGCTGACCCAGCACTTCAGGCTGATTTCGCCAAGGCCGGCGTCGTCACCCTCAGGGCCGATTGGACACGCAAGGACCCGGCCATCACCGAGGAGCTAAGTCGGCTCGGACGACAGGGTATACCGGTCAATGTCTTCCGTCGGAGGAACGCAGCGCCTGTCATCCTCTCGGAACTTCTCACCGCCGATCAGGTGCGCGAGGGACTGTCCGCCTCGCTGACCAACCGAGCCATGGTTCCAGAGCGCCAAAGCCCGGCAGGTATGCTCCTGCTCGCCTTCCTCGGCGGCGCCTTGCTGAATCTGATGCCCTGCGTCTTTCCGGTGATCGGACTCAAGGTGCTGGCTTTCGCCGGACAAGCTGGATCTGACCGCCCTGCGGCGCTCCGACAGTCACTCGCCTACGCGCTCGGCGTGCTGGCGAGCTTCCTTGCCCTGGGGCTCCTGGCGCTGGCATTGAAATCAGGCTGGGGCGCCCAGATGCAATCCCCTCTCTTCGTCCTGCTCACGACGGTCCTGATGGTGACCATGGGGATGTCGTTGGCCGGTGCCTTCGAGATCGGGACAGGCCTCGCGAGCACGACCGCCGCATCCTCCGGCAACGCCGGCGCCTTCCTCTCCGGCGTGCTGGCAACCGCGGTCGCGACCCCGTGCACAGCGCCAGGACTTGGAGCCGCCCTCGGATTTGCCCTCGACCCGGCGCGCAGCACGGCGGAGACGCTGGGCTTCTTCGCGGTCATCGGACTGGGAATGGCCCTACCCTACGTGCTCCTCGTCGCCTTCCCAGCGTTCAGCCGCGCATTGCCACGTCCTGGCGAATGGATGGAGACGCTCAAGCAGGCCATGGCCTTCCCGCTTTTCGGCTACGCGCTCTACCTACTCTGGGTGCTCAGCGCCCTGGTAGAGGATGCGAGCTGGCTGCGTGACGCCTCGCTCGGCCTGGTTGTCGTCGCGGCTTGCTGCTGGATCTGGGGCCGCTGGGGCGCACCCCACCGCAGCGACCGCGAGCGTCTCTGGGGGCGGTTGATTGCGACGATGCTCTATCTGGCGACGCTGGCTCACCTCGCCTATCACCTACCCTGAGGTAGGATTCAGACCGCGACCAGCCGACCGACCGCAAGCTCGGCGGGAACCGGCGTGCCACCTTCCATCAGGCCAACCAAGGCGTCGATGGCCGTCGGCGCCCAGACCGTCCCGCGAGGGCCAAGCCCGTTGAGGAGAAAATGGCGGGTGCGTGTCGCATGCTGGCCGACACAGGGACGGTTGTCGCGCGTGCAAGGCCGCACTCCGGCGACATGTCCGGTGATATCCACGGTCGGCGCCGCGGCAAAGTAGGATACGAAACGCGCACTAAGCTTCTCTCGCTGCGCGGCTGTCGGAATCTCGTCCTGGACGGCCCAGTCCCAGTTGGTGCCAGTGCGCCAGCGACCGCCGCCGAGCGGCAAAGCCCAGCCCTCGCGATTCAGTACGAAGGACTTTTCGGGTGCGTCCGAGACCAGGTCAAGCGCCTCACCCTTCGCGGGTTGCCAAGGCACATCGGACCAAAGGCCGCCCGGCAGCATCGCCCGCCAGCCATCGCACCAAACGACACGGTCAGCCTGGATGCCCTTCCAACGGACGCTATCGGCACGATCTTCCATCTCACGGGCGACAACCCGGTCACGGAGGAGTCGTCCAGCAAGCCAGGCGCGGCTGTCCTCGAGCAGGCGCGGCAGATCGACCCAGGCCCCGCGCATGAGCACCCCGCCAAGGGAGTCGGCGAGATCGGCGTCGAGCTGGCCGGCCGCATCGGTCACCTGATCGACAAACGGTGCGCAATCTGGATCGAGCGCGCGCGCGACGCCAGCGCAGCGCTGCTCGGCGTCCGCGAACATCCGATAGACCAGAATTGTGCTTAGCACGCCCAACGGGCGATAGACCTCGAGCGCGCGGGCGAACAAACGGGGGTACTCGGGTGTGAGGCGGAACTTGCGCCCGGTCAGCGGGGTCATCAGTCCGGCTGCCACCTGAGAGGCGTTCGACTCAGCCGGGTCGACCACGAGCACGGACCCTGACTCGGCAAGACGACGCGCGAGAAGCGAGCCGGCCAGTCCCTGCCCGACAATCAACGTGCCGACCCGCATCAGTGAATCCCGAGCCAACGACGGCCGAACTCAATCCAGACCGGAATGGTCAGGGGACAGAGCAGGGAGGTGACAATCGTGCCGCGTAGCGCGATGGACACATCGCCCTTGCAATGGCTGACGATGAGGAAGGTGAACATCCCCGCCGGCATCGCGGCCTGCACCAGCATGACGCGGCGCAGGTTGGGATCGGCGACATGGGAGGCGACCGCGAGGATGGCGAGCGGCACCAGCAGGAAACGCACTAAGGCGAAGCCAGCGGTGACCTTGGGTTGCTTCCGGAAATCGAATCCGCGGAGCGTCTCGTGCAGGTAGATGCCGGTCAGAATGAGGCCGACGGGAATCGCGCAGTTACCGACGGTGTGGCAAACCTTGCCGAGGAATGTGGGGAGCGTGGCATGACCCCAGCCCATGAGATTGACCGCGAGCGCGACCGCCAGGACCATCGTCATGGGGTGAATCAGGTTGCGCAGCACACGCCAGCCACTGTGCCCGGAGAGATAAGCGACGCCCACCGTCCAGATTGCGGCCTCGACGCCCACGTTGTGCACCAGGAGCACGCCGACGACATCGCGGTCGAAAAGCGCCGCTGTCAGCGGGATACCGAGGTAGCCGAAGTTATTGATGCCACTCGCATAGGCGAAGCTGCGGCCGGAGACGCCGTCGGCCACGCGCAAAAGGCGCCCGACCAATGCTCCGATGAGAATCCCACCGACAATCATCAGGAAACCCGTACCAACGAAGAGCGCGGCCTTGCCGGCGGTGGAAATCAGAGGATTTGCGTGCACCCTGTCATAGATGAGCGCGGGAAAGAAAAGCCAGATGACTAGGCGCATCAGCGGCTGGCGCGACTCAGGCCCGACCCAGCCAAAGGCGGCCAACAACCACCCAGCCGAGACAATCAGCGCCGTCTGGGCGAGCCCCTGAATCATGTCAGCGTTGAAGCCAGGCATGACAGGGCATTAGGAGGCCTCAGCGACGGCTTCAACTGTCTTCGTCAGGCGGCGGGACGAGACAGGTGACAATGGTCTGCAACCAGCAGCCGACAGAGGTGTCAGACAAACATGCGCTGCGTCCTCCTGCTCATCCTGTCCCAGACCTTGGCCATCGGCCATGAGGTCGGCGCCGAGATGACCGAGGCCGCCGGCGAATTCCTGAACTCGCTTGAGCCTGCGCAGCGCGCGCGGGCAGAGCTGCCTTTCGGCTCCGATGAGCGTCTGAACTGGAGATTCGTACCGGCTGAGCGGCTGGGACTCCCGCTTGGAGCCATGACCGAGCCACAACGCAATCTGGCCCGTCGACTCATGCGCTCTGCCCTCTCAGCCGATGGGGCGCGCAAAGCCGAAACCATCCAGAACCTGGAGTCGGTACTCGCCAGCCTGGAGAAAGGCAGGGGTCCGGTGCGCGACCCGAATCTCTACCATCTGACCGTCTTTGGTGTGCCTGGACCAAAGGGCGCATGGGCATGGCGCCTCGAGGGACACCACCTCGAGGTTCAGGTCACACTTCTCGACGGTCAACCCGTCGGCCTGACACCGCACTTCATGGGCGCCAACCCCGGGAAGGTCGCAGCCGGCCCACTCTCGGGAACCGAGGTGCTGGCGGATGAGGACACCCTGGGGCGCGCGCTCGCGCTCACGCTGGACAAGGCCCAGCGGGAGATCGCGCTGATCCCCGGAAAAGTCCCCGCTGATATCCTCAGTGGTGCCACTCGGGTGGCACGGCCGCTCGAGCCACGCGGCATAACGCTCGCGCAACTCGGCACCCCCCAGCGCGAGCTATTCTGGCAGATTGTCAGCCGTTTTGTCGGACGTTTCCGCGGGGAGCTCGCCGATCCGGTGCTGGCTGAGCTGCGGGCACTCCCAGCCGATCAGCTGAGCTTTGCATGGAGCGGCGGGATGAAGGTGGGCGAGGGCCATTACTACCGCATCCAGGCGCCGAGCCTTCTGCTGGAGCTGGACAACACCCAGAACAACGCGAACCACGTGCACACGGTCTGGCGCGACCTGAGGAATGACTTCGGCGGCGACGCGTTGCGGCGGCACCTGAAGACCGAGCACGCTGGTCATTGAACGCAAGGAGCCTCCCCGAGCACGCGGGCTCAGGGAGGCTTGAAAGGTGGAGGTGGCGGGAGTCGAACCCGCGTCTTCCGGCCCTTACTACGGGCCTTCTACATGCGTAGCCTCACGGTTGATCTCGATCGGAGTTGGGCGTGGGCGCCCGTCCGACCTATCCGACGTCTCACTTACCCCGGAGATGTCGACCAGAGAAGGGGATCGCCTGCATGAACTAGGATGATCCAGGGCCGCAGGTCAGGCTCTAGGTCCTATCGCTGGTATTAGGCAGCGAGAGCGAACGCGTTGTCGCGCTCGAACGTGATGGTGTTGTTGGCAGTTGTTTTGCCGCCGATGGGATTAAGGAGGGTCATCGACATCCTCCGCATGCCGGCTCGTCCTCTTGGCTGGAATCGAATCCGGAACACCCCCGAAAGACTGTTGGTCGTTCAGTCGGTCAGGGCCGACTGGGAAAGAACAGCACCATTATACCATAACACACCTAATATCGACGGAGGCTTGCGGAAAAGCCCGGTAGAGGCAGATTTTGGGCATGGAATTGACCTTCGTGGCCTTGGTTGCGTTCGCCGCCGCGTTGCTGACGTTCGTCTCAGGCTTCGGACTCGGAACCTTGCTCATGCCCGCAATGGCGCTCTTCATGCCCATCGAGGCGGCCGTCGCCCTCACCGCGCTGGTCCACCTGCTCGTCAATGTGCTCAAGATCTCGCTGGTCGGACGCGAAGCGAACCGCCAGGTCTTACTCAACTTCGGCATCCCATCGCTCTGCGGCGCGGTGATTGGCGGCTGGACGCTGACGCAACTCGGCGACGAGGTGAGTGGCCACGTCGTGAACTACGGCGTCGGCAACCTAACCTTCTCCCCGACCCCGGTTGCGCTCAGCATCGGGCTGGTCATGCTGACCTTCGCCATCGCCGAGCTCACCCCCGCCTTCTCCAGCTGGCGTCCCTCGCCGCGCTGGCAAGGGTTCGGCGGACTTGCCTCGGGATTTCTCGGCGGACTATCCGGCCATCAGGGGGCCATTCGCAGCGCCTTCCTGAGTGGCATGGGCAACCAGCTCACGGCAGTCAGCTTCGCGGCAACCGGAGCCATCATCGCCTGCACCGTGGATATCGCCCGCCTCGCCATGTATCACGCCAACTGGGCGAGCTGGAGCAACGGGAGACTGTCGATGCTGGCCGCGGGAACGATTGCCGCCCTCCTCGGCACCTGGATTGGCTCACGTCTCATCCGAAAAATCACCCTCCCCCTCGTGCAGCGGGTGGTCTCGGTACTGCTCATTCTGCTCGGACTCGGCCTCGTCACCGGTTGGGTGCGCTGAGCAAGGTCGACCTTGAACCCGGCGTGGTTCCGCCTAGGGTTCGCGGACATGGCTGACCTCGACTCCCTGCGCTCCCTCGCCCTCGCGACCGCCGAGGCGGCTGGCGCGCTGCTCCTCGACGGCGCCTCGAGGCGCGTCAATGAGACGACCGAGGACGACGTCAAGATGCAGGCTGATGTCGACTCCGAGACGCTCGTGCGCGAGCGACTCAATGTCTCCGGATTGCCTGTCATCGGCGAGGAGCTCGGCGGCGATCCCACCCTCTTCGACTCGGGCAAGGAACTCTACTGGGTCGTCGACCCGCTCGACGGCACCTACAACTACCTCCGCAGCCAACCCTGCACCTGCGTCTCGATCGGACTGATGCGCGGCCAGGAGCCCGTGCTCGGCGTGCTACGCGACTTCACCGCCCGAAAGACCTACCTCGGGGTGCCCGGCGAGGGCAGTTACGTCAACGGACGCCGCATTCAACCCAAGTGGGCCGAACGCGCGGCCGACGCCTGCCTGATGACAGGCTTTCCCGCGGCCGCCGATAAGGACGGGCCAGCCATGGCCACCTTCCTGCGCGAGGCCGCACGCTACAAGAAGATCCGCATGATCGGCAGCGCTGCGCTCGCCATCGCCTACGTCGCCGAGGGCGTGGCAGACACCTACCAGGAGTGCGCGACCAACCTCTGGGATGTCGCCGCGGGACTGGCCCTGATCAAAGGATCGGGTGGACACTATCGGATGGTCCCCACCGGTAAGCGACCGCTCAACTTCGACCTCTGGGTCTCCGGCCGTGAGGAGTGGACGCGCTGAACTTCGACATGCGACACCTCATCCTCCCACTGCTGGCGCTCTCGTGCACCCTCGTCGCGGAGCAGCCCGCCGTGCCGACCACGCAGTGTCCCGTACCCACGGTCGTAACGCCCATGCCAGTGCCGACCCAGCCCAAGGGGAAAGCCGACGCCCAGCCGCGCATTCCGAGTCCCGACCAAGCCACCTTTGCAGCGGCGATGCGCATCGAGTCCGTCCATGGGCGTGGTGACAAGGCCGAGGCTTGGGCCCGTCTCATCACCGAGCACGAGGCTAACAGCCCTTCCCAAATCGCGGCATCCTTCTTGGTCGCCACGATGCCGATTGCCGACCTCCGTCGGCTCAACCCGGCTTATGTCGCAGAGAATATCCGGCTGGCGCTGGCCGCTCGCGACGAATTCCCGTGGGCCCGCGAGCTGGAGGACTGGCGCTTCCTCAATGACGTGCTGCCCTACGCCGTGCTCGACGAGGACCGCGACCCCTGGCGCGCGGAGATGCTGGCCCGGCTGCGTCCCGTCGTCGCCAGCTGCAAGACGCGCCGGGAGGCCATCCTTGCGGTGAACGCCGCCCTCCGCGATCTCGTGAAGGTGGAGTACAACACGCGTCGGCGCGCACCCAACCAGAGCCCGCCCGACTCCATCCGCCAGGGCGTCGCCTCTTGCACGGGACTCTCCATCCTTCTCTGCGATGCCTTCCGTGCCGTGGGCATCCCGGCCCGGGTGGCCGGTGTGCCCACCTGGGTGACCGTGCAAGGCAATCACAACTGGGTCGAGGTCTGGGACGGCGAGTGGTTTTTCACCGAGTACTATCCGGACAAAAAGGGGCTCAACCACGGCTGGCTGCTAGAGCGCGCCTCGTATGCCGACCCGGAACGACCTGAGACATGGGTCTACGCCAGTTCCTGGGCGCCAACCGGACTCTACTTCCCGATGGTCTGGAATCAGGGCGCACGCACCGTCGGCGCGGTCAACCGAACCACCGCATACCATGCGCTGGCCGGCGGACGAAAGCTTGCGCTGACCAAGGAGGAATGCGTGGTCGGACTGCGCGTGCTACGCGACGGCAAGCGTGTCCCGACCCAAGTCAGCCTAACGCAAGGCGGCAAGGTCCTTGCCACGGTGCGAACGGCCGACGCGACCCAGGACATGATGGACGTACCCTGGGTTAAGGTTCGCATGGACGGCGGCCCGGTGATCGCGCAGGCGGGCGACAAGCAGGTGAGCATCACGCCCAAGGCAGGCGAGGAGGTTGTGGTGGACATCGACCTGGGCCCTTGAAACTCGACAATCACATTCGGATATCCACCCTAGGTTCACGATGAACGTACTGCCCAAGGCGCTGACTTTCGAGCGGGCCCTCCGGAACTACGGGGAGTCCATCCTCGGTCACGCGGTCGACGTAAGCTCCATCTCCTTCTGGGCTGCGGTGGCGATGCTCGTCGTACTCCTGCCCTACCTCGGAAGGCTCGCCGCGAAGCACTTCTTCGCCAAGGAGGGCTCGCTTCTGGGTATCGGTGCGGTCGCTCTGGTCTCGGTCGGCCTGACCTTCTGCGCGTTCTGCATGGCGATGACCTCCCTGTCGACCTTCGTGCCGCCGAATATCGAGACACTCGTCGTGACCCTCGCCACCTGCACCGCCGTGCTGCTCATCGCCAGCGCCGCCTCGCAGATCCTCTCTATGAGCTTCGGTCCGTCGCTCGGGCTCCAGGTCATCTTCTGGAACATCGTCTTCGTCAGCCAGGTCGCCACACGCTTCCTGACCGACCTTTGGACGCACTAGTCATGCGAGCGGCGGCCATCGTCGCAGCGCTGTTGCTCGCCGCGGGGGCTTCCGGCGAAGGGGACGCTCGGCGCATGGTCGAGATTACCGCCAACCTGGTGCAAATCAGACCGGATGGCAGTGGTGCCAGCCTTCGTGGCACCCCCGGTGTCACCTGCCCCGACGGTGTCGAGGCAAAGCTTTTCATTGGCAGAAATGAACCAGATGGAACACCAGACCCGCGCGCGATACGCGTCGAGTTCACCCCACGCATCCTCGAGGACGGACGGGTCGAGATCAAGGTGGTGTCCCTCGGCACCGAGCTTGGCGAGCAGCCAGATGCCATCCAGCCCGTGCGAGCCCCGGGGACCGATGCCAAGCTGTCCTTCCACTCCGCCCTGCCCTCCGACAACCTGTTCTCCGTGGCGGGACGAAACGGTCACCGAAGCTGGCTGCGCATTGGGCAGCGGATCGATGGCTGGACCCTGATTCGGTACGATGCCACCACCCGCACGCTCTGGCTCAGCACTGGCGGTCGCACCCAGCAGCTCACCTTGGCCAAGGCAGGCCTAGCCGAGCCAAAGCCAAGCGGTCCCCGGATCGAGACGGTAACGGTCCAGCCAGGGCAATCCGCGGAGATTCTGGGCAAGGACGGGCACCGCATGGTGCTGAGCGCTCGCGTATACGACGAGGAGCCCGCGCGCTGAGCGGGCTTAACCCGTCGTCTGCAGGCCGGCGGCGATGGCGTTGACCGACAGCAGCAGCTGGGGCACGAGCGCGTCGGCATCCTTCTTGTCGCCCGAGACGAGCTGCTTGCGCCACTCCTTGATCAGGCCGACCTGCTGCTCGTGCAGCAGATCGATGGCCTCCTCGCGAAGCGAGATGACCTTGCGCAGACGGGGGCGACCCTGGGTGAGTTTCTTGCCCGAGAGCTCGTCGAGCATCTTCCGGGTGAGCGCGTGCTCGGCCAGGATCTGGTTCAGGACCCGCTGCCGCAGCTTCTTGTCCGTCACCATCGCACCGTAGAGCTTCATCATACGACGGTTGGCCGCCAGCACGCTGGTGGAGGCATTCTTGAGCATGTAGCGCAGGGGGGCCCAGCTGTCGTAGCGCGACTTGATCATCTCCCAGCCCTTGGCGTCCTCCTCCTTGAGACGGGAGAGACCCGAGCCGACACCGTACCAACCAGAAAGGTAGAAGCGCGACTGGCTCCAGGCGAAGACCCAGGGAATGGCGCGGAGATCCTCCAGCGAGGCGACCCCGGTGCGGCGCGAGGGACGCGAGCCGATGCGGCTGGCCTCGATGACGTCGATGGGCGTGGCCTGGCGGAAGAACTCGATGAAGCCCTCGGCATGTAGCAGTTGCTGGTAGGCCTCCTGGGAGAACTCGGCCAGACGGTCCATCACCTTGCAGAGATTATCAGGACTGTCGTCGTCCTTCTCGTGCAAGAGCGTGTTCTGGGTGACCCCGGCCGTGAGCAACTCGAGGTTGTTCACGGCGGTAATCTGGTTGGCGTACTTCTGGCTGATGGTCTCCCCCTGCTCGGTCATGCGTAGCTCGCCGCCGATGGTGCCGTGCGGTAAGGCGTCGATGAACCGGTGGGTCGGCCCAGCGCCGCGCGAGATCGTGCCGCCGCGACCGTGGAAGAAGACCATGCGGACGCCATGCTTGGCGCCGACCTCGGCTAGGCGTTGCTGGGCACGGTAGAGGTTCCAGAGCGAGGCGAGGATGCCGCCGTCCTTGTTGGAGTCGGAGTAACCGATCATCACTTGCTGGGTGAGCTCACGGGCGCCGGTGGCCTCGCGACGCGCCTCGAGCGAGCGACGAGTCATCGGGTGGGCAAGGAACGCGTCCATGATCGCCGTGCTCTTCTCGAGGTCGGCGATGGTCTCGAACAACGGCACGACAGGGAGCAGGCAATGAGGACTCTCCACCCCGCCGGCGGTGAGTCCGGCCTCGCGGGCGAGCAAGTAGACCGCGAGCAGGTCGGACACCGAACGTGTCATCGACACGATAAGCGAGCCGAGTCCGGCATGACCGTGCTGCCCGAGGCAGGACGAAACCACGCGGTAGCAGGACAGGACGGAGTCGGCCTCGGTGCCGACTTCGGCACGCTCGCGGATAAAGGGGCGCGGTGAGCGAAGCTCGGAATCGAGGAAACCGAGCCGGCGGACCTCGTCCCACTTGAGATACTCGTCGCCAGGCAAGCCGGCCGCGGTCATCAGTTGGGCGATGGCGCGGTCGTGGAAGGCGCTGTTCTGCCGGATATCAAGCGTGGCGAGGTGGAACCCGAAGACGCGCAGGCCGCGGATCACCGGGTCGAGGTCGTAGCGCACGACACGGGCGGCGCCAACCTCCACCAATGTCTCGCGCAGGAAGAGCAAGTCGGCGAGCAGGCCCTCGGCGGTTGCATGCTGGTGAGGCAGGACCGGGCCCTCGGGTGAGGGCAGGCGGAGACGGACCAGGTTGATGTATTGGCGCCAGCTCTCGTTGCGATTGCGGGCAATGGCACGCTCGCCGTCCTCGCCGAGGCCGGCGGCGAGCTTCTCGATCTGCTTGACGAAGACCTCGGGTGGGGACTGGAGGGTGTCGGCGAGTGACAGGCGCTGTCCGAGCGCCTCGAGACGGTCGGACCAGAAGTTCAGGGCGTTGCGACGGAATGTGCGCAGGGCGCCCTCGGTCACCCTGTCGGTCACGAGCGGATGTCCATCCCGGTCACCACCGACCCAAGTGCCGAGGGTGAGGCTGGGCAAGGTGTCAGGATGCTCAATTCGAGAAGGGTCGAAACCGGCCTCTTCCCAGGCTTGGCGCAGTCGCAGGTCCATGCGCTCGACCGCTTCGGGGAAGACATTGGTCAGGAAGTAAACCACATTGCGCAGCTCGGAGGCCACATCTGGCTTCTGCTGGTAGATCTCGCCGGTGCGCCAGAGGCGCTCGAGGGCGACCTTGATCTCATCGCGGATGGCGCGCTGCTCGGCCTGCGTCCACATGTTGTTCTCCCGCTTCACGAGCAACTTGTAGATGTGGCGGTGAATCTCTAGGACCGTGGCGCGCTTGGCCTCGGTGGGATGGGCGGTCAGCACCGGCTGCACATGGATGTCGGGCAGCCGCTTGGCGACCTGCCGATCGGTCATGCCCGCCTCGCGCAGCAGGTTGAACGCGCGCCCCCAGGAACCTGGATCTGAGGCGAGTCCCTTCGCATCCTCGCGCAGGCGCTTCGACTGGGCGGAGGCGTTCTCCTCGACCATGTTCAGGAGCTGAAAGGCAATCGAGTAGGCCTGCACGCCGCGATAGGAGAAGATCTCAATACCGCGTAGTTTGCGGGTGCCCATCCACGGAAGCGTTCCAGCAAGATCCTTGTGTCCGAGCTCCTCGAGCACCTCGACGAAGCACGTCATCATGAAGTCGAGGTCCTTGTCGACCTTGAGCAGCCCCTGTTGCAAATCACGGGTGATGGCCATGCGACCCATGTCGTAGCATGGCAGGTGAGCACCCCGCAATCGCAAACCCCAGCGGCTTGCATCCGGACGGTCTGCGGTCTGACTGTGCATCGCCATGGCGGACGCCATCACCCTCCCTGACCTCTGGCAGCTGGAGGCCCTCCGTGCGCTGCGCGCCCGGGAGGACGTCGTCCTGCAGGCCCCGACCGGCGCGGGCAAGACACTGGTCTTCGAGCGATGGGTCGAGGCGGGGTTCCGTGGGCAGGCGGTCTACGCCGTGCCCACCCGCGCCCTGGCCAACGACAAGCACGCCGAATGGTCCGCCCGCGGCTGGGACGTCGGTATCGCCACGGGCGACCTCTCGCGAAACCTCCGGGCGCCCGTGCTCGTGGCCACCCTCGAGAGCCAGCGCCAACGCTTCCTCGGGCGTGACGCCCCCGCCCTGCTCGCGGTCGATGAGTACCAGATGCTTTCCGACCGTGAGCGAGGCGGTGCCTATGAGACCGTGCTCGGACTCGCCTCACCCTCGACCCAGCTCCTGCTGCTCAGCGGTAGCGTGGCCAATCCGGGCGCCGTGGCCGAATGGTTGCGAGGCCGCGGCCGCACCGTGCGGCTCGTGACCGAGCAGAACCGCCCTGTCCCTCTCGAGGAAGTCTCGCTCGACGCGCTCGAGCGCCGCGAGCCCAGCGGCGTCCGAGGCGCGGTGGCCCGCGCCATCATCCGTGCGCTCCAAGCCGACCTTGGACCCGTCCTCGTCTTCGCCCCGCGCCGAAGGGCGGCCATGCAAATCGCCGAAGAGATCGCCGCCGGATTGCCCCTGGGCGATGGTCCTTCGCTCGCGCCTTCACAGCGGACCCTAGCTGGTGACGACCTAGCCCGCCTCATCCGTCATGGGGTCGGCCTCCATCACAGCGGACTGACTTACGACCAGCGCGCGAACCTCATCGAGCCGCTTGCGAAGGCGGGTTCCCTGCGCGTGGTTGTCGCCACAACCGGCTTGGCCGCCGGCATCAACTTCTCGCTGCGGTCCGTGCTCGTCACCGACCGACGCTATGTCTCAGGGCACAGCCTGCGCGAGGTACGCCCCGACGAACTCCTGCAGATGTTCGGTCGTGCTGGAAGGCGGGGACTCGATGATCGCGGCTTCGCCCTCTGGACCGCCGACAGCCCCCGCCTCGGTGAGGCACGCCCACTCCAGTTACGTCGCTCGGATAACTTGGACTGGCCGGCCTTCCTGCAACGCATGTCCGAGTCAGTCGAGCCCATCGTCGCGGCCGAGGCGATGGCGGCGGCTTTATTCACCCGCGAGACTCCGGACCTCGGTCTTCGCCGGCTTGGCGAGGTGACACCCGAGCCTGAGACGCGCGCCGAGACATCCGGTCCCGTGCGCACTCTCACTGAGATGCGCGGTCGGGATGGGACCTGGCAGCGACTGCGTCCGACTAAGCAGGTGCCGCTCAGGGCGGCCCTCATTCGCGTGGGCGACACTTGGTACCCCGCGCTCGAGAAGCCCGACTCCCTGCGTGCCCTCCCCTTCGGCACGCCCTGCCGACTGGAGACAGCCGATGGCACCGCACTGCACGGACGGATGGTGCCACTCGCCCACTTCCCGAAGGACGGCGGGCGCGACACCCTGGAGCCGCTCGATTGGCTGCGGAAGGCGCTGCGCACACCCGAGGCCGCCAACCTGCGCCGCCAGCGCTGGACACTGGAGTCGATCGAGCGCGACCTATTGCCCGTGTTACCGGCGCTCACCCGGGGTGGCGTGGCGCACGGGCCACCCTTTCTGCGCCAGGACACCGTCCTGGTACGCTTGGACTATAGCCGGGCAAATGTACGCGTCACGCCCGACGCCGAGGACCATCCGCTGATCAACCCCGAGACCCGCACGGTGGAACGCACGGACATCAGCCTCGGCGAGGTGCTCGGCGGCGGCACCGCGCACGGCGGGACCGCTGGCAAGCTTTGGCTCCGACTGGGTCTCATCGACCGCAGCGGTGCGGTGACACGTCGTGGTGAAATTGCCTCACGCTTCCAGCACGGCGAGGGACTGGCGGTGGCGGCGGCACTGGAGGATCTAGGCTACCCGGCCGAGGCTCTCGCCGCCGACCTGGCGGAGTTGCGCGCGGGAGAGCGCGTCGCCGCCGCTTCCCGAACATCGAGCCGACTCGCAGCCTGCTCACGGCTAACGTACCGCTCGTTGACGGCCGAGGGCTACCTGCGCGAGGGTCTGCCCGAGAGCTTCGGCGAGGGATCGGCTGAGATTGTCCGTCAGTTCGCACTGCACGGCAAGGTACCCGAGACAAAAGAGGACGGACAAGGCCCGGGACGCGGCGACCTCGAACGGGCCGCTCTTGAGTGGCGCAGCACCCTGCGGCTCATCGCCGAGGGACGCAATCACCCTTGGGAACGTTGGCAGGCGCTACGGGTGGCCGCGACCCAATTGCTGGCTGATTTGACCTGATGCCGAATTGGCTTTGCCCGTTAGCCAGTTCCAGCTAAGGTGCGGAACAGTCAGAACACACGCATTCGCACGGCGCAAGCCGTGAGGAAAGTCCGGACACCATAGGGCAGGATTCCCGACGCAAGGCGGGGCGCGGCGCAAGCCGTGACGGAAAGTGCCACAGAGAACAGACCGCCGGATCCCGCAAGGGAGACGGTAAGGGTGAAACGGTGAGGTAAGAGCTCACCGCCCCGAGGGTAACCAAGGGGGCACGGCAAACCCAATCCGGTGCAAGACGAACAGGGACCATTCGAGGTCGCCCACCAAGGTCCCGGGTTGTCGCACTGCCGCAAGGCAGGGCTGAGAGGCCAGAGAAATGAATGCGAGCGGAGTGGTGAGTATCACCCGTCACAGAATCCGGCTTATCGTGCCTGACTCCACATGGGGGACCGACCTGAGAGGGTCGGTCCCTCACCCTTTGCGCTCAAACCTTACGGGTGAGGAAGTCGACCGCGAGCTTGTAGCCCTCGAAGCCGAGACCGGTGATCACACCCACGCAGGCGCCGGCGGTGACCGAGTTGTGGCGGAAGGGCTCGCGCTTGTAGATATTGGAGATGTGCACCTCGACCGCGCGCATGCCGCTGCCCGAGATGGCGTCGCGCAGGGCGACGCTCACGTGGGTGTGGCCGCCCGGATTGATGACGAGGAGCTTGACGCCGTCGTCGGTCCACTTGGCAAGGGTGTCGATGATCTCTCCCTCGTGGTTCGACTGGAAGAAACGCGGCTTCAGACCGAGCTTGGCGGCATGGGCGCGGACCTCGGCCTCGAGGTCGGCCAGGGTGCGGCTGCCATAGACCTCCGGCTCACGCTTGCCGAGTCGGTCGAGGTTGGGTCCGTTGACGATGCCGATGTCCATGGGTGGTCTCAGCGCTTCTCGATTGGCACGTAATCACGCTGCGTGTGGCCGATGTAGACCTGACGCGGGCGATGGATCTTCTGCTTGGGCGACTCGGCGATCTCCTTCCAGTGGGAGATCCAGCCGGGCATGCGGCCGATGGCGAAGATGACGGTGAACATCTCCGTCGGGATGCCGATGGCCTTGAGGATGATGCCCGAGTAGAAGTCGACGTTCGGGTAGAGGTTGCGCTGCTTGAAGTAGGGGTCGTTGAGCGCGGCCTCCTCGAGGCGCATGGCGATGGCGAGCAGCGGGTCGTTGATCCCAAGCACCTTGAGCACCTTGTCGCACTGGGCCTTGATGATCTTGGCCCGCGGGTCGTAGTTCTTGTAGACGCGGTGACCGAAGCCCATCAGCCGGACCCCGCTGCCCTTCTGCTTGGCCGCCTCGATGAAGCGCGAGCCGTCGTCGCCCGACTTGTGGATCTCCTCGAGCATCTCGATGACCGCCTGGTTGGCGCCGCCATGGAGGGGACCCCAGAGGGCGCAGACGCCCGCTGAGACGGAGGCGAAGAGGTTGGCGCCGCCCGAGGCCACCATGCGCACGGTCGAGGTCGAGCAATTTTGCTCGTGGTCGGCGTGCAGGAGGAGAATGAGGTCGAGGGCGCGGGCCACCTCGGGATGCACCGTGGTGTCCGCATTCGGCTGCGAGAACATCAGGTGGAGGAAGTTCGAGCAGTAGTCGTTGCCGGGCTTGGGGTAGACCGGGGGCAGACCCTCCTTGGAACGGTGCGCGAGCGCGGCGAGGGTACGGACCTTGGAGATGAGCACGGCACCCGCCTCATCGAGCTGGGCCAGGTCGTGGGCACGCTCATTGGTGCCAAGCTCCGGATAGTAGCAACCAAGGGTGTTGAGGGTGGCGGAAAGGACAGCCATCGGATGCGCCGTGCTCGGGAATCCGCTCATGGCGATGCGCAGGCCCTCGTGAATCTGGGCGTTGTCGAGGATGCGGTCCTTGAAGGCCTTGAGCTGCGCGGCGGTGGGCAAGTCCCCGTAGATGAGGAGGTACGCGGTCTCGATGAAGGTGGAGCGGGCGGCGAGGTCCTCGATGGAGTAGCCACGGTAGCGCAGGATGCCCTTCTCGCCATCGATGAAGGTCACCTTCGACTCGCAGGCACCGGTGTTGGCATAACCATCATCGAAGGTGATGTACCCGCTGGCCTCGCGGAGGTTGCGGACGTCGACGGCGCGCTCGCCCTCGGTACCCACGAGGGTGTCTAGGACGTATTCCTTGTCGTCCAGCTTTAGGGTGGCTTTCTTCTCGGACATGGGAGGTTGGGGGTTCGCCAACGCTCCAATGCGGGGTCAGCGGTCAACCAAGGTCAGGAAATTGCGGTACAGTTGCAAGCCTTTGACCTGACTTTTCTCGGGGTGGAACTGCGTGGCCAGGACCCGGCCGCGCCGCACGCCGCTCACAAAGGTCCCGTCGTATTCCGTGGTGCACCAAACCAGGCTGGGGTCGGTCTGGACCAAACGGTAGCTGTGCACGAAGTAGAACGGCTCACCCTCGATCCGGAGACCGTCGGTCAGGCCTGCGCCCGGCTCGAAAATCGCTTCGTTCCAGCCCATGTGAGGGACACGCAGACCTGGACGGGACGGGAACCGCGTGATCTGTCCCGGGAAGACGCCGAGACCCGCACGCCCACCTTCCTCGGAGCGCTCAAAGAGCGCCTGTAGGCCGAGACAGATCCCGAGGAAGGGTCGGTCGGCTGCAATCCATTGCCGAAGGAAGGAGGCGAAGTCCGTCCGGTTCAGACAGTCCATGCAGTCGCCGATGGCACCCTGACCCGGGAAGACAACCGCCCCGGCACGCTCGGCCTCGCCCGGGGTTGATGCCAGATAGGCATCGGCACCCGCGGCCATGAGAGCCCGGCGCACGCTGCGCAGGTTGCCACCACCGTAATCGATGACGGCGACGGACGGACGGGCGGCCACGGCGGAAATCAGAGCTTCCCCTTGGTGCTGGGGATGGCACCGCCGGCGCGGGGGTCGATCTCGACCGCCACACGGAGGGCGCGCGCGAAGCACTTGAACAAGGCCTCGGCGACGTGATGGGGCTCATCGCCATACTCGAGGCGCATGTGCAGATTGCACCCCAGCTCGTTGGTCAGCCCTTGGAAGAACTCACGGACGAGCGCGATGTTGAAGTCGCGCACCATGTAGTTGGTGATCTCGGCTTGGTAGACGAGCATCGGACGATTCGACAGGTCGATGACCACGCGGGCGAGAGCCTCGTCCATCGGCAGCAAGAAGAAGCCGTAGCGGCGGATGCCGCGCTTTTCGCCAAGCGCCTCGCGGATGGCCTGCCCGAGCACGATGCCGACATCCTCCACGGTGTGGTGGTAATCGACATCGGTGTCTCCGCTCGCCTTGACCGTCAGGTCGATGCAAGCGTGCTTGGCCAGCAACGTGAGCATGTGGTCGAGGAACGCCACGCCCGTGGCGATCTCGGCGCGGCCGGAACCATCGAGATCGACAGTCAGGCTGATGCGCGTCTCGGCGGTGTCCCGCTTGACGGTGCTGGTTCTGGAACCTTGGCCCATGCCCATTTCATCCCTCCGCCGGGGATGGAAGTCAACTCTGCCCTGCCGTCCATTCGCCGGCGACGGCGAGGAACGCATCCACGTCGGCATCATTGCCCACCGTGATGCGCAACGCGGCGGCCGTGAGCGGATGCGAGGGGAACCTGCGCACCAAGATGCGACGCGAGCGCAGATACTCGAAGGCGTGCGCTCCCGTTTCCAACGACTCCGCCATGCCCTGCCGGACGGGTGTGGCCAGGACGAAATTCGTCGCGCTCGGTATCACCGACCAACCCAGCGCGCGCAGCCCGCCGGCAAGGCGCTCGCGCGAGGCCTTGATACGCTCGACCGTTGCCGCGAGCCACGCCCGATCCGACAGCGCCGCCGCGGCCGCGGCCTGCGCCACCCGGTCCAGGTTGTAGCTGTCACGCACGCGATCGAGCAGGCCGATGACCTCGGGACGAGCCAGCACGTAGCCGGCGCGGAGCCCTGCCAAGGAGTGGGACTTTGAGAGCGTGCGAGTGACGGCGACGTTGGGATGCGCTCGCACCAAGTCGACGCAGTCGCATGCTGCGAATGCGGCGTAAGCCTCGTCGACGACCAGCAAGCTGGGGAAGGCTGCGGCGGCCGCGGCAACGCGCGCCGGCGAGAACGCCACACCGATCGGCGCGTTGGGGTTCGTGATGAAGAAGACCGCCGCCCCGCAGCCGGCAACAGCCATCGGATCAAAGGTGAGCTCGGGCAGAATCGGAACCCGGATAACTGGTGCGGCCTGGGCCGCGGCGAGCACTGGATAAAGCGAGTAACTCGGATCAAGCATGCCGACGGGACGACCCGGTCCGGCATACGCGCGGATCAGGAGGTTGAGCACGTCATCCGAACCATTGCCGGCGAGCACATGGTCGGCCGGCAGCCCGTGGAAAGTCGCCGCTGACTCACGGAGGGCCCGGCTGGCCGGCTCTGGGTACAGGCGAAGCGCGTCGCCATCTGCGCCGATGGCCGCCTGTGCGGCTGCTACCGCGGCCGGACTCGGCGCGTACGGGTTCTCATTGGTGTTGAGCTTGACCCAGCCTCCGCCCTGCGGCTGTTCGCCAGGGGTATAGGCGGACATCGCCGCGACATGCGGGTTGGGAGGTGGCTTCATCTCAAGCGCGTGCGCGGAGGCGGTCCGCGGCGAAGGCCCGCAACGCGGCGGTGGTCATGGCGGGCTCGGTGGACGCAAGCGCGGCCGCGGCCAGCGCCTCGCGCTCGGCGCGGGTGCTGCGGCGAAGCACATAACGAACCTCCGGCAAGGCAGGGGTCGACATCGAGAGCGAGTCAGCGCCAAGCCCGAGCAGCAAAGCGGCCCAGCCAGCATCGCCGGCGAGCTCGCCGCAGACGCCGCAGGGAATCCCCCGCTCCCGCGCGGCCCGAAAGACATGGCGGAGCGTCTGAATCACCGCCGGGTGTGCCGGCTCGTAGAGAGATGCGACCCGGTCGTTTCCTCGGTCGACCGCCAGCAGGTACTGCACCAGATCATTCGTGCCCACGCTGAAGAAGTCGCACTCGGCGGCCAGCGAATCGGCAACGACACAGGCCGAGGGAATCTCGATCATCACGCCCAGGCGGATAGGTGCGTGCGGGCGTACACCCTCGGCCGCGAGCTCGGCCTCGACGGCACGCACCGCAGCCTTGGCCCGGCGTACCTCATCGAGACCGGAGACCATCGGGAACATGATGGAGATCGGCCCAAGCGACGAGGCGCGCACCATCGCGCGCAGTTGCGCGCGGAAGATTTCCGGGCGCTCTAGGCAAAGACGCAAGGCGCGGAAGCCCATGAAGGGATTGGCCTCGTGCTCGGCGTCGCCGAGCTGCTTGTCCCCGCCGATATCGAGCGTACGGAACGTGACGGGCTTGCCACCGGCACGTCGGACCACCGCGGCATACTCCGCGGACTGCGTCGCCTCATCCGGCCAACCATCGACGCGCAGGAAGAGATTCTCCGTTCGGTAAAGCCCGACCCCGGCCGCGCGTGCGGCGTCGGCATCGTCGAGGTCGTCCGGCCCGCCGATGTTCGCCTGAAGCAGGAAGGCGCCGCCATCGGGCCCCGCGTCCGGCCCGCCGTTGTCCGCGAGCAATGCAGCGCGTCGGCGGGCGGCGGACTCGGCGGCGATCCTCGCACGCTCGAGCGTGGCGGCCGATGGATGGAGCACGACGATGCCCTGGTCGCCATCGACGACCACCTGGTCGCCGGGATTAACCTCGGAGAGGAGGCCGTGCACGCCGACAACCGCGGGGACTTCAAGGGCACGCGCCATGATGGCCGAGTGGCTGGTGCGATTGCCGCTCTCGGTCGCGATTGCGAGCACCTCACCCGGCGGGAGCGAGGCCGTGTCGGACGGCGTCAGGTCGGCCGCGAGAATGGCCGAGGGCTCGCCCGCACGGCGCGCCCGGGTCGAGACGCCGAGAAGGTTGTCGAGGATGCGTCCGGTGACGTCGCGGATGTCGGAGGCGCGCTCGCGGAGAAAATCATCGTCGAGGTTGGCGAAAATCTCGATGTAGCGGTCGGCGACCGTGGAGAAGCAGTGCTCGATGTTCAGCCGGTCACGCTTGACCATCGCGGCGACCTCACCGACCAGCGCGCCATCCTCGAGCACGAGGAGGTGGGCGTCGAAGATCTCGGCTTCGGCGGCGCCGAGCCGCCCGGCGACCTCGTCGCGGAGTTCGGAGATCTGGCGGCGGGTGGTGGCGAGCGCCTGATCGAGGCGGGCGAGCTCCGCCTCGATATCCTCGACCGCGTGCTTCGGCACCTTGGCCATGCCCGCGAGCATCAGGTACGCCGGACCCGTGGCCACGCCCGGGGCAGCGGCGATGCCACGCAGAATCTGCTCAGGCCTGGCGGTGGGGCCTTCCATGAGGCAAGGAGACCTCGCTTGGAGGGCGAGGCAAGGACGGACTTCCCTCAGCTCTCGAGGAAATCGGCCTCGCGCACGTCGGGCAGGCGCTCGGCCTCCTCATCCGCCGTCATCTCGTCGGGGATGGGCGAGACATCCTGCGCCTCGAACTCGGACTCGTCCACCGAGACCACATCGACCTCGGCCCAAGCCTGGACATCGAGTCCGGGAACGGCGACATCGAGCTCGACGAAGACCAAGGCAAGCACACAGGCATGCGCGAGGAACCTTCCGGCGCGGTCAGCAAAACGGGTGAGACCGGCGACAGCATCAGCGAAGGGTGTGGAGCGAGCCCGGCCAAGCACAACGGATTGTGCCCGGTGCAGGCGCACCAAGGCGGCGAGTCGGACCCTGAGCTCGGGACGGGATCGCAGGGCATCGCGCAAGGCGAAAACCTGGGACTGCGATGCGTCGCCGTCGAGGTAGGCGAAGACGAGGGCGTCGAAATCGCGGTGGTCACTCATCGGCGGAACTCCTCCCCCATGAGCTGGCGCAACGCCTCGCGGGCGCGGTTGATGCGACTCTTCACCGTGCCGATGGACAGGTCGAGCTCCTCGGCAATCTCCTCGTAGGAACGGTTCTCGACGTTACGCAGAGTCAGGATGCGCGCGTGCTCGGGCTTGAGACGTGCCATGCACTCAGCGACGCGGGCGACGAACTCATTGTGCTGCGCCTCGTTGCCGGGACCCTGGCCACCGTCGGGCAGGATGTCATGCAGCGTGTTGCCCGACTCGCCGATGTCGGCATCGAGCGAGAACGACTGGTCGCGCTTGCGGCGCCACCAGTACCAGTAGCGGTTGTGCGCGAGATTGGTGGCAATCTGGTGAATCCAGGTCGAGAAGGAGGCGGTGCCCCGGAAATTGGCCATCACGCGGTGCGCGCGGATGAAAGTGTCCTGGGTGATTTCCTCGGCGTCCTGCCGGTTGCGCAGGAGGGAGAACACCTTGGCGAAGATCCGGCTCTGGTAGCGGGTCACGAGCACGGCGTAGGCACCAGCGTCGCCCTGGCGGGCACGCTCGACGGTCAGATGCTCTTCCTCGGCTTGTTCCATGAGGGGGGCGACCCCTCTTTTCTAAATGACAAACCCGCGGAATTCAACAGGAAGATTGGACCACCCGATGCACAACGCCGGAGCCACAAAGACTCGAACACCCCTGCGCTGGGTGGACTGCCTCGGGGGAAAGAAGGGCTCCGTCACCGAGTTACCCCTCGGGCTGCCCGTCGGGGTGCCCCGCCCACTCGTGACCCTGCGGCAATCTGACTCAGGCCAGCTCGTCGCCGTACCCACTCCGGGAGTGACCGTCATGCTGAATGGCGCTCGCCTCGACGAACCCACCCCCGTCCGCGGACCCTGCACACTGCAAGGCGACAACTGCCTGCTAGTCGCCGGGCTCGGCGAGACCGACTGGACCGCCGGTGTCGACAGTGGCACCTGGCTGATCTTTGACGCGGGTACGGGCGATCTCCTCGCCGAGGTCCCCCAAGCCCGCGTGGTTCAAGCCGCGGCGGAACTGGGCCGGCCAGCCAACACCCTCGCCTGCACACCGCGCGGGCTCGATATCGGCTTCACCCTCTCGCAGGCGATGGCACCGCTCGCCAACCGCACCCCAGGAGACGCCGCCCGCTCGGTGGTGGCCGAGAAGAACGTCGGCAAGCACGTCTGTCCGGTCTGCTGGACACGCTTCGATGCCGGCGACGCCCTGAGCATCGCCGTCCATGAGAGCCTGCGCGGCGACCCGGTGCTCAGCGCCGACGCGCTGCTGCGCTTCCATCCCACGCGCTTCAACGACCAAGGCCAGGCGCTGGACCCGATGGGCCTGGCCTGCACCGACCTCGCCTGCCCGCACTGCCGTCGCCAGATGCCCCCTGGCTTCCTTGAGATGCCGCAAGCCATCCTCTCGCTCATCGGCGCGCCTTCCTCGGGTAAGTCCTACTACCTCGCGGTGGCGACGCAGGTGCTTCAGGAGAGGATGGCGCGTGATTTCAGCCTCGCCTTCAAGGATGGCGATCCGAGCGGCAACCTCCTCCTGAGCCAGATGCGCCACAGCCTGTTCTCGGCGAGCACCCCGGAACAGGCCTTGCTCGGGAAGACAGCCCTCGAAGGCGCCACCTACGAGAAGCTGCCCCGGCTCGGCCGCATGGTCTCGCTGCCCCGACCCTTCATCTACACCATAAGCCGGCCCGCCTCGGCCCGCGCGGAATGCTCGGTCATTCTTTACGACAACGCAGGCGAGCACTTCGAACCCGGCATCGACATCCATGAGTCCCCGGGCGCGCTCCATGTCGCCACCTCGGCCGGACTGATGTTCCTCTTCGATCCGACCGCCAACGCCCGCTTCCGCCAGAGACTGGTCGGCGTCGACGACCCGCAGCTGGCGATGAACCAGCGCATTGACCAGCAGGACTCCATCCTCGCCGAGGTGGAGAGCCGCATCAAGCGCGTGCTCGGCCTCTCGCCATCGGACCGCATCCAAACCCCCTTGGCTTTCATCGTCGGCAAGTCCGACGCCTGGTCCCACCTCCTGCCGGAACCTCTCGAGCCGACCGTACGCAACGGCGGTCTCGACCTGGCTGCCATCGACCGCAACTCCGCCCGTGTGCGCTCAGTCCTCCACGAGCTCTGCCCCGGCCTGGTGCTCACCGCGGAGTCGCTCGCCGCCAACATCCGCTTCTTCGCCGTGACGTCCTTCGGACACACGCCCGTGATCATCACCGATGGCCCAAACCGCGGCCGTATCGCACCCGACCCGCGAAGGCTCGCCCCCGCGCGCGCCGAGGAGCCCATTTACTGGATACTGCACCTGACCTCGCCGGACATCATCCCCTGCCGCTGAGATGCCCCTCGCCCTGATCTTCACCTCGGCACCCCAGGGCCTGTCCCCGGGACGCTCAGGATTCTGCACGGTCGCCCGTCACGCCGACATTCCCGACCGGCTCGTGACCATGCTCGAGGGACTTGGCACCCCGCATGCCGCAGCCGGCAGCGCCACCTACACGCTGCGACGTCTCGAGGCTGCTGGGAAAGGTTGGCACATCCTCTCGCGGTTCACCGCCGGGGGACTCGACCACACCCACAGGGACAACCGACTCGCCCACCACCTCGTCTTCCCAGAATCGGAGGTCGCAGCCCTGCCGCCACCAGCCGATATCGCCCACCGTTTCGGTGGCTGGATCTCGGAGTGGTCAGGCCCACCGAACTGGCTCGAGCCAATCAACCTGAGGCTGTCCGCCGGACGACCGCTCGTGCCCTGCTCAACCTGGCGACGAACCACCGGCACGGGAGCCAAGGCCGCGTGGCTCGTTCGCGAGGACTCACCCGCGCGCGCCTGTCTCACCAACGCCACCGACACGGCACTGCTCCTTGAGCTCCTCGCCGAATCGTCGGCTCTGCTCGGGGAAGCCGCCTGGAGCGCAACCTTCACGACCGATGCCAGCGTGAGCGGCGCCGAGGATTTCGCATGGTGCGGCGGTGAGGTCGCCGGTCGGCAACGCATCGACTTAGCCTCGGCGGCCAGCGAGCCCGCTCCCGACAATGCGAAGGCCAGACAGGCCGCGCTCGGCGTCGCCACCCGCCCCGCCCCGAGGACGCAGACCGCGAGCGTTCAGCATGAATCGCAGCCGAGCGGCTCACGCCTGATGCCCTGGATCATCGGCGTGACACTCCTCGCCGCGTTGGCCGGAGCCGGGCTGCTCGCATTGCGCCGTCCGAAGCCCGAGGCCCCCACCCTTCCGACCCCCCCGGCACAACGCGCGCCCAGCCCGCAGGAGATGGCGGCAGCCGCCGCCCTGCTCCGGGCCAACGACGCACTCCGCGACTTGCAGGAGATTGTCGGCCGCGGCGACCTCGTGACCGCCGCCCGGCAGTGGACGGAGATCTCGCGACTCTCGCCCGAATTCACCACGCGCCATCGCGACCAATTTGTGCCGCGCATCCAAGCCGGCATCGCGGCGGCCGCCGCCGACGCGCTCGACCGCCAGCTCTCGGCGCCGGGCGTCGCCGAGGATCCGCGCGCTCTCGAGCGGCTGCAAACCGAGGCCCGCGAGTCCATCCGCATCGCAGCCGACTTCGGCGCGCCGAAGGACGCATCCTGGCGGCGACTCGCCGAGATGGAGTCGCGAGTCCGCCTGCTGTCACAATTGGACATCCGCGACACGTGGCTGGCGACGGGCCAGTGGGTGACCGCCTCCGCCGGACCGAATATCCCGTCGGCGGCTGACTTCGAGCTAGGCAAGGAAAGCGGCGAGGCCATCGCGCGATTCCTCCGCGAGGGCCTGACCGGTGGCGCCGGGACCTCCACGCCGGTCACGGTGCGACTCTGCGAATTCCGCACCCTCGCGCACCGCGACACGACATCACGGCCCCTTCGCGCCAGGCTGGAGCCAGGGGCCAACTCACTCTGGGTGACCGAGGAGACCGGTGGCGCGCGCCGACCCGCCATCACCCTCTCCGTCGGATCTAGGGCGAACACGGTGAGCGTCAACTTCACCGGCGCCATCCCGGCCGGCTTCACCGACACCAACCGCGCCGTCGAGGTCACCAACGCCGCCGGCAAGCGCCTCTGCATCGCGCTGATCGCCAGGCCGGATGCCATCGAACCCGTTCGCCTCGCCGTCGGCGGACTCAGCACCGCCGCGTCGATGCAGGCGACAGGTCCCGCTCCGTGGATCGAGCCGGTGTTCAACCGCGTGCGCATGGCTGGCGGACGCATCGGACTCTACCCCACCTGCCGCGAGTTCCCGGAGCGCTCCGCGAGTCTCACCTATGGTCGCAATCTCATCGACACCGACCTGATCCGCCTGTCCGCGGGCAACGCCGGTGCTCCGCGCGCCGAGGTGGCCGAGCGACGCCGGTTGTATGAAACCGGCGACCTCATCGGCGCCGGTAGCCCCTGGACCATCCGTTTTGTCGACGCGCGCGGCCAACCCCTGGTCACCCTCGCTGAGTTCCGCTGACATGCAGCCCGAGAGACTCCACGCCCGCATCCGACACCAGATCGCCCTGGCCTCACCCGATCTCGAGGCGCGGGCGTTGGCGACGGAACTGGCGGAAATGGGAGCGCGGGCTCGCGAGCGCCTCGAGCAGTGCGCCACCCTTCTCCGCCTCGGTAACGAGCAGGCGGCCCTGCAAGCGGCCGAGACGGAGCCGAGCCTACCCGAGCTCTGCGCGTGGATCAGCTTCGCCGAGAGCGAGGAATGGGCCCGGCTCTGCCAGAAACACGGATTGCCCGTCACGCCCGCGCCGGACGACAGCCAGGTGCTCGCCATCGAGCTGCTCTACGGCCGCCCCATCGACGAGAACCACCCGCTATACCGGGATTACCGCCAAGCGATTCGCGAGCGCGACGAGGGACGCGCCCTCGCCGTCCTTCGGTCCATCACCTCGGTTAACCCCAGCGACGCGAATGCTCGGGCCGAGCTGGATCGGCTGCGCGGTAAGTTCATGCGCGAGTCCCTCGCCAAGGCGCGGGCCCTCTTCGAGCAAGGCGATGCATCCGCCGCGAGCCAGCTGATGGACAGGATGGAGCAGCTGGGCACGGCGTCGCTCAGTGGAGAGACGGCATGGGACGACGCCCTGCGCCGCCGCGCCGAGTGGGTCGGACAACAGGCCCGTCGTCGCATCAACTCGCACGCGGAGCGCGCGGCGGCGGCCCGGGCCGCGAATGCCTGGCCAGCGGGCGCCGACGAGGGCGGCGCCGCGCGAACACTCGAGCGGAACGCGGGCGTGCGGGCCGAGCCCCCCGCGGCCGAGAGCCTCGCCAGCAGCGAGAGCTGGGCCGCCGAGCACGTCGCAAGCGCGGCCGCCGAGCACGCCGCCCGCAGCGAGGCCGAGGCGCTCCGCATAGGCTGGAACCAACTCTCAACTGAGGCGACACGCAGCGAGTCGGCCGACCTGCTCAGGCGCATCAACCATTGGCTAGAGCGCGCCGTTGCCTCGGGAGGACGGGTCGACGCCGAGAACGTGGCCGCGGCCGAGCGACTGAGCCGCGCGCTGCACCAGCGCCTCGTCCGTCGGCATACCCTACGGACGGCCGCAAGCGTCGCCGTGGTCATTGTCGCGCTGCTCGCCGGACATCTCATCTACCTCTCGGTGCGTGCCCGCTCGACACTCGACGAGGCCATCCGGTCTGCAGAGGTTCAACTCGAGGCCTGGGATGGCGCCGGGATGGAGCGAGCCCTCGCCGCGGCCGAGCCGCTGGCCAACACCACGGACCTGCGGGAGGAACTCGACCGACGAGCGGCCACGCTCCGCGAGACCCTCAAGGCGCACAGCGCACGCGAGCAAGCGCTGGCCACCGAGGCCGCTTTCCTCGCCGAGGTCCGCTCATCGGGCATCGACGCGACCAACTTTGCGGAGACGCGCCGCCGCGCCAAGGAACTCGAGGCCCAACTGGGCAAGGTCGGCGGTGCCGCCGCCGCGCGCATCCGTCGGAAGTCGGGCGATCTGGCCGACTTGGTCGCGCGCTGTGAGAAAGTGGCAGGTGGCCTGCGCAGCGAGGTCGAATCACTCGCACGCGAGCTGGAGGCCGCGGTCGGCAACGGCGAGCGCCTCGCCAACCCCGACGAAGCGGAGAGAACCGCGGTGCGCATCCGCGACATGCTCGCCTCACCTGGCGCCACGCTCGCCGTCGGCACCGAAACCGGAGATCGGGCGCTCGCCCTGGCCGAGCGAGTCGAGCAACGCATCACCCTTGAGCGCGCTAAGGCGGTGGCGCTGCGCAAGCTCGATGCCGCCACCGACCTGAAAGCCTATCTCGCGGGTATGGCCGCCCTCGCGGGCGACCCGCTCGAGAGCCCTGAGAAGAGCGCGGCCGCCGCCATACTCGACAACGCCCCCCTGCTCGGACAGCTACCGCGGAGTCTGCTCGGGCCCAGGGCCGGCGCGATGTGGGACGCCGCGGCCACGCCCGAACCGCCGGCCTTCAGCCTCAACCCGGAGGAGGCGGCTTTGGCCGCCGACCTGACCGAACACTCAAGCGTGCGCAACCTTCGCAAGTTCATCATCCGCGAGCACACCAGCCCGGCCCCTGGCGTCAGCGAGTCGCGCGTGCGTGAGGCCGAGTACGTGGTCGGCGACCTCAGCGCTGAGAATCGCAGGATCCAGGACGGCAACGAGACGCTCTTCACCGCGAGGGTGCTGCGCAGCACCGGCGACACGGTGACACAGCAGTGGAGCCTACGCACCTTCAACAACGGCGTTATCAGCGGCAAGGAGCCAACCGAGGGATTGCCTCTACCTGAGGTGGAATACTTCAAGCGCTTCACTCGCTTCTTCACGATTAACGCCGGCCACCTTGCCGAGCCACCAATCCGGACACTTGAGCGTGTGCGCCGCGAAACCGGCGCCCCGATCCTCCGCGCCTACCAACTGCAGGAACTCTACCGCCTTGCGTCGATTCGACCAGCGGAGTCGGGTCTCGCCTTCTCGCCGAGCGCACAGCGGGACGCCGCGGAACTGAGGGGCATCACCCAGAACAAGCTCGGACCGGTCGAGTTCATCTTCGGCAACGACGCCGCGCTCAAGACCGAGATCACGAAGTTTCACGCACGCTCCGACGTCGCCTATGTCGCCGAGGCACAGTACCTGCGGGCAGTCCTCGTCGCACTGCGCCAAGGCGGAGCCACGCTGGTCGGACGGGTGGGCCTCGACGGCAAGCCCAGCCTGCGCGCCCCCGTCGCACCCGGCACGCCGCTGCTGGGAATCGATACCGAGGGACGGCCCGCCGTCCTGTTTGTCTGCGGTTCCGACGGCCAGCCCGAGCCGACCGTCGGGGCCGCTCCGCTCTCACCACTGCTACGACTCATCACCACCCCCGCCGCAGCCGCCGAGACCGCAGGAGCGCGTCCGGCAGGTGTCAAGATACCCGCCGGAGGGTGGAACAGCCTACTGACAGGGCAGGATCTCTGAGATGGCACCCGTCCTGCATAAAGTCCGCTTCAAGGGGGTGACCCTGGGTTCCTTCACAACGGCTGAGATTGTCGAGCGACTCCGCGGCGGCGAACTAAGCCTCGCGCATGCGGTCGAGCACCGCGGACGGTGGATGACGCTCCGGCTCTTCCTGCGCGAGACAACGCAGACGGCTCCCGCACCGACCGGCAGCAGCCTAGTCGGCCGTCATGCGACCAAGCACCCGCCGATACCGCCCGGCGATGCGCCGCCCCCTCCACCGGGCGCCGACACCGTCGCCGAGTCGATCGAGTCGCGCGTGCGCGAGGGATACCTCTGGTGCGGCCTGACCTTCGTCCTTCCTCTCGTCGTCGGTTTCCCGCTGTGGACGGTGGGCAAGTTCCTGACCGGGGGCTCCGACCCGCTGCTACGCCCCTTACAAATCAGCATCGCGCTGACGCTGGCCGCGATGGCTGCCGCCAGCTACGCGGCATGGCGAGCCCATCGCAACTCGCTGGCCCTCGACACCGAGGGCCTCGATGACGTTGGTCGCTCGATGCGCCAGCTGGCTCTCGGCCTGTGTGTCGCGTCCTCTGGTTTCTGGGTCCTTGTGGTCTGGCTGGGACTGTGACGCCGCTCGGCCCGGCCAGATAGCGCCGGGGCCGCCTGTGACCTTGACTCAAGGCGACTCCTCCCCAACTTGAGCCACCGATTCCGGCAACGGTAGCGTAGCTCAGTTGGTTAGAGCGAGGGACTCATAAGCCCTAGGTCGGCGGTTCGATCCCGCCCGCTACCACCACCGGGAGGCTCAGGCGGAGAGAATCGAAGCGACCGGCACGTCGACGCCATCCTTCCACAGCGTCTCAAGGCGGAAGGCCTCGCGCTGCTCGGGACGGAAGAGATGGAAGACGATGTCGAAGGCGTCGACCACGGTCCAACCGCTCTCGCGCTGCGCCTCGATGCCGCGGACACGGCTACCGGCTTCCTCGAGCGCCCGGTCTAGCTCGATGCGGAGGGCGCGCAGATGGGGCTCGGAAGTGCCCGTGGCCAGGACGAAGTAGTCGGCGACCGACGACAACGGTCCGAGCTCGATGACACGAATCTTCTCGGCTTTCTTCCCGTCGAGCGCCTTGACCGCGGCGATGAGCGACGCGGGCAAGGGTCCAATCGCCCGGGTCTTGGCGACTGGGGTGCGCGCGGGAATAACCGCGGCGCGGGCGGGCTTGGTCGGCGCGGCCTTGCGCGCCTTGCCCGCCGTGGGACGCCGCGTTGCCTTGGTCGGGGGAGCCTTGCGGACGGAACGGGCGGGGGATTTCTTCTTGGGTGCGGCCATTTAGGTTCGGTAAAGGTTGCGCGCTTGGATGCAGTCGGCGACCGCCGGGGGCAAGGTCTTTCCCACGGGGCGACCCTCGGACAACGCCCGGCGAATGGCGGTCGACGAGACGTCGACCTGGGGAGCGTCCAGCCGCTCAACCCGTGCCAGCGCCGAAAGCGAGGCATCAACCACTCCCGGCTGACCATTGCGTGCGAGGACGGCGAAACGCACCAACCCGCAGAGTGCCTGCGCCTCGTGCCAGGCATGGAGGCGGGCGAGCTGGTCGGCTCCGATAATCCAGTAAAGCGCATCGCCCGGATTCTCTGCCGCCAGCTCCCGCGCCGTGTCCACCGAGTAACTGGTCCCGCCTCGCCGGATCTCGCGGTCGTCGACCACCGCCCAGGCGAGGTGATCGAAGGCCAGCCTGAGCATGAGGATGCGCTCGGCGGCTGAGGCCTTGGGCGTATCATCGCGCAACGGCGCCTGTGCCGCCGGAATGACATGCACCCGGTCGAGTCCGAGCTGGCGTTGCGCGACCTCGGCCACGGCCAGGTGACCGAGATGCGGCGGGTCGAACGATCCGCCCAGGATGCCGATACGGCGGCTCATCTGCGCGCGTGCGACAGTCTCACATCAGCTCCGAGGCGAGCTCGGAGAGCTGGGAACGGACACCGTGGACCAGGCGGACATGCGCGGTGATGGCATGGCCCTTCATGCGCTCATGGGCGTGAATGAGGCCGTTGGAACGCCCGTCGAGGTAAGGTGTGTCCACCTGGTCGAGGTCGCCGATGAGGACGAGCTTCGAGCCCTCACCGATGCGGGTGATCACCGTCTTGGCCTCGTGCGGGGTCATGTTCTGGGCCTCGTCCATGATCATGTAGGCGTGGCCGATGGAGCGCCCGCGGATATAGGTCATCGCCTCGATCTCGATCAGGCCGGCGTCGAGCAGCCACTGGTAGGGCCGCCGCGGTTGTCCGGCGACCTGCTGCTGGACCTGCGAGCCGAAGATGGGCGGAGCGGCCTTGCGGGCCTGGGCCTGCTTGCGCTTCGCCTTGCTGTCGCTGGCGACGATGCCGCTCGGAGACTGTGAGACATTGGGCAACGGTGCGCCGCTGCGCGCGAAGAGCACCTCGAGGTTGTCGAAGTATGGCTGCACATAGGGCGAGAGTTTCTCCTCCTTGGTACCCGGGAGCGCGCCGAGGTCCTTGCCGATCTGCACGACGGGGCGGGAGATGTAGAGCTTCTTGTAGGGCGAGAACTCACTGAGGACCTGCGAGAGGGCCGCGGCGATGGAAAGGAAGGTCTTGCCCGTGCCCGCGCGTCCGAAGCAGGTGACGAGCCGGATGTCGGGGTTGAGCAGCGCGTCAATGAGGATCCACTGCTCGAAGTTCTTGGGGATGACGCGCATGCCGCGGGGCATCTGCAGGCCCTTGCGCGCGCCCGGGGCGTCGGAGAGGAATTCCCGGTAAAGGGGGAGCGCGACAAAGGCGCCGTCGCCGACATGTCTGGCGGGCTCGGACCAGCTATCGGAGGTGAGCATCACGTACTCGTTGACGTAGGATTCGCCGTGCACCTTAGCCGGCACGGTCACCTGACCGAGGTCGCGGAAGTCGCGCATCGGGTTGGCCGCGATGGTGATGGTCCGGAACTCAGCCCCCTCGGTGACCTCGACGCGATCGTTGCGGTAATCCTGCACCTCGAGACCGAGGGCCTTGGCCTTGAGGGCCATGCAGGCGTCCTTGGTCACGAGCACGACCGGGTCCTTGGAGACATCGCGGAGGTAGAGCGCCGAGGCGATGATGCGGTGGTCGGGCGCGTCCACCTGCATGAAGACCGCGCGCAGGCGCTCCGAACGACTGCCGGCGAAATGCTCGCGGATGAGGGACTCGTTGATGACCACGCGGAGCTCGCCGCCGGAGGGCAGCGGCGCATGCAGGGCGCTCGGCCGGTCCTTGTCACCCTCGGCGATGGCCGCGAGGTCCTGGGTGTCGAAGAGCTCTCGGATAAATCGGTTGACGCGCCGGGCGCTGGCGCCGACCTGACCCTGCTGGACCTTGAGGCGATCCAGCTCGGAGAGCACCTCGACGGGGATGGCGACCGTGTGCTCGTCGAACTTTCGCAACGACTCGGGGTCGTGGATCAGGACGTTCGTGTCGAGGACGTAGGTCTTTTTCACGCAAGTTCAGTCTGACTCCCACGCGCAGGGGGGCAAGAAGGAAGGCGCATTCAGGCCAGCTCATCACCCAGCCGACGCAAGTATTCCCAACTATAGATACCGCTGCTGTGGCCGTCGCTGAAGACCAGGCTCAGCGCATAGTTGCCGACCCGGTGCATCCCAGTCACAGCCACTCCGGGAAACTGCCGGGGGCCATCGCCGCCGTAGGTGTTGCCGAGGATGTCCTTCTCCCCCAGGTTCTCAGCGCTGGGCGAGCGCTCGCGCAGGAACTCGCCGGGCAGGATGTCCTCCCGCCCGTCCTCCCAACGCAGGGCAAGGAAGGTCCCGACCAGCTGGATATCGACAGGCGCGCGCACACCCTCGGGGTTAAGCCCGAAGCGGCCATCCTCAAGCCGTGATTCACCGCCGCTTGACTCGGCACGGCAGGCGGGGAATGTGACGGGACCATGGCAGGCGTCGGCAAACTCCTCAAGCAAGCGCAGAAGATGCAGCGCGGTATCGCTGCCGTGCAGGAACAGCTCGCCGCCGAGCGCGTCGAGGTCTCCCACGGAGGCGGCGCGGTCAAGGTCGTCGTCAACGGTCATGGCGAGGTGCAATCGCTGCGCATCGACCCCGAGTTCCACAAGGAGGGTCCCGCGGTGATCGAACCCGTCCTCGTCGCCGCGCTCCAGGAGGCGTCCGCCAAGGCCCGCGAGCTGCATCAGTCGCGGATGCAATCGGCGACCGCCGGCTTCTCTCTCCCCGGACTCGGCGGCCTCTGAGACTGGCATGACCCCCTCGTTCGAGAAGGTCCGCCAGCTGCTGAAGTCGCTCCCGGGACTGGGACACCGCTCCGCCGAGCGACTCGCCCTGCACCTGCTCGTCGAGCGTCCCGCCAAGCTCGCGCCGCTGCTCGACGCCCTGCGCCAAGCCGCCGAGGTCGTGCGCCGCTGCGACCGCTGCGGCAACCTCGCCGAGGATGCGCTGTGCTCGGTCTGCGCGGACCCGAAACGCGACCCGAGCCTGCTCTGCGTGGTCGAGAACGTGCCCGACCTCCTCGCACTCGAGCGATCCGGCAGCTACCGCGGCACCTACCATGTGCTCCACGGCCGACTGTCCCCGATCAACGGCATCGGACCGGGCGAGCTCAATCTCGCCAAGCTCGGCGAGCGACTCGTCACCGAGCCTGTCGGCGAGGTCGTGCTCGCGCTCGGCAATGACATCGAGGGCGAGGCGACCTGTCACTATATCCGGGAGTCCTTTCTCGCATCACGCCTCGGCACAAAGGTCACGCGCATCGGGTTCGGCCTGCCAAGCGGCAGCGGGCTGACCTTCGCCGACGCCGAGACGCTCCGCAGCTCGCTCGAGGGACGGCGCGATGTCGCCCCCTGAGCCGCCCGACGCCTACCCGCCCGCGCTGGAGGCGGAGTGGCTGCGCCATGCCGAGGCGGCGACCGGAAGGAGCGGGGATGACGCGCTGGAGGTCCTGCGCGCCGATGTGCAGCGGCTGTCGGACCTCTTCACGACGGCACGCCCCGACGGCACGTTCCCCGATTACTTCGCCGACCCGCGCCTGCTCGCGGCCTACGGCCTCTTCTTCCTGCCCCAAGCCTGGGCACGGACCGGATGGGCGCTCGCCCACGCCATCGACCTGCGCGGCTGGCGTCCGTCCCGTCCCAACGCGCGCATCCTCGACCTTGGCTCAGGCGCGGGCGGTTGCGGGCTTCGGGCCGCGCGCAAGCTGACCGAGCTTGGCATCGGCACAGTGGAGCTCGTCGCCGTCGACCGCTCGGCCACCGCGCTCGCCGCCCTGGAGTCGGTCGCCGGCTCGGCCTGTACGAAGGCAACCGTCAACACGCGGCTCGGCGAGGCACGTGAGACCGAGACCTGGCCCGAGGGCGACTACGATCTCATCGTCGCCGGCTTCGTGCTCAACGAGCTTGGCCTGCGCGAGGATGGCGAGCGCGAGGGCTGGATGAAGCGCCTCTCGGCGCGGCTCGCCCCGGGCGGGCTGCTCGTGCTCATCGAGCCCGCTCTGCGCGCGACGGCGGAGCCGCTGCGCCGACTGAGCGACGCGCGCGCCCGCAAGAGCCCGCGGCGGATCGGCCCGGAGGTCGACGCCCTGCCCTGCCCGCTTCTCGGGGGTGAGCACTGGGACCACGAGGTGCGCGAATGGACGCCGCCGCCGGTCACGGAGTACCTCAACCGCAAGTTACACCGGGACCTGGGTGCCATCCGCTTCTCGCAGGCACTCTTCTCCGACGCCGCGCTCACACCGCTTCCCTCGGACGCGGCCCGCGTCGTCGCCGAGCCGCAGTTGCTGAAGGGACTCTATCGGATTGTCGTCTCGCAAGGCGGACGTCTCCGCACCGTCGAGGTGCCGACCCGCGGTCTCGCCAAGCGCGAGGCCAAGCTGCTCGCCGCGGGTTTCGCGCGCGGCGACATCGTCGCGTTGCCCGACTCCGCCGACGCGCGACAGCGGCTAGGCTCGGCCTCCGAGCTGCGCCGACTCGGCCCCTGACCGCTTTCCTGCCTTGCCCCGAGGCATGTCAGCGGGATGATGCCGGCATGGCGACCCGCTTCCTCCCGCAGGGATTCGACGCGACTCGTCCGGTGGCGATCATCGCCGGCCGGGGACGCTACCCCGCGCTCATGGCGGAGCAGGCGCGGGCGCAGGGCGTACCCGTGCGCCTGATCGCCTTCAAGGATGAGACCGACCCCGCGCTCGTCGCCGGGTTCGCCGCGTCCGAGCGCCGCGAGATCGAGGTCGGCAAGCTCGGGGCGATGCTCACGTCACTCGCCGAGCTCGGGGCAGCGGGCGCGGTCATGGCCGGCCAAATCACCCCGCGGAAACTCTTCTCCGGCATGGTGCCCGACCTGAAGCTGGTCGCGCTCCTTGCCACCCTGCCCGAACGCAACGCAGAGACCATCTTCGGGGCGGTCTCCGCCGAGATCGAGAAGTCCGGGGTGCGCATGCTCGATGCGCGCGTCTTCCTTGACGACCACCTGGCAACGGAGGGCCGGATGACCGGCTGGCTCGGCGGATCGGTCGATGGCGACGAGATGACCTTCGGCGTGCGCATGGCACGCGAGATGGCGCGCCTCGATGTCGGGCAATCCGTGGTCGTGGCCAAGGGCACCGTCATCGCGGTCGAGGCCTTCGAGGGCACCGACAACATGCTCCGTCGCTGCTCCGCCACCGGCGGCAAGGAGATGCTCCTGGTCAAGTCCGCCAAGCACGGGCAGGACTGGCGCTTCGATGTGCCCTGCTTCGGCGAGCGCACGCTCGAGAGCATGGCGGAGGGCGGCGTGCGCCGCGCCGCGCTCGAGTCCGGCGCGGTCATCCTCATCGACAAGCCGCGCGTGCTCGCGCGGGCGGCCGAGCTCGGCATCACCCTTGCCGGCTTCCGATGAACGCAGCGGAATCCGAGGTCGCCAAGCTGCTCAACGCGCGTCTCGGCGACGTCGGTCAGGTGACCGATCTCAGCCTGGGTCGGGGGTCCTTCCGACTGACGCTCGATCTCGCCGGGCAAGGCTCGCCCGTCACGCTCCACGCCGAGGGACTGCGCTGGAACACTGAGGGCGACCAGTTGGTCATCCGCTGGGACCGCGCCGGTAGCGACCTACGATGGGCCGATGCGCTCGTGCGCGCGCTCGGTGAGCGATCGGGACATCGGGTGAGCCTGCCCGACTCGCTCCGCCTGATGCCGGTGAAGCTGCTCCTGCCGAAAGGCTGACTCAGCCCTCGAAGAAATCCCAGCCGTCCGACGAGCTGGCGATGAACCAGGCGACGAGCACCGCGAGCGTGACCATCATCACCTTGCGGTGCAACAACCAGCGACCGCGGATATCCTCGGTGTGTTCGACCGCACCGGTTCCGGTGATGAACATGCGCAAACGCACAGGCCAGGGCATGCGCGTGGCGGCGGTGAGGTCGGGATGCGCGTAGCGGTGCTCACGGTAGGCCCGTGAGCGTCTCAGCCAGATTCGCAGGCGGCGCAGCACGGCTTGATGCAAGGGCAAATGCCCGCGCTTTACAAGCGGAGCCGCTTGGACTACCTCGTCGGGACGGTGAAAGCGACCACCCGCTCCCTCCGCGCCCTCAAGGGCGTCCGACCACTCGTCTGCCTCACGGCCTACGACGCGGTGACGGCCCGCCTCGCCGATGCCGGCGGCGCCGACCTGATTCTCGTGGGCGACTCGGTCGGCAACGCCGTGCTCGGGTTCCCGAGCACCGTCCCGGTCACGCTCGACATCATGGCCCACCACACCGCGGCTGTCTGCCGGGCCAAGCCCTCCGCGCTCGTCGTCGCCGACATCCCCTTCGCACTCGCGCACGACAGCTTCCCCACCCTACTCCGCGCCTGCCGCCGACTGCTCCAGGAATCGGGCGCCGAGGCGGTGAAAATCGAAGGTGGCGTCACACTGGCCAAATCCATCGCCAAATTAGTTGATGCCGGCATTCCTGTCATGGGACATGTCGGCCTGATGCCGCAACGTGTGCATGCCGCAGGCTACCGCCGTCGCGGTGTCACCGACGAAGACCGGGCTGCCGTCATCGCGGACGCCGCGGCCATCGCCGACGCCGGCGCCTTCTCCATCGTCGCGGAGTGCGTCGAGCCCTCGCTGGCTCGCGAGCTGTGCCAGGCGGTCGACGTCCCGATTGTCGGCATCGGTTCGGGCAGGGATTGCGACGGCCAAATCCTCGTCATCCACGACCTGCTTGGCCTGAGCGAGAATCCCCCGCCCTTCGCCAAGCCCATGGCTCACCTCGGACGTGACGCCGTGAGGGCCATCGCGCGCTGGGGCAAGTCCGTGCGCAAGGGAGGCCGCCGATGAACACCGTCGTCCTCGGCGCCGGGGCCTGGGGCACGGCGATGTCGATCCACCTGGCGCGCCAGGGCCACACCGTCACACTGGTGCCCCGCCGCGCCGAGCACGCGCTCGAGCTCGCCAGCAGCCGAGAGAACCGCGATTACCTTCCCGGACACTTTCTCGACATGAGCGTGCAGGTCGGGCTCGAGCCCGCACCGGCGCTGATGGAAGCCGACCTAGTCTTCGTCGCCTGCCCGTCCAAGGGCCTGCCCGAGCTACTCGCCCAGGTACGTCCAGCGATCGACACCGCCCAGCCGCCACGACTCGTGCTCTCGCTCTGCAAGGGACTCGACCGCGCGACCCTACGTCGCCCCTCGGAACTCATCGCCGAGGCCCTGCCCGGCGTGAGCGTCGCTGCACTCAGCGGCCCGACCAATGCCGGCGAGGTCGCGCGCGGGCTTCCCGCTGCGGTTGTGCTCGCCGGACGCGACGCCCAGGCGCTCGCCGAGGCGCAGTCCGCGCTCAGCGGACCCACCCTGCGCGCCTACACGACCGACGACATCGTTGGCACCGAGGTCGGCGGCACACTGAAGAACGTCTACGCGCTCGGGGCCGGACTCTGCGACGGCCTCGGCCTCGGCTCCAACGCCAAGGCCTCGTTCCTCACCCGCGCCCTCCAGGAGATGGTGCGACTCGGCGTGGCGCTCGGCGGACGCAGCGAGACGTTCCTTGGCCTGAGCGGCACAGGAGACCTCATGGCTACCGCGCACGGCGAGTGGAGCCGGAACCGCGGTCACGGCGAGGAGCTGGCACGTGACTTTACGGGAGCGCGTGCGGCGCTTGGAGCCCGCAAGTCTGTGGTCGAGGGCGTCTGGGCCGCCGAGGCCTTCGCGCGCATCGCCCGCGATCGCTCCGTGGACGCGCCCATCCTCGCCTGCCTGGACGCCATCCTGCGCGGCGAGCTCGAGCCCAGGGCAGGCGTGGCCTCACTGATGGCGCGCGACCTCAAGCGCGAGGCATGAGCGGCGTCTCCCCACGCCCCTCCCGCATCCACGGCACCGGACTCTTCGCCGAACGCGCTTTCGCACCAGGCGAGATTGTCGCCGTTTACCACGGTCCGGTTGTGAGCGATTCTCCGGCACCGGATGCGCAGGGCCGAATCCATGCGATGGAACTCTCCCCAGGACGATGGATTGATGGGAGCGGTGCCGACAACCTCGCACGCCACGCTAACCACAGTTGCGATCCAAACACCGATGCGGTGCCCGCCGGCGATGTCGTCAGACTGGTCGCCCGCCGCCAGATAAGCGCCGGGGATGAGGTCACCTTCGACTATGGATTCGGCCTAGCCGATGCCTTGGACCATCGCTGCCGATGCGGGGCACCCGGCTGCCCCGGTCGCATTGTGGCTGAGCCCCTGCGAGCCGCCTTACGCCGGCACCTCCCACCCCAGAAACCGCGGGATTGACCCCACCCCCTGGCTGGTCAAGTTCCATGGCTGGTTCACCACCGCCCGAGCATGAACAAAGTCTTCCTCAAGGACCTCGATCCCCGGATCCAGAAACAGTTCGGCGCGGCCGAGCAGAACCTGAAGACCAACGCACAGTACGCGATGGAGCTGGCCAGCGGACTACTGGCGCGCAACCCCGGCTGCGTTGAGATTCGCCGCCTCCTCCGCCGGGCCCAGAAAAGCGTCCTCGGCACGTCCAAGGGCTCGTTCGGCGGCTTCCTTTCCGGACTCGTCGGCGGTCCGAACCTCAAGCTCGTCGAATCCGACCCCGCCGCCGCGATGACCGATGCGGAGACCCGCATCGCCAAGAAGCCGGCTGACACCGGCGCCCACAAGCAGCTGGCCGCCGCCGCCGCCAAGCTTGGACTCTGGGACACCGCGGCCTTCGCCCACGAGGAGCTGGCCGAGCTCGAGCCCAAGGATCCCGCCCACGCCGTGGCCGCCGCCAACGCGCACATCGAGGACCACGAGTACGACAAGGCCCTGGCCTACGCCGACCAGATGCTCAAGGCGTTCCCCGGCAACGGCGACCTGATGGAGAGCGTGCGCAAGGCCTCGGTCGCCAAGACCATGCGCAAAGGCAACTGGGAGAACGGCGAGGACTTCCGCTCGAAGCTCAAGGACCAGGACGAGGCCACCCGCCTCGAGCAGGCCTCGCGCGTGATGACGGACGCCGGCTCCGCGCAGGAACTCATCGCCAATCTCGCGAAGCGCCTCGAGGCCGACACCGAGAACCTCGGACTCTACAAGGAAATCGTCAGCCAGTTCACCAAGGTCGGGGACCTCGACAGTGCCATCGCCTGGCTGCAGCGCGGACGCCAGACCCCACTCGGCCGCGCGGACGTCGCCCTCGAGCGCCAGGAACAGGAACTGCACATCCGCCGTCTCGAGAACCAGGTCAAGGCCGCCAAGGACGCCGGTGACGAAGCCGGTGCCGCCGCCCTCGCCCAGCAGGAGGCCGACCTGCGCCTCGCCTCCGCCACCACCATGGTCGAGCGCTACCCCAACGACTACGGCTACCGCTTCGAACTCGGCTCGCTCCTGCTCGCGCGCGGACGCCTCGACGAGGCCATCCAGCAGCTGCAGGTCGCCCAGCGCAGCCCGAAGCTGCGCCAGTCGGCCCTGCTCGGGCTCGGTCGAGCCTTCCTCGCCGGTCGCAAGTTCGACCTCGCCGTCGAGCAGCTCCAGCTCGCGAAGTCCGAGCTCACCCTCATGAACGACCTGAAGAAGGACGTCATCTACGCGCTCGGTGGCGTGTTCGAGGCCGCGGGCAAGGCCAAGGAAGCCATCGACGAGTACAAGCTGATCTACACCTCCGACGCCTCGTACCGCGACGTCTCGGCGAAGATCAACGCCTTCTACGCCAAGTCCGGCTCCTGATGGCCCTCACTCCCTTCAGCAGTCTGCTCATCGCCGACGTCGGCGTCAGCATGGGCGACGAGGGCAAGGGACGCCTCATCCCCGAGGTTGTCCGCGAGCTCCAGGGACTGACCGGCCGCAAGGACGCCGTGGGCACCGTGCTCAAGGTCAACGGCGGTGCCAACTCCGGGCACACCGTCGCCGGACTTAAGCTCAATCTGCTCCCGGGCGGCGTCGCCGAGCGTGACGTCCCCTGCCTAGCGCTCGGATCCGGCGTCGTCGCCGATCCCCGCAAGGCGCTCTGGGAAGCCCTCCCTCTCGAGCGCGCCGGCATCCCCGTCCTCAGCCGGCTGCTCATCGACGAACGCTGCATGGTCAGCGACGTCTCGCACCGTATCCTCGACCTCGCCTGGGAGGATTACCGCGTGCGCGTGCTCGGGCAGGAGCCCCGGGGCTCAACGGGACGCGGCATCACGCCGGCCTATGTCGACGAAGCCTCGCAGTTCCAGGTGCAGTTCTGGGAATTCCTCGGCACCCGCGAGGCTTTCGCGTCGCGCATGGAAGCCCGCCTCGACCGCGCCGAGCGGACCGTGCGCCATGTCTGCCAGCTCCCTGCCGAGGCCTGGTCCGCGCTTTTCGACAAGCTGACCCAGGCCGAGCTCCGGGCCAACGCCGGCGCTGTGCAATCCGGCGTCTTCCCCGAGTCCGAATTCGACTTCACGCGCTTCCGCGGGAAGGAACCCTTCTCCTTCGACCGCGCCGCGGTCGTCGAGACCTACTGGCAAGCCGGCCGGAAACTCGCCGGCTGCATCGGCGATGTGCGCGAGCGCGTGCTCAGCGATCTCGCCGCCGAGCGCCGCATCATCGGGGAGTTCGGACAGGCCTTCTGGTTGGACAAGCGCCACGGCTTCGCCCCCAACGTCACCGCCTCGCACACCTTCACCGCCGAGATCTTCCAGTCGGCCGGCATACCCGCCCAACCCGTGCACGTCATCGGCTGCTGCAAGGCTTACGATACCAAGGTCGGCACCCACACCTTCCTGACAAAGATGGCCGAGGAGCACCCGCTCTGCCGCCACCTGA
Organism: Opitutales bacterium; assembly: GCA_049419705.1. Lineage (GTDB taxonomy): Bacteria > Verrucomicrobiota > Verrucomicrobiia > Opitutales > UBA953 > UBA8828. The sequence continues at coordinate 46,411 of JBMSKH010000011.1, forward strand.
GCAAGCTCGAGTTCGGCACCAGCACCGGCCGCCAACGCATGGTCGGCTGGTGCGACTTGGTCGAGAAGGCCGACGCCTTGCGCTACGGCGGCTACGACGACCTCGTGGTCAACAAGCTCGATGCGCTCTCGCCCCACGGCGAGTGGAAGGGCGGCGACCTGCTCCTGTGCACGGGTTACGCCGACGCCGCGGGCAAGGTTCACGCCGGCGTCCCGCGCGACGACGCCCTGCGCCGCTCGCTTCGACCCGTCTACGCCACTCTCCCTGGATGGAAGCAGGATATCTCCGGTGTTCGCTCCTTCGCCCAGCTGCCGACGGAGGCCCGTCGCTATGTCGCCTTCATGGCCGCGGAGATCGTGCGCCTCGCCAACCGCGGCGGCGGCCCCGAACGGGTGCCCAACATCCGCTACGTGGGCGTCGGGCCGGACCCCGACCAGATTATCGCCGACGTCCCCGCGACGCGCGATCTCATCCAACTGGTCTAAACCGACGCGCTCGGTCGCCATGACCATGGAACACACCTTCGCCCTCCCGCTTTGGTCACTCGTTGACAAATCGAAGGTCGAGCCCGGTGCCTCGGACATGCGCGCCCTTGCCCGCCAGCTCGGTCGCTGGCTCGAGCATAACTTCAGCATCCAGCACAAGGGCACCGTCATCGAGGAACCCGGTGCAACCAACCCCGATGCCGAACCCCTCTTGGTTGTCGCTGGTGTCGCCCAGGCCCATTGGCCGGCGATGCTCGCCCTGGCGCAGGCACAGAAGACCGAGCTGTATGTCGTGGTGCCCGATGCCGACGGCCGCTTCTCGTTGCACCCGTTGCGCATCCCGCCGGTCGGCTGAGGTGGCGCCACTTTAGTCTTTAGCCCCAAGGCCCCTCTCGGCCAAAGTCGGGCCATGTCCGTCCGCACCCGCTTCGCCCCCAGCCCGACCGGCTTCTTCCACATCGGGAGCGCGCGCACCGCCCTGTTTAATTGGCTCTATGCCAGGCACACAGGGGGGACCTTCGTGCTGCGGATTGAGGACACCGACAAGGAGCGCAATACCGACGAGGCCCTCAAGGTACTCGTTGATGGCATGAAGTGGCTGGGAATGGACTGGGACGAGGGCCCGGGCAAGGACGGCCCCTGCGCTCCCTACTTCCAGTCGCAGCGCATGGAGCTCTACCGCGCCCAGCTCAAGGTGCTCGCCGACAAGGGACGCGCCTACGAGAAGGACGGTGCCTGGTGGTTCCGACTCGAGGGCGAGCGCCACGTCGAGTTCGACGACTTCGCCAAGAAGGAGATCGAGAAGGTGAAGGCCGCGCCGGTGGTCATCGATGACCTGGTGCGCGGTCGTGTCGAGCGCGCCGAGGACCGCGACTTCGTGCTTTTCCGCGCGAACGGCGAGCCTGTCTTCCACTTCGTCAACGTGGTCGACGACATCGCTATGCGCATCACCCACGTGATCCGCGGTGAGGACCACCTCTCCAACACCTCCAAGCACGTCGAGCTCTTCCGCGCCTTCGGAGCCCCGCTCCCCACCTACGCCCACATCCCGCTCATCCTCAAGTCGGATGGCCCCGGCAAGATGTCGAAGCGCGACCGGGGCGCCCTCATCGAGGAATACCAGCAGCGCGGCTACCTGCCCGAGGCCGTACGCAACTACCTCTGCCTGCTCGGCTGGACCCCCAAGGACGGTCGCGAGGTCCTGCCCATCGCCGACATCATCGCCCAGTTCGAGCTCGGCGACATCCACCAGGCCAACGCGCGCTTCGACGAGCGCAAGATGACCTTCGTCAACCAGCAGACCCTCCGAGAGATGCCTGCCGCGCAGTTCGCCGCGCTCGCCCGCCCCCGCCTCGCCGCAGCCGGCATCACCGCCGACGCCGCCGCGCTCGACCCTGTCCTCGCCCTCGTCCAAGAGAAGGTCGCCGCGCTCGAGCACCTGCCAGAATTCGTCGCCTTCTTCTTCCGCGAAGATTTTGCCAAGGACCCTAACGCCCTCGCCAACCTGACCAAGAAGGGCGGCGACCCCGCCGCGCGTGTGCGCGAGGCCCTGCCCCACCTGGAGTCGGCCGCGTGGGACGACGCCGGTATCGACGCGGCCTTCGCCGCCGCCGGCACGGCTCACAACCAAAAGCCCACCGCCTACTTCGCCCCCGTGCGCTACGCAGTCTCCGGTCATGGCGGAGGCCCGCACCTCCAGGCCGTACTCCGCACCCTCGGCAAGGCGAAGGTCCTCGCCCGCCTCAAGGCCTTTGCGGCCTAACCGCCGCTCTTCCTGCTTCCCGCCTCCCGCTTCCCGCTTATTCCCAAGACCGTGTCCGAACCCACACCCGAGGCCCCGCGCCACTTCATCCGCCAGATCATCGACGAGGATCTGGCCTCGGGTAAGCACGCCGAGATTGCGACCCGCTTCCCGCCCGAGCCCAACGGCTACCTGCACATCGGGCATGCCAAGTCGATCTGCCTGAACTTCGGCCTGGCCCTCGAGTACAAAGGTCGCTGCCACCTGCGGATGGACGACACCAACCCGACCAAGGAGGAGGTAGAGTATGTCGATTCGATTAAAGAGGACGTCACCTGGCTCGGCTTCAGCTGGGGTTCCCATTACTACCAGGCCTCCGACTACTTCGGCCGGATGCACGCCGACGCCGTCCGCCTGATCGAGATGGGCAAGGCCTATGTCTGCCACCTCACGCTCGACCAGATGCGCGAGTACCGCGGCGATCTCGTCACCCCAGGCAAGCCCAGCCCCACGCGCGATCGCAGCGTCGCCGAGAACCTGGAACTCTTCGCCAAGATGACCCGCGGCGAGCTCGAGGAGGGCTCCGCCGTGCTGCGCGCCAAGATCGACATGGCGTCGCCCAACATCCTGATGCGCGACCCGGTCATCTACCGCATCCGCAAGGCCTCGCACCACAACACCGGCGACACCTGGTGCGTCTACCCGATGTACGACTACGCGCACCCGCTCGAGGACGCCTACGAGGGCATCACGCACTCCATCTGCACGCTGGAATTCGAGATTCACCGTCCGTTCTACGACTGGCTCCTGCGCACCCTCGATACGCCAGCCAAGCCCCGCCAGATCGAGTTCGCGCGCCTCAACCTCACCTATACTGTGATGTCGAAGCGCCGCCTGCTCGAGCTCGTGCAGGAGAAGCGCGTCCACGGCTGGGATGATCCGCGCATGCCGACCATCTCGGGCCTGCGTCGACGCGGCGTCACACCCGCCGCCATCCGGCGCTTCTGCGAGACCATCGGCGTGACCAAGCACAACTCGCTGACCGACGTCGCCCTGCTCGAGCACGCCATCCGCGACGACCTCAACAAGTCAGCGCCGCGCGCCATGGCCGTCCTCGACCCCATCCGCCTCGTGATCGAGAACTACCCCGAGGGACAGGTCGAGCAGCTCACCGCGGTCAACAACCCCGAGGACCCGGCCGCCGGCTCCCGCCAGGTGCCCTTCTCGCGCACGCTCCTCATCGAGCGCGAGGACTTCATGGAAGTGCCGGCCAAGAAGTACTTCCGACTCACACCTGGCCAGGAGGTTCGCCTGCGCTGGGCCTACTTCGTCACGTGCACCGGCGTGACCAAGGACGCCGCGGGCAACATCCTCGAGGTGCGCTGCACCTACGACCCGGCGACGCGCGGCGGCGACGCTCCCGACGGCCGCAAGGTCAAGGGCACCATCCACTGGGTCTCCGAGGCCCACGCCGGCGACGTCGAGGTCCGCCTCTACGACCGTCTCTTCACCCTCGAGGACCTCAACTCGCTCGCCGACGGCGAGGACTGGCGCGCGCATCTCAATCCGAACTCACTCAAGGTCGCACGCGCCAAGGTCGAGCCCTCGCTGCTCCAGACCACCCCGGGCACGCGCATCCAGTTCGAGCGCGTCGGTTACTTCTGCGCCGACACCAAGGACAGCGCCCCCGGAAAACCCGTCTTCAACCGCACCGTGACCCTGAAGGACAGTTGGGCAAAGACCGCGACCAAGGCCTGAGCGATGACCCAACCCGTCCTCGCCCTGGTCGTCCTGATGGGTGCATACGCAGGCGTCCTCGCCGCCCCCGTCCAATTCCGCACCGTGCTCCAAGGCGGTGACGGTGGATCGCATTCCTACCGCATACCCTGTCTGGCAACCGCAGCCGACGGCAGCCTGATACTGGTCGCAGAGGCGCGTCGGGTGAGTTGGAAGGACAAGACCCGCACCGACCTCATCGTCACCCTCAGCAGCGATGCCGGAGCCACCTGGTCGACACCCCGCCTGCTCACCGAGTCGAAGGGCGAGGCGTACATGGACCCCTGCATCGCTGTCGATGCCAAGTCTGGTCGCATTAGCCTTTTCACCACCCGCTGGCCGACTAAGGACCATTCGACCAAGGGCAACACGCTCTGGTTGCTGACATCCACGGACCACGGGCAGACTTGGTCGAAGCCGACGGATATCACCACGCAGTTTCTCCCCCCGGGATTCCGTCCCTCCGGTACTGGACCCGGCGCCGGCATCCAACTTCTCTCCGGCCCGAAGGCGGGCCGCTTGCTTGTCGCCTTACGCGGCAGGCCGGGCGGCAAACCGCAGAGCGTCGCCCTGATGAGCGACGATGGCGGGGTGACTTGGAAGACCGGCGGCAACACCAGCCTGACGAGCGATGACGAGCTGCAAGTCGCCGAGATCGGCCCGGGCATCCTCATGAGCAATCGCCGCGCACACCAGATGCGACACAGCGCCGTCAGCCGCGACAGCGGACAGAGCTGGACTCCTGAGAAACCGCGACCTGAGCTCCTGACGTTGGCCAACGGTTGCCATGCAGCGACATTCACCGCGGGCAAATCCATCCTCTACACCAGTCCCGCTGGTGCGGATGCGCGGAAGGGCTTCGACAACCGCGGCCGCCTCACCCTGCTGCGCAGCACCGATGCCGGTGCGACCTGGACCGAGAAGGCACAACTGAACGAGCTTGCTGCGGGCTATAGCTGCATGACCCGGCTCAAGGACGGACGCGTCGCCATTGTCTTCGAGACAAGCGACACCCCCTCGTTTATCCTGAACGCCGAGCGCAGCCGCTGGATGCGCCTCGACGTCGGCGTGCTACCGGCCGCCGTCTCCGACCCCTCGATTCCCCTTTCGCGGACGATTCCCGCCCGCTGACCGAGTCTTGGCATTGACTTGGCGCTCGGTCACCCTTTGCTGGGAACTTCAGTCAACTGAACGGAGAGGTGGCAGAGTGGTCGATCGCGCGGCATTGGAAATGCCGTGTACCGCAAGGTACCGAGGGTTCGAATCCCTCCCTCTCCGCCAGCTGGCAGAAGTAGACTAAAGACTTAAGTCTAAGGA
>JBMSKH010000012.1:0-50478 GCA_049419705.1 Opitutales bacterium
GACAAGAAGGACGGCGACAAGCCCGAGACCTGCCCCGACAAGAAGCCCTGCTGCCCCAAGGAGTAATCTCCCTGAGTGCAGATAATGAGAGGGGCGGCTGCGGCCGCCCCTCTTCTTTTTTGCCTTCAGAGGCCGAGCTCCTCGCGGACGAATCGTGGGAAGTCCTCGTGAATCGGCACGCCATGGGCAAGCGCATGGGCCTCGTCACCCTCTTTGAAAGGAGCCCCGGACCGGACAGCACAGCCGCGGATGCCCGCGTTCAGAGCCGCCTGCCAGTCCGTGCGACGATCGCCGATCATCCAGCACTCGCGGGGATCAAGGCGGTGGCGCTCGATGGATTCGAGAATGAAGCGCGGGCTAGGCTTACGGTAATCGGAGGGATGATCCGGGTGCTCGGGCGCGGCGCACACGCCAAGGAAGCCCGGAGTGGGCAAATCGAGGAGCTCGAGCATCCTGGCATGGCAGGCGTGGTACTGGTCCCAGGTGAAGATGCCCCTGCCTATGCCGCTCTGGTTAGTGAGGATAAAAAGGCCGTAGCCAGCCCGGAGGCAGGCGAGCAAGGCCTCCCTGACCCCGGGAATCAGGGTGATGTCGGCAGGGTCGCAGGTATGGTGGCCATCCCGCACAAGGTTGCCGTCGCGGTCGAGAAAGAGGGCCTTACCGGGGTGCATGGGGCATCCGATAGCGGCAGGCTCCGGGTCGCAAGCGCGGGAAAGCGGACTTGACCGTGGGGGTGGCAGGGGTAGAACCGACCCTCAAACCGAGCGACACCATGGCCAATCCCAAACGCAAGCAGTCCAAGCGCCGCAGCCGCCTCCGCCGCGGCCAGAACCAGTTCCGCGCCCCCAAGCTCGTGAAGGATGCCGAGTCCGGCGCCCTGCGTCGCCCCCACCGCGTCGACCCTGTCACAGGCAAGTATCGCGGTCGCCAGGTGCTCGACGCCGGCGCCTAAACCTTCGGGCCCCGGGCCCGTCTCATGAGCGCTCCCCAGGAAGGCCATCGCATCGCCCTCGACTGCATGGGCGGCGATATGGGCCCCTCGGAAGCCGTCGCCGGCGCCGCCCTCGCGATCAAGGAGGGTCACATCGGTCCCGATGACCGAATCATCCTCGTCGGCAACGAGGATATCCTCCGCGTGCTGGCGCACGAACATCGCATCAAGACCAACGCGACGATCAGCTACCGTCACGCCCCGGGCATCATCCACTCGGACGACACCCCGATGGGCGCGCTCAAGGCAAAGAAGGACGCCTCGATGCTCGTGGCCCTCGACATGCTCAAGGCGGGCGAGGCCGACGTCGTTGTCTCCACCGGCAACACGAAGGTGCTGGTCGGCGCCGGCACCATCAAGGTGCGCCCGATGGACGGAGCAGAGCGGCCCGCCCTCGCCGCCATCATGCCGCGCCGCACCGGGCACTTCGTGATGCTCGACGTCGGCGCCAACCCGGAGGCGAAGCCCGAACATCTCCTGCACAACGCCGTGCTCGGCTCCATCTACGCCCAGTCCGCGCTCGGCATCGCTGAGCCGCGCGTCGGCCTGCTCACCGTGGGGACCGAGGAGGGCAAGGGCGGCGAGCGCATCAACCGCACCCACGCGCTGCTCAAGGCCATGGGCGACCGCATCCGCTACGTCGGTCCGGTCGAGGGCTTCGATGTCTTCGGCGACGTCTGCGACGTCGTCGTGACCGATGGTTTCACCGGCAACATCATCATCAAGACCCTCGAGGGCATGGTCTACATGGTCCGCGACATGATTGGGCCCAAGGTGAAGCGAAACCCTGTCTACCTCGCCGGAGGCATTGCGATGTTCCCGCTTCTCCGCGAGCTCAAGGGACACCTCAAGCCCGAGCGCTACGGCGGCGCGCCCCTGCTCGGCCTCGGCGGCCTCGTGATGAAGGCGCACGGCTCGAGCAACCGGCAGGGCATCGCGAGCGCGATCCGCCTCGGATGCGAGGCACTCGGACATCGCGCGGGCGAGCGGATGCTCGCGGCCCTGGCCGAGGCCAACGCGGTGGTCGCAGCCAACCCCCAGTCCTGAGGGGTTTTTTGTTCCCTTTGGGGGGCAAAGAGCCTTGTCTCCACCCGTTCGATGAGCGCCTCACCGTCCGTCCTAATCCGGAGCCTCGGCGTTCACACGCCAGCTCGCCGGGTGACCAACGAGGAACTCTCGCGCACGGTTGAGACGTCTGACGAGTGGATCCGCACCCGCTCCGGCATCGCCGAGCGCCGGATTGCCGGCGCGGACGAGAACCCCTCGGACATGGGAGCAAAGGCCGCCGCGCAGGCCTTGGATCGGGCAGGTCTCAAGCCTTCCGACATCGACCTGCTGATCGTGGCGACGATGACGCCCGACCTCACCTTCCCGTCGACTGCCTGCCTGCTGCAGGCCAAGCTCGGACTGCGTACAGACATCCCCTGCTTCGACATCTCCGCGGCCTGCTCGGGTTTCCTCTACGCACTGCAGGTCGGGACGGACATGCTCCGCGGCGGCCGCTACCGTCGCGCCCTGATTGTCGGTGCCGAGAAGCTCTCGAGCGTCGTTGACTGGAAGGACCGCTCCACCTGCGTACTCTTCGGGGACGCCGCCGGGGCGGCCGTGATCGAGACCTCTGGCCAATCCGGAACCGGCGTGCTCGCCAACCTGCTCGGCGCCGACGGGACCAACGCGGAACTGCTCTACGCGGCAGCCGGTGGCTCCGCCAAGCCCGCCACCGCCGAGACGGTCGCGGCTGGCGAGCATTACCTGCGCATGAACGGCAAAGAAGTCTTCAAGCTCGCCGTGCGCGTCATGGCCTCCTCTTGCGAACGCGTGCTCGCCGACGCTGGGGTCAGTTCCGACCAAGTCGCCTGCTTCATCCCCCACCAGGCTAACGTTCGCATCATCGAGGCTGTTGCCTCGCAACTCGGCGTGGGCATGGACCGATTCCCCCTCAACCTTGAGTGCTATGGCAACACCTCCGCCGCCTCCATCCCGCTCGCGCTCGAGCAGGCTTGGCGAGAGGGGAAGATCCGGCACAATGACCTCGTGCTCATGGTCGCCTTCGGCGCCGGGCTCACTTGGGGCGCAACCTTGCTTCGCTGGCATGAACCCACTCGTTAAAGTCCTACTCGCCGTCCTCACGGTCGCAACCTGCCAGCTCCAGGCCGAGCTGCGACCCGATGAACAAGGCAACCTAGCCATCACCGCGGGCAAGCCAACCGACCTCCCCGTGGACGCCGCCAAGCGGGCGGAAATCCTCAGCTGGCTCAACGAAGGACGTCGAGAGCTCGCGAATGACTCGGCCAGGGCCGCCATCAGGGCGCTCAGCAAGGTAATTGATGAGGCGGAGAACACCGAGGCAGAGGCCTTCGCCCGACACCTGCGCGCTCAGGCCTATGTCAACCGCTCGCAGTTCGAGCCCGCGCTTGAGGATCTCCGTTGGATTGCAACGCGTCGCATCGACTACCCGCTCTTCAACGAGGTCATCGAGCTCGAGCTCACTGTCGCCCGTCGTCTCGCCGCCGGTGACCGCCGCTGGCTCGGCGGATGGATGCCTTGGTTCACCGATCGCTCGCTGGCGCTCGCCGCCCTGCTCGACGTGGCTCGACATGCCCCGAGCGGGAAGCATGCCGCCGATGCGCTGATGGAGCACGCGCGCCTCGCCATCCAGCTGGACAAACGCGAGGAGGCGCTCGACTCGCTCGAGCGCATCGTGAGCGAGCACCCCAACTCACCCTATATCGCCGAGGCGATGGGGCGCCTGGCCGAGCTGCGCGCCGCCGACTCGCCAGGCCCGGCTTGGGACCAATCCTCAGCACGCGAGGCCATCGACGCCCTCGAGACCCTCATGGCGCAGTACCCCGACAGCCCCGAGGCCAAGCAGGCCGAGCCGCGGGTGCGTGCCCTGCGCAACCAAATCGCCCGCGCACGACTCGACCTCGCCAAGTTCTACTGGGTGCGCCGCAACAACCCCCGAGCCGCCCGACTGATGGCCGCCTCGGCCGTGACCGCCGACGCCAACTCGGACGCTGGCAAAGAAGCCGCCGAACTCATCGCTGCGATCGACGGCGGAGCCGAGCCGCCTCCCACCCTCGCCGATGCGGTGCTCGGCCGCTATCCCCGTCCCCGCGGCGCCGAGCCCGTCAAGCCGGCGAATCCCTCGGCCACCGGCGGGCTCGACTTCAAGGAGGAACCGGCCGCCCCGGGAGCACGATGAAAGCCCACCTCGCGCTTGCACTTGTCGCCGGACTTCTCCTCACCGGTTGCTCAGCCTACCGGCTAGGCGCAGGTAACGCGGAGACGCGCAGTGTCGAAATCCGACCGGTGCGCAACGCCACGCCGACTCCGGGCGTGCACGCACCCCTCCAGCAGGCGCTCGTCGCCGCCCTCTCGGCCGACCCCAGGTTGCGGGTGCGCGCAGGCGGCGAAACCCTCGACACCGAGGTCATCTCCCTCGAGCGCACCGCCGCTTCACGCTCACCCGAGGATGCGCTCATCACCGGTCAGTTCCGGGTGACGCTGACCGTGCGCTGCACCCTTCGCTCCGCGGACGGCAAGCAGGTGCGTTTCGCCAACCGTCCATTCTCGGCCTCGGCCATCCTCGGCGCCGCCGGCAACCTCGCGGGCGAGGAGCGCGGCGTGCTACCAAGACTTTCCGCCGAGCTTGCCGCCCAGATCCGGGATGCCGCCGCTGGCGCCTGGTGACAATCATGTCGAACCGCGTCATCGTCGCCCCCTCGCTGCTCGCCGCGAATCACGGCGACTTCGCCGGTGGCGTCGCCACGATTGAGGCGGCCGGCCTGGAATGGGTCCACCTCGACATCATGGACGGGCACTTCGTGCCCAACATCAGCTTCGGCCCCCAGGTGCTCGCCGACCTGCGGCCGCGCACCCGGCTCCTCTTCGACACACACCTGATGCTGCTGCATCCGGACAAGTACATCGAGGCCTTCGCGCGCGCCGGAGCGCAGCGCATCACGGTGCACGTCGAGGCAGACCACGACGTCGCGCGCACGCTCGCGCGCATCCGCGAGCTGGGATGCACCGCGGGCATCGCGCTGAATCCGGATGGCGACCCCAGCGCCGTCCTACCCCACCTCGCCGCGGTCGACCTCGTGCTCTGCATGACCGTCTTCCCGGGCTTCGGCGGTCAGGCCTTCATCCCGTCAACGCTCGAGACCATCCGCCGCCTCGGCGACGAGCGCGCGGCACGCGGGCTGAACTACCGCATCGAGGTCGACGGCGGCATCAACCCCGAGACCGCCGCCCTTTGCCGCGCGGCTGGCGCCGACACGCTCGTCGCTGGCACAGCCTTCTTCAAGGCCGCCGATCGCGCCGCGCTCGCGCGTTCATTGGTCGGCTGAAGCCTAGGCTGCGGCTGGCGGTACGCCGCCACCGAGCGACTTCTCCGTCTGCAGGCGCAACTGCCCGCAGGCCGCGTCGATGTCGTGTCCCTTCTCGCGGCGGAGCGTGACCGACACACCGGCGTTGCGCACGATGCCGGCAAAGCGCTCCTGACGGGTCAGGCTGGGACGCTTCCAAGGCAGACCCTGCACCGTGTTGTAAGGGATGAGGTTGACGTGCGCATGGAGGTCGCGGGCGATCTGACCGAGGCGCTCGGCCTGGTCAAGGCCGTCATTAACCTCCTCGATAAGGATGTACTCCAACGTGAGCATGCGTCCGTGCTTGCGGGCGAAGGCCTTGCAGGCGGGTAGCAGCTCCTCGAGCGGCCACTTGCGATTGACCGGCATGATCTTCTCGCGGACCTCGTTGGTCGCGCCGTGCAGGCTGATGGCGAGCCGCACGCCGAGCGGCTCGTCAGCCAGCTCAAGGATCTTCGGCACCACGCCCGAGGTCGAGACGGTGATGCGACGCGCCCCGAAACCGAGCCCCCACGGGGCGTTGGCGGCGCGGAGCGCGGCCATCAGGTTCTCGTAGTTGGCCATGGGCTCGCCCATGCCCATCACGACGATGTTGTCGAAGGACGCCAGCCCCTCGGCGGCGCGCTCGGGGGAGACCGCATCCTCGATCCGACAGACCTGAATCAGCTGGCAGACAATCTCGCCCACGCTGAGGTTGCGCTTCCACCCCTCGAGCCCCGAGGCGCAGAACTTGCAGCCGAAGGCGCAGCCGACCTGGGTCGAGATACAGATGGTGCGACGCGAGCGCTCCTGACCAACGCCCTCCATCGGCGCGCGGATGATGACGGTCTCGATCAGCGAGCCATCGCGCAGACGCTGGAGCAACTTCTGGGTCACATCGCTGGCGGTCTTCTTACCCAGGACGGTGGTCGGGCTAAAGTCGAAGGTCTCCGCCAGCCAAGCCCTCAGGGGTGCCGGCAAGTTCGACATGACCTCGGGCGACTCGGCTCGCCGCTTGAAGACCCACTCGAGGATTTGGGCCGCCCGATAGCGGGGGTGGCCGACCGACGCCAGCCGCTCCGCGAGGGTGTCGGGGGTCTCTGCGTGGATGGGGGGTTTTTCCGGTACGAAAGCCATACGAAAAGGGGCGGCGGGAGGGGTTCCGCCTTCTTACTTGCAAGGGGTATCCTTTGCTTCCAAACACATCCTTTGCAATGAGCAACAAGGCGACTTCCCCGCAGCAACCCAAGGGTACCTCCCTGGACCAAGCCCTGGAGGGGTTGGCCGGAGGCAAGCCCGCCTACTGCCTCCATCAGAACTGGGGCCTTGGCATCATCCGTTCGCATGATGCCAGCACTGGGCGTCTGCTGATCGATTTCCCCGAGCAGGGTAAGAAGGCCCACCCGATGGACCTCGCTTTCTGCCGCGGCAAGCTCGAGATGCTCGACCCCGCCGGCATCGTCGCCACGGCCTACTCGGACTCCGGCAAGGAGAAGGTCGCCGCGATGGTCGCCGACGACCCCGTCACCCTGATCAAGAACCTCCTCGCTGAGACACCTGCCGGCGAGATGTCTGCCGTCCGCCTTGAGACGACCCTCGAGCGCATCGTCGGCGCCTCGACGCCCGCCGGCAAGGACCGTGCCGCCTTCTTCAAGACCTGGTGGACCCGTACCCGCGCCGCACTCCGCAAGGACCGCGCGATCCTCATGCCCGAGCGCAAGGGCGGCACCTACACCCTCCTCGAGGCCCCGGCCGATCCCGGCCAAGACCTCTTCGCCCAGTATGCCGCGGCCAAGGACATCGAGCGTCGCCTCACCCTGCTCGCCGAGCTGGTTTCCCTCCCCGCCGCCGACTCCCGCTCCGCCGCCACTTCCGAGAACCTCGGCCTGGTCTCGCAGCAGCTCGCCGAGGCCCTGACCGGCGTCCCGCCTTCCGGCAAGCCCGCCCGCCGCGGCGAACGCCTCGCCGAGCTCCTCGTCGGCGTCTGGCACCGCAACACGCTCTTCGCTCCCGCCAACGACAACGTCGCCATGGTCAGCCCGACCGCCTCCGACATCGTCGCGCTGGTCAACGACGAGGCTGAGCTCCTGCACCTCGCGCTGAACATCCCCCACTCCTCCGAGAACATCCGCAGCCTGCTCGACCTCGTGCGCGCGCACCACGGCGCCAGCTGGCAGGAGAAAGTCTTCGGCCTGCTCTCCCACAAGGGACTCGGCCAGACCAAGGGTGGCTCGGCCAAGCTCGTCTCCGAGGCCATCGGCTATCTCGCCGAAGCCGGCCTCGAGAAGGAATTGGCGAGCAAGCTCGCCGACTGGGTAGACCGCCGCCAGGCCGCCGGTCCCGTGCTCATCTGGGTGATCAAGAACCGCAGCTCGAAGCGCCACGCCGAGGCGCTCTCCCGCCTCTCCGGCGCCAGCCTGCTCCGCGCCATCCTCGCCGCCATCGGCGACGATGCCCTCGCCTCCAACTCGACCGCCCGCAACCCGCTCGCCAACGAGCTGCAGAAGGACCGCACCCTGCTCTCCGACCTGCTCCGTCCGGATGTCGGCGAAGCTGCCGACACCGAGACCGTCTTCGACCTCGCACGCACGCTCCTCCGCACGATGGGCCTCGATCCCATGACGAAGAAGTCGCTGCTCGCCCGTCTCATCCAGATCGAGCCGGCCGTGAAGTCCGTCGCCGCCACCCTCTCGGAGAAGTCCGAGCAGGAGAAGAAGGACGGCGACGAGGGCGAGGAGCGCGAGAAGGTGCTCTTCGTCTCCGAGTGGTCCCTCGCCGCACGCCGCAAGGAGCTCGAGGAGATTGTGAAGCGCAAGCTGCCCGAGACCAACGAGGCCATCCAGGTCGCCAAGGAGCACGGCGACCTTCGCGAGAATTCCGAGTACAAGATGGCCCGCCAGGAGAAGGACCGCCTGCAGGCCCGCGCCGCCGAACTCGAGCGCGGCCTGAGCCGCGCCCAGGTCGCCGACTTCAGCAAGGCCACCCCCGACGCCATCGCCGTGGGTTCCGTCTTCGAGCTGACCCGCGAATCCACCGGTGAGAAGTCGCTCCGCGCCATCCTCGGCGCCTGGGACTCCGACACCGAGGGCGACATCATCATCATGCCCTACCTCTCCGAGCTGGCCAAGGGTCTCATCGGCCACAAGTCGGGCGATAAGGTCAAGATCACCGTGCGTCAGAGCGTCGAGCATTGGACCATCGGCAAAATCATGCGCTGGTCGGACGTGAAGCGCTGAGCCGATCGCAAGCCCACCACCGGAAGCCCCGCCCTGCGGGGCTTCCTCTTTTGACACGGACCCATCCCACGTCCAAGTATACCGACATGCCCGACCCCTGGGACTTGCTACGACTCCTCTCGGACCCGACCCGGGCGCGCATCCTCCTGCTCCTCGGCAAGGGCGAGGTGACTGTGGGCGAACTGCAGGAAATCCTCGGGATGAAGCAGGCGCGCATCTCGACACACCTCTCGCTGCTGCGCCAGTCCGGCCTCGCCGTTGACCGACGCGACGGGAAGCACATGCACTACGCGCTGCCCGCCGACCTGCCTCCCGCGGTGCGCGAGGTCCTCGCCGCCGCCACGCGCGCGCTCAGCGTGGATCCCCAGGCGCAGTCTGACCTCCGGGCACTGCGTCGCCTCGGCGAAAAACGCCGCCGTCAGACCGAGGCCCACTTCGACCTTGTTGCCGGTCGCCTCGGACGCAGCCATTGCCCCGGCCGTTCCTGGGAGGCTGTCGGCCAGATGCTCTTCCTGCTCGTGCCCAAGGTGCGCATCGCCGATCTCGGCGCCGGCGAGGGCGCCCTCTCCCAGCTGCTCGCCCGTCAGGCGGAGTTCGTGCACTGCGTGGACAACTCACCGAAGATGGTCCAGGTCGGACGCGCGCTCGCGCGCAAGCAAGGCATCCGCAATCTCGACTATGTGCTCGGTGACATCGAGAAGATCCCCCTCAAGGACAAGTCGGTCGACATCGCCCTCCTCAGCCAGGCACTCCACCACGCGGAGAACCCCCGCCAGGCACTCGCCGAGGCCCACCGCATCCTCCGTCCGGGCGGACGCATTATCATCCTCGACCTCAAGGCCCACACCTTTGAGCGCGCAAGGCAGCTCTATGCCGACCGCTGGCTGGGCTTCGAGCCCAACGCGCTCTGCGACTGGCTGGAGGCGGCGGGATTCCGCGACAGCTCGGCCCGGGCCGTCGCGAAGGAGGAGAAGGCCCCCGGATTTATCACGCTCCTGGCCACCGGCCTAAAGGCTTCCCGCTAGGTCGAAAACCCATGGGTTCGGGCTTGGCAGGGGTCCCCACGGGGGGTAGTTAAGGAGTCCCCCTGCCCCTCCGAAGATGGCCCGCACCGAGTCTCGTACTTACCGGTTGGCCAAGGCCGCGCTTCTCGCGGTCCTGGTCGCCGTCACCCCAGTCCCCTCCGCCGTCCGCGCGCAGCAACCGCCCGCGGCCCAGGCCGAGAACCCCATCGAGCGCCTGTTCAATCAGGGAGAGACCGCGCTCGCCGCCAAGAAATACAAGGAGGCGCTGGGCCATTTCACCGAGCTCGAGAAGCAGGCCGCGAATTTCGGCGATGCCCAGAAGGCAACCGTCCTCTTCCGCAAGGCCACCTGCCAGTTCCTGTTGAAGGACTGGGCCAATGCCGAGGCATCCCTGAAGACCTTCCTCTCCACCTATCCCAAGGGCACCGAGGAGCTGCTGGACAAGAACAACAACATGCGCGGCGTCGTCCGGCTCTCGCTCATCGAGGTTTACGCCAACCAGTCGAAGTGGGACGATGCCCTCAGGGATCTCGAATCCCTTCGCAAGCCCAGCCCGGAGATCCGCGGCGAAGACCGCGTGCTCGCCTATGTGCTGACCGCCAAGGTGCTCGAGGAGAAGGCCAAGGGGCAGTCGGAGGCTGAGCTCAAGACCGCCCTTAACCAAGGCGTCGCCCTGCTCCAGCAGGTCATCGCCGACGGCATCGGCACCCCCGAGCGCCGCGAGGGCGCCAACAAGCTCGTCGAGATCTACACCAAACTCGGCATGGTCAAAGAGGCGGAGCTGCTCCGCGCCGAAATCGAGGCCAAGGGCCTCGGCACCCCGAGCGAGATCGTCCGGGCCAATGTCCAGCGCCTGGAGATCGGCGACTCCCGCTTCCAGGCCGCCGAGTCCGCCGCCGACGCCAAGGCCAAGGAGGAACTCTACAAGCAGGCGCTCTCCAACTACCAGGGCACGCTGCGCCGCGCCACCCTCGCGCGCAACATCGTCAAGGCGGTCGAGCTCAAGCAGCTCGAGGTCGACAACCTCAACCGCATGTTCCCCAAGCCCGACGACGCCGCCAAGGCGCGGATCGAGAAGGCCAAGGAGGAGGTCGAGACCTTCAAGAAGATCCAGGCCGAGTTCGACGCCAACAAGGACTACGACGCCGTCATCTCCTACCGCATCGGCCTCTGCCTGCTCGAGCTGCAGCGCCCCTGGGAGGCCTTCATCGCCTTCCGCGACATCTTCGACAACAACCCGGGCTTCGAGAAGATCTCCGGAGCCTACTTCTACTACATCGAGGCGCTGCGCCGTATCCGTGACTTCGAAAAGGCGCAGGCCAGCAGCCGCGAGTTCCTCGAGAAGTTCCCGGGCAGCCCCGAGGCAGGACCCATCGCGGTCGGCCTCGGCGAGATCTCCATCGAGCAGGAGGACTACAACAAGGCCATCGAGCAGTTCAAGTGGGCCAAGGCGAACGTCAAGGAGCTCGCCGCTGAAGCGCGCGAGGAGATCGATTTCGGCATCATCCGCTGCTACTTCGCCAACGTCGACTGGGCGGTGGCACGCACGGCCATCGACGAGTTCCTCCAGAAGTACCCGCGCAGCAGCGTGCGCGAGCCGGCGCTCTACATGCGCGGCCTGACTTGGTTCTTCCAGGGCAAGTACCGCGAGACCCGCGACTCGCTCAACCAGTACGAGGCCGACTTCAAGAGCGGCCAGTATCTCGCCGACGTGCGCTACCGCCAAGGCATTGTCGCCCTCAACGTGGAGGGTCCCGACCAAGCCCTCGAGATCGCCCGCAAGTGGCTCTCCACCTACGGCTCGGACAAGTCCGAGGCCGTGCAGGCCCAGCTCCCCGAGGTGCACACGCTCGTGGGCGATGCGTTCACCAAGAAGGCCGACCTCGAGGGCAAGAAGATCGCCGACCTCGACTACAAGGTGCGCGTGACCGGCGACGCCGCGGCCAAGGCCGCGCTGATGGCCGAGAAGAAGCGCGCCGAGGCCGCAAAGGAGGACCACACCGTCAAGTCGATCGAGGCCTACGTCACCGCCGCGCGTACTGCCAAGTCCAACCCGGCCGCGCTCGACTTCGTCATCGGTGAGCTCGCCAAGCTCCTGCCCGGCCGCGGCGAGTACAAGCGGATGCGGGACCTTTACCAGGAACTCTACGACTGGGATCACAACAACCCCAAGGCGCTCGGCTACCTCTACGAGGTGATCAAGGCGACCGAGAAGCTCGGCGACAAGGCGGAGTTCGGCGAACGCAGCGAGCGCGTGCAGCGCCAGTATGGCAAGCTGCTCGACGCCGCCCGCCAGAAGATCGACGACCTGGAGCGCGCCAAGAAGCTCAACCCGGCGGAGATTGCCGCGGCCAAGGCCGACCGCACCCGACTCTCCGACGAGCTGGCCAAGGAGCTCGCTGTCATCGAGACCGAGCGCCAGGCCTCCGTTGCCGCCGCCCGCAAGGAGGCGCTCGACATCCTCTCCAAGGTCATCACCGAGACGCTCAACGACCGCCGGCAGGAAGGCTCCGAGCGCCTCATCAGCTTCCTCGCCGAGAAGCTCGCGCGCCGGGTCAAGAAGGTGCGACCCGGGGCCACGCCGGATCCCGCGGCCTACAACCTGAAGCAGGCCGAGGCCGACCTCGACGCCGTGCTCCAGCTCAAGGAGGGCAGCTCGCTCATCGCGCAGGCACGCGCGTACTACGGCAAGGCCACGCTCGCGCTCCTCGCCCGCGACCCCGCGCGCGCCGAGTCGCTCTGGCGCAAGATCGCCGACCTCTTCAAGGCGGAGGAGCTCAGCCCCGCCATCCTCGGCACCGTCGGCGACTACCTCGCCTCCAAGGGCGACCCCAAGGCGGAATCCTACTTCCTCTACCTGACGGAGCACCACCGCTCGTCCGACTACGCCGACTTCGGCTTCGCCGGACTGGCCGACATCCGCCTCGCCCAGGGCAAGGCGCGCGAGGCCCTCGAGATCTGCGAGGAGGCCATCACGAACAACATCGCGATGTCCAAGGAGAAGGACCTGCGCTTCTGCAAGGCGCGCGCGCTCCTCGAGCTCAGCCGCTTCGACGACGCCCAGAAGGAGTTCAAGGCCATCGCCGAGCAAAAGGAGTGGCGCGGTGAGACCACCGCCGGCTGCCTCTTCCACCTCGGCCTAATCGAAGAACGTCAGGGGCGCATCCAGGAAGCCGTCGTACTCTACCAACGCTGCATCGTGGCCTGGAAGAAGTACGAGCGCTGGACGGCCAAGGCCTACCTGCGCTCCGGCATCCTGCTCGGGGACAAGCTCGGCCAGAAGGATGCCGCCCGCCAGACCTTCCAAGAGATGCTGACCAAGGACCGAATCAAAGACACACCCGAAGCCCAGGAGGCCCGCAAGCGCCTCACCTCCATCTGATGACCATGCGCCACCGCACCCTCATCCCCACCCTGCTGCTCGGTTTCTCCGCCGCGCTACCCGCCCAGGTCATCACCTTCAAGACTGGCGAGCGCTGGGACGTGAACGACCCCTTCAAGCTCGATGAAAAGGCGCGGCCGCCGAAGCCCTTCTACGACTCGCGTAAGGCGACCTTCGACAAGACTTTCGAGAAGGTCGAGCGTACCGTCGAGTCCGGCGGCATCACCGTGACCTCGAGCAAGAAGGTCGCGGACGCCGTCCTCATCGAGTGGCCGGCCATCCAACCCATGACCGAGGCCAAGAACCTCATCCTGCGCGGCGAGCCCTCCAAGGCCCTCGACATGATCGAGCCGGTCCTCAAGACCTTCGACAAGGTGCGCACCGTGCGCGGCAGCCCGTGGATCAAGGCGGCCACGATCAAGCTCGACGCCCTCGACCGGATGGAGAACGACGCCTCCCTCGGCACCTTCCTCGCCACCCTCGACACGGTCGATGACGGCTCGAGCCCCGAGCTCACGAGCAAAATCAAGCTAGCCAAGCTTCTCATGCGCGCCCGCCAGGGCGACCATGCCGGCGTCATCACCGATGCCACCGCGCTGATCAGCCAGTCGGACGACCCCGACGTGCTCGCCCGCCTGCACCTGCTCAAGGGCAACTCGCTCCTGGCGCTCAAGCGCTATGAGCCGGCGATGAACACCTACCTGCGCGTGCCCGTCTTCTACGGTTCACAGCAGGAACACCTGCCCAAGGCGCTGCTCGGTGCCGCCAGGGCCTTCCGCGGCATGGACAGCCCGGCGACCCGCAGCCAGCGGCTCGAGGAGGTCTCCAATCGCTACCTGCGCGAGCTCATCGCGACCTTCCCCGTCTCCAAGGAGGCCGAGGAAGCCAAGAAGCTCCTTCCCAAGGAGGACCGCCAGGCGGCCGAGGCCGCGCAGGGCGCCGTCCAAGACCCCACCCAGTGAGGCATTGCACTTCCCGCTAAACCGACTATCCCAAAACCTCCCATGAGACACTCCCTGCGCCTCACCCTCGCACTCGCCCTCACCGCCGGACTCGCCCGAGCCCAGGAAGCCGCGGCGGCCGCACCCGCCCCTGGCGTCCACACCAAGACCATGATGGACACCTTCCACGAGGGTGGCTGGGTCATGTACCCGATTCTCATCTGCTCGATGGCCCTCATCTGGCTCGTGGTCGACGGCTACATGCGCACCGCCAAGAAGAAGGTCTACCCCGCCGAGCACGTGCAGGCCCTCCGCGAGCTCTTCCAACAGGGCAACTACCGTGCCGCCTACCAGTACGCCAAGGATGGCGCATCCCCCTTCACCGACGTGGTCCGTGTCGGCCTCTCCATGGCCCCCGAGGGCAAGGAAGTGACCGAGGAGGCCATCTTCGCCGAGATCGCCCGCGTCAACGGCGACTTCCAGGGCCGCATCTCCTACCTCTCCGTGATCGGCGTCTGCACGCCCATGATCGGCCTGACCGGAACGGTGACGGGGATGATGACGGCGTTCGAGACGCTCGGCTCGTCCGGCGTGGGTGACCCCTCCAAGCTCGCCGGCGCCATCGGCGAGGTGCTCATCGCCACCGCCGCAGGCCTCTTCATCGCCATCCCGGCCTTCATCTTCTACTACCTGATCCGCAACCGCGTGCAGGACGGCATCCACGACATCACCGAGTTGGTCAACGGGCTCTTCCGTGCCTACCCCTACGACAAGGTGGCGGGCAAGGAAATCGGCGACGAGCGCCCCTATGCCGCCGACCCGGTCTGGACCGAGCCGACCGCCGCCGAGGCGCCCCAGGCCTAACCCCCAAACCGAGCCGAGCAGACCATGGCAGGCGGAGGCGGAGGCGGGGACGGGGAACCGGAGTTCCAGGTGGCGCCGATGATCGACGTCCTCCTGGTGCTGCTCATCTTCTTCATGTCCATCACCTCGGCCCAGGTGCTGAAGGTCGACAAGAACATCTCCCTGCCCGTCGCCGCCCACGGCAAGAAGCGCGACGACAAGGCCGCCGCCGGCCTGATCAACATCTCGTGGGACGCCACCACGGGACAGGCCAAGTACAAGCTCGACGACCGCGAGCTCGACCCGAACGACAAGGACGGCATCGCCAAGGAACTCGAGCGCCGCAAGGGCAACAACAAGGACTTCCGGCTGCTCATCCGCGCCGACAAGAACTGCCACGCCAAGTACATCTCCAAGGCCCTCGAGTGGGCGGGCGAGGCCGGTATCGACAACATCGCCTTCTCCGGGCTCAACCACGAGGAATGATTCATGGCCAAGGAACGTAAACTCCCTGTGGCGAACCCCGATGTCGGCTTCCAGATCGCCCCGATGATCGACGTCGTCTTCGTCATCATGCTCTTCTTCATGGTGATGGCCGGCGCGGTGAAGGTTGAGCACGAGCTCAAGACCGTGCTCCCCGGCAACGTCGAGACCGCCAAGGAAACCGAGATGCCCGACGAGCTGACCATCGCGGTCGCGGAGAACGGCCAGGTCTCGCTGAACGACGAGGCCATCTCCACTCCGCAGGACAAGCAACTCGTGGGACTTTTCCAGGAGATGAAGCGCGCCAAGCAGAACGCGGACAGCGGCAAGACCAAGCTGCTCGTGACCGTCCAAGCTGAGGAGACCGCCCGCTACGAGCGCGTCATCAACGTGCTTGATGTGCTCGCCCAGGCTGAGGTCAGCAACGTTACCTTCTCGGTCGCAGAGCCGGAGTGAGCCGTTTTGGCGAGCCACCCACAACCCGCCTTCCGGCGGGTTTTTTGTGCCCTAAAGGCACCCCGAACCGTGCCCAAGGGGGCTTTCGGATTGCCAGCCACCGCCCCGCTAGCGAGGCTACTTGGTCCTAACCCATGCCTCAGCGCCTGCACCAGAACGGGTTCGTCACGGTCGCCGCCGTGTCCCCCGCCCTGCGCCTTGCGGACCCTGCGGCCAACGCCGACCTCGTGATCCAGGCCCTGGGCAAGGCGGCCGCCGAGGGCGCCGAGCTCGTCGTGCTACCCGAGCTCTGCCTGACCGGTTACTCCTGCGGCGACCTCATCCCGCACCGCAGCCTGCTCGAGGGTGCGCTCGCGGCCCTGCGCAAGGTGGCCGAGGCCACGGGCAAGCTGGGACTGACCGCCCTGGTCGGCCTGCCCATCGAGGTCGACGGACGGCTCTTCAACTGCGCGGCCTTCGTCTCACGGGGCAAGGTGCTCGGCGTCGTGCCCAAGACCCACCTGCCGAACACCGGCGAGTTCTACGAGCAGCGCTGGTTCGCGTCCGCCCGTGTCGCCCCGGTGCGCGAGCTCGCCAGCCTGGGCGGCGTGCCCTTCGGCGCCGACCTTCTCTTCCGTGCCGCCGATGTGCCCGACTGTGTCGTGGGCGTCGAGCTCTGCGAGGATCTCTGGGCGGTCGAACCTCCGAGCGGCGGACTCGCCCTCGCCGGCGCCACGGTGCTCTGCAACCTCTCGGCCAGCGACGAGCTCCTCACCAAGGCGGCCTACCGGCGCGAACTCGTGCGCAACCAATCCGCCCGCTGCCTCGCCGCCTACGTCTACGCCGCGGCCGGCGCCGGCGAGTCGAGCACGGACATCGTCTACAGCGGCCACGGGCTCATCGCCGAGAACGGCGCGGTGCTCGGTGAATCCGAACGCTTCCGCTTCGACGACGCCCTGCTGGTCTCGCAGGTCGACGTGGACAAGCTCGCCGCCGAGCGCCGCCGCAACAGCACCTTCTTCGGCACACCCGCGCCGCGCGCGACCCGCTCCATCGACTTCACCCTCGGACATCCCGCCGGCCACACGCCTCGCCTGCGCCGTCGGTTCGCGCAGCAGCCGTTCGTCCCCTCCGACGCCGCCCGGCGCGACGAGCACTGCCAGGAGATCTTCGCCATCCAGTCGACAGGGCTCGCCCGCCGACTCCGCCACACCGGCGTCCGCCAGGTCGTGCTCGGCATCTCGGGCGGGCTCGACTCCACCCTCGCCCTGCTCGTGACGCTCGAGGCCTTCGGGCGCCTCGGACTCGACAAGCGGGGCATCATCGGGCTGACCATGCCGGGCCCCGGCACGAGCGCCCGGACGCTCCTGAACGCGCGCCGCCTGATGGAGACGCTCGGCGTGACCGCACGCGAGATCCCCATCGGCGCCGCCGTCGAGCAGCACCTGCGCGACATTGGCCATCCCGCCGGACAGCACGACGTCACCTACGAGAACACCCAGGCGCGCGAGCGCACACAGGTGCAGATGGACGTCGCCAACCAGGTCGGCGGCATCGTCGTCGGCACCGGCGACCTCTCCGAGGCCGCCTTGGGATGGTGCACCTTCAACGCGGACCATATCTCGATGTACCACGTGAACATCGGCGTGCCCAAGACCCTCGTCCGCCACCTCGTCACCTGGGCCGCGCACACCCGCCACGTCGGCGAGACCCGCGCGGTGCTCGAGGACGTCGCCGCGACGCCCGTCAGCCCGGAGCTCCTGCCCCCCTCGGCGGACGGTTCCATCGCGCAGCGGACCGAGTCGATTATCGGACCCTACGAGCTGCACGATTTCTTCCTCTTCCACCTAGTGCGAGGCGGCTTCCGTCCTCGCAAGATCCTCTGGCTCGCCGAGCACGCCTTCGCGGGCAAGCACGAGGCCGAGGCCATCCGTCGCCATCTCCGAACCTTCCTCGGCCGCTTCTTCAGCCAGCAGTACAAGCGGTCCGTGATGCCGGACGGTCCCAAGGTAGGCTCGGTCGGGCTCTCGCCGCGCGCCGATTGGCGCATGCCCTCGGATGCCGAAGCCGCGGCGTGGCTTGCGGAACTGGCCTAAAGCGTCACGCTGGCGGGCGATGTCCGTCCCCCTGCAGACCCATCCCGAGGCGACCCGAGCCCTCGTCGCCGCGCTCGGTGAGGCGCAGGTGCGGACCGATGAGGCCAGCTGCGTCGCGGCCTCGTATGACAACACCCGCTACAGCTTCCTACCCGAGGCGGTCATCGCCCCCCGCGACATCGCCGCGCTCCAGATTGCCGTCCGCCTCGCCAACACCCACCGCGTGCCCCTGACCGTCCGCGGACGCGGCACGGGCAACACGGGTGCCAGCGCGCCCATCCGGGGCGGCTGGGTCGTGCACCTCGCCCATTGGGATAAGATCGAGATCGACCCCCAGTCTTCCCTCGCCTGCGTCGAGCCCGGCGCCATCACCGCACACATCAACGACCTCGCCGCGGCCCACGGACTGTTTTTCCCGCCCGACCCATCGTCCGTCAAGTACTGCAGCATCGGCGGCAACATCTCGACCAACGCGGGCGGATTGCGCGCCGCAAAGTACGGTGTGGTCCGGGACTTCGTCGTCGCCCTCGAGGGCGTGCTGCCCACCGGCGAGTTCGTGCGCTGGTCCGCACCGCTGCGCAAGTTCGTCAGCGGTTACAACCTTCGTGACCTCTGGGTAGGCGCCGAGGGCACGCTCGGCATCGTGACCAAGGCCTGGTTGCGCCTCCTCCCCGTGCCGCAGGCCCGACGCACCTTCCTGCTCGGGTTCCGCGACGACGAGACCGCGCTCGAGGCGGCCGCCGCGCTGATGACCTCGCGCGTGGCACCGGCTGTCTTCGAGTTCCTCGACACCCAGACCGTTGAGGTGGCCCAGCGACGCTCGGGGCGTCCGGTTTTCCCGCCCGCCGAGGTCGGCGGTGCCGCCAACCCGGCGTTGCTACTCATCGAGCTTGACGGGCATCCCGCCGTGCTCGCCGAGGACGCCATCAAGGTCCGGGACTGGGCGAAGGGGCGCTGCCTCGTGCTGCGCGAGACAGAGGATGCCGCCGAGGCCGAGCGCCTCTGGGACATTCGCCGCACCTGCTCGCAGGCGATGTACCTGCTCGGCAATGCCAAGCTCAACGAGGACATCGTGGTGCCTTTCCGCAGCTACGTGCCCCTCATCCGCCTCGCGCATCGCATGAAGGCCACCCATGGGCTGGCCACGCCGACCTTCGGGCACGCCGCCGACGGCAACTTCCACATCCACGTGATGTACAACCGCGAGGATCCGGACCACCGGCGCAAGGCCGAGGCCGCCATCCTCGAGATGATGCGCGAAGTGGTCGCCCTCGGCGGCGCCATCACCGGCGAGCATGGCATCGGCATCGCCAAGTCACCCTTCCTCCGCCTCCAGCACTCCGAGGCCGAGATCAACGCCATGCTCGCGGTGAAGCGCGCGCTCGACCCGAACAACATCCTCGCTCCGGGGCAGATCTTCGAGCCGCTCAACGTCTGGGAGCACACCCCGGCCAAGGTGACCTTCCCCTGGGACAAGCACTGAGCCCGTGCCCGGCCCCGCAGCCATCTTTGACTGGGACGGCGTGGTGGTGGATTCGTCCGCCGCCCACGAGCAAGCCTGGCAGCGCCTCGCGGCGGCCGAGGGACTCCCCCTCGCTCCAGGCAGCTTCCTACGCGGGTTCGGCAAGCGCAACGAGGTCATCATCCCCGAGATCCATGGCTGGGCCACCGATCCGGCCGAGATCCGCCGCCTCTCGCTGGCCAAGGAGGCCTTCTACCGCGAGCTGGCCGGCGGAGGCCTCATCACCCTGCTACCCGGCGTCAAGGAGCTCCTGGGGGCCTTGGCGCGGGTCGGCGTGCCCTGTGTCATCGGCACCTCGACGCACCGTCCCAACCTCCGGCTCGCCTTCGAGCGGTTCGGACTTGAGCACTATTTCGTCGGCGCCGTGAGCAGCGAGGACGTCACCCGGGGCAAACCCGACCCGGAGGTCTTCCTCAAGGCCTGCGCCCTGGCCAAGGGCGACATCGCGCGCTCCGTGGTCTTCGAGGACACCCTCGCGGGCATCGCCGCAGCCAAGGCGGGCGGCTTCCGGGCTGTGGCGCTCTGCACGACCAACTCAAGCGCCATCATGGAGAAGTCGGGCGCCGACGCCGTCGTCGCCGATCTCTCCGAGGTGAGCGTCGAACTCGCCCTGCCCGGACTCGCCTGAGACGCCATGGCCGGATTCAAGCTCCATTCCGACTACCAGCCGACGGGCGACCAGCCGGCGGCCATCGAGGCCCTCGACGCATCGATCCGCGCAGGCAACCGGCACCAGACCCTGCTCGGGGTCACCGGATCAGGCAAGACGTTCACGATGGCGAACCTCATCGCCCGCCAGCAGCGGCCGACACTCATCGTCTCGCACAACAAGACGCTGGCGGCGCAGCTTTTCGCGGAGTTCCGCAAGTTCTTCCCCGAGAATGCGGTCGAGTACTTCGTCAGCTATTACGACTACTACCAGCCGGAGGCCTACGTGCCGCAGACCGACACCTACATCGAGAAGGACGCATCGATCAACGACGACATCGAGCGCCTGCGCATCCGCGCGAGCAGCGCGCTGCTCTCCCGGCGCGATGTGATCGTGGTCGCGACCGTCTCCTGCATCTACGGGCTCGGGTCCCCCGACGAGTTCCGCGCCATGATGCTGCCGTTGCGCGCAGGCATGACCCTGCGGCGCGACGACCTGCTCGCCAGCCTGGTCAAGAACCTCTACACCCGCAACGACGCCATCCTCGAGCGCTGCAACTTCCGCGCACGCGGCGAGACCGTCGACCTCTGGCCGGCCTACCTCGAGAGCGCGCTCCGCCTGACCTTCTGGGGGGACACCTTGGAGTCCATCCACGAGCTCGACCCGCTGACGGTGCGCACCGGCGCGAAACTGGAGCAGTTCGACATCTACCCCGCCAACGCGCACGTCACCTCGCCCGAGAGCCTGCCCCCGGCCATCGAGGCCATCCGCGCCGAGCTCGAGGAGCGCGTGGCCACCTTCGAGCGCGAGGGACGGCTGGTCGAGGCCCAGCGCATCCGCATGCGCACCGAGCACGACCTCGAGATGCTGCGTGAGACCGGCTTCTGCCAAGGCGTGGAGAACTACTCGATGCACATCGGCGGCCGCAAGCCAGGTGACCGCCCCTTCTGCCTCCTCGACTTCTTCCCCGACGACAAGCTGGTCATCCTCGACGAGAGCCACGTCACCGTGCCGCAGATCGGGGGCATGTACCTGGGTGACCGCTCGCGTAAGCAGCGGCTGGTCGACTTTGGCTTCCGCCTGCCCTCCGCGATGGAGAACCGCCCGCTGCGCCCCGAGGAGTTTGAGGCCCTCGCCGGACAGACGCTCTACGTCTCCGCCACCCCGGCTCCCCACGAATACAAAGTCTCCGCCGTGGTCGCCGAGCAGGTCATCCGCCCGACTGGCCTGCTTGACCCCGTGATGGAGGTCCGCCCGATCAAGGGTCAGGTCGAGGACATGATCGGCGAGGCCAAGGCCGAGACGGCCAAGGGTCGCCGCACGCTTGTCACCACCCTGACCAAGCGCATGTCCGAGGAGATCACCGATTACCTGCGCGAGCAGGGCCTGAAGGTGGAGTACCTGCACTCGGACATCGACGCCATCGAGCGCGTCGAGATCCTGCGTCGCCTGCGCGCCGGCACCTGCGACATCCTCGTCGGGGTCAACCTCCTCCGCGAGGGCCTCGACCTGCCCGAGGTCTCCCTTGTGGGCATCCTCGATGCGGACAAGGAGGGCTTCCTCCGCAGCGAGACCAGCATCATCCAGACCGCCGGCCGCGCCGCCCGCCACGTCGAAGGACGTGTCCTGCTTTACGCCGATGTCATGACCCAGTCGCTGCAACGCGCGCTGACGCTCTCGCGCGACCGCCGCCGACGTCAGCAGGCTTACAACGAGGCCCATGGCATCACACCGACCTCGGTGCAGCGACCCATCGAGGCGAGCCTCGTGGTCAAGGAGGACCCGGTGAATGGCATCCAGCTCGTCGCCGGGGACAAGGACCTGGGCGCGGTGCTGGCCGACCTGGAGGCCGAGATGCTGGCCGCCTCCGACCGCTATGAGTTCGAGCGCGCCGCCCACCTGCGCGACCAGATCGCCACGCTGCGCGGCGAGAAGCCCGCCGGGGCCGGCCGGCCGCGACGCCGTCGCGGCGGCCGTTGATCAGGACTGCCCGAGCCGGCGCGCGACATCCGCGTCCGCCAGCTCGAAGTAGGTCCGGCGCCCGCGCGGGTCGACGCCGGGCTGGGAGGTGCGGAAGAGCGCCTGGACCAGCGCGAGAAGCTCGGCATCGGAAAGGTTGTCCGTGCGGTGACGCGCGCGCGTGACCGCCAGGCGCGCGAGGGCGTCGGCGGCGAGGTGCGCCTTGCCGAAGTCACCCTCGCGCCGGGCCATCTCAGCGAGCAGGTCGCGCAAAAACGCCTCGGCCTCGGCAGGGTCGACCCAGGCGGGTACGGCGGTCACGCGCCAGAAATTCCGTCCGTAGGGCTCAAAGGCGAAACCGGCCGAGCCAAGCAATGCCTCGCGCTCGCGCAGCACCGCCGCGGGCAAGGGCTCGAGTTCCAGCGGCAGAGGGATGAGCAGGGGCTGCGCGGAGGCACCTCCTGAGGCAAATTGACCGAGGATGTTCTCGTAAAGCACCCTCTGGTGCGCTGAACCCAAATCAAGCACCACCACTCCGGCTGGCGTCTCGAAAACGGCGCGATCACCGCGCAGCCTGCCCACGAGGCGCCAACCGAGCCGCAGCGGGGCGGGCGCGGCGACCGACGGACGCGGGGCGGGTTCCGGCGCGAGGTGTGCGGGCTGCGGCGACGAGGCGGAGGTTGCGGGAACCTCGGCGACCGGGGCAGGCGCTGTCGGCAGGTCCGAGGGCGTGGTAGCGGTTCCGACAACCGGCAACTCGGAAGCCGACTGCGCGCGCAGCGCATCCAGAACCGCCCTCATGACGAACGCGCGAACCTTGGCCTCCTCGCGGAAGCGAATCTCGCGCTTGGCGGGGTGGACATTGACGTCGACCGCTGCTGGATCGATCTCAAGGAAGACGAAGGCGAGCGGGAAACGACCCTTGGGAATCAGCGTGTGGTAGCTCTCGACCAGCGCATAGGCGAGCGCACGGCTGTCAACCGGACGTCCGTTGACGACCGTGACGAGGTCCTGACGGGTGGAGCGGCTGACGCCAGGCTTACCGAGCAGGCCGCTGACACCGAGTCCGGGACCCTCGACGGAGGGGAGCGGCACGAGGTCGCGCGCGACCTCCCGACCCCAGATTTCGCGGACACGATCAACTAGGGGAGCCTGTCCAGGCGAGCGGAAGACCTCGCGCCCATCCTCGCGCAGGAGAAAACCGACCTCGGGATGGGCTACGGCGTAGAGTCGTACCATGCGCACGAGGTGGGCCGCCTCGGTCTCGTCAGACTTAAGGAACTTGAGTCGCGCGGGGACGGGATGGAAGAGGTTCTCCACCTCGATGCGCGTACCAACCGCCATGCCGTGCTCGCGCCGGTGCACGATGCGCCCACCGTTGACGAGAATCTCGCAGCCGACCTCGGCACCGGCCGTGCGGGTCTGGAGGGTGAAGCGCGAGACGCTGGCGATGGAGGGCAAAGCCTCGCCGCGGAATCCAAAGGTCTGGATGCGGTCCAAGTCCGAGGCCACGCGGATCTTGCTCGTGGCATGGCGCTGCAGGGCGAGCTCAGCCTGCTCGGGTGACATCCCGACACCATCGTCCTCGACGACGATGCGAGCCTTGCCGCCCCGCGAGAAATCTAGGGTCACTCGGCGGGCGCCGGCATCGAGCGCGTTCTCTAGCAACTCCTTCGCCGCGGCGGCCGGGCGCTCCACGACCTCGCCAGCAGCGATCTGATTCGCCACGGTGTCGGGGAGGATGCGGATCTCAGGGGCGGACATCAGCCCTTACTAGGTAGACCCGCCCTACCCGCTTGCCAAGCCGCCAGTCCGGGGAAGAGTGCGGCGTGCCCAACCGCCTCGCCAGCCAGCGCAGTCTCTACTTGAGGCAGCACGCCGACCAGCCGGTCGACTGGTGGCCTTGGTGCCCCGAGGCGTTCGCCGAGGCGCGCAAGCGCGACGTTCCCGTGTTGGTCTCGGTTGGGTACGCCTCCTGCCACTGGTGCCATGTCATGGCCCGCGAGTGCTTCGATGACGCCTACATCGCCGACCTGATGAACCGGCACTTCGTCTGCATCAAGGTGGATCGCGAGGAGCGGCCCGATGTCGACAAGTTCCACATGGACGCGGTCCAGATGATTCAGCACCACGGGGGCTGGCCGCTGAACTGCTTCTGCCTCGCCGACGGACGGCCCTTCTTCGGCGGCACCTACTTCCCCCCTGAGGACCGCGGACGCGGTCAGACTCCCTGGCCCCAGGTTCTGATGCGAGTGGCCGAGTTTCACCGCTCGAACCGCGCGTCTCTCGAGGAGAACGCCGCCGCCATCACCGGCAACCTCCTGCATCTCACCCGCGCGCCTGATGCGGATGGGCAAGGACCCGATGCCGAAGCACGTCTCGCCGCTGCCCGCGCGATTTGCACCGATGCGGACGACACCCACGGGGGATTCGGCGGCGCTCCGAAGTTCCCGCCTGCCATGCCGCTCGCCTTCCTGCTCGCAGTGAGGGAGCGACGGGGACTACCCGCGGCGGATCGCACACGCATCGATGCGGTACTTCGGCGCACGCTGGACGCGATGGATCAGGGCGGCCTCCATGACCAGATCGGCGGCGGCTTCTCCCGTTACTGCGTCGACCGGGAGTGGACGGTGCCTCACTTCGAGAAGCTCCTCTGCGACAACGCGCTCCTCCTTGGCGTCTACGCGCGCGCCGCTGTCGCGTTACGCGAGCCGAGATATGCGGAGGTCTGCGCCGAGATCGTCGGCTGGCTGCAACGCGAGATGCGCGCAGGCAAGACCTTCGCCGCCTCGATTGACGCCGACACGAACCACGAGGAGGGTTTGACCTACGTCTGGACTCCAGCAGAAGTCGCGACGGTGCTCGGAGACCGATCCCCGAGCTTCTGCAAGGCGTTCGGCATCACTCCGGACGGCAACTTCGAGGGCAAGCGGAGTGTGCCGACCTTCCGCACCGCCGCGCAGCGGACCGATTTCCGAGAGGATCTCACTCGCCTCCTCGCCGCCCGCAATCTCCGCCCCCAGCCAGCCCGCGATGACAAGCAGCTTGTGGGCTGGAACGCGCTGCTCGCGACGAATCTGGCCCGAGCCGGCGACCTGCTCGGCCAGCCGACCTGGCGAGGCGAGGCGGAGGCCATTGTCGCAGCCCTGGGTGTCGCCTGCCGCGAGGTCACGCCTGGACAGATCAACGTGAGTGCCCTGGTCGACGGCGATGCCCCCGGCACGCTCACTGATGCCATCTGGCTCGCCGAGGCGCACCTCAGCATCGCGGCGCGAGGCGAGGCTCGCCATGTGACATCGGCAGCCCGCCTCGTACGCTCCGCGCTCGCTCGTTTCGGCGACTCCCGCGAAATCGGCTGCTTCCTGAATCCCGTGGACGCAAATGGCCTTCCCGTGCGCCAGAAGGATTGGTGGGACAATGCGATTCCCGCTGGCAACAGCTCGCTCCTCGGCGTTTTGGCCACGCTCGAGGCTCGCGACAACGAAGGCGAATGGGGACGACTACGTACCGAGTTCGCCACCGCCTACGCTGGGATGACCCGGAATGCCCCGCATGGCATCGGACGCGCACTGGAGGCACTCGAGATCGGCGACCGGGGCATCACCGTCATTCACCACGGTCCCGGCCCTGCGCGCAGCGAGGCACTGAAGGCACTCGTTGGGTTGTGCGCGGAGATCCACCTCGTCGAGTCCACGACAGACGGACTGCAATTGTGCCGGGGTCGGACTTGCCTGTCGCCAGCAAGCACGGCTGAGGCACTGCGACGGCAACTCGCCGAGTGAGGGATTGGCAAGCCCGCCCGTCCCATGCCAGTCTCCTGGCATGAACCAGACACTCCTGCTGCTCGCCCTGGGACTCGTCGCCGGTACTGTCAGCGGCCTTTTCGGCATCGGCGCCGGTGTAGTCATCACACCGGCCCTCCTCTGGCTCTGCAATCTCAGCCAGACCGCCGCCCAAGGGGTGGCCTACACCGTGATGGTACCCATGGCTCTCCTAGGCGCCTGGCGCTACCACCAACAGCCAGGCATCGAGATTGACTGGCGCGTCGTGGGGTTGGTCGCAAGCACCTGCCTAGCCGGCGTCTGGCTGGGGACGCACCTCGCGTTCGCCGCCGAGGACCAGCTGCTCCGGCGCGCTTTCGGGGCTTACCTGCTGGCGGTCGGAGGCTATCTGCTCATCGGGAGCCGCTAAGCGGGCTTCTTGCACTTGCCCACCGGGCCTGCCCTCGCAAAGGATAGGGCATGTCCGAGGACACACGTTACGTCTATTCCTACGGGTATCGCAGCGCCCGACGCATCCTTTTCGGCACATTCACCGTCGAGGACCTCGGCGAGCAGGGCGTGCGCTACCACGCCGACTGGTCCCGCATATGGAAAATCGGCGTGGGCGCGGTTCTCTTCCTTTACCTGTCCCTGTCATCCCTCCTTTACTTCCGCGAGCGGTACATGCGCGGGATTGAGGGCACGCAGTGGTCAAACATGTTCCTCTACTTCATCAGCAGCGATGCGAAGCAGGACCACCTACGGTCGAAGGGTGACCACTACATCAACCTGGCCAAGGAGGCCCTCAAGCGCGAGGATTACGGCGAGTTCGCCAAGTACATCGGGACTGGCGCCGGACTCTCCCGAGCCAACCTTGAGGGACAGCGCCTTTGCTCCGACCTTTACTTCGCCTTCGGCCGCACCGAGGACGCCTACACCATCCTCGAGCAGTCGCTCATCCACGCCAAGAAGGACCGCGATCACTTCCGGAGTTACCTGCGCCGCTGCTTCCTCTTCGACCAGGACCGGCGCATCATCAAGTGCGCGGAAACGTACATGGACGACCCCGAGGTCGATGAGGGCATCCAGGCGGACCTCCGCGTGGCCTTCGCCCAGGCGAACTTCCTCCGCGGCAACTTCGAGATTGCATCGGACTTCCTGCGCAAGCGACGCCTCGACCTGACCCTCGAGGGCTACACCCTGCTCTGTCAGATCTCCTGGGAGCGCGGCGACCGCAAGGCCGCCATCGAGCGCCTCGCCGACGCGGTGAAGAGCTTCCCCAGCTCGGACAACCTCCGCGCCATGCTTGCGCGCTGGTACAAGGAAAATGGCGATCTCGACGCCGCCAAGGACTGCCTGAGCCTCCTCGTCATTCGCGACCCCAACGCATTCTCCCCGCGCGTCCAGATGCTCTACCTGCTGCCGGGCGACGAGAACCGCGAGAAGCGGAACGGGCAGATTGAGAAGATACTGGCCGACTTCACGACAAACGAGGCCGCCTTGCTCGAACTCGGACAGTACGCCAACGATAACGCCGACGCCGCCCTCAGCGCACGCCTGCTGAAGCACGCGACCGACAGCCGCTTCCCGAGCCGCCCCAAGTTCCTCCTCACGCACGTCGAGACGCTAGCCAGCGGGGGCAAGAACAAGGAGGCCATCGCCATCGTCGACGAGCTCTTCCAGCGCAACGCCAAGGACCAGTGGTTCGCTGAGATGCGCGTGACCTTCGATGCGCTGCGCACCATCGCCTACTATGCCGATGGACAGCCCGATATCGGGGCAATCAACCTCAAGAAGGTCATGGACACCCGCAATGCCCCGCCCCAGCTGCTCGTTGCGATTGGCCGCAAGCTGGTGCAGGCTCGCCGCTTCCAAGAGGCGAACAACACCTTGGTCGCCGCCCACCTGCGCCACGAGAACAACCAGGCCCTCCTCCTCCAGATCGTGAAGATGAAGGTCGAGAACGAGGAGATGTCCGACGACCTCGAGGTCTACCTGCGCCGGCTGATGGACACGCGCCGCCCCCCGCAGGACATCCTCGGCAAGGCCTACGAGCGCATCGCCTCCGACCGGTTCCTCTTCTCCGAGGGTCGCGAGAGCCTCCTAAGGGACATCCGCGAGAGCCTCAAGTCCGCCAAGCTCTCCACGGAGACCGGCTCCTAAGCCTCAGCGCCGGCCAAGGGCCGTCTCGATGCGTCCGGCCAGCGGATCACGCACAAGCACCCACCAGAGCTCTCCCGGGCGCACCTCGACAGGTATGGCCCGGCTGCCTGGAGCCATGGGAGCCTCGGGGCCGACTGACTCGACCCAGCGGATATCTGCGTTCGCCGCTCCCTCGAAGTCGCCATACCCCACGCGCAGACCCCGCAGGTAATAGGGTATCGGCCAGCAGTTAACCCCGCTCACCTGCACAACGAGGGACGCGTCTCGGCTGGCCTCCCGGATGACCCGGGCGACGGCAGGCACAGCCGGCGAAGTCTCAACATAGGCGTATCGCTGAGCCGAGACCCAGCGCACGACGCCAACCAGAAGTACGACCAGAAGAAGGGCCCGCAGCACACGCCAGGCACCCTCATCCAGTCCGCGGAAAAGATCGTCGACCAGCAACTCGGGCAAGAGCACGAGCAGCACGAGCATGTCGACGGTCATCAGCAACCAAGGGGTCTTGTAAGGCAGAGCGAGATGCAGGAGCAGGACGACCGATGCCGCGAGCAGGAGCGGGTCCAACCTGTGCCGACCGAGGGGCGTTTCCGCACGGCGTCGCCAACGTCCGTAAGCCGCGGCCGCAAGGAGCAACACCGAGATGAACCAAGGCCAGACCGTGACAAGTGTTAGTCGCTCCTGGGTCACGCCTGCCGCGACTCCGAACGCACGGGCGAGCTGCGTCCACCAGGTTCCCAGTGCCGGCAGATCGGTGAAGAACGTGCTTTGCCAGCAGGCCCAGGAGAAAGCGGCTGAGGTCCAGAAGACGACGAGTCCACCCCGCGAGCGCTCACCGCGCCGGAGCCAGAGATAGGATGCTGCGGCCACACCGAGGTAAAGGGCAGCGGTGACCTTGCAGGCGAGCGCAAGGCCGGCGGCGAGACCGGCAAAGAGGCGCAATCGCCAGAGATGCCCGGCCTCGACCTCGTCCTCCCTTAGCCAAAAGAGAGCCACCCAGACCAAGGACACAGCTAGGATCGGCTCCTGGATGAACCGCGCACAGGGCGCGATGGCCAACACGCCGAGCAGCGCCGAGGAGCGATGTCGACGCACGAACGAGGATAGCAGCAAGGTGACGGCGAAGAGGAGCGGCACGGCACGCAGTGCGGACTCGGAGGCGTCCGCGGGATTGATACCGACAACGCTGAATCCAGCCCGAGCGAGCAAGCCGAGGGCAGGACCGTGGAATTGATCCTGTGTCGCGCTATGCGGACCACCCTCGACCATGAGGGACCATTGCCCCGCCTCATCGGCATGGAGAGGTCGGGAGGGGATGCCCCCGTGAGCCAGCCACAAGACGATCCCAAGGCACCCCACGGCCAGGGCGAAGACCAGGGTGGTCGGAATCCAGCTGCGCCCGACTCCCATCATTCCTTAAAGCGCTGCTCGAGCGCCTGCTTGATCGAAAGCGGCACGAGCGCGGCCTGCATCGGCCCCTCGCCCTCGCGCCAGGCATAGACAGTGGTGAGAGCGCCGCGGGCGACGGCCTTGCCAGCGACCGCGGCCTCGAAGGCCCAGACGATGCGCTTGTCGCCAATCTCCGTCGGGTGCAGCGCCAACGTCACTTGGTCGCCGCGATGGACGGGCGCCAGGTAGTCGCACTCGACCCGCACGCGCGGGAAGCCGCGGAGGGCGGCGCCATCACGGGCGAGGAAAGGCAGGCCAAGCTCGGCAAAGAGACCCTCCTCGGCACCCTCAACCCAGCGGAAGACGGTGGAGAAGTGCACGATGCCCGCCGCGTCGGTGTCGGCGAAGGCGGCGGTGAACTGGGCTTTGTGGGGGCGCATCGTGGGTCTCAGCGCGGAGGGCGACTCCGCAGCCACTCCACCATCGTCACACCGCCGCCGGAGGCAACCGCACATTGCCGCAGGAGGGGTTGGGGCTCGACCTCGATGGAAAAGAGGTAAAGCCGAGGTCCCCGACCCTTGGCAGCCTCCGAGAAGCGCCCCAGCCAAGCTTTCTCCCAGCGAGCCTCGGCCTCCCTGCGGACATCCACCTGCCGTCGTTTGCCATCGGCATAGATGAGCTCGGGCGAGCCCGTCTTTGGACGACGATACTGGCGCACGCCGTCTTGGAAATCAGAGAAGACAACCAGGCCGTCGTAATCCTCGGGCAGCAACCAGTCGATCCATGCGCCAAGCGAGCCTGACTCACAGCGCTTCGCGATGCGGCCAAGCAGCCGGCGCCCCTGGGCGGTCAGGGCAGCGGGGTCGCTCTGGCCCGGATGTGCCGTCCCAAAGTGCCCGTCAAAACCACGGCCATCAGCCACCTCGCCATCAATAACGACGACACGCGCACCATCGAATCGGAAGACATCCGCATCGGGAAACTGCCTACGGATTTCGGTCTCGACGCGATCGAGGTAAGGACGCATCGAGCCCGAGCAATCGAGGTAGACTGCGAGACGGCGCGCGACGATGCTCGCCCCCATCACAGGTCGCCCAGCCCTGCCGACGCCAGACCCGACCAAACCTGGTCGGAGGCCGGCTATGCCGGTACTGGCGCCACCCAGACTGCCCGAGCCAAGCGCGCCCGTCTTTCCATGAAGAGCCATCGTCTGTCCGAGGCTGAGATCTGTTGGCGCAGGCAAGGCCAAGGTCGACTCGCTGCTCCTCGAGGTGATGCGGACCACGGGCACGGAACGAGGACGTTCACGCTGAACCGAAACGGAGGCGGAGGGACTCGCGCCATCCGCGGGGACGGCAAAGCAGTCGGGTTCGCTCGGCGGCGAGGCGGGCTGGTAACGTACAATGACCCAAGCCAGCGCCAACACGACCAGGCCGACATGGCTCAGGAGCGTGGCAACCCATGGGCCGAGCCCCTGGCCCCTGCGCACGAATGGGATGTCCATGCAGCCATTCGACCTCGACAGAGCGCGCGTTCAACTGAACCGCGCTGAGGACCTTGGCCCACGCAGAAACAACCAACCGCGGCTCAGCGCGGAGGGCGGTAGGGCTGAGTCGTGGTCGTGGGCACCACGGTCTGTCCAGCTGACTGTCCGGCACTGGGATCAGCCGGAGGCTGGCCACCGGGAATTTTCAGCCACGTCACCATCTTGGTGTCACCACCCGAAGCCTTGACGCATTGGGAAAGCAACGGCTGCGGCTCCTGCTCGGTGGAGAAGCAATAGAGCTTGGGACCACCGCCGTCGCGCCCCCGGCCGAAGATGGAGAGCCAGTCGGACTCCCAACGCTCATCGTTCTTCTTGCGCGTGTTGACCTGCTGACGCAGCCCATCGGAATAGATCATCTCGCCCTTCCTGAACTGTGTCACACCGTCCTGGAAGTCGGAGAAGATGACAAGCGCGTCGTACTTCTCCCGACACATCACATCGATCCACGCACCGACTGAACCGCGTCGGAAATTGTCATCGTACTTACGGAAGATGGACTTGGCGTCGGTGGTGAATTTCTTGGGATCGTTGTCGCAGGAGGAGGGATCCTGGGGAGGACCGACGCCCTCATTGCCCTTGGACTTGCGGCCGCCCACGACATCGCCGTCCTCGACGTAGGTCCAAGCACCGTTGTAGCGGTAGATGTCGGCTTCGGGGAATTGCTTGCGGATCTCCTCCTCCACGCGAGGGAGATAGGAACGCATCGACCCGGAGCCATCGAGGTACACGGCGATTTTCTGGGCGAAGATTTTGGCTCCCATCACGGGACGACCGACGAAGTTGCGGCCATTGCCGACGCCGACACCCTTGCCGGAACCAATGCCGCCACCCGAGCCGCCACCGAACCCCTTGGAGGCGCCGCCCGCCGACATGCCGCTGACCATCGACGAGACGGATGTCGCAGGCAGGTCCGGCAGGGCGATGGCCGAGGTGGAGCTCTTCGAGCTGATGCGATTCGTGTTCTTGGCCAGGTTGCGGGCGTTCTTGGGCGTGACCTTGTGCTCGTAGATCTTGGCCATGTCACCTGCGGCGCCGCCACCGGCGCCGGTGGCGAAGGTATCGGGATCAACCTTGGCCGTGTCGGTCACCACCGAGACCACCCAGAGACCGAAAATCAGGAGGGCGAGCAGATGGATGACCAGGGACACCGCCAGGCCTTCTCCGCCCAGCCGGGCCCAGAAACTGCGCTTGTACCTGTCCAAGGTCGTTTCCTGGCCGACCAAGCGGGGGTCGGGAGTGACGACACCCGGCGACCCGGCGCCTGACGGAGGCGGAGGCGGAGGGACGGAGTCCGGACCATCGGCGGGGGACTGGGTCATCGGGGAGGCACAATACCCTAGCCGGGTGAGGTGGGCGTTCAACCCGAATTAAGCGCGGCAAAGCGAACTCGCGCCCGAAAGCGGTGTTTGTCCTAATGAGGATATCCCCATGAGCCAAACGCTCCCCCTGCCCGCCCCCGAGCGAGCCTGGCTGGCCTTCGACACCCGACGTTGGGACGAGGGGTGCGCCAAGCACCTGCTCCGGCGACTCGGCTACAGCGCAACCCCGGCCGCGACCGCGCTGGCCCTGAGGGAGGGTCCCGAGATGACTGTCCGCCGCGCCTTCGCCACCGTCCGCGCGCTGCCGATGCCGCGAAAGCTCGAGAACCTCAGCGAGGAGAGCGAGGAGATCCGGGGGAAGCTCAAGGCCCTGACCCCCGAGGAGCGGAAGGAGTTCCTCAAGGAGCTGCGTCGCAAGAACGAGGCCGCAATCCAGGACTATGGAGTCTCCTGGCTCGAGTTCGCCCGCCGACCGGAGCACTCCGCGCAGGAGAAGTTCGTCCAGTACCTGCAGGATATCTTCGTCATCACCGCCGAGAAGATCAAGCGGTCGGACCAACTGTTCGACTACCAGGCCACGCTGCGTCGTCACATCGCCTCCGACTACGCGAGCCTGACCCGCGCCGTGATGAAGCATCCGGCGATGTTCCAGTTCCTCGACGCCAACCAGAACTCCAAGGGTCGCCCGAACGAGAACTTCGCCCGCGAGCTCTTCGAGCTCTTCTGTCTCGGCGAGGGCAACTACA
This sequence comes from Opitutales bacterium, assembly GCA_049419705.1. GTDB lineage: Bacteria > Verrucomicrobiota > Verrucomicrobiia > Opitutales > UBA953 > UBA8828. The sequence goes on from JBMSKH010000012.1 coordinate 32,833, forward strand.
CCGAGCAGGACGTCAAGGAGGCCGCGCGCGCGCTGACCGGCGCCACGGTGCGCAACGGGGTCTACTCGGTCGAGGCCCGCAACCATGACCAGGGCGAGAAGGTCATCTTCGGCAAGCGCGGCAAGTTTGGTCCGGACGAGCTCATCGACCTGACCATCGCCCAACCCGCCGCGGCCGCCTACGCGCCGCAGGAACTGATCAAGTTCTACCTCGCCGCGGAGGGCCTGCCCCGCGAGTACGCCGTCGCCTTCGGCCGGATTTGGCGAGCCTCCGGTCTCCGAATCAGCGAGTTGCCGCGCATCCTCTTCTGCTCCGAGATCTTCTACCACCCGAAGTTCCGCGGCACGCTGATCAAGGCGCCGATCGCCTACTACCTCGGCCTCTGCCAGGACCTCGGCATCGATGTCATCCCCTACCCCGGCCCGGTCTACAACAACCTGCGCGCGATGGGACAACCTTTCTTCAACCCGCCCAACGTGCGCGGCTGGATCTACGGCCGCAACTGGATCAGCACCTCCTCGCTGGCGGCCCGACGCGCCGTGGCCCGCGGGCTCTTCAATGCGGTGCCCGATGAGAAGCTGAACGCCGACGACCTTAAGGCACTGAAGGAAGCCCGCGCCGCTGGACGGGGCCAACCGTGGGTCACGCCCGACCGGTTGGAGTTCCTCGCGAAGAACCGCACGAACGCGGAGATTGTCGTGCACCTCTGCAACTACTTCCTGCCTGTGCCCGTCTCGCCCGAGTACCGCAAGGTGCTTGAGGAGCACATCCAGCCCGAGGGCATGAAGCGCATCCGCAGCATCGAGGAGGCGGTGACCGCCATCCTGCAGTCACCCCTCTACCAACTCTCCTGAACCCACGACCATGAGCCTACGCTTCCAACCCAAGACCCGGCGCGAATTCCTCCAGAGTGCCAGCGGTGGCCTCGGTCTAATTGCCTTCGCGGGTTTCGCCCCCTCCTTCCTTGTCAACTCGGTCATGGCCGAGGCGCCGAAGGCCGAGAAAGACCGGCAGATCCTCGTGCTCGTCCAACTCGCTGGTGGCAACGATGGTTTGAACACCGTCGTGCAGCACGAGGACGACAACTACCACCGCCTGAGGCCGACCATCGGTCTGCGCAAGACCGCCGGGCTCCACACCATCAACGACCAGCTCGCGCTCAATCCCGGCATGGGCAAGATGGCCCGGATGATCAAGGAGGGGAAGATGGCGGTGGTGCAGAACGTCGGCTACCCCAACCCCAACCGCTCGCACTTCCGCTCGACCGAGATCTGGGAGACCGCCTCCGACAGCGACAAGAGCGCCTACAACGGCTGGGTCGGACGCTACTTCGACGCCTGCTGCGACGGCCAGGGCAAGGACCCGCTCGCCATCCACGGGGGCGATGTCATGCCCCAGACCTTCCAGTCCGACAAGCCCCACAACATCTTCGGGATGGGCGGCGGCCGCGGCGGCCGCAAGGCGAACCGTAGCGCCAAGTCGAGCGGCGACCGCAAGGACGAGACCGAGCTGCTGATGGATCTCAACGAGGCACCCATCGTGGTCGGGGATGCCAATGACCCGGCCGACAACTCCCACTACCTCCGTCACACCCTGATGGACGCGCTGCTCACCGAGAGCCGCGTCGGCGAGATCATCGCCAACTACAAGCCCTCGGTCGCCTACCCTGGCACCGGCATCGGACAGTCCCTCCAGCGCATCGCCGCCCTCATCTCCGCCGGCCTCGAGACCCGCGTCTACTACGCAACCCATGGCGGCTTCGACACCCACGCCAACCAGGTCAACCGGCACGCCCAGCTTCTCTCCGAGCTCAGCGAGGCGCTCCACGCCTTCCAGTCGGACCTCGAACAGAAGCGCCTCGACCGTCAGGTGCTCACCATGACCTTCTCGGAGTTCGGACGCCGACCCTCGGAGAATTCCACGGCGGGCACCGACCACGGCACCTCCGCGCCGCTCTTCGTCATGCACAGCGGCATCAAGCAGGCGGTCAACGGCACGGCGCCCGACCTCTCGATCAAGCCCAACGAGGACATCACGTTCAGCACCGACTTCCGCCAGGTCTACTCGACCGTCCTCCACAACTTCCTCCAGGCCGATCCCGCCAAGGTCCTGGGCAAGACACCCTACCGCGAGCTCGGCTTCCTCTGAGCGTCCGCAGCTGGCCGAAGAAATCACTTGCGGGGCGGGGCGGGGCTTGTTCTGATGACCTTCCGTTGTATTGCAGGGTGGAGCAGCCCGGTTAGCTCGTCAGGCTCATAACCTGAAGGTCGCAGGTTCAAATCCTGCCCCTGCACCCAACGGAAGCCGATTTGGAACTCGCTGTGTGCCAAATAGATGCGCCAGAGGCCACCCGGTGCTTGATTTCGGTCAGGTTATCCCCATCCTTTAACTCACTTCTCCTACGGGAGATGGGGTAAGTAAGATAAAGTAGAAAACAAAGGCGGGTTGCGTAGGGGTACGCAACCCGCCTCCGTTTTGGCCGGGTAGCCTGGGCGCTCTCAGCCGCCGGTCATCTTCTGGATCATCGCGATGAGCGGCAGGAACATCGCGAGAACGATGGTGCCGACGACCACGGCGAGGAAGACAATGAGCACCGGCTCGATGATCGAAGTAAGTGAGCCGACCGCGTTGTCGACCTCCTCGTCATAGATGTCCGCCACGCGGTTGAGCATCTCGGGAAGCTGCCCGGTCTCCTCACCCACTTGGATCATCGAGGTGACCATCTGCGGGAAGACGCCGGACTGCTCGAGGGGAACGGAGAGCGGCTCACCGTCGCGCACGCGGTCATGCACCCGCTCGAGCGCGCTGGCAATGACGACGTTGGAGAGCGTGTCGCGCGTGATGTTGATCGACTGGAGGATGGGCACGCCCGACGCCATCAGGGTGCCGAAGGTGCGCGCGAAGCGCGAGACCGTGACGATCTGGACGAAGGGTCCGACCTTCGGGAACTTGAAGAGGATGCGATCGAAGATCTCCTTGCCGCGCTCGGTCGCGAGCCAGAGCTTCGCCCCGGTGAAGATGCCGAAGAAGGCGCCGTAGGCGATCACCGGGCGGAGCAGGCCGACCAGGCTCAGCTCGGAGGGTAGCATCCAGTTCTGGAGGAAGGAGGAGATGGAGACGACGAACTGCGTCAGGGCGGGCAGCGCCATCTTCTGGGCTGCGAGGAGATTCTGGAAGGCGGGCACCACCTTCACCAGGAGCACGATGACGATGATGATGGCGACGGACATGACGACCGCGGGGTAGACCATCGCGGACTTCACCTTCTTCTGGATGCGCTGGGCCTTCTCGCGGAAGCCGGCCAAGCGGGCGAGCACCTTGTCGAGCACGCCGCCCGCCTCACCTGCCTTCACCATGTTGACGAAGAGCCGGTCGAAGACTTTGGGATGGGCGGCGAGGGCCTCGGAGAAGTTGTTACCCTGCGAGACGCTCTCGGTAATCGCCCCGAGCACGGTCTTGAAGGCGGGATTGCGCTCCTGCTTGTGGATAAGCTCGAGCGCGCGGAGCAACGGCAGGCCGGCCATGAGCAGCGTGGCGAGCTGGCGTGCCATCGTGGTGACCTCGACCTCGGTGACCTTGCCGCCGCCTCCGAACGAGAAGCCCTTCTTCGCACCGGACTGCCCCGGGGTGGCGGCAGGCTTGGCCGCGCCCCCCGCATCGCTGGTCAGGGCGGTGACCATCAGTCCCTTGGCCATGAGCTTCTTGCGGGCCTCGTCGGCGCTGGCAGCGTCGACCTTGCCGGAAGCCTGCTGTCCGTTGCGGTCAATCGCGGTGTATTTGAACTCGGGCATCGTTGTGGGGTGTTGGGGTTAAGGGGAATTAGGTGTACTTGAGGACCTCCTCAATGGTGGTCTGTCCATCGAAGATTGCACGAAGGCCGTCATCACGGAGAGGCCGCATGCCGAGCTCGATGGACTTCTGCTTCAGCACCAGCGTGGGCGCGCGCTGGGTGATGAGCTCGCGCAGCGGGTCGCTCACGACCATGAGCTCGAAGAGGCCCTGGCGGCCCTTGTAGCCCGACTTGTTGCACTCGGGGCAGCCCTTGCCGAAGAAGAACTGCTTGTTCGCGATCTCGATCGGGTCGACCTCGAGGAGGCGGACGGTGTCCTTGTCCGGCTCGAAGGCGGTCCGGCAGGACTTGCAGATGCGGCGGAGCAGGCGCTGGGCGAGCACGCCCTCGACCGAGGCCGAGATGAGGAAGGGCTCGAGGCCCATGTCGATCAGGCGCGTGACGGCCCCGGGGGCGTCGTTGGTGTGGAGCGTCGAGAGCACGACGTGGCCGGTGAGGGAGGCCTGCACGGCGATCTGCGCGGTCTCAAGGTCGCGGATCTCGCCCACCATGATGGTGTCGGGGTCCTGTCGGAGGAAGGAACGCAGGGTGGCGGCGAACGTCAGGCCGACCTGGTGGTTGATCGGCACCTGCATGATACCCTCGACCTCGTACTCGACGGGGTCCTCGGCGGTGAGGATCTTCACGTCCTCGGTGTTCACCTCACGGAGCGCGGAATAAAGCGTGGTCGTCTTGCCCGAGCCGGTCGGGCCGGTGACGATGAAGATGCCGTTGGGGCGGTTGACCAGCTCGCGGATGCCCTCCATGACGTCGGGCTGCATCGACAGGTTGGCCAAGTCGAGGTTGACCACGGTCTTGTCGAGGATACGCAGCACGACGGACTCGCCGAACTGGGTCGGCAGGGTCGAGACACGCAGGTCGATGGCGCGTCCGCTGATGGTGGTCTTGATGCGGCCGTCCTGGGGCACGCGACGCTCGGCGATGTTCAACGAGGACATGACCTTCACGCGGGCGATGACCGCGGGCGCGAGGTTCTTGGGCGGCGGGGCCATCTCGTAGAGCGCGCCGTCAATACGGTAGCGGATGCGGAACTGGTCCTCGAAGGGCTCGAAGTGGATGTCGGACGCCTTGGCCTTGACCGCTTCCTGGAGCACGAGGTCGACGAAGCGGATGATGGGCGCCTGGCTGGCAGCCTCGCTGATCTCCTGCTCGGAGGCGCCATCGGTGCCGGCGGCGGTGGCCTCGACTGACTCGAACTCACCGAGCAGGTCCTCCATCGAGGCCTGCTGGGCCTCGCCGTAAGTGCGGATAACGGCGGCATCGACCAGGTCGGGGTCGACCACCGCGAACTCCACATCGCGCTGGAGGATGAAGGTCAGCTCGCTGACCGCGGACGAGTTGAAGGGGTCCTTGGCGACGAGCGTCAGCTTGGTGCCGTCCTGGGCCACGGGAACGACCAGGTAACGGTGGGCCTGGGCGGGCTTGAGCACCCGAGCAAGCTCGGCATCGGCCTCGGGCACGGCGGCGTAGTAAGGCACGCCGAGATGGTCGGCCACAGCCTGCAGCAGGCTCGGCTTGTCGGTCAGTCCGGTGTCGATGAGCAGGTCGGCGAAGGACTTGCCGTTCTGGATATGGTTCTCCCACAGCTCCTCGGACTGGATCTCATCGGCCAGGTGGAACTCGCGAGCCACCTCGCGGATGCTGTCGCTGTGGTCGTCAAACATGGCTCAGTCCTTGGCGCCCCCCTTGAGGCGCGTGCGCATCATCTCGGAGTCCTGCGCGTAGTTCATGGCCTCCTCCGCATCGATCTTGCCCTGCTGGACGAGGGCCAGGAGGTCGGCGTCGAGCGTGCGCATGCCGCGCGCGCCGCCCGTCTCGATGTCGGAGACGATCTGGAATGTCTTGTTCTCGCGGATCTTGGCCGCGATGGCATCGGTGCGCACCATGATCTCGTAGGCCGCGACGCGCTTGCCCTCGGGCGTGCGACAGAGCGCCTGAGAGATGACCGCGATGATGGAGGATGCGAGCTGCACCCGGATCTGGTCCTTGGCCCCGGTGGGGAAGGCATCGAGGATGCGGTCGACCGTGCGGGCCGCCCCGGTGGTGTGGAGGGTGCCGAAGACGAGGTGGCCGGTCTCGGCGGCGGAGACGGCCGCCTCGATGGTCTCCAGGTCGCGCATCTCGCCGATGAGGATGACATCGGGGTCCTGGCGCAGCGCCGCGCGGATGCCGTCGGCGAAGGACGGGACGTCGTTGTGCACCTCGCGCTGGGTGACGATGCAGCGCTTGTGCGGATGGTAGTACTCGATGGGGTCCTCGACCGTGATGATGTGCCCGTCGGTGTTCTCGTTGATCCAGTTGACCATCGAGGCGAGGGTGGTCGACTTGCCGGAGCCGGTCGGACCGGTGACGAGAATCAGGCCGCGCGGGCGGGAGAGGAGATCCTTGACCATGTCGGGCAGGCGCAGGTCGCGCAGCCCGAAGATGGTGTTGGGGATGAGGCGCAGGACCATCCCGAGGACGCCCTTGCCGCGGTAGACATTGACGCGGAAGCGCGCCTTGCTTGCGAAGGAGAATCCGAAGTCACAGCCGCCGTCGCGCTTGAGGCGCTCGAGCTGCTCGGCAGGGGCGATCGACTCGACAAGGGCGACGACGGCCTCGGGGGTGAGCTTGTCCCCCTCGAGCGGAATCATGTCGCCGGAGATGCGCAGGCAAGGGGCCTGCCCGACGTGGAGATGGAGGTCGGAAGCCCCGTTTTCGATCATCGACTCAAGCAACTGGTGAATCTCGTAGGCCATGGAATTATTCCTCGGTGGCGACGGTGGCGCCAAGAACCTCGGGGATAGTGGTCATGCCGGAGGCCACCTTGCGGATACCGTCCTCGCGCATCGAGCGCATGCCGCCCTGGCGGGCCTTGCGGCGCAGCTCGACGAGCGAGGCGCCAGAGTAAACCATCTGCTGAATCTCCTCGTTGACCACGAAAAGCTCGAAGACGCCGCGACGTCCCTTGTAGCCGCGATTGCCGCACTTGGGGCAACCGGCGCCCATCATCGGGGTGGCACCCTTCAGGTCGGCCTCGGTCATACCGATGGAGCTCAGCTCCTTCTGGGTCGGCGCGTAGGGCGCGGCGCAATTCTGGCAGATGCGGCGGATGAGGCGCTGGGCGAGCGCGCCGCGGAGGGCGGCGGAGACAAGGAAGGGCTTCACACCGATGTCGACCAGGCGCGTCACCGCGCTGACCGAGTCGTTGGTGTGCAGGGTGGAGAACACCATGTGGCCGGTCAGGGCGGCATTGACCGCAATCTCGGCCGTCTCCAAGTCGCGGATTTCACCGATCATCACGATGTTGGGCGCCTGGCGAAGCATCGCGCGGAGCGCGGCGGCGAACGTCATGCCAACGTCGCGCTTCACCTGGACCTGGTTGATGCCGGCCATCTGGTACTCGACCGGGTCCTCGACCGTGATGATCTTGCGGTCGGGCTGGTTGACGTAGTTGAGCGCAGAATAAAGCGTGGTCGACTTGCCGGAACCGGTCGGGCCGGTGACGAGGAAGACGCCGTCGGAGCCGCCAATCAGCCCTTGGAAGACGGCTTGGTCATCGGCAAAGAAGCCAAGCTCAGGGAGGCCAAGTCGCAGACCCTCCTTGTCGAGGATTCGCATGACGATCGACTCGCCGTAGACGGTGGGGAGGACGGAGACACGAAGGTCGACGTCCTTGCCGCCGGACTTGGCTTGGATGCGCCCGTCCTGCGGGATGCGCTTCTCGGCGAGCGAGACGTCGGCCATCAGCTTGAGGCGCGAGATGATCGCGGCCTGCAGGCGCTTGGGCGGGCCCTTCATTTCCTGCAGCACGCCGTCGATGCGGAAACGCACGCGGAAGCGCTTCTCGAGCGGCTCGAGGTGGATGTCCGAAGCCTTGCGCTTGATTGCGTCGACGATCAGCGAGTTGACGTAGCGGATGATGGGCGCGTCGTCCTCCTTGACGTCGCCGCCCTGCGGGAGCTCGAGCCCAGCCTCGGCGCCCTCGGCCGGCTTGCCGAAGACATCCTCGTAGGAGACGTTCATCTGGCCGCCGGCATAGCAGCGCGCGATCGCCTTGCGGAGCTCGTCGGGCGGTGCCAGACGGGGATTGAGCGTCAGCTTGAGAACGCGGGAGAGTGAATCGAGGCTGTCGGTGTCGAGCGGGTCGGCGACGACGACCTGGAGCTCGGAACCATCCATCTGGAGGGGGAGCAGGGTCAGGCGCTCGGCCTGCTCCTTGCTCACGAGCTTGAGGATATCCTCGGAAGGGGTGGCCTGGGAGAGGTCGACGACCTCCATGTCGAACTCCTTGGCCAGCGCATCGGTGATCGCCTTCCAGCCGACGGAACCGAGCTCGACAAGCTTGTCGAGGGCGAGCGTGTCGGCGTTCTTGTCCGGGGGCACCTCACCGACGGCGGCGCGGGCGGCGGCGACAGCCTCGGCCGAGACAAGTCCCTTGTCTTGGATGAACTGGATGACGAAGTCGTCTGCGGTCGTCACAGGTGCCGTCCTCGGTGCAAAGGGGTGAGTGGGGAATGGGCCGGACCAAGGGGAGGTACGGCGTAAATTGACCGTAAATGACACCCCCCCTTGGGCAATGATAAATGCTTCAACGGGAGGGGGTCCGCCACTGTGCCACCAATCTGCCCACCGCGGCGTCTAGGTCGGCCAGGGAGCCATCGTTGTGCAGCACGTGGGCCGCACGACGCTCTTTCTCAGCCAACGGAAGCTGAGCTGCTTCGCGGGCGTTCAAATCGGCCTCGGTCCAGCCCCTCTCGCGCAGGCGCTCGAGTTGGTGCGCCCGGGTGGCCGAGAGACAGACCGTGCGGTCAAACTTGCCCTCCCAGCCCTTCTCGAAGAGCAGCGGTATCTCCACCAGCCAATCAACCGAGTCGTCGGCAATCGCGGCCTGCCAAGCCTTCTGCACGGCCGGATGAATCAACGCCTCGAGCCAGGCGCGCTCCGTGGGATGGGCAAAGACGCGGGCGGCGATGAACTTGCGGTCGGGCAATCCATTCTCGAGCAGGACCTCGTCGCCCCAGCGTTCCTGGATGACGCGGAGCACCTGGGGTGCGAGCAGGGCCTCGTGAGCCAGACGGTCGGCGGAGATGACTCGGAAACCAAGGCGACCGAAGGCGGCGGCCGCCGCGGTCTTACCGCAACCGATGCCGCCTGTGAGCCCGATTCGCATGGAAACAGGTTAAGGGGGTATGCGGACAAGGCAACCCCCGCCTAGGCTCAGGCCGGGCTGGGCTCGGCAGCGGCTCCGGAACCGGCGTCCGCGGCGGGACGGGGCTCCCGAGGCAACGGGGCTACGGGCTGTCCGACCAAGGGTGTCTGGATGGCTCCGGTGCGGACAATCTCCATCACGTGCACGCCATCGAGCGTCTCATGCTCGAGGAGGGCCTCGGCGATCTTGCGATGGGCCTCGGCGTGGTCACGGATGAGCTGCTCGGCGCGAGCGGTCTGCTCGGCGATGAGACCCGTGACCGCGGCATCGATGCGCTTGGACGTCTCGTCGCTGTGGGTCTGCGTGCGCCCGATTTCGCGTCCGAGGAAAACCGTCTCACTGTTCTCGCCCCAGGCCACGGGACCCAGGTCGCTCATGCCCCAGTCGCAGACCATCTGGCGGGCGATGCGCGTCGCCTGCTTGATGTCGGACGAGGCGCCGCTGCTGATGTCGCCGGTGACGACGCGCTCGCCGATGCGGCCGGCCATCGCGCTGCAGATGAGGTCGAGGAGCTGGCGCTTGCTGTAACCGAGGAGATCCTTGCTCGGAAGGTACATCGCCATGCCGAGGGCGCGGCCGCGGGGCAGGATGGTCACCTTGTGCAGGGGGAAGGAACCGTCGTCGATGAGGGCCTGCACGACGGCGTGGCCGGCCTCGTGGTAGGCGGTGGCCTTGCGATCCTGGGGGTCGAAGAGACGCTTGCGCTCACGACCGAAGGCAATCTTGTCGCGCGCCTCCTCGACGTCGGACATCTCGACCTTCTCCCGGTTCTTGCGGGCGGCGTGGAGGGCGGACTCGTTGAGCAGGTTGGCGAGGTCGGCGCCAGCCATGCCCGAGGTCATGCGGGCGATGCGGGTCAGGTCGACCGAGGGTGCGAGCTGGAAGCGCTTGGCGTGCACCGCGAGCACGGCCTCGCGGCCGCGCAGGTCGGGGAGATCGACGTGCACCTGGCGGTCGAAGCGACCCGGACGCAGCAGGGCGCTGTCGAGCACGTCGGAACGATTGGTAGCGGCGATGACGATCACGCCCTCGTTGCCATCGAAACCGTCCATCTCGACGAGCAGGGCGTTGAGCGTCTGCTCGCGCTCGTCATGCCCGCCGCCGACGCCGGCGCCGCGCTGGCGACCGACGGCGTCGATCTCGTCGATGAAGATGATCGCGGGCGCGGCCTTGCGCGCCTGGTCAAAGGTGTCTCGCACGCGCGATGCGCCGACGCCGACGAACATCTCGACGAAGTCGGAACCGCTGATGCTGAAGAAGGGCACCTCGGCCTCGCCGGCGATGGCGCGAGCGAGGAGCGTCTTGCCCGTGCCCGGAGGACCGACCATGAGCACACCGCGGGGGATGCGCGCGCCGAGGCGGGTGAACTTCTTGGGCTCGCGCAGGAACTCGACGAGCTCACGCACCTCCTCCTTGGCCTCGTCGCAGCCGGCGACATCCTTGAAGGTCACCAGCTCCTTGTCCTTGCCCGAGAGCTTCGCCTTGGACTTGCCGAACTGCATCGCGCCGCGCTGGGAGTTGCGGAGCATGCGCCACATCAGGTAGAAGATGGCGGCGTAGAAGAGCAGCGAGGGGAGCAGGCCGATGAGGGTCGAGCCGAAGGTGTCCGCCCGCTCCTCCTTGAAGTTGTCCGAGCCGATGACGGTGCGCAGCGCCGCGTAGTCGGCGTCGGTCAGCTTGCCCGAGGCGACGAAGCGCGAGGGCGGCGCGTCCGCGGCCGCGCCCTTGACCACGAGCTCGCCCTCGAGGGCGTACCAGTTCTCGGTCCCACCCGAGCGATCCGGCTTCACCTTGAGCGACTTGATCTTGCGCTCCTGGGCGTAGGCGAGGACCTGGGAATTCTCCAGGCGCTGGGGCTCGTTGCCCACCGGCGCGGAGAACTGCACAAGGGCGATGGTCGAGGCGACAAGCAGCAGCCAGACAAGGAGCGGCTTGGGGTTGAATCGGCCGTTGGATTCGGGCTGGTCGTCCTTGCTCATCGTTGGAGAGTTGAGCCTAAGCGGGGGGCTTGCCAAGTCAACCGGAGAGCCGATTCGCAAGGCCCGTGAAGGCGAAGATTATCAGCCGGCGGCACACCGGGCACCCAAATGACGCTGTCGCCCAGGAGCACCACTGGCAGCGACACCCGGTGACCATGTGGCACCTTGCGGTCAATGAGCAGGTCCGAGACCTTGGCCGAGCCTGGCGCCCCAAAGGGCTGATAGCGGTCACCTGGCAACCGTGAGCGCCAGCCCAGGCCGGCTGCATCCAGGATATTCAGGTAAACCTCGCCCGCTGGAGAGATCTCGCCGCGCGACAACCGGGCCCAGAGGGTCGCATCGGCCGCGACCCGCTCGGCAGCGAGGCCGCACTCGGCGCGCGTGCCATCGACGGGCAGGGGGCGGACCACCTCACCCCACCCTTCCCGGGCGGTCTCCACGGCCAGCCAACCAGCGGTGAGATTCCAGTTAAGTCCGCCGAGCTGGAATTGCCCGGGGCGACCGGACGCGACCGCGTCGACCATCGCCTCGAAGGTCGGTCCGCCGAGATCCTCCACGCCATGCGACCAGAGCAACTCGGAGCAGGCGAGGCGGGCCAGCGCGCGGGGACGGTCACGAAGCCGCGAGACATCGCAGCGACCGTCCGCGGTTGGCAACCCGCGGAGTTCGGCCAGCCAGGAACGCAGGGCGTCGGAGGCTTCGCCAAGATTCTCGGTGGCGCGCGCGACACCGGCCGCCCAGCCCGGACCCATCGAGGCCTCGATCGCCGGGATGACATCGGCGCGCACGCGGTTGCGCGGCACGGCCTTGTCCGCGTTGGTGGCATCCTCGCGCCAGGGCACGCCCGCGTTGAAGAGGGCGGCGCGCAGCACGGCGCGTCGGTGGCCTAGAAGCGGACGCAGACGGAAAGTACCGTCGCGGAACGCCTGGTGCGCACGCGGCGCGGACAACCCCTCGGCACCGGCGCCACGGGCGCCACGCAGGAGGAAGGTCTCCAGGCGGTCGTCGAGGTGATGCCCGAGGCACAGCGCGCGGGCGCCGAGCCTAGCCATCGTCCGCGCCATCCAATCGAGCCGCACCCGGCGCAGTTCGGTCTCGCTACCGACCCCCACCGTCTCGCGCTGTCCGAGGTGACAGGGCAACCCGAGCGCGGCGGCGAGCGCGGAGACGAAGGCGGCGTCACCGGCCGACTCCGCGCCGCGCACCCGGTGATCGTAATGCAGGACATGCAGGCGAGGGCGCAGACCCTCCTCGGCGTAAAGCGCCGCCAAGAGCGCGACCGAGTCGGCCCCGCCCGAGACGGCGACGGCGATGGCGGGCTCGGACGCGAGCCGCGCGCGCGAGGGCTCGTCGATGGCCAGCGCGCGCCCCGCCGCCTGCACGGCGGCGCGCAGGGCCTCGGGTGCCGGCAGCGCTTCCACAACCCCACCCTACCCGCGCGGAGCGGTCGGGCGAGCCGCAAGCGACGGGTTCAGAAGGCCAGCGTGTCCTTGCCGTACCAAGGGCGCAGGGCCTCGGGGACGCGCACGGAGCCGTCGGCCTGGAGGTTGTTCTCGAGGATGGCGGCGAGCACCCGAGGCAGACCCAGGCCGGAACCATTGAGGGTGTGGACGTAGTGAGCCTTGCCGTCCTTGTCGCGGAAGCGGATGCCAGCGCGACGCGCCTGGAAATCGGTGAACGAGGAGCAGCTCGAGACCTCGAGCCAGCGCTTCTGGCCACCGGCCCAAACCTCGAGGTCATACTGCTTGCTGTGCGGGAATCCGATGTCGCCGGCGCAGATGCTCAGCACGCGGTAAGGCAGGTTGAGCTTGCGCAGCAGCCCCTCGGCGTCGCCGCGGAGCGACTCGAGTTCGGCGAGCGAGCTGTCGGGATGCACCCACTTCACGAGCTCGACCTTGTCGAACTGGTGCAGGCGATTGAGGCCGCGCACATGTGCGCCCCAGCTACCCGCCTCGCGACGGAAGCAGGGCGTGTAGCCGCAGCGCTTCAGGGGCAGGGCGTCGAGTGCGAGGATCTCGTCGCGGAAGAAGTTGGTCACCGGCACCTCCGCCGTCGGGATCAGGTAGAGGTCGTCGGTCTGCGCGTGGTACATCTGCCCTTCCTTGTCGGGCAGCTGACCCGTGGCGGTGGCGCTGGCAGCGTTCACCAGCAGCGGCGCGTGCACTTCCTCGTAGCCGGCCTTGCCCGCCTCCTGGAGGAAGAATTGGATGAGCGAACGGACGAGGCGTGCCATGTCACCGACGTAGAAGGGGAAACCCGCGCCGGTCACCTTGACGCCGCGCTCGAAGTCGACCGCCTTGGCGAACCAAGCGATGTCCCAATGCGCCTTGGCATGCGGCGAGACGAGGCTCGCCGGGTCGCCCCAGGTGGCGGCGACGACGTTGTCGGTCTCCGCACGGCCATCGGGCACGCTGACGTCGGGAATGTTGGGGACGGACAGGCAGGCTGCCTTCCAGGACTCATCGGCGTCGGCGACGGACTTCTCGAGCTCCTTCACCTTGGCGGACAGCGCCTTCATCTCGGCGAGCTTGGCCTGGAACTCGGGCGAGCCCTTGGGCAGCTTGGCCATCTCCTGGTTGGCGGCGTTCTGGGCCGAGCGCGCGGCCTCGAACTCGGTCACCGCATGGCGACGTCGCTCGTCGGCGGCGAGCACCGCGTCGAGGTCGACCTGGAACTTCTTCCGGGCGACGCCCTTGCGGACGGTATCAATCTGTTCGCGCAGCAACTTTGGGTCGAGCATGGACCGAGATTGCCCAATTCCCCCGCCCCACGGCAAGGTGGATTAAGCGGTTAGCGTCGGGGGGACGAAGGGTTTACCGGACGACCCCCAGCCTCCTTGCCCACCAGATCTGTGCGATCGTGGGTGAAGTTGAGCTCGGTACTGGCAAGTGTGCGGTCCCTGATTGCCGCCAGGAGCACATCGCGGCTGACCTGCGAAGCAGGTAACTTGAGATCAGGCGCGGCGGAGAGCGCGTAAAGTGTCAGGGTGTACTTCTTCGCGCCCGGACCCTTCGAGTGGGGCGGTGCATAGGCGAGATCGCGGTTGACGCAGTTGGTGCCGGTCACGCCCACGCCCTTCGTACCCTTGGCGAGCGACTTCACATCGGCGGGGATATTCCAGACCACCCAGTACCAACGAGCTGCCTCACCCTCGCGCGGGATATGATGCATGACCAAGGCATAGAACTTGGTGCCAGCGGGAGCGCCCGACCACTCCAAGGCAGGGCTGACCCCAGCACCGTCGCCAGTGTATTCACGCGGAATGGCGCCGCCAGGGGTGATGACTGGGCTACGCAGGACAAAGGTCGCCGATGGCTTCGTCTCGGCAGCGCCAAGCGAGAGGGTCAGGCAGGCGAGAACGAGATGGAGCATGCCGACTTAACCCCGGAAAGCCCGCGAGGTTCAGAGTCCAGCGGCAATCTTGGCATTCAGGTACTTCACCATCCAGGCGAGGCGCTCCCGCTGGGCACCCGAGCAGCAGTCGTACTCCTGCTCCGGTCCCTTGAGCAGAATCTGATGCTGCACGTTGTAGCCACCTCGTCGCGTGCGCGAGGTCTGCTCCGCCAGCTCGGCGCGATCGTAATCGGACCATCGACGGCGTCTTGTCCAATAAAGTCCGAGGAAGCCGACCCGGTGCCGGAGCTCGTCGCCGCGAACCTCCAGGATGTACTTCCCGCAGAGCGCCATCATAGCGATGGACCCGAAGAACAGCGTGCCGAGCAGGAAGGGGATGCCGAAGAGCGACTGGAATAGGCTGAACTCCCCCTTGTAGATTTGGGTACCGTAGATGCCGCCGAGCGAGCCGCCGCTCCAGACGCACATGAAGGGCACGAGGAACCAAGCGATGGCGCTGCGCGTGGTGACGGTGACACGGAAGCCGTCCATCGACTCCTCCACCTGCACGCCCGCCGGCGGATTCATCGGCATCGGCTGGGAGCGCTGCGCGAAGGGCACGGCCGTCTTGCAGGCCTCGAGGTCGAAGGACTGCTCGCAGGAACGGCAGACGGCGAGACCGGCGGCTGGCGCGATCTCGGAGACCGGGATGGGCAGGCCGCACTCGGGACAGTGGAGTTCCACGGCGTGAGCGTGGGGCACCCTCCCTTGGCGACAAGCGCCAATCAGCCCTCAGTCGAGCAGGTCTACCCGGTCGTCATAGGCGCCGGGATGCGCCTGCATGAGCGCGACGGCACGCTCCAAGATGGCGGTTATTGTCTGCTCGGCGCTCATACCCTTCAGGCTCTTGGCGACTAGAGCAGGGTCGTCCCTCACCCCGAGCCACTGGACAGCCTCTTGCAGCAAAACTCGGACCGTGCGCCCTGCTACATCGCGTCGAAGATCCTCCGGCGGGCGTCCGTTCACTAACCGATAGACATACACCCAAGGCACCAAGTCCTGAATCTCCATCTGGACCTCGATGCCGACGTGGCGACCGATGAAATGGTATCCCTGGACATAACCCTCGCGGAGCGACTCACGCCTAAAGCCGGCCGCCTCAAGGAAAGCGAATCGAGTCGGAGCTTCCGAAAGGAAGAACGCCATGGCCTGTTGGTGTTCGCCCATGCGCCCTAATGTATTCGCGACGGGAAATCAGTCCAGCCAAAGGGCGACAGGCTATCGGCCCGGAACAGGGCCATCCACGGCCTCGAACATCTTCGGGTTCAGAAAGAAATTCCTCTCACCGTCCACATTGATGACATAATCCGAGGACGATCCCTCAAACTTGACGTAGACATAGCTGCACTCCGAACCATCCCCCCAGACAGCAAGGACACGTGAAAGCTTGAAGGTCGAACCGGCTGGATAGTCGGGCTTGGGCGAAGCCGCCGTGTTACAGCCTTACAATTTCCAGCGCCCAAAGGTGAGCAGAACTCCCTCGTTGGACCAATACGTCCAGAGCGGCACCTTTGTCCGGTAACGCTGGTCGAACTTGAGCGGGAGCGAGGTCGGCGGGGGCTCCACCCATCGCTTATACTCCTCGGACATCCTAGCCTGCCGGGCGGCCATCATCGGCTCGGCCTCCGCGCGCGACAGTTCGCGCGGCGGCGGCTGGTCGGGAATCAAGACCCCGCAACCGGAGAGAGCCAGGAGGCCGAGCGCGGCGAACAGAAACCAGATGAAAATTCCGCGGCACATCTGAGCCCAACTTAGCGCGGCAACGCGCATTGGCAAGGCGCTGGACACAGGCCGCGAACTCCCCCGAACATACCCCTAAAGGGCGGTCCCCGGCGCGCGAACGCACGCCGGGGACCGTTAGGGGTGCTATGAACCGATCAGACGCGTGCCGCCTTGGGGGCGAACACCTCATCCGCGCGGAAAAACCGGCGAACCTCAGCCTCAGCGGCTGCAGGACTGTCGGAGGCGTGGCAAACATTGCGCATCATCTCCGTGCCAAAATCTCCGCGGATGGTGCCCTTGGGGGCGACCTTCGAGTTCGTCGGGCCGAGCAGCTCGCGGACCCTGGCGATCACATTCTCGCCGGCGAGGACGAGGACGATGACGGGGCGCGAGGACATGAAGGCCTCGATCTCGGGGTAAAAGGGCTTGTCCGCCACATGGGCGTAATGCTCGCGGAGGACGGCGGGGCTGAGACTCATCATCTTGGCGGCGCGAATCTCAAATCCGGCCTTCTCGAAGCGGGCGATGACCGTGCCGCAGAGCTGATTCTCCATGGCGTCGGGCTTGAGGATGATGAGGGTCTGTTCCATGGCGGTCTCTCGCAAGGCGAGGGTTGTTCAAAATGACAGGTCGCTTTGCCTCGGACAAGAGGAAAAGCCACACACCTGCCAAGGGACCTTTTTTGACGAAAATCAGGCCTTAACCAGCAAAACCACCGCATGGCAGGCCAAGGCCCTGCCCTCCCCGACCGCGTCCATACCCTCCTGAGTGGTGGCCTTGACCCCGATTTGGTCGGCAGAAACGCCCAGAAGACCCCCTAGGCGGGTCCGGATGGCCGGGACATGGGGGGCGAGCTTGGGGCGCTCCGCCAGCACGACCAGATCCAGGTTGCCGACCGCCCATCCCTTGGCCGCGGCCTCCTTCACGGCCCGCTCGACGATTCGGGCGGAATCGAGGCCGCGGAGCGAGGGGTCGGTGTTGGGGAAGAGCTGGCCGATGTCAGGAAGGCCTGCCGCGCCGAGCACGGCATCCGCCACGGCGTGCAGGACGACGTCGGCGTCCGAATGACCATCTGGCCCGACCGGCGAGTCGATCACCACGCCGCCCAGCACGCAGCGACGACCAGCCACAAGGGGATGGATATCATAACCGAGCCCGATACGAAAAGGCGGCTGCATACCCCACCCTTAAGCCAACCGACCCCGAATGGGAAGCCCGCGTGGTCTTTTCCCTTGAAGCCCCCTTCGGCTCGGGCAAATTGAAGTCTCCCAGGTACGGTGCGGTAGCCAAGTGGTAAGGCCGGGCTCTGCAAAAGCCCCATTCGTCGGTTCGATTCCGACCCGCACCTCCACCTGGGGAAGCGAACGGGCCGCCCGAAGGCGGCCCGTGATTCCGACCGGAGCCGAGCGGCTCAGCGCGCCGGCTTGCGGAGGCTGTCGGGGCCGTTGACCTTCGCGTTGACGCGCAGGCGCAGGCCGTTGAGCCGGATGAAGCCCGTGGCGTCGTCCTGG
>JBMSKH010000013.1:0-45936 GCA_049419705.1 Opitutales bacterium
AGGCCTTCGAGCCCGTCCTCATCGAGGGCGACGCCATCCGCCTGCACCCGCTCGTCTGCACCGCCTACAACGCGGACTTCGACGGTGACCAGATGGCCGTCCACGTGCCCCTGTCCCTCGAGGCCATCATGGAGTGCAAGCTCCTGATGATGTCGTCGAACAACATCTTCTCGCCCTCGAGCGGAAAGCCGATCCTCACGCCGTCCCAGGACATCGTGCTCGGATCGTACTACCTCTCGTACGAGCCGGTGGAGAAGCCCGCCAAGGACACCCACCTGCCGCTCTTCAACTCGGTCGACGACGCCGTCTTCGCCGAGGCCGAGGGTGCGGTGCACTTCCATGACTGGGTGCGCTTCCGCAACCCGGACTTCGGCCGCGACACCGTCTACGGCGACAAGCAGTCCCGTGTCATCGTGACCACGGTCGGCCGCATCCTCTTCAGCACGGTCTGGCCCCGCGAGCTCGGCTTCGTCAACTTCACCGTCAAGAAGTCCCAGCTCGGCGACCTCATCCTCGCCACCTACAAGGCGGTCGGCCGCGAGGCCTCCATCCCGGTGCTCGACGCGCTCAAGGAAACCGGTTTCCGCATCGCCACCCGCGCGGGCATCTCCATCGGCGTCAGCGACATGATCTTCCCCAAGGAAAAGGAGAAGGTTGTGCGCGAGGCTTCCGACCGCGTGGCCAAGTGCCACCGTGACATCGCCGACGGCTCCATCACCGAGGAGGAGCGACGCAACAAGGTCGTCGAAATCTGGAACGCCGCCACCGACCAAATCGCCCAGTCGGTCTATTCGACCCTCTCGGGTTCATCCCGCATGGCCGGCACCAAGAAGGGTGACCCGCGCCACGCCCACCGCTGGATCATCAACCCCGTGTTCGCCATGATGGATTCCGGCGCGCGTGGTAACAAGGCCCAGGTGAAGCAGCTCTGCGGCGCCCGCGGCCTCATGGCCAAGCCTTCCGGCGAGATCATCGAGCGCCCGATCCTGTCGTCCTTCCGCGACGGTCTGTCGGTGCTCGAGTACTTCATCTCGACCCACGGCGCCCGCAAGGGTCTGTCCGACACGGCGCTGAAGACGGCCGACGCCGGTTACATGACCCGCAAGCTCTGCGACGTCGCCATGGATGTCATCGTCACCGATGACACCGTCGGCCCGCCCGCGAGCGAGGTCATCACCCTCGGTGATGCCTCCCTCGGGCGCCATATCGCGGTCGCTGTCGCCAACCCGAGCGGCGGCTCGCCCAAGACCCTCGCCAAGGAGGACGATGTCCTCACCGAGGAGCTCATCGCCAAGCTGCGCGACGCTGGTGTCGATCGCGTCCATGTCCACCTGCCCAACGGCATCTGGAAGACGACCATCTACGACGGCGACGAGGTGCTCCTGCCCATGGCCGAGCGCATCCTCGGCCGCTGCGCCGCCGACCCCGTGGTCAACCCGCTCAACCCCTCCGAGGTCCTGGTCAAGGCCGGCGAGCTCATCGACGAGGCCGCCGTGGCCCGTGTCGAGAAGGCGGGTATCGAGCGCGTCAAGGTGCTCTCCCCGCTGACGCACATGCGCGTCAATGCCATCCCGCCTCGCGCCTACGGCCTTGATCCCTCGACGGGTCGCCTGGTCGAGCGTGGAACCGCCGTCGGCATCATCGCCGCCCAGTCCATCGGTGAGCCGGGTACCCAGCTCACCATGCGAACCTTCCACATCGGTGGTGTCGCCCAGCTGAAGACGCCCGAGGTGCGCGCCAAGGCCAACGGCCGCGTCCAGCACGTCGACCTGAACTGCGTCGAGCTCGGCGATGGTTTCTCCGTGGCCATGAACGGCAACGGCTCCATCCGCCTCCTCGGCGAGAAGGACGAGGTGCTCGAGGAGTACCGCGTGGTCGCCGGCGCCGCCATCGGCGCCAAGGATGGCAAGAAGGTCTCGAAGGGTGACCTGCTCTGCCGCTGGGACCCGAACTTCACCCCGATCCTGGCCAACGCCCCCGGCAAGATCCGCCTCGTGGACATGATCCCCGGCGTGACCTACACCGAGGAGCGCGACAACTCCGGCTCGGTCTTCAAGTACGTCATCGAGCACTCCGACGAGCAGAACCCGCAGATCCAGATCGTGGACCCCCGCGGCAAGGCCCTCGCGACCTTTGCCATCCCGGCCGGCGCCCGTGTCGAGGTCGGCGACGGCGACAGCGTCGTCGGCGGCTCCTCGCTCGCCAAGATTCCCCGCCAGGCGGCCAAGACCCAGGACATCACCGCCGGTCTGCCCCGTGTCTCCGAGCTCTTCGAGGCGCGTCCCCCCAAGGATGCCGCCGAGATCGCCAAGATCGACGGCACCGTGCGCTTCGAGCCCTCCGTCCGCGGCAAGAAGAAGCTCGTCGTGGTCGACGCTGTCGGCCGCGAGGAGGAGCACCTCATCCCGCACGGCAAGCACATCATCGTCGCCGCCGGCGACAAGGTGAAGCAGGGCCAGGTCCTCACGGACGGCGCCGTCGACCCGCACGACATCCTCGACATCCTCGGCCAGTCCAAGGTGCAGGATTACCTCATCACCGAGATCCAGAAGGTGTACCGCACCCAGGGCGTCGTCATCAACGACAAGCACATCGAGATCATCGTGGCCCGCATGCTGCGCAAGATCCGCATCACCGACCCGGGTGACTCCGAGCACCTCTGGGGCGAGCAGGTCGACCGCACCGTGCTCATCGAGCAGGGCAGGGGCATCCATGAGCGCGGCGGCATGATCGCCGAGTCCGAGCCCATCCTCCTTGGCATCACCAAGGCGTCCCTCGAGACCGAGTCGTTCATCTCCGCGGCCTCCTTCCAGGAGACCACCCGCGTCCTCACCGACGCGGCCACCATGGCCAAGCGCGACCATCTCACCGGCTTCAAGGAGAACGTGATCATGGGGCACCTCGTCCCCGCTGGCACCGGACTCCCGCTTTACCGCCGCATCAAGGTCGTCCCTAAGTCTTGATGGACAAAGACTTGACTGACGCTCCCGCCGGCAAAACTGGCTGAAGTGTCAGTCCGGTCGGGATAGGGTTTAGGTTTGTTCCTCCATTCGTAAATCTATAGAAAAACTTACCCCAACAGGATGAGCCACCACCTGCCCACCGTTGTTTTGCTCGCCGCTGCGGCTGCCGCGCCAGCCAGCTGGATTCCTGACTCCCCGATTCTTCGTATCGGTGAGGATGTCGATGTGTATTTCACCGCCAAGGCTCGGTTGGATTACAACAGTAACATCTTCTTAGGGAGCGCTGCCGGCTTGCCGAACCAGGGCACCAGTTGGACGGTTGGCCCCGGGTTAAGCGCCGATTTTTCCAAGGAGGCCAATTTCTCGAGCTCGTTCTCCTACCGTCGCGACTTTGTTCGTTACCTCGACTCCAGCCTTCGCGGCCTGGATGACGATCAAGATGTCGCGGGTGCGAGCTTCACCTATGATGGCGGAGGTCCGCTGACCTTCCAGGCCGAGGCTTCCTACCAGGAGGATGCGCGCAACACCACGGACACCATCTTCGTCGACCCCCTCAGCCTCGCGCCCGAGTTCGAGGGCACTTTGACGCGGCAGACCGTGTATTCACAGTCCGTCACCGCCTCGTATCGCATCACCGATAAGTTCAGCACGAGCCTTGCGGCCAATCACCGCAGCAACCGTTACGACCCTTTCGAGCGCAAGCTATCCCCCGGCGTCTTCAACACCGATCGGCTGACGGAGGCCGACAGTTGGTCCTATCCGATCAACTTCCGCTATCAAGTCACCTCGCGGCTCAACATTGGGGCCACCTATGAGCACGAGAACACGGACATCACGGCTGCCCGCGGCGCCTCCGTGGCTCCCACCTACACGGGGTTTACCAAGGACTTCTACGGCCTGACCTTCAGCGGGCAGCCCACGGAATCAGGCAAGCTCGATGTCAACATTCGCGCCGGCCTGCTGCGCACTGCGTACGATGGCGGCGTTGGTCCTAGCACCTCCGCCAGCTACTCGGTCGGCCTGACCCACACCCTGACCGAGAAGTTCAATCACGCCCTCAACTTCTCCGACGACGCGAACATTGCTGTGAACGGCCGACGCAGCGAAAGACTGTCGATCAATTACCTTGTGAACTACGTGGCCAGCGAGGAGTTCCGCGCCTCCGCCTTCATCGGCTACAGCACCAGCGAGATTGAGACGACCGCGACCGTCAACACCGGTTCCTTCGGAATCAACGCCACCTACTCGCCCGACAGCCACTGGACCTACGTCGCGAGCTACACCCTGACTCAGGCCTACAACCCGTCCCCCTACAACATTAGCCAGTTCTCCCTCGAGGCGAACTTGCGCTGGTGACCGCGGGGCTGTCCCTGGGGAAAGTGATGACTGAAGCAGCCATGCGCCTCCACTCCTCGCCGCTCGCCGCACTCCTGCTCGCGCTCTTGCTCACCGCCTGTGCCGGCCCCGTGCGCACATCCGAGACTCTGGAGTCTGGTGCCGAGAAGGACCCCGCCGACCCCGCGGCTGTCCTCCCGCGGGAGTCGTATCGGCTGCGTGCCCGCGACTTCGTGCGCATCGGTGTGATCAATGAGAACGACACCTTTGTCGAGCGCCGCATCAACACTGACGGCACCATCGATGTGCCCTTCCTCAAGGAGGACAGCTTGGTGAAGATTTCCGGCATGACGATGACCGAGGCCCAGGTCGAGCTCGCCAAGCGTTTCGGGGCCTATTTCAAGTCCCCCCAGGTCTCGGTCGAGATCAAGGGCTACGCCGAGCGCCGCGTTTACATCGATGGCTCGGTTGGTCGCACCGGACCGGTCGCCATCCCTCCCGAGGAGGACATCACGCTCAAGAAGGCACTCGCCATGGCTGGTGGCATCCTCCGAGGCGGCAACCGCTCCGCTGTCATCCTCCGACGCAAGCAGCCCGACGGCAGCGTGCGTACCTTCGAGATCAACGTGAGCAAAATCGAGGAGGGCGCAGAGCCTGACGTCCTGCTCGAGGACGACGACCAAGTCTTCGTCCGCGAGAGCCGCATCTAATTTCCCATGGCTCCCTCCTACGTACCCGGACAAGGAAGCGAACCCAGCGCTGGTCCTGGTGGCTATGGTGGTTATGGCAATTACGCCGGCTACGGCGGCTATTCCCCCTACGCGGGTTACGCCTATGCCGGATACGGCTACGGGGCCAGTGCCAACCCGCTTGCCAATTACCTGCTCATGCTGCGGGAGCGGATGTGGTACATCGTGCTCTCCGTGCTCGTCTTTGTGACGGCGGCCCTGATTTACACGGTCAACGCGACGCCCGAATACCGCGCCTTCGGACGCCTCAAGGTCTACAAGTATGCCCCGAACATCGCCGGGCGCGGCGCGGGCGAGGAACTCTACGCCATCATGTCCGCCGATGACTTCAACACCGCGGTCGAGGTGATGAAGAGTTCCGGCATCATCGAGTCGGTTGAGCGCCGTCTCACCGCGAGCGAGCGCAAGGCGGTGCTCGAGCCCTACCAGGGTGGCAATATCTTCTCCGGACCGCTGACCTCCCAGGAGGTGTTCGCCCGGCAGCGCGGCGTCGCCCCCCAGCGCATGACGATGATCGTCAATGTCGACTTCACCCATCCCGATCGCGACCTCTCCCGTCAGGTCTGCCGACTCTTCTGCGAGGCCATCCAGAAGAACAGCGAGGACGAGCGCCTGACGGTGACCAATCCCCTCGTCGAGAAGGCCCGCGTGGAGATCGAGTCGCTCGAGCAGCGGCTCAACGGCCTGTACCGCGAGAAGAACGAGCTCGTCACGCGCGAGCGCATGCTGGCCATCGTCAAGGACACGAGCACGCTCGGCTCCGAGCGCGCCGCGCTCGTGCGCGACCGCGAGGAGATTCGCCGCCAGATCGACGAGCTTGCCATCGTCTGGAACCAAATCGAGCAGTTCCGCAAAGAGGAGAAGGACTTGCTCCTCATCCAGATGGTCAAGTCGGACGACCGCGTCGCTGCGCTCGCCGCCCGTGTGAGCGAGCTTCAGGTGACAATCGAGACGCTCGAGAAGAAGTATACCGAGAATCATCCCACGCTCAAAATCACCCGTCAGCAGGTCGACGTCACGAGGCGTGAGCTCAACAGCGCCATCCAGATGGCGGTCAATCGCCTCGCCGAACTCCGCGGGACCTCCCAGCAGCGCCTGCTCGCGGTCGAGCGCTCGCTCGCCGCCAAGGAGGCCGAGATTGCCCGTCTGCAGAACGCCAGCATCGAGCTTGAGCGTATCGAGAAGGAGATTCGCCTCGGCGAGGACTTCCTCAACCGACTCAAGCTGAGCTACGAGGACGCCAAGCTGCGCACCTCGACCACCGGCACCTCGACCTCCGTCCGCATCCTTGATGCGCCGACCGTCTCTGAACGGCCGATCAACAAGAACTATTACCTCAACGTCTTCGTCGGTCTCGGTCTCGGCCTCGCCGCGGGCGTCGGCCTCGTCATCCTCCTCGGCGTCTTCGATGACCGTGTGAAGTCCGCGGTCGACATCGAGGGCGGCCTCGGGTTGCCGTTGCTGGGCACCATCCCTCGCGCCCGCGAGACCTATGGCCCCGACCGCGCCCTGCTTGCCCGCCAGGGCAAGGACAAGATGGCCATCGAGTCGCTGCGCGCGATCCACTCGGTGATGAAGATCAACCCTGCGGCGGTTGGCGCCAAGGTGTTGCTCACGACCTCGACCCGCCCGGGCGAGGGCAAGACGTTCGTGACCACCAACGTCGCCCTGACCTTCGCCCAGCACGGCGAGCGCGTCCTCGTGGTCGACGCCGACTTGCGCCTCCCCAACGTCGCCCCCTCGATGGGCATCGAGACCGAGAAGGGCATCAGCGGCTACTTCAACGGCGACATCACCCTGGACGAGGCGATCATCAGGGAGTTCGCGCCCAACATGGATATCCTGCCCGTGGGCGGCATCTGCAAGAACCCGACCCAGGTCATCAACAGTCCGAAGTTCGACGAGCTCATCCGCGAGCTGCGCACGCGCTACGATCGAATCTTCATCGACTCGCCGCCCCTCGGCGCCGTCTCCGACGCCCTCCACCTCGTGCCCAAGGTCGACGGCGTGCTCTATGTCGTGCGCTTCAACCTCGTGAAGAAGCGCAACGCGCTCTCCTGCATCGCGCGTCTCCGCGAGGCCGGTGTGCCCGTGGTCGGCGCTGTTCTCAACTCGATGGCCAACCGTCTCGCGGCCTTCTACACCAACAATTACGATCCTTCCTACAGCAAGTACTACACCAACGCGGATGGCGAGAAGGTGCGGAAGGACGGCGCGGGCAAGCCCGCGGCGGATGTGACCAAGCCGTGAGGTTCGCCCTGGTCACCTGTGCTCTCGCGCTTCTTTGCGCCTGTCGCACGGTGCCTGGCACTGGACGGACGCAACTCAACCTGGTGAGTGAGTCCGCGTTGGCCTCGGAGGCCGCGGCCGCGTTCGCGAAGATGCCGCGGGCGAACGACCCCGCCGGGCTCGCGCGCGTGCGTGCCGTCGCCATTCGCGTGATCACCGCAGCCCGCACCGCGCCGGGCAAGTACGGCGACCCCAGCCTGCCGCCGCCCGAGGCCTGGGACATCGCCATCATCAAGGACGACACGCCGAACGCCTTCGCCATGCCTGGCGGCAAGATCGGCTTCAATTCCGGCATGTTCCGGCTGACCCCGACCGATGCGGATATCGCCGTCATCATCGGGCATGAGGTCGCCCACGTCGTTGCCCGCCATGGCAATGAGCGCGTCTCCCAGGGTGTCGCCGCCGCGGTCGGCGCCGTTATCGTGGACGAGACCACCCGCGACAAGGGTGCAGCCAAGCACGACCGGGCCATGGCCGCCTACGGCGCGGTCGCAACCCTCGGCGCCATTCTTCCTTTCAGCCGGTACCATGAGTCGGAAGCCGATGAGCTCGGCCTCGTCTACATGGCCCGCGCTGGCTACCACCCCTCGGCAGCCGTGACCTTCTGGCAGCGGTTTGCCGGAGAGTCTGGCTCGCGCGTGCCTGAATTCCTCTCCACGCACCCCTCCGATCAGACGCGCATTCGCGAGCTGCGTCGCCAGGTCCCCGAGGCGGAGAAGTTTCTTCCGGCTGCCGCCGTCCCTCAGCGCTGAGGTCTCAGCGCGCTTCGACCACCAAGGGCGCGAGGAGATAGATACCTCGCCGGTCGTTGAGGTGACGAAGATTGCCCAGAGTGCGCAGTTGCTCCTTTAGCAGCGCGCGCACGGGATCACGCTGGGCCTTGGCGAAGACAGGATTCTCCTCGTCGTCGGAGAGCAGCCTCTCGGCGAGCGAGCGTTGGTCGTCGTGCAGGCCGGGAATCTGCCGCAGGGTGTGCTCGGTGAGCTTCGCCTGGCGGGCGGCCTCGGCAATCGCGTCGCGCAGCCCTCCAAAACGGTCGACCAGCCCGATTTTCTGCGCGCGCGCCCCGGTCCAGACTCTGCCCTGGGCGATGGCATGCACAGCGTCCCGCTCCATCTTGCGGCCGCGGGAGACGACACCCAGGAACTGTTCATAAACCTCATCCACCGACGTCTGGACGATGGCGAGCTCCTCGGGGGTCGCCGGCCGATGCGGCTCGAGCAGGTCGGCATGGGCGGCCGTCTTGACTCCATCCGTACCGATCGAGAGCTTCGTTGCGAGCTCGCCGTAGTTGAAGTGCAGGCCGAAGACCCCGATGGATCCGGTGATGGTCATCGGATCAGCCATCACGGTGGTGCCCGGAGCGGCGATGTAGTAACCGCCGCTGGCCGCGAGGTTGCCCATCGAGACAACGACCGGCACGCCCTGCTTGCGGAGCAGCTCGAGCTCGCGGTGGATGATCTCGGAGGCGAACGCTGAGCCGCCAGGGCTGTTTACGCGCAGGACGACGGCCTTAACCTCGTCGTCGTTCCGCAGGCGCCGCAGCGTGGCGGCAACGCGGTCGCCGCCGACCGAGGTCTCGTCGCCGAGACCGTCGACAATCTCGCCCTCGGCGTAGACCACCGCGAGGGTGGGGCCGGTCGAGGGCAAGGCGACCTTGCCGGCGTACCGGGCGAGGGACATCTGCCGGAAGGAGCCGTTATCGTCACTCTCCCCGCCCGCGGCGAGGATCTCGGCCACGAGCTCGTCACGCTGCAGGAGCTTGTCCACGAGCTTGAGCTCGAGCGCGCGCTTCGCGGCGAAGATGCCCGGCTTGCCCGCGACCTGGGACAGCTCGGACGCGGCCATGCCGCGCGACTTGGCGACATCCGCGACCAGTCGGCCCCAGACGTCGTCGAGCAGTTCCTGTTCCTGCTGACGCGCCGGCTCGCTCATCTTGTCGGCGATGAGCGGCTCAACCGCCGACTTGTACTTGCCGACCTTGGTCACCTGCACGCCGATGCCCAGCCGTCGCAGGCCCTCGCCAAAATACATCGAGTAGGCGGAGATTCCCGAGAACTGGAGCTCGCCCGAGGGGTGCATGACCAGGGTCTTGGCCGCGGACAGAAAATGGTACTGCCCCGTGCTCGGTCCCTCCATCCAGGCGATGACAGGCTTCTTGGTGTTCCGGGCGAAGGCATCGATGGCCTTGCGCAGCTCCGATCGCGAGGCCAGCCCCGCGTCAAGACCCTCGGCGAGCAGCAGGCCGGCAACGTTGCGGTCTTTGGCTGCCAGGTCGATGGCCTCGAGGGCCCGGTAGAGGTCGACGGCGGGTTGGCGTTCGCCATCCAGCAGCAGCGAGCCGAGGGTGGGACTGCCGTGGGTCGGCGTGTCGACCACGGCCATGCCGTTGCCGATCACGATGAAGGTGCCAGGTTGCACCCGCACGTGGGCGGGTTGGCCCGACGGGCTGCTCATCATGATCAGGGCGAACATCACCGCACCCAGCACCGCGCTCAGGACGAGGACGAGGCCGGATCCGACTGCGGAGGCGAGTACCCCTTTTAGGAAGTCTTTCATGGCCCTCAATCTGGCTCCTTCCCGTGGAAGGACAAACCCATTTGCCAGCGCCAACTTACCCCGTTAGGTCAGAGGTGCCTTTCCATGACCGAATCCCACGACAGCACGTCGTCCCCCACCGCGGTCGCGGACCGAAAGGCCCTTGCCTTGAACCTAGATGCGACGGTTTACGGCACCTTCGCCGAGATTGGCGCAGGCCAGGAAGTGGTCAGGCACTTCTTCAAGGCTGGCGGTGCCTCCGGTACGGTGGCCAAGAGCATGTCGGCCTACGACATGGCCATCAGCGATGCCATCTATGGGCATCCCAAGCGCTATGTCTCTCGTGAGCGCCTCGACCAGATGCTCTCGCATGAGTACGAGTTGCTCGTCTCCCGTCTCGCCGCGACCCGGGGCCAGAAATCTCGATTTTTCGTCTTCGCCGACACGGTCGCCACCACGCCGCACGACGGGGTGGGGCAGGGGCACTGCTGGATGGGCCTGCGGTTCCAGCATGAACCCGGAGCGGATCACTCTGATATTGTCCTGCACCTCCGGCTTTGGGATCGCACCGCGGCTCGTCAGCAGGACGCGCTCGGGGCGGTCGGCGTGAACCTGATTCACGCCGCATTCCAAGCCCGCGGCAACGCCGACGAGCTTCTGCAGGCACTCGTCGAGGGTGTTGGTCCGTCGCGCGTGGAGGTTGATCGCATGGACCTCCGCGGGCCCGCCGTCGCGCACATCGACCCCGCCCTTGCCGCCATCAGGCTGGTCCGGCTTGGCCTGACCGATGCGGTGCTCTTCGGTCCGTCGGGACAGCCCGAGGTGCCGGGCGACTTCCTTCATCACAAGGACGTCCTGGTCGCCCGCGGATTCCTGCGTCCTGTTTCGCGTGTCAATCTCGACATGCTGGAGCAAGGCGCGCGCGCCACTCCGTCCGAGAACCTGGTCCGACTGCTCGAAATCAGCCTGCGCGACGATGTGACACCCGAATCGGATGTCGTCGCCCGCGCGCGCCTCGCAAACGAACTGGGACTACCCGTGCTCATCTCGCGTTACCGCGGCTACTACCGGCTCCCGGGTTATCTTCGGCGCTACACCCCAGGCACCGTCACCCTTGTCGCCGGCATGAACAACCTGGTCGAAATCCTCAACACGGAGAATTACTCGATGCTTGAGGGTGGTCTGCTCGAGGCGCTCGGGCGCCTCTTCAAGTCCGGCGTGCGACTGCTCGTCTACCCGATGGCCGGAGCCCAGCTCAACCGCCTTTACCAGGATCCCGTGGCACGGCGCGTTTGCTTTCCCGAGGGCTACGCCGTGGCGGACGATGCCATCGTCACCTTGGACAGCCTGCGCTTGCACGCCGGTGTCGCCGGCCTTCTCAGCCACCTGAGGCTCAGCGGCTCGCTTGCCGCCGTGCCGGGCTGCGATGTGGCTGCGCTGGCCTCTCAGCCGCGAACGCTGGCCGAGAGAATCCGTCGCGATGAGCCCGGCTGGGAGCGGGAGGTCGACCCGCGCACCGCCGCGTCCATCCGCCGGCTCCGCCTCTGGCGCGACTGAAATGGACCGTGATGTCACAGTCATGCTCCCGCCGGGGGCCGACGCCGAGCTCGCGCTCTCCCTGGAACGCGCCCACCACGAGACGCAGGTACTCGACCGGCTGACTGCCGTCTGGTCCCTCTTGCTCGCGAAGTGTTGCCTGCTCCAGTCCGCCATCCTGCATTGGTCGATTCCAATCGGAGGCCTCGCCTATGTCTGGTCGCTCTCCCTCGCGCTCGGAGCCTTCGCCACCTACCACTACCTCCGCGCGCACGAGGTTGAGCTCCTGGTTGTCCCGGTCAACCGGCGGCTTGGATCGACGCTCCTGCTTGGTTTGATCCTTACCTTCCTCGGCGCGGCACACGCCACCTTCGCCCTCGACCTCGTTTCCCCGCCGGTGCTTGCCGCGCTCACCTGCTGCCTCGGCGCAATCCATGCCCTGTCCCGGGCCGCCATGCGTCGCCGCGCCGCACCCTTCCTCGGGTCCTTGGCCTGGTGGACGTCCGCCTGGTTGGCCCTGCGTCAGCCAGACGACCTGGCTTTGGCCGTCGTCGGCCTCGGGTTCCTGCTCGGGCACGCCCTGCCCGGGTTCGCCCTGGTGCGCGAGGCGGTCCGTCGGAGAGCCTGACTCAGGCTGCCTTGCCTGCGACCAGCAGCGCGATGAAGCGCTTGAGAGCGGGGGAAAGCACGCGCCCCTTGCGATGGATGATGGCGAGGGGCCGGGCGATGCGGCGGTCGCGTAGCCGCAGCTTCACCAGCGTGCCCTGCTCGACTTCCTGTCGGATGGTGTCCTCGGGCACGAGTGCGACGCCGGCGTCGACCTCGACCGCGCGCTTGATCGTCTCGATGTTGTCGAACTCCATCGTCGGCTCGAGCTCGAGCCGTTGCTCGCGGAAGAACGCGTCCAGCGCCTTGCGCGTGGGGATGTCCTGGTCGAAGCCGATGAAGGCGCAGCCCTGCAGGTCCTCGAGGTTGATCTCGCCCTGCTTCGCGAGCGGGTTCTTCGGCGCGCAGACGGGCACCAGCTGGTCCTCCATGAAGGGGATGACCTCGAGCTGGCGGAGCTTCTGCGGGAAGGCGACGAGGCCGATGTCGACCGCGTTCGAGAGCACGTCCTCATAGACGAGGTTGGAGCGCCGGTACTCGACGCGGACGTTCACGTGCGGGAACTCCTGGAGGAAGCGCTTCTGGTAAGGCGGCAGCTCATGCAGGCCGATGGAGACGATGGTTGAGACGTGGATGGTTCCGCTGACCACCTTGCGCATCTCCTGCAGCTCGCCTGCCGCGCGCTCGTAATGGCCGAGGATTTCCCGGGCCGTCTCATGCAGGCGCTGTCCCTCGCGCGTGAGTTGGAACTGCTTCTGCCCCCGGTCGACGATGAGCACATTGAAGTGGCGCTCCATCGCCCTGAGCTGCTGGCTGACGGCGGATTGCGTGATACCATTGAGCTTCGCTGCCTTGGAGAAACTCTTGTTGTCGACCAGGTCGCAGAAGATCTTGAAGTTCTCGATGTGCATACGGTCAGATTAATTAACCTAATGCTAGAGCGCCTTCAAGGTTAGTCCGGCTAATCCATGCACAGGGCCAAAAAGCCTAGATTTGACAGTGCCAGGGGCTTCCTCTGGTATGTAAACAGATGGTCACCTATGAGCAATTCGAGGTGAGCTGCCAGGCCGTCTTGGCCCGCATGGCGGAGGCCTGTGCCAAGGCGGGTCGTCCGGCCGCCTCCGTGCGCCTCCTGCCTGTGACCAAGACCCATCCGGTCGATGCGGCGCTGTTTGCCGCCCGCTTCGGACTTCCTGCAGTCGGGGAGAATCGCGTGCAGGAGGCGGCTGCCAAGCGTCCCCTGGCTCCGACCAGCCTGCGCTGGGAACTCATCGGCCACCTTCAGTCCAACAAGGCCAAGCTCGCGATTGAGACGTTCGATCGCATCCAGTCGGTTGACTCCGCCGAACTCGCCACGCGGCTCGGCCGCATCGCGGGCGAATCAGGTAAGTCCCTGCCCGTGTTACTCCAGGTCAACGCCGGTGACGACCCGGCCAAGTTCGGCACCGATGTCGCAGGCGCGCCCGCCTTGCTCGAGGCCGCGCTCGCCGCGCCCGCCTTGCGCGTCGAGGGTCTGATGACCGTGCCGCCGCTCTCCGAGGACCCCGACGTGGCGCGCCGCGCCTTCGACCGGCTGCGCACCTGCCGCGACGACCTTGCCGCCCGCTTCGGCGTCGCCTTGCCCGAGCTCTCGATGGGCATGAGCGGCGACCTTGAGCCGGCCATCGCGGCTGGTTCGACCTGCGTCCGGGTCGGCTCCGCTCTTTTCGGCGAGCGAAACGTCGCGCCATGATCCGACGCATCGCCATCCGTGATCTCGCGTTGATGGATCGCGCCGAGCTCGAGTTCGGCCGCGGCTTCACCGTGGTCACGGGCGAGACCGGCGCTGGCAAGTCGGTGCTCCTTGGCGCGCTGTCGATCCTTGCCGGTAACCGCGCCCCCAAGAGCGTCGTGCGCAAGGGCGCCGAGGCCGCCGTTGTCGAGGCCGAGCTCGAACTGGGCGAGGACCCCTTGCTCGCCTCCCTGCTCGTGGAGATGGACCTGCCGGCGTGCGATGATGGCATCCTGCTGCTCCGTCGCACGGTCTCGTCCGACAAGGCCGGCCGCATCACCGTCAACGGCGCCGCGGCGACGCTCGCCCAGCTCGCGCGCTTGGGCGAGCGGTGGATCGACTTCCATGGTCCCGGCGAGCCCCAGCGCCTGCTCAGGGATTCCGTGCAGCTCGAGCTGCTCGACGCGCATGCCGGAGTCGCGCACGCCAAGGCGCTCGCCGCCTTCGCCGAGTCCCATGCCCGCTGGCGCGGTATTCATCAGCGCATCGAGGCCTTGCGCGGTGCCGAGCGCCTCTCTGACGACGAAGCCGCCTTTGTCCGTTCGCAGCTCGAGAAGTTCGACGGGCTCGACCTGGCCGATGACGCCATCGCCGCGCTTGAGCGCGACCATGCCGTGGCCTCGCGCGCCCAGGAGCTCCTCGCGCTTCTCGCCCAGCTCGATGCCGGCTTGGGAGGGCAGGGCGTTGGCGCCGCCTTGCCACGCCTGCTGAAGGCCGGATCCGAGGCCGCCCGCATCGACCCCTCGCTCGCCGAATCCGTCCGTCGTCTCGAATCACTCGCGACTGAGGCCGATGACCTCCGCGCGGACCTTTCCCGCGCGGCGCGAAACCTCGGCTCGGGCGGCGTCCCTGCCAACCTCGAGCGCCGGATGAACAACTGGTTGGATCTGCGCAGGCGCTATGGGCCTGATGCGGCCGCGGTGCGCGCGAAGCGCGAGGCCTTGGCCGCCCGCCTGGCCGGGAGCGAGGGCGCCGAGGAGCAGATCGCCGCCCTCCAAGCGGAGGCCGACGCGGCTGAGCAGGTCTTGCGCACGCAGGCGGCGACGCTGCGCAAGGCGCGGGCGAAGGCCGCGACCGGCTTGGCCGATTCCGTGCGTCGCCTGCTCGGTCATCTCGGATTCCGCAAGGCCGAGTTCCGCGCCGAAATTGTCGACGCACCGCTCACGGTCACGGGAGACAGCGCCGTGCGCTTCCTCTTCTGTCCCAACGCCGGTCAGGATCTCCTACCGCTCAGCCAAATCGCCTCCAGCGGCGAGGCCGCCCGCGTGATGCTCGCCCTCAAGACCACCCTCGCCGCGTCCGACCGGACGCCGGTGCTGGTCTTCGACGAGGTCGATGCCAACGTCGGCGGCGAGGTCGGCGCCCAGGTTGGCCGCGAACTCGCCGCGCTCGGCGGCGGCCACCAGGTAGTCTGCGTCACACACCTTCCGCAGGTCGCGGCGCTCGGCCACCAACACCTCGTGGTGACCAAGGAGCAGGATGATCGCTCGACCACCGTGCGCATTGTCCCTGTGCAGGACCAGCGCGAGGCCCGCCTAGCCGAGCTCGCCCGCATGTTGGGTGACCGGGCGAGCAAGTCCGCGTTGGCCCATGCCCGCGAGCTGCTCGCGGGCGCCAAGGACTGAGCTCAGCGCGCCGTCCGGCCAAGCTTGCGCTGGATCGCGCGCAGTCCGATGGCCGACGCCCACGGCTTAGGCAGACGCGCGGAAAACCAGGAGACGAGTCGGTTGGAGAGACCCGTGACCACTTGCGGCCGGTGTGCGGTCATGGCAGCGAGAGCCTCGTCGACACAGTCCTCCGCGCTCTGTCCGGGCAGCCCGGTCGGCTGACTGAAACCGGCGCCGCGGAAGAAGTTGGTCGAGACTGGGCCGGGGCAGACGGCGACACAGCGCACGCCGCGGTCGCGTCCCTCGGTGTCGAGCGCGATGCTCCAGTGCAATAGGAACGCCTTGGTGGCCGCGTAGGTTGCCATCAGCGGCACGGGCTGGTAGGCGGCCAGCGAGGCGACGTTTGCGACCATGCCGCCGCGTGCGAGCAAGTCGGGCCAGAGCAGGCCGGTCAGTTGCACCGGCGCGCGACAATTGACGTCGATCATGCGGGTGGTGTGGTCGAGGTCGGGGGCGGGGAACTCCCCGTAGGCGCCGAATCCGCTGTTATTCACCAATAGCATTCTGCCCTTGCCGGGCATCAGTTTCCGTAATGCCGCCGCAACCCCCTCAATCTCAGCGGGTTTTGACAAATCGGCGGCTAGGTGCACCCGCTGCGGGCCGGTCGGCCAATCCGTGGGAGCCGTTCTCGACACGTTGCAAACCACCGCGTTCGGGGCAGACTCTTCGATGCGCCTGAGGAAGGCGCGTCCAATCCCGGACGAACCACCCGTGACCACGATGAGATCAAACTCGGCGAGGAATCTGGCGGAACGTTTGTGGATGGGGCGCATGCCTCGGGTTGCATCTAACAAAACCAAAGCCAACCCATGAGCAACGCATCAATCGTGCTGTCCGGTGTTCACCTCGAGCTGACCGACGCCATCAAGGCGTATGTCAGCTCCAAGGCGGAGCGTCTCCTCCGCCACAATCCCCGCATCATCCGCATCGACTTCGAGCTCGCCCGCTGCGGCTCGAGGGACCACACCGCGGAGTTCGCGGTCTCGGCCCAGATCGTCATCGCCGGCCCCGATATCGTCGCCACGGTCGAGTCCGAGGACCTTTACAAGTCGGTCGACCTCCTCATCGACAAGCTGGACCGGGCCCTTCGCCGCCGCCATCGCTACGACAAGGTGAAGCGTCATCTCGGCGGCGAGGACCTGCGCGCCGCGGCCTGACTGGGTTGCCAGGCTGATTCCGGGGGCCGGCTTGTCCGGCCCCTTTTTGTGCCCGCGTGTGTTGCCTTTACTACCCCTCGGCCTGCCCCTAGCACCTTGCCAGGGTGAGAATCTACTTCATCGGCATCTGCGGCACGGCGATGGGCAACGCGGCCCTGTTGATGCGCGCGCTTGGCCACGAGGTTTCCGGCTCCGACACGGGCATTTACCCGCCGATGTCCGACCATCTCCGCAAGGCGGGCATCGCGATGCTCGAGGGATGGGATGCCGCCCGGCTCGCGCAGCTCAAGCCCGACCTCGTCGTGGTTGGCAACGTCGCCTCGCGCGGCCATCCCGAGGTCGAGTGGCTCCTTGAGTCCCGTGCCATACCCTACGTCTCGTTGCCCGAGTTGTTGCGCACGCGTCTGCTCCAGGACAGGGCCAACCTCGTCGTCGCTGGCACCCATGGCAAGACCACCACGACTTGCCTGGCTGCCGCGCTCCTGCGGGCCAATGGTGCCGACCCTGGCTGGCTGGTCGGCGGTGTGCCGCGCGACCTGCCCGACAGCGCGCATGCCGGCAGGACAGGCGGACCCTTCGTCATCGAGGGCGATGAGTATGACTCGGCGTTCTTCGACAAGCGCAGCAAGTTCATCCAGTACCTTCCGCGCGTGCTCACGTTGAACAACATCGAGTTCGACCACGCTGACATCTTCCGCGACCTCGAGGATGTCCTCCGCACCTTCTCGCATGTCATCCGCTTGGTCCCGCGCGATGGCGCCATCGTCGCCAACGGAGACGACCCCAATGTGGTCCGTCTCATCGCCCAGGTGAACTACTGTCCGGTCCACAGGGTCGGCACCGGCGCGGCCAACGACTGCGTCATCGCTGACTTCAGCGAGAATGCCACTGGCAGCACGTTCCGCCTGCTTTGGAAGGGCAGGGAGTGGGGTCGGGTGCGCTGGTCGTTGCCCGGTCTCTTCAATGCCCGCAACGCCGCCATCGCCGCTGTCGGAGCTGGACTCCTGCTCGACCGCGCCGACCCCACGCGTCTCAAACTCGATAGCCTGGCCACCTTCCAGGGTGTCATGCGTCGTCAGCAAGTCCTGACGGATCAGCCGCACCTCACCGTGATCGAGGACTTCGGCCATCATCCCACGGCCATTGCCTGCACGTTGGAGTCCTTGCGCGCCCGCTATCCTGGGCGTGCGCTCGTCGCCTGCTTCGAGCCGCGGAGCAACACCGCCGCGCGCAAGGTTCTGCAGGACCCTTTTCGCGCCGCGCTCGCGCTCGCAGATGTCGCGCTCATCGCCGCGCCGCACCGGGCGGACAAGCTGGGCGTCGACGGCTTTGACAGCGTCGGCGTCGCTGCCGAGCTGGCCACGCTGGGTCGCCGCGCCGCCGCACCCGCCTCGTCCGAGGCCTTGCTCGCCGAGCTGCGGGCGGTCGTGCCCGACTTGGGGAAGCCCAGCTGCGTGGTCTTCTTCTCGAACGGCGCCTTCGGCGGCATCATCCCGCGCTTCGTCGCGGGGAACTGATCCCGGTCAGGCCAGACCGAGTCGACGCGCCGCCTCGGCGCTGTCCTCGCCTATCTGCGCACGCAGTTCGGTGACATCGCCGAAGCGGCGCTCGGGACGGATCCATGACAGCCAGCGGACCCGGATGGCGTCGCCGGGAACGGGTGCGGGCCCCGAGGGGCGCAGCAGGTGCGCCTCCAGCAGCGGCTCGGCCGGCGACGATTCGACCGTCGGTCGCAGGCCCCAGTTGGCCACCGCTGGCTCGGCCACGCCCGCCGGCGTCACGACCTCCGCGGCATAGACGCCGTGGGCGGGGATGAGTTCGGGCTGCCAGCGTAGGTTCAGGGTGGGGAAGCCGAGCGTGCGCCCAATCTGGCGGCCGGCTTCAACCGTTCCCTCCGCCTCATAGGGTCGCACGAGCATCGCGTTGGCCTTGGCTATCTCTCCCGCGAGGAGGGCCTCGCGGATGCGCGAGCTGCTGGTGACCTCGGCGTCGACGCGCACCGGCGGCACGATGCCGACGGCGAGTCCGGCGGCGCGCGCCTCCTCCGCGAGGCGCAGCGCGTCGCCCTCGCGGCCTTGTCCATAGCGGAAGTTGTCGCCGACATGCAGCGAGCGCAGTCCCGGGAAGCGCGCGAGCAGCCAGGCGACATAGTCGCCCGCGCGGATCTCACGGTGCGCGGCGTCGAACGGCTGGTGCACCACGCGGTGGGCACCGGCCTCGGCGAGGCGCGCGTCCTTCTGCTGTCGGTTGAGGATGAGCGGGACGGGACGATCCGGGCGGAGCAGACGACTGGGATGCGGTTCGAAGGTCAGGGCCACGACTTCCTCGCGCGCTGGGCGCGCCGCGGCGACGGCGGAGGCGAGGACGGCACGGTGACCGGCGTGGACACCGTCGAAGACCCCGATGGCGACGTGCGAGCCCATGGTTCAGCCAAGGGCGTTGCCCGGGACGGCCTGGGCCACGGGGATGAGGCGGGCGAACCGCTCGGCCATCGTCATCTTGTCCAAGGCATCGAGCGTCACGGCCTGGCTGACATCGTGCGCGCCCGAGGCAGTGCGGCGCAGCGCCGTCAGGTGGCCGCCGGGGCCAAGCGCCTTGCCGAGGTCATGTCCGAGCGTCCGCACGTAGGTGCCCTTCGTGCAGCGGGTGCGGAGAGTCAGCACAGGCGGAGACCAGCGGACGAGGTCCATGGACTCGACACGGATGAAGCGCGGCTCGCGCTCGATCTCAAGGCCCTGGTGGGCGAGTTTGTAAAGCGGGACGCCGTTGACCTTGCGCGCCGAGTGCATCGGTGGCGTCTGGTACTGGTCCCCGAGCATCTTGGCCATGGCGCCGCGGATGGTGTCCTCGGCGAGCTCAGGCACGGGGTTGGTCTCGCGCACCTCGCCCTCGGCGTCCTGCGAGTCGGTCACGACGCCGAGGGTGAGGTCGGCTTCATAGGCCTTGTCCTGTGACATCAGGTAAGCCGAGGCTTTGGTCGCCTTGCCGACCAAGATGACCAGCAGGCCGGTGGCCATGGGGTCGAGCGTGCCGGCGTGCCCGACGCGACGAGTCCCGTAGAGTCGGCGGATGCGACCCACGATGTCGTGGGAGGTTGGCCCGCGCGGCTTGTCGACGAGCAGCACGCCCTCGGGTTCGCGCGGCTCGCTCATCGCGGCGCGCGCTCGCGCAGGTGGGCGAGGATGGTCGCCTCAATGCGCGCACGATCCTTGGCCAGCGTCGCGCCAAGGCAGTTGAAGCCGGCGGCCAGCTTGTGTCCGCCGCCGTTGAGCTTGGCGGCGAGCAGGTCGAGCCGGAGCTCAGGGTTTTTCCCGCGCAGGCTCCCCTTGATGCCCGCCTTGTCCTCCTCGAGCAGGACGGCGATGTCGACGCCGGCGATCGAGCGCGGGAAGTCGACTAAGCCCTCCTTGTCCTCCTTGCACGTGCCCGTCTCGGCGTAAAGTCCTTCGGGAATCTCGCCGATGGCCACGCGCCCATTCTCGATTAGGCGCATGCCGGCCAGGAAGCGCTGGATGAGCGCGAACTTGGTCGGCGACTCGCTCTCGAAGACGCGCTCGGTCGTGAGGGAAGGGGAGGCGCCGCGGCGAATAAGCGCGGCGGCGACCTCGAGTACTTCGGGCGAGGTCGAGCGGAAGCGGAAGCTCCCCGTGTCGGTGACGAGCCCGAGGTAGAGCGAGGCGGCGGTCGCGGCATCGATGGGCCAGCCCTTGGCGAGCGCGGCGTGCGCGAGCACATGGCAGGTTGCGGCGGCATCCTCAACCACGACGTTCACCTTGGCGAAGCCGTCATTGGAGACATGGTGGTCGATGTTGCCGGCGAGGCCCGTTGCATACGGGTCGGTCAGGGTCGCGCCGATGCGGGACAGGTCGGCACAGTCGACTGCGACAGCGACCTCGTCCGCCCGGGCCGCGAAACCCTCCTCTGTCACGAAGTCCAGGCCCTCGGCATAGGCCGTCAGGTTGGGCGGTACCCGGTGGCGGTTGGCGCATCGGGCATCGGCGCCCATCGCCCGGAGCATGCGGCAGAGGGCGGTCTGGGAGCCGATGCAGTCACCATCTGGCCTCATATGACCCAGAACGGCCACCCGGCGGCCTTTTAGACCACGCAGGAGGGCATCAAGGGTGTCGGCAGCCTGGTCGAGGGTTTGCGGCATCGGAAAACCAAGGAAAGGGGAGGGGGGCCGGATGGCAAAGGCAAAGGGCTATGATAAAGAGGGGGTTAAGCCCCTTTCCCCATCCCACTTGCCCCCTGCCGAACGCCGCATAGAGTTTGGCACAATCCCCGCTTAACCCATTTACCATGGACAAGGACAAGAACGGAAATTTCTCCCCCCGCGCGCGTCGCGTCGTCGACCTTGCCCGGGTCGAGGCCAAGCGCTTCTACCATAACTATGTCGGCACCGAGCACATCCTGCTCGGCCTGATCAAGCTTGGCGAGGGCGTCGCCGTCAACGTGCTCGGACGCATGGGCGTCGAGCTCAAGAAGGTCCGCGAGCTCGTCGAGAAGCAGGTCGGCAAGGGCCCCGAGGAGGCGAAGGCCCCCGATGCGCTCCCCCTCACGCCGCGCGTCCAAAAAGTTTTCACCTACGCGAAGAGCGAGGCTGCCAAGCTCGGACACGCTTACATCGGCACGGAGCACATCCTGCTCGGCCTCCTGCGCGAGGGCGAGGGCGTCGCCGCCAAGGTGCTCGCCGAACTTAACGTCGACATCGAGCGCTGTCGCCAGGAAATCCTCGCGCAGATCCAACCCGAGGAAGGCTCCGAGGGCGAGCCTCCGTCTTCCGGACAGTCGGAGGGTGAATCGGGCGAGGATGCACCGTCGCCCCGCGCCGAGGGCGGCCGTCCCGGTCGCGGCGAGCGCCTCTCGCTGCTCAAGACCTACGGGCGCGA
Organism: Opitutales bacterium; assembly: GCA_049419705.1. Taxonomy (GTDB): domain Bacteria; phylum Verrucomicrobiota; class Verrucomicrobiia; order Opitutales; family UBA953; genus UBA8828. The sequence goes on from JBMSKH010000013.1 coordinate 21,501, forward strand.
CCTCACCGAGCTCGCGCGAGCCGGAGAGCTCGACCCGGTGATCGGACGCAAGGAGGAGATTCGCCGCGTCATCCAGATTCTCTGCCGCCGCACGAAGAACAACCCCGTGCTCATCGGCGAGGCGGGCGTGGGCAAGACCGCCATCATCGAGGGTCTCGCCCAGGAGGTCGCCTCCGGCTCCGTGCCCGAAATCCTCCTCGACCGCAAGGTCATCACCCTCGACATGGCCCTGATGGTCGCCGGCACGAAGTACCGCGGCCAGTTCGAGGAGCGCATCAAGGGCGTGATGGATGAAATCAAGCGCGCCAAGAACGTCATCCTCTTCATCGACGAAATCCACACCATCGTCGGCGCCGGGGCGGCCGAGGGCGCGATGGACGCCTCCAACATCCTCAAGCCCGCGCTCTCCCGCGGCGAAATCCAGTGCGTGGGCGCGACCACGCTCTCGGAGTATCGTAAGCACATCGAGAAGGATGCCGCCCTCGAGCGCCGCTTCCAGTCGGTCAAGGTCGACGACCCCTCACCCGAGGACGCGGTCCGCATCCTCAAGGGCATCCGCCACAAGTACGAGCAGCACCACAAGTGCGAGTTCACCGACGCCGCCATTGAGCAGGCGGTGAAGCTCTCCAGCCGTTACATCACCTCGCGCCACCTGCCCGACAAGGCCATCGACGTGATGGACGAGGCTGGCGCGCGCGCCCGCATCCGCGCCCTCAACCTGCCGCCCGAGATCGAGAAGCTCCAGGGGGAGATCGACGCCGTCGTGCTCGCCAAGGAGGACGCCTCGCGCCACCAGAAGTTCGAGCAGGCCGCCGACCTCCGCGACCAGGAGAAGAAGCTCCGCGCCAAGCGCGAGAAGTCCCTCGAGGATTGGAAGAAGCGTCGCGAGGAGACCAAGGTCGTGGTCTCGGAGGACGACATCCTCTCCATCGTGGCCGACTGGACCGGCATCCCGCTCTCGCGCATGGAGAAGAAGGAGACCCAGAAGCTCCTCGAGCTCGAGAAGGACCTCCAGGCCTCCGTCATCGGGCAGGAGCGCGCCTGCGAGGTCGTGGCCCGCGCCTTGCGCCGTTCGCGCGCCGATCTCAAGGACCCGCGTCGCCCCATCGGGTCGTTCCTCTTCCTCGGCCCGACCGGGGTCGGCAAGACACTCCTCGCCCGCACCCTCGCCGAGAAGATGTTCGGCGAGGCCGACTCGGTCATCCAGATCGACATGTCGGAGTACATGGAGAAGTTCGCCGTCTCCCGCCTCATCGGCTCGCCTCCCGGCTACGTCGGCTACGAGGAGGGCGGCCAGCTGACCGAGCAGGTCCGCCGCAAGCCCTACGCGGTGGTGCTCTTCGATGAGATCGAGAAGGCCCACCCCGATGCCATCCAGTTGCTGCTCCAGGTGCTGGAGGACGGCCGCCTGACCGACTCGCTCGGGCGAACGGTCGACTTCCGCAACACCATCATCATCCTGACCTCCAACGTCGGGGCCGATGTGCTGCAGCGTAACTCCGTGATGGGCTTCGACGCCGGCACGGACTCCACGCGCGACTACGAGAAGCTCAAGGAGCGCATCCTCGAGGAGACCAAGCGCGCCTTCAAGCCGGAGTTCCTCAACCGCCTGACCGACATCGTCATCTTCCACCAGCTCGGCAAGGAGCACATGCACGTCATCGTCGACATCGAGCTCAAGAAGGTGGTCAAGCGCCTCGCCGACCTCGACATCACCCTCCAGATGACCGACGCCGCCCGCGACTTCCTGGTCGAGCACGGCTGGGATGAGAAGTACGGGGCCCGCCCGCTGCGCCGCGCCGTCGAGCGCCACCTTGAGGACCCCCTCGCCGAGGTCATCCTGCGCGGCGAGCTGCGCAAGGGCGAGCCGGTCGTCGTGGGCGCCTCGCCCGAGGGCCTCACCTTCGTCCAGAAGGAGAAGAAGAAGTCCGAGCCGAAGGAGCCCAAGGAGCCGAAGGAACCCAAGGCCTGATGCGCCTGCGTGCCGTTGCCGCCTTGCTCGCCGCCACCGCGGTCGGGCTCGGGGCTTTCGGTGCGCATGGACTGCGCGCGCGTCTCGAGGCCCTCCCTGCCGCCGCGGAGTGGTGGCGCACGGCGACGCTGTACCTGCTCGTGCACGCCGCGGCCGTGGCGGTGCTGCCGGCCGGGCGACGGGGTGCGCGGCTTTGCCTGCTCGGAGGCGCCGTGATCTTCGCCGGCACCCTTTATGCGATGGCGTTGGGTGCGCCGACCTGGCTGGGCGCGGTCACGCCGGTCGGCGGCACCGCGCTGATCGCGGGCTGGATCTGGCTGGCGGTTGCCAGCGGCCGGGCGGCCGCCGGTGACGTCAGCTGAATTTCGGGACGATACCCGTCGCCTCGAGCTTGAGGAAGAGCTCGCGGCCGACCCAGGCGTCGTTCGCCGCGTACTGCACCTGGCGCTTGTCGAGGCGTCGCGACCAGTCGGAGACCTGCACTTTCTTCGACTTCTTCATCTGGAAGCCGAGGTAATGGGCGGCGAGGGCGCGTAGGCCGGTGTTCTCGACCCCTGCCTTGCGGGTATAGTCGGAGATCTCGATGAAGGCACGCGCGTCGAAAGGAGCGCGGCGGATGAGGTGACGCACGTCGTCGCGGACCGCGACGCCGACCTTGGCGATGCGCGGGTTGCAGAGCACAGGGAAGGCGAAGGGAATGCCGCCGCACGACTCGATGCGGAAGACGAAGACGCGGTCGGAAGTCGCCAGTTGGAGCACGGAGGGGAGGTGGGACTCGCCGCGGCGGTGGCAGGGCTTGGTCTCCGTGTCGAATCCGAGCACGCGCTCGTTGAGCATCGTGCGAATCGCGAGCTCGGCTTCGGACTCACGCTCGACGAGCTCGATCGGTCCGCGCCACTCGTCCTCGGGCAGACCCTCGATGAAGGTTTTCTCGATCCGCAGGCCGCCGCGCGCAGCCCCGGGGGAGGGGTTGCTGGGTTCTTCCTCGCCGGCTTCGGAAGAGATGTCCTCAGGGTCGACCATTGGTCGGAGGCAACCCTGCCAACGGCCGCTTGGCAAGCGTGGGCATGTGGTCCATATGGGGGTAGAAAAGCGTTGACCGCGCCCTTGGGCGGGGGTTTGTTCCCCTTCCCCTTTCCGGGGCCATAGCTCAGCTGGTAGAGCGCTTGCATGGCATGCAAGAGGTCGTCGGTTCGATCCCGATTGGCTCCACCATTACAAACCGGCCGTTTTCCCGAAGGGGGAGACGGCCGGTCCTCTTGCAGGCCCACGCGCAGCGTGGGGCGTTGGCAAGAGGTCGTCGGGTCGATCCCGATTGGCTCCACCATTACAAACCGGCCGTTTTCCCGAAGGGGGAGACGGCCGGTCCTCTTTAGGTGTGTTTTTCCAGGGTGGCGCGTGAGCCTTCGGGTGAGATTTCCACCCGTAGGGTCAATCCATAGCGATTGGCGAGTTCTTGGGAACTTGCCAATCCGATGCCCCATCCGGTTTCGCTCTTCGCCTTGCCGGAGCCACCGGTGACGACAATCGCCAGTTTGCCGCCGGGCGCTGAGCCCCTCACCTGCACTCGACCCCTGCCGTGGCGCAGGGCGTTCTGCGTCAGGTTGCCAAGGATACGTCCCAATGCCGAGGCGTCGGCACGGATTCTTCCATCGAGCCGGATGTCCACGCGTCGTCGCTCCGCTGGCGATAATCCGGCGCGCAAGTCACGGGCGATTCGACCCAGGTCGGCCAACAGGGTCGGGCCTTCGCGGGGTACTGGATTAATTTCAGTCCGGATGGACTGGATGAGGTCTTCCATGCGATGGAGCGCCGCGCGTAGCGGTATGGAGCCCTTGCCTTTGATCTGCCTGGCGGCGAGCAGGGCGGAGGTCAGGGGCTGGACCAAGTCATGAGCGATACCGGCGGTCCGCAGGCCCAGTCGCGCCAGCGCAGCCTCGGGTGTCTTTCGCCGACCAACCATACCTCATCGGCCCGCTGAGAGGCGATTGAGCAGGGCCAGGCAATCCGACTTAAGCTTCTCCTCCTGGGTGTTGTTCTCCTTGGAGATCCGCTCGAAGGATGCGGCGACGTCGCCGAGCAGCTTGCGCAACACGAGGGCATCGCGCTTGGCATCGGCCTTTTCCGCCTTGTCCGCCAGTTCTCCGGCCAGGGCCTCGTACTTGCGCAACCGTCCGACCAAGCTCTTACGGTCCTCGGCATTGGCACGCAGCATCTGCCAGGTCAGGCGTCCCTTGTAGCCGCCCTCGGAGAGCGTGCGCATGTAGCCGAGGCAGGTGAGTTGGGTCTGGCCCTTGTCCCACTCCGCCCGGAGTTGGTTTTCCCGAGCCTGTCCGGCGGGATCGCGCTCCCATGAGGGCCGGTCGCGACCGCTATCCTTGCCGCGCGAGCTGCGTGTGGATTTGTCGGATTTATCCGCGTCGGAGGCCTTGGGCTCGGCATAGGTCCCGCTCGCCTTGCGCAGCTCGTCATAGCCCCTCCAGAAGGTGGCCTCCTCCAAGCCGTTTTCCTTGCAGAAGGAGGAGATGCTCCACGGCTCGATGCCGCGCATCCGGTCGCCGAGCGCGCTCCCGAGATTCTTCAGGAGTTCCTTGGTGTCCGTCGGGGTGGTCTCCTTCGCGAAGGGGTCCTCGTTGGGGTCCGGCTTCTTGTCCTGCTTGTCCGAGGGAGGTTGCAGGAGCAACTCGCGCTCGTTCCAGACCACCGGCGAGTTGCGCTTGATCCAGGCAGCATCGAGGCTCTCCCAGTCGACGGAATGGACCCGATCGCCGCCAGGCACGCGGAAGCTGATCTTGTCGACCTCGACCTCGACGATTTCGACCTCAATGATGTTGCCGTTGTCCTTTTTGCGCAGCTTGACGGTCTCCGCGGCGGCCAAAACAGCCAGCCCGAGATATCCGGCGACGAGGAGAAGGGGGCGCATCCTGATGAAACCCCATTGTGCCCCACTTGGTTCCAGCGGCAAGCCTGCTGGCGGAAAATGCCCTCGCCCTGTCTGCGGCTGTCCAGCACCCTCTGCGTCCATGCGAGTCTTCTTTGAGGAGCAGTTTGGCCGTCCGCCCGCCGTCGTCGCGCGCGCACCAGGACGACTGGAGTTCATCGGGAACCACCTTGATTACAACGGAGGCCCCGTGCTCGGCGCGGCCATCGACCGGGGTGTCAAGATCGCGGTGGCACCGCGCCCCGACCAGGTCATCCGTCTTGTCAGCCAGGCCCAGAAGAACCTGGTGGAACTGGATCTTTCGCAGGTCCGCCCGGTGCAAGGCACGGATGGCTGGGTCAACTATCCCCTGGGCATGCTCTCCGTCCTGCGCGACGACGGCATGGCCGTGCCGCACGGGTTGGATATCGCCGTGACCAACGACCTCCCGATGGGCGCGGGACTCTCCAGCTCGGCTGCCATCGAGTTGGCCACGGGTTACGCACTCGCCGCCCTTTACCGCCACCCGGTCGACCGCAAGCGGATGGCCGAGCTTGGGCGCAAGGCGGAGAATACCTTCGTCGGCATGCCGTGCGGCATCCTTGACCAAGGCTGCTCCGCCTTCGGGAAAAAGGACCACCTTGTCGCCATCGACTGCGCCACGAACACCTTCTCCAACGTGCCGATGCCCGCCGGCCTGCGCTTCTGGGTGCTCAACACGCAGAAGAAGCACGCCTTGATCGACTCGCTCTACGCCACCCGACATCGCGAGTGCATGGACGCCCTCGCGGTTCTCCGCCGACTGCGCCCGAACCTGCGCGATTTAGCCTCAGCCGACGAGGCCCTGCTGGCCGCGGCCACCGACCTGCAGGGCGACTTGCTCGCCCGCGCCCGGCATGTGGTCGGCGAGACCGCCCGGGTGCGCGACACGCACCTCGCCTTGGCCGCGGGTGATTCCGCCCGTGTCGGTCGCAACCTCACGGCCTCGCATGCCTCCTCCCGGGATCTCTTCGGCAACAGCTGCGAGGAGCTCGACTTCCTCGTCGAGCACGCGGTCCGTTGCCCAGGTGTGCTCGGCGCGCGCCTCACCGGCGGGGGCTTCGGCGGCGCCTGCATGGCGCTGTGTGACGCCCGCTTCGGCGAGGCCGAGGCCAAGGGGCTCGCGGATGCCTACGCATCGCGCTTCGGTCACCGGCCGACGCTTTTCACCGCCGCGACGGGTGACGGCGCCGCGGTCGAGGCCTGAAGGACGCCAGGCGGCTTACTTGCCCTTGGCCTGGAACTTGGGCAGCAGGTAGTCGCCGCAGGACTCGAGGGACGCCAACTGGGGGTAGTCCGCCTCGGGCACCTCGATGCCGTGCTTCTTCCGGAGCTCCATGACGATGTCGAGGAAGTCCATCGAGTCCAGGGTGAGCTGGTCGCGGAGGCGCACCTCGTGCTTGAGTGCGGAAAGATCCTCGTCCGGGGCGATGTCCCGGATGATGTCGAGCACGATGGACTTAACGTCGTCCTTGTTCATGGGGCAGACTCTCTACAAACCGCCCCTTTTCCGTCAAGCAACCCCATATTTCTTCACGATGAGGACCGAGTTGATCCCCAGCATGCCGAAGGAGTTGTTCAGGATGGTGTCCACCCGGCCGGCGGAGACGGGCTGGTTGAGGACCAGCCCCGGGATGGCGCATTCGGGGTCAAGGTCGTCGACGTTGATGGTGGGGTGCACCATGCCGTCCTGGAACGACGGGAGGTTACCGGCGAGCTCAAGGGCGCCGGCGGCGCCCATGCAGTGACCGATGTAGCTCTTGGTGTTGTTGACCCGGGTGCGCGGGCAGTCGGCGAAGACCGTCCGCAGGGCGATGCACTCCTGGACATCACCGAGGGTCGTGGCCGTCGCGTGGGTCGAGATGACATGGATGTCGGCCGGCTGCATCCCGGCGCGGGCGAGCGCCTTGCGCACGCACTCGGCCTGACGGTCGGGATTGGGCAGGACGGCGTCGGTGGCGTCGGAGTTGATGCACCAGCCGGCGATCTCGCCGAGGATGCGCGCGCCACGCGCGAGGGCGTCGTCGAGGCGCTCGAGCACGTAGACGGCGCCGCCCTCGGAGATGACGATGCCGTTGCGCGAGCGGTCGAAGGGGCGGGAGGCCTTGTTCGGGTCGGTGTGCGAGCCGAGCGCGCCCTGGTTCTTGAAGCCGGCGTAGATGCCGAAGGTGTGGATGGATTCGGAGACGCCGCCGGCGAGGGCGACGTCGACCTCGCCGAGCTGGAGCATCTGGGCGGCCTGGATCAGGCCGGCGTTGCCCGCGGCGCAGGCGGCCCCGATGGTGTAGTGGGGTCCGGTGATGCCCAGGTTCATCGTCACCTCGCCGGCCGGGTTGTTGGCGACCGTGCGCGGGTTGTGGTGGTGCGTCCAGTACTTGGTGTCGTTGCCGAACTGGGAGATATTCCAGATCTCGTTCTCCGTCTCGACGTTGCCGTGCTCGGTGATGCCGAGGTAGACGCCGACGCGGGATTTATCCGTCTTCTCCCAGTCGAGTCCGCTGTCGGCCACGGCCTCGCGCGAGCAGTAGATGGAGATGGAGCCGACCCGGGTGCCGTTGCGGATTTCCTTTCGCTTCTGCCAGCGCGTGGCGTCGAAGTCGCAGACCCCGGCAGGGTGGCGGCCCATGTGGCGCACATCGATTTCGGCGATGCGTGCCTTGCCCGCGAGCAAGTTGGCTCGGAATTCGGACAGGGAGTTCCCGTTCGGCGCGGTGAGGCCGACTCCAGTGATGACGATGCGCGGCAAGGAGGCCATCGCGGTGGGCTGAAGAAGAACCTCGACCGGCAGGGGAAGTCAAACCCCATGCCCCGCTTCCCCTTGCCAATCGCCGCCGCCTCGTTTCGATTCCGGTCGATGGGCAAAACCGTCCCTTGCTCCGTTTGCGGCGCCACCGCCACCGTTCATCTGACCCAGATTGTCCAGGGGCAGGTCACGAAGGTCCATCTTTGCGAGGGATGCGCGGAGAAGGGCGGGGCGGGTGATCCCGCTGTCTTCCAGCTGGCTGGCGCCCTCTCCCAGTCCGAGGTCCCCCCGAGCCTAGCCTGCCCGAACTGCGGGCTCAACGACGCCGACTTCCGCAAGCGTGGTCGCCTCGGTTGCCCGGCTTGCTGGACTGCATTCGCCTCCATTCTCGACCCGCTGCTCGGGAAGGTCCAGCGAGGCGCCCAGCACCTCGGGCGTGGGCCGGCCGGTGGCGTGCTCTCGGCCGATCAGGCTAAGCTCAGGCTCGAGGCCGCCCGCCGGGAGATGTCCGAGGCGGTCGCCTCCGAGGATTACGAGGCCGCCGCGCGCCTGCGCGACCTCATCCGCACCCTGGAGGGCCAGTTGGCCTGAGACTTCCATGTCCGTCCGCGACATCCTCTCCTCGGAGAACGAGCTCACCCACATGCTGGGTGCTCAGCAGGCCATCGTTCTCTCCACCCGTATTCGCCTCGCGCGCAACCTGTCTGACCATCCATTCCCGGGCTGGGCCAAGGCGGCGCAGCGCGCCAAGGTCGCGGAGCTTTGCCTCGCGGCCCTGCACGCCGAGCCCAGGTTCCGCCGCGGACACGAGGTCCGGATGGAGGCGCTCTCCGAGCTGGAGCGCGCGGCCCTCGTCGAGCGCCATCTCATCTCCAAGGAGCTGTCGGGCGGGAAGGGTGGTGCGGCTGTCATCAGCCGTGACCAGACCGTCTCCGTGATGATCAACGAGGAGGACCATCTCCGCGTGCAGGTGGTCAAGGGCGGCTGGCACCTGCGTGCCGCCTGGCATATCGCCGAGCAACTCGACGACGCCCTCGGTGCCGCGCTGCCGCTCGCCTACTCCGAGCGACTCGGTTTCCTCACCGCCTGCCCGACCAACGTCGGCACAGGTCTGCGCGCCTCGGCGATGCTCCATCTCCCGGGGCTCTGTCTGGCGGGTCACATGGACAAGGTCGCGCGCGCCCTCGGCCAGGACGGACTCGCGGTCCGTGGCTGGCTGGGCGAGGGCTCCGACGCCGCCGGCAACGTCTTCCAAATCTCCAACCAGCAGACGCTCGGCCTCTCCGAGGACGCCATCCTGCGCCACCTCGGCGGCTGGGTGAAGCATGTCGTCGAGCAGGAGGAGAACGCGCGCCTCCGCCTCCTCGAGACCGAGGGGGAGAAGTTCGTCGACCGCGTCGCCCGCGCCTTCGGCACGCTCCGCCACGCGCGCCTGCTCACGAGTGGCGAGTCGATGCTCAACCTCTCCCTGCTCCGCCTTGCCTGCGACCTCGGCATCCTGCCCGAGGCCCGTCGCGCCACGGTCGACCGGCTGATGATCGAGGGGCAGCCGGCGCACGTCCAGCTGCGCGCCGGGATGGAGCTCGACAGCGACGCGCGCGACGCGCGGCGCGCCGTGGTCACGCGCGAGGCGCTGGCCGACTTCCCCGAGCCTTCGTCCCCGCCGACGGCCTGAGCGCGGTCAGCGCCCGTCGGACTCGATGTCGTCCTCGCGTCGCGGCTTGCGTTGGGTCACGCCTGGCGGGGGGCCTTTCTTGCGGAAACTCGCGTCAGCCGTTCCGCGCCATAACCTGGGCAGCATCGGAAAGGCCGTGGTTGCGTGGTAGTGATAGGTGCCCTTGGGGAACTCCGGTGTGACGCCGACGTGGCCGTTGCACTCGTCGAGGTCGCCTAGACCCGCGGCATACTCGAAGTCCTCGGTGAAGTTGCCGTCATGCTTCCCGCCCGGGTCCTTGGCGCCGGTGGGCCGGTTGCCGGACTTGAGGCGGTAGCTCGGTCGCATCTCGCGCAGGGGGCTGCGCGCGTCCGTCGCCGAGGCATGGCACTGCTTGCCGTAGATGGGGAAGCCGTCGGCCGCCCATCCGACGAGCAGCGGGGCTTTGCCCTCTCCGCCGAGCGCCTCGATCAGGCCGAGGGGTGGTCCGTGGTAATGGTAGGCGCCGTTCGGCTGCACGTGCGCGAGGCTCTGGTCGATGCCGAGGTTCGACTCTCCTCCGATGGCCTCGTGATGCCAACCGCAGGTCCGGTCGTCCTTCCAGAATTCCTGGGTGCCAGGCTCGAGGGGGACGCCGTTGAGTGCGACCCCGAGCCACGCGTAGCCGGTCGGCGTTGGCTTGGCCGCGGCTTGGGGGCGCAGGGTCACCCGGAACGCGTAGGATTTCTCCGAGAGGGGGTTGGGGTTGTTGCGGTTCGGGAACCGCCCGGTGACGTGGTTGGGTATGCCGTTGGCCTCAATCAGGCGCCAATCACCCTCGGTCCGGATGACCACATGCGGCTGGGCGCCCTGCGAGAGGATCGCGGTCGCGAGGAGCCAGAGGCAGGAGGGTGTGCGCATGACCGTTGAACCCCGGCGCGCCGCGCGTGTTTCAGGAGCCCGGCGCGCCTCGCTCCTTGTCCTGGCGATCGAGGTCGTCGAGCATCGCACGGATCCGGAGGCTGCGCTCGGCCGACTCATCGAGCACAAACTTGAAGTCCGGCGTGCGCTTGAGCGTGACGACCTTGCCCACGCCGGTGCGCAGCTCGCCGCGCACGCGCGTGAGCAGCCGGTTCGCGGCGCGCTCGGCCTCGGGGCCGCCGATGACCGCGTAGCGGACACGGGCTTGGGCGAGGTCGGGTGAGATGACGACGTCGGTGATGGTGATGCGGGCGGCCTCCTGGGGCCAGCGGGCGCGCAGGATGATGGAGATCTCCCTATGAAGGAGCTCGGCGACCCTCGTCAGGCGGTTGGACATCCCTCAGAGGGTCGGACGGACCTCGAGCACCTCGAAGCACTCGATGGTGTCGCCTTCCGCGCAGCTGTCGAAGCCGGAGACGCGGGCGCCGCACTCGAAGCCAGCCTTGACCTCGCTGGCATCGTCCTTGAAGCGCTTGAGCGTCTCGAGGGTGCCGGTGTGGAGGACCTGGCCCTTGCGCAGCACGCGCGCCTTGGCGGAGCGGCGGAGGAGGCCCTCGGTGACCATGCAACCCGCGACGGTGACCTTGGAGAGCTCGAAGACGGCTCGGACCTCGGCGGCGCCGAGCTTGTTCTCGCGCAGGATCGGGTCGAGGAGCTCGGTCATCGCCTCCTTCACCAGCTCGATGAGCATGTAGATGATGTCGTGCGAGATGACGCGGATGCCGGCGCGCTTGAGCAGGGGCTGGACGCCGGTGTCGACCTTCGTGTCGAAGGCGACGATGACCGCCTTGGCGGCCTCGGCGAGGGCGACGTCGCCCTGGGTGATGGCCCCGACCGACCCGCCGACAATCTCGAGCGTGACCTTGTCGTTGGGGATGGCCTCGAGGCAGCCGCGCAGGGCCTCGAGCGTGCCGTTGACGTCGGCCTTAAGCAGGACGCGCAGGACCTTCTCCTTGTCGGTGGCCAGGGCGGCCATCAGCTTCTCGAGGTCGCTCATGCCAGGCTTGCCTACGGACGGCGCGGGCGCGCGGTCAGCGGCGGCCTCGGCGGCCTTGCGGGCGGCGAGCTTGGCCTCGTCGGCGATCTCGCGGGCCTCGCGGTCGTTCTTCACGCAGCGGAAGTTGGCGCCGGGCGCGGGGACATCGTCCCAGCCGAGCACGAGGGCGGGGCTGCCAGGTCCGACGGACTGCAGGCGCTGGCCGCGCTCATCCATCAGCGCGCGCACCTTGCACCAAGTCTCGCCGCAGACGAAGGCGTCGCCGGGCTTGAGCGTGCCCTTCTGGACGATGATCGTGGCGGTGGGGCCGCGACCAGTCTCCTTCTGGGACTCGATGATGACACCTTGCGCGGGACACTTGGGGTTGGCCTTGAGCTCGAGGACGTCGGCTTGGAGGAGGATGGACTCGATGAGGCTGTCCATGCCGGTTCCCTTGAGGGCGGAGACGGGCGCGGCGATGGTCTCGCCACCCCAGTCTTCGGGAGTGATGCCGCGCTGCTGCATCTGCTGCTTCACGCGGTCGACATTGGCGCCCTTCGCGTCGACCTTGTTGATGGCGGCGACGATGGCGCGGGCGTGTTTCTGGGCGAACTTCAGGGCCTCGTCCGTCTGCGGCATGAAGCCGTCGTCGGCGGCCACGACGAGCACGGCGACGTCGGTGACGCTGGCCCCGCGCTCGCGCATCTTGGCGAAGGCGGCGTGGCCAGGCGTGTCGAGGAAGGTCACGGCACGACCCTTGTACTCAGGGTTCTCGCCCGCGTAGGTCACGGAGTAGGCGCCGATGCGCTGGGTGATACCGCCCGCCTCGCCCGCGGCGACGTTGGCCTTGCGGAAGAAGTCGAGCAGGGTGGTCTTGCCGTGGTCGACGTGGCCGAGCACGCAGACCACCGGCGGACGGGTCTGCTGGAGCGCGGGATCATCATCATCCTGCTTCGGCTCGACCTTCTTGACCGGCTGGACGCCCTCGCCGCGATGCCGGATCTCAAGCTTGTAGCCGTGGCGCTCAGCCACGCGCTGGGCGTCGGTCTCCTCGATCACGGTGTTGACCGCGACGACCTTGCCTAGGGCCATGAGGTCGCTGACGACCTGGAAAGGCTTGAGGTTAAGGGCGATGGCGAAGTCGCGGACGACAATCGGGGGGCGCACCGTCACGGTACCCTTGCTGCCGGGCGCAGGGGCCTCAGGCGCACCAGCGGCGGGCCGTGCGACCACGGGCGTGGCAGGTCGGATGACAGGAGGGGGTGTCGGCGAGGTCGAGCGGGCGGGCGGCGCGGGCGGCACCGGCGGCTTGACTGTCATCGGGGGCAAATCGCCACGCTGGGGCGTCGGCGGGCTGACGGGGCGGACGGGGGTGGCGGCCGGGCGGATCGTCGACGGCGTCGGCGGGGTGGGGCGGACGGGTGCGGGGTTCGCGGGGGCGGGCGGTGCGGTCGGCACCGTCGCGGCGGGCTTCGCCACCTCTGGCTTCTTTTCCGCTGCCGGCTTGGGCGGCTCGGGCGCGGGCTCGGCCTTCTTCGGAAGCTTGGGGGCGATGAACGCCAGGAGCTCGTCCTTGTAGAACTTGCCGCAGGTCGACGATGCCGCGGGCTTCTTGCCCTCGGAGTAGACCGAGTCCTTCCACTGCGGGTTGGCGACGACAAACTCCTCGACCCAGCCGAGCAGGACCTTGACCTCGACGTCGAGCTCCTTGGCCACGTCGCTGAAGCGCTGCGTGGTCGGCCCCTTCTTGGCGGCGGTCGGTTTCTTTTTCTCAGCCATGCTTCAGCGGGTCGTGGGTCGGTGGGTCAGGGTGAAAAAACTCAGGCGCTGCGGGCCTTGGCGGCGGCGGCGACAATCTGCTCGGCCTCCTCGGATGAGAAGCCGGCTCCGGTGAAGTCGGACGCCTCCATGCCCTCGAGCACGCTGAGGTCGGTGACGCCCATGCCGACGATGCGGCCGACGAGCGCGAGGTCGAGCGCGAGGCGGTCGGCCAGGGCGCGGGCGCGCTGCTCGAGTTGGTCGTCGACCGAGTCGGCGACGTGGACGGCCTTGGCGATGTCGAGGCGCCAGCCCATGAGCTTGGAGGTCAGGCGGGCGTTGCGTCCGCCCTTGCCGATGGCGATGCGCATGTCCTCCTCGGCCACCTCGAAGTGGATCTGGCGGTTGCGCTCGTCGACGCGGACATTGCGGGGCTTGGCGGGCTTGATCGCCTCCTCGAGCAGGCGGAGCGGCTCGGCCTGCCAGCGGATGATGTCGATCTTCTCGTTGTTGAGTTCCTTGACGATGTTGCGGACGCGCGTGCCCCGGGCGCCGACGCATGCGCCGACGGGGTCGACCTTGCTGTCGCGCGAGTCGACCGCGATCTTCGTGCGGTAGCCAGGGTCGCGCGCCATCGCGGCGATGACCACGGTGCCGTCGGCGATCTCGGCCACCTCGAGCTCGAGCAGGCGACGGACGAAGGAGGGGTTGGCGCGGGAGAGGATGAACTCTGGGCCGCGCTGGGTCAGGTCGATCTTGAGGAGCAGGGCGCGGATGCGGTCACCGGTGCGGAACTCCTCGCCGGGGCTGCGTTCGCGGTAGGGCAGGATGGCCTCGGCGGTGCTGAGCTCGACGATGACATTGCCGCGTTCGACGCGACGGACGGTGCCGGTGACGATGTCGCCCTCCTTGTCCTTGTACTCCTGGTAGACGTGTTCCTTCTCGATGGCGCGGAACTTCTGGTTGATCAGCTGCTGGGTGGACTTGGCGGCGATGCGGCCGAGCTCGGAGACGCTGATCGGCTTGCGCACGATGCTGCCCACGCGGGCGTCGGAGTCGTACTTGAGCGCCTCGGAGGGGTTGACCTCGCGCTTCTCGTCGGCGACCGAGTCGGTCACCTGCAGGAGGACGAAGGCCTCGAGCTTGCCCGAGTCGGGGTCGGCGTTGACCTCGATCTCATGGCCCTGCATGACGGACTTCTCGACGGAGGACTTGATGGCCTCGACGATGAGGGCGCAGGCCTCCGCGCGGGAGATGCGCTTCTCCTTCTCGAGGTACTGCAGGAACGGCTTGATGTCTTGGCTCATATGGGCGGTCGGTTCGGTGGTTGCTGGGATGGGAATTCGGGGGACAAAAAAGGCGGGTCCGGGATGGACCCACCTTCTTTTGAAAGGTGACTGGCCGACAGTGTCACCCCTGGCCTGCCCGATGTCAAGCGGGATGCCGGGGGTCGCCGCTCACTCCAGGAGGCCGACCTCGGCCGCGGAGATATGGGACTTCTCGAGCGCGCGCAGCCCGGTGAAACGGAAGTAGCGCAGCTGCGTCGGCGCGGCGAACATCACATCCTGACGCTGCGGGTTGGCCCGCAGGTTGCCGAACTCGCCCTCGGCGACCTGCTTCCACTCCTTGCCGTCGAGGCTGACCTCGAGCCGGTAGCGATCCGTCATGCCGTGCGCGCAGTTGTCCTGGCGCGGGATGTAGAAGAAGCCCTTGGCGGCGCGTGCCTTGCCGGTGTCGACCGTGAACGACTGCGGGGGGTTGAGCTCGCCCGACACCGGGTGGGTGTGCCAGATGCTCGACGCGTCGCCGTCGATGGCGCGCGATGCGTCCGCACCCTTGCCGTCGTTCGAGGAGGCGATGACCTTCCAGCCGCTCGGCTTGCGCAGCGGGGCGGCGGCCACGGGTCCGCGCGCGCCCTCGGGCTCCTTGAAGAGGCGGAACTCGCTCAGGCAGGGCACGGCGAGCGAGCCGGTCACGCGCAGCCGGACCTTGTCGGTCGTGACCGCGGGGAAACGGAGCAGGCGCTGGTTGCCGACGGTGGTCGCGGCGGCCACCTCGCGCCACTCGCCGTCGACCCAGGCGTCGAGCGCGAAGGACTCGATGCGCTGCCCGAGTGGCGTGTACTCGCGGAGACGGAGGACGTCGAAGGTCGAGACCTGCGCCAGTGTGATCTCCGCCACCGGGTTACGCTCGTTGTCTTCGCCGGCCCAATAGGTCTCGCGCGCCGCGTCGAGGAGCTTGTCGGCGCCGAAGCGCGCGTCGCCGCCGCGCGCCGTGGCGGAGCGGGCGGTCGCGCCGGCGGTCAGGTCGGCCTTGAACGTCGCGTCGAGGTGGGCGCGCAGGGCGCGCAGCGAGGCGACATCGTTGGCGTGCCAGGCGCCCTCCTTGTTGGGGGGCACATTCAGGTTAAGCCCCTGGCCACGGCCGACGGAGCCAAAGTAGATCTCGGTCAGGGCGCGCAGATTCTTCACCCGGCCGTCCTCGGAGGCGTGGTAGAACCAGCCCGGACGGATGGAGACGTCGCACTCGGCGGGCCGCCAGACATTCCCCTTGGGCGAGCCGGCGTTGAGTTGGTTGTCGACGTAGTAGTCGGCGCCGCCCGCCAGCCCGCTGCCCGCATGCGTCACCGCCCAGCAGGTCTCGCCGGCGAAGCCCTTCTCGTTGCCGACCCAGCGCACATCGGGTCCGCCGTCGCCAAAGACGCTCGCCATAGGCTGGTTGCGCCGGATGAGCGTGCGGACCTCGTCCCAGGGATAGTAGTCCTTGGCAATCTGGCGCCGCTCGCGCGCGCCGCCGTAGTAGCCGTCGCCACCGTTGGCTCCGTCGAACCACATCATGAAGAGGTCGCCGTAGTGGGTTGTCACTTCTTCCACCTGGCGCAGGAAGACCTGGCGGTAGGCTGCGCGCCCGTACTCGGGGAAGTTGCGATCCCAGGGCGAGACGTAGATTCCAAGCTTGAGACCGTGGCGGCGGCAGGCCTCGGCAACCTCGCCGACGATGTCACCCTTGCCGTCCCTGTAAGGTGCCTTGCGGATGTTGTGCGGCGTGGTGTCGGTCGGCCACAGGCAGAAGCCGTCATGGTGCTTCGCGACAACCACGAGGCCTCCCATCCCGGCCGCCTTGGCCTCACGGGCGATGTTGTCCGCGTCGAATTTCTCCAACTTGAGCAACGAGGGGCTCTCGTCCCCGTAGCCCCACTCCTTGCCGGTGTAGGTGTTGAGTCCGAAGTGCAGGAAGCCGTAGAACTCTATGTCCATCCAAGCGAGCTGGCGCTCGGAGGGCAGGGGGCCGAAGGGCTTGGGCGCCTCGGCGGCAGTGGTGGTCAGGCTGGCGAGGAGCAGTGCGAGTAGGGCGCGCATGGTTGCAGTTTGGTGCTGACAGCACCGCAGGTCGAGAGGTTCCGCTTGCCCCGCCCGCCCGCGCTCGCGACCCTTGGACCATGAGCGGCGAGAAGGTTATCTTCACCATGTCGGGCGTGACCAAGGCCCATGAGCGCAAGCCCATCTTCCGCGACGTCTCCCTTTCCTTCTACCACGGGGCCAAGATTGGCGTCCTCGGTCTCAATGGATCGGGCAAGTCGACGCTCCTGCGCATCATTGCGGGCGTGGACACGGAATACGACGGCGAAATCGCGCGTGTGCCCGGCTATACCCTCGGTTACCTGGCGCAGGAACCTGATCTCGGCCCGGGCAAGACCGTCCAGGCCTGCGTCGCGGAGGCGACCGCGCCGATGCGCGCCCTGCTCGAGGAGTACGACGACACCTTTGTCCGCGTGAGCGAGACGGATGATGCCAAGGAGCAGGCCGACATCCTGGCGCGCCAGGCCGAGCTGCAACACCTGCTCGATGAGCGCGGCGGCTGGGATCTCGACGCGCGTGTCGAGATGGCGATGGAGTCCCTGCGCTGTCCACCGGGCGACGCGCCCGTGGATAGTTTGTCCGGTGGCGAGCGCCGCCGCGTCGCGCTCGCCCGGCTCCTGCTGATGGAGCCCGACATCCTCCTGCTCGACGAGCCGACCAACCATCTCGATGCGGACACCGTCCAGTGGCTCGAACTGCACCTCCAGCGCTACAAGGGTACCGTCCTCGCCATCACGCACGACCGTTACTTCCTTGATAATGTCGCGGGATGGATCCTTGAACTCGACCGCGGTCGCGGCATTCCCTGGAAGGGCAACTACTCCTCCTGGCTCGACCAGAAGCGCCGTCGCATGGAGATGGAGGAGAAGCAGGCCGACGCGCGCACGCGCGCCCTTGCCCGCGAGGGACAGTGGGCCGCCCAGTCGCCCAAGGCGCGCATGGCCAAGAACAAGGCGCGTATCTCGGCCTACGAGAAGCTACTCTCGGCCGACCAACAGGAGCGCGAGCGCACTGCTGAGATTTGGATTCCGCCCGGTCCCCGGCTCGGCGGGGCGGTCATCGAGGCCCGCGGCCTGATGAAGGCCTATGGCGACCGCGTGCTGATGGAGAACGTCGACTTCTCGCTGCCCGCGGGCGGCATCGTGGGCGTCATCGGACCCAACGGCGCCGGCAAGACCACGCTCTTCCGTATGATTGTCGGACAGGAGAAGCCCGACGCCGGCGAGCTGCGCCTCGGCGACACGGTCAAGCTCGCCTACGTCGACCAGACGCGCGACGCCTTGCCCGCCGACCAGCCGGTCTGGTCGGCGCTCTCCGACGGGCAGGAGATGGTCCATCTCGGCAAGGTCGCGGTCAACGCGCGCGCCTACGCCGCCCGCTTCGGGTTCACCGGTGATGTGCAGCAACGCAAGGTGGGCCTGATGTCCGGCGGGGAGCGCAACCGCATCCACCTCGCCCGGCTCATCCGCTCGGGAGCCAACGTGCTCCTCCTCGATGAGCCGACCAACGACCTCGACGTGAACACCATCCGCGCCCTCGAGGACGCCCTCGAGGACTTCGCGGGCTGCGCGGTTATCATCACCCACGACCGCTGGTTCCTCGATCGCGTCGCCACGCACATCCTCGCCTTCGAGGGCGACAGTCGCGTCGTCTGGCACGAGGGCAACTTCGCCTCGTACCTCGAGGAGCGTCGCAAGCGCCTGGGTGAGGACGCGGATAATCCCCGCCGTCCCAAGTACCGCCGACTGACGCGCTGAGCCCGGTCAGGCCCGACCAGCCGCCCGGAGCAACGCGTGCCAGTGGGTCGCGCGCGTGCGCAGCTCGCGCAGCTGGTCGGCCGACATGCGCCAGCTCCAGTTGCCCTCGGGTTGGCCCGGGGTGTTGAGCCGCGCCTCGCTGCCGAGACCAAGGAGGTCCTGCGCTGGCGCGAACGCCGCGATGGCCGGGGAGTCGATCACCGCGCGCAAGGCGCGCTCCTCGATCGCCCCTTTCCCCAGCACGGCGCGCACCGCCTCCGTAGTTGGTGTGTCGAGCGACGCAAACCAGCCGGGCGTTGTGTCGTTGTCGTGCGTGCCGGTGTAGGCCACGCGGTCGGCGGTGATGGCGGCGGGGTGGTGCGGGTTGTCCGGTGTCGGCGGGAAGCCGAATTGCAGCACCGACATGCCTGGTAGCCGCGCCGCGGCGCGCAGCGTGTGCACGCCTGGGCTCAGTTCGCCGAGGTCCTCGGCCACGAGCGGAAGGTCGCCGAGCGCGCGTAGGAACGCGAGTCCGGGGCCTGGTCGCCACGCGCCCACGCGCGCCGTCTTAGCGGTGCGCGGCACCGCCCAGTAGTCGCAGAGTCCGCGAAAGTGGTCGATGCGCACGGCATCGAAGCGCCGCAGGTCCGCCCCGACGCGCGCCCGCCACCAGGCGAAGCCATCCGCCGCATGTCGCTCCCAGTCGTAAAGCGGATTGCCCCAGAGTTGTCCGTCGGCGCTGAAGTAGTCGGGTGGCACGCCCGCGACGTCGTCCTGGGCGAAGAGTTCCGGATGCGCCCAGCGATCGCATCCATCGGCTGAGACATAGATGGGCTCGTCGCCGAGGATGCGAACGCCGCGTGACCGAGCATAAGCACGGAGCCGTTCCCACTGAGACGCCAGGATGAGCTGCAGAATTGCGGCGCGGTCGCCTGCCTGCAGGTCGCCCCCGTCACGGTCCCACTTGTCGGGCGAGCGGAAGGTGTTGGCCTCGCGACCGGCGCAGAATCGCTCCCAGTCGCGTAGCCATCCGACCTCGCGCGCACGGAACTCGGCCAGGTCGCCCCAGCGAGCGAGACAACCGGGATTCTCCGTGCCTCGCCTCGCCGCCAGCTCGAGCAGTGGGCGCAGTCGCTGCCAGAGGTGACCGTAGTCGACCGCCCCGACGCGCGCGACCGCGCCGACCTCGTCCGCAGTCAGCAGGCCGCCCTCGACGAGATCCGCGAGGTCGACGAAATAGGGGTTAAGGGCAAAGACGGACAGCGGTTGGTAAGGCGAGTCGCCGTATCCAGTCGGGCCGAGCGGACAGACCTGCCACCAGCCGAAGCCGGCGTCGGCCAGGAAATCAATCCAGGCTCGCGACTCCGCGCCCAGCGAGCCGATGGGGCCGTCGCCAGGCAGCGAGCTGACATGGAGCACGACACCGGCGGTGCGTCCCGGGAAGGCGGCGCAGCGGAAAGGCTCCTGCTTCAGGTCAGACATGCCCGCTTAGGTCAGCAGACCCGGTTCCCAGACGGTGGTCTGGGCGAGCGGATGTTCGGAATCGACGACCGCGCTGGGAAAACCCGGGCGATTGGGCGCATCGGGATAGTTCTGTGTCTCGAGCGCCACACCCGACCGGTCGCCGTGGGCTGCGCCGTGTGTGCCCATCGCGCCGGAGCCCGAGGTTCCGAGCCAGTTGCCGGTGTAAAGCACGAGGGCCGGCGCGGTGGTGCTGATGGTCACGCGCCGCCCGCTCCGCGCGTGCGTCAGCTCGGCTGCGGGTCGTAGCTCGCCTGATGTCCCGCGCAGCGGATAGCAGAGGTCGTACCCGCGCGCCGCGCGAAGCATCGGATGGTCGGCGTCGATACGCTCGATCAGCCCGTGTGCGTCGCGGAAGTCGAAGGGCGTGCCCGCGACGGGCAGTATCTCGCCCGTGGGCAGCGTCTGCGCGTCGGTGACCAGGAATTGGTCGGCCTGGATGCGCAGGCT
Organism: Opitutales bacterium; assembly: GCA_049419705.1. Classification (GTDB taxonomy): domain Bacteria; phylum Verrucomicrobiota; class Verrucomicrobiia; order Opitutales; family UBA953; genus UBA8828. The sequence goes on from JBMSKH010000013.1 coordinate 41,589, forward strand.
GTGTCCGTCGAGCGTCTGTCCGGGCCCAGCGAGGTTGAGGTAGGCATGGTTGGTCAGGTTGGCCACCGTGCGTGTCTCGCACTCGGCGCGCAGGTCGAGCCGGACCGCGCCACTCGCGTCCAGAGTGTAGGTCGCGGTGGTGATGAGTTCACCCGGGAAGCCCTCCTCGCCGTCAGGGGAGATATAGGTCAATCTGGCGTAGGCCGCATCGCGTAGCGTGCCGACCTCGGCCGACCAGCGTCGGCTGTCGAAGCCGACCTTGCCGCCGTGATTGCAGTTCGGACCATTGTTGGCAGCCAGCGTGTGCGTGCGCCCGTCGAGGGAGAAGCGTGCGCCGCCGATCCGGTTGGCGTACCGGCCGCAGACCGCGCCGAAGCATCCGCCGCGCGCCTGGGTGAGTGCCTCGACCCGGTCGAAGCCGAGCACGACATCGTCGAGCTTGCCTGCGCGGTCGGGGAGGTCCCAGCCGATCCATGCGGCTCCCCACTCGGTGACTCGTATGCGGTGGGTGCCCGCGCGCAGCGACCAGAGGCTGGCGGGCTGCCCGTCGGGCGCCGTCCCGAAAGGGTGCCGCTCGACGGACGGCGTCGCCATCTCAGCGAATCTCCGGGGCGTGCTTCTCGCGCAGCCGCTCCAGCCAGGACTGAATGGCCTTGGTTGCCATCTCCTCGCGGAGTCGGGTCTCGATCGCGGCGCGCACCTCGTCGATCGGGGCGGCGCCGGCGGGTCGGAAGCTCTCGCGCAGAAGGATGAAGTGGGCTTTCTCGCCTCCGGCATCAAGGGAGAGCAGCGAGGATGTCTCGCCGTCCTTGAGGCTGCGGAGGGCCTGGATGACCGGCCCCGCGAGGTCGGTGACGCTACGCCATCCCGAGTCGCCGCCCTGCTCGCGGTAGTCGTCGTCGCTGGAGGCCTTGGCGACCGCGGCGAACTGCTCGCTGCTGCCGCCGGCGATGGCGGCGCGTGCCGCCTCGGCGCGGCGAAGCGTCTCCTCGGGCGTCTCGGACGCTCGACGAAGGATGGCAATCTGGCGGAAGCGGACCTGCTCCGGGCGAGCGAACTCGCCGGGGTGGGCGTCGTAGTAGGCCTGGATGCGGGCGGGGCTGACCTCGCCGATGCCCCGTCGGACCTCGTTGATCATGTATTCGAAGATGATGCGATCCTCGGTCTGCTTGCGGTTCTCGGCCGGAGTCATGCCGGCGGCGCGCAGGGCGGCGTAGTAGCGCAGGCGGTCGCCGCCAAACTGCCGCCGGACCGTGTCGTCGATGTCCGCCTCGACCATCGCCGGGGGGATGGTCAGCTTGCCCGCGTCGCGAAACTCCCGCAGGACGATGGCGCGGTCGGACAATGATTGCAGGATCTCCTCCGCGGCCTTGCGGATCGCGGCCTCGCGCTCGTCGCCGCTGCCGCGCAGGTTGCGGGCGAAGGGCGCGAGCTGCTTGCGCACGTCGGAGACCGTGACGACCTCGTCGCCAGCGACCACGGCGACGCGGTCGGTGTTCTGCTCCGTCCAAGCCTGGCTCTCCGCTGGGCTCGTCGGTGTGGCGAGCAAGAGGGAGGCGAGTAGGCTGGAGATCATGTCGTTCCGGGGGTCGGAAGCCGCGAGAGGTGGCCCCGAACCTCGGTCAGTTTCCGCAGGGGGTCTTTGGCGGTCAAGCGGGGAAACCGACCGAAGACCGTGATGGGTTCCTCGGATCCGTCGCGTCGCACCCGGACACATCGCAGCACCGCGCCCTCGGTCTCGACCCGGCAGAGACCGCGCGACTCGGCGAGGCAACGGAGCTCGGCAAGGCGGAGGAGGGCGTCGGCCTCAGGCGGTAGGCGGCCAAAGCGGTCGCGCAGATCCTCGCGCAGCACCTTGACTGCTGTTGTGTCTGGGGCGAGCGCAACGCGCCGGAACGCCTCGATGCGCAGTCGGGTCTCGGGAATCCATGCGGCTGGCAGCGCCGCCGTGAGCACGCCATCTTCCTCGTCTGGCGCCTCCGCCCCGAGTGGCGTGTCGGCGTGCCGGATGAAGTCGAGATGGATCTCGGCCCGCACGGCCGAGGCGGCGCCGCCGCGCAGGCGAGCGATGCTCTGCCGGAGCAGCTGGCAGTAGAGCTCGAAGCCGACGCCCGCGATGTGACCGCTCTGCTCGGAGCCCAGGAGGTTGCCTGCGCCGCGCAGCTCGAGGTCGCGCATGGCGATGCGGAAGCCGGCGCCGAGTTGGTTGTGCTGCCGCACCGCGGCGAGGCGTTGGCGCGCGCGGTCGGCCATTTGCCCATGCCGATGGAGGAAGAGATAGGCGTAGGCCTGGCGGTTGAAGCGTCCGACGCGCCCGCGAATCTGGTAGAGCTGCGCTAGGCCGAGTCGGTCCGCGCCCTCGAGAATCAGCGTGTTGCAGTTAGGAATGTCCAGGCCTGTCTCGATGATGGTGGTGCAGACGAGCACGTCGTGGTTCCCGGCGACAAAGTCGGACATCACTCCCTCGAGCTCGCCCGCGCCCATCTGGCCATGGCCGACCGAGACGCGCGCGGCGGGGACGAGCGCGCGCACGCGCGCGGCGGCGGCCTCGATGGTCTCGACCCGGTTGTGCAGGTAGAAGACCTGCCCGCCGCGGGCGAGCTCCGCGCGGATGGCGTCGCGCACCAGGTTCTCGTCGTAGGAACGCACGAGCGTGCGGATGGGCAGGCGCTCACGTGGCGCCGTTTCGATCACGCTGAGGTCGCGCGCCCCGACGAGCGCGAGGTAGAGCGTGCGCGGGATGGGGGTCGCGCTCATCGCGATGACGTCGACCTCGGTCCGCAGTCGCTTGAGCCGTTCCTTGTGCCGGACGCCGAAGCGATGCTCCTCGTCGACGATGACCAGGCCGAGCCGGGCGAAGGCGGTGCCGTCGGCGAGCAGCGCGTGCGTGCCGACCACGACATCAACGGTGCCCGCCCGGGCGCGCTCGCGTGTCGCCTCGCGCTGGCGCGGCGTGCGGTAGGAGCTGAGCAGCTCGACCGAGACCGGCCAGCGGGCGAGTCGTTCACGGAAGGTCTCGTGCAGTTGCTGGGCAAGCACCGTGGTCGGCGCGAGCACCGCGACTTGGCGGCCGCCGAGCAGGCATTTGAAGGCGGCGCGCAGTGCGACCTCGGTCTTGCCGAAGCCGACGTCGCCGCAGACCAACCGATCCATCGGTGCGGTTCGCTCGAGGTCGGCCTTGGTCTCCGCGATGGCCCTGGCCTGGTCGGGTGTCTCGCGGTGGGGGAAGGAGCGCTCGAATTCGCCCATCCAGGGGTTCTCCTCGTCCTTGGGGTGAGCGATGCCGGGACGTGAGACCCGGGCCGCCTGCAGCGAGAGCAGCTCGGCCGCGAGGTCGAGCGTCGCCTGTTCCGCGGCCTTGCGGGTGCGCTCCCACCCGCCGCCGCCGAGCTTGGAGAGGCGGGGCGCGGCGCGTCCCATGCCCACATAGCGCGAGAGCAGGTGCGATTCGCGCAGCGCGAGGTGCAGCATCGCCTTGTCGGCGAACTCGAGCGACAGGAATTCCTGCGGGCCGGCGTCGGTGGGGAAGGTGCGGATGCCGCGGAAGAGGCAGACGCCCTGGCTGGCGTGCACAAGCGCGTCGCCTTCGGCGAGCTCGGAGAAGTCGAGCAGGTGACCGACTTGCGATCGCTGGGCGGTGCGTCGCCGCGGCAAGGTGGCCAGCGCGCGGCGACGACGGGCAAAGAGCTCGCGCTCGGTCAGCAGGACGAGTCCGTGGGCGAGGGGTCCGGGGAGTTGTCCGGGCTCGACCAGCGCGCCGGCGGAGAGCCGCGCGAGCCGCACCTCGGGGCGGAAGCCGCGGATGCCACTCGCCTCCGCACGGGCTCGTTCAGCCGAGCCCTCGGTGTCGACCGCGAGCAGCATCGGCCGTCCGTCGCGAGCCCGCGCCGCGGCTGCGCGGAGCGTCGAGGCGCGGCTTTCGGCGGGGTCCGCCGCGCCGGCGCCGACCATCAGGTCCTCGGCGGTCCCGATCGGGCAGGGTTGGCCGGCGAGTCCCTCCGGCACGATATCGGTTTCCTCCATCGCGAGCACGGCGAGCCCGCGCGCCAGCGCTGCCGCCGTGGCGAGGTCGTTCGCGGTGCCGCCGGTCGCCACCACCAGCGTCTCTGACGGAAGATGGTCGAGGAGGCGTCCGCTCGGCGTCCCGGATGGCGTGGTGCCGACCACGGTGAGCACGTGGTTACCTCCCTCGCTCCGTTGGGTTGCGGGATCGAAGCGACGGACGGACTCGACGGTGTCGCCGAAGCAGTCGATGCGCGAGGGCTCGGTGGCGTTGAGCGGGTAGACGTCGAGGATGCCGCCGCGGAGCGCGAACTCGCCGGGTCGCTCGCAGAGCGACTCGGCCGCG
>JBMSKH010000014.1:0-43886 GCA_049419705.1 Opitutales bacterium
CATGGAACGGATAAGCGCTGAAAGCATCTAAGCGCCAAGCCTTTCCCAAGATAAGCTCTCCCAATAGGATCCAGGAAGACCACCTGGTTGATAGGCTACAAGTGTAAGCGGGGTAACCCGTTGAGCTCAGTAGTACTAATGTCCGATAGTCTTTTCATTGGCTTCTACGCCAAGTTTTCGAAAAAGACCTTTAGGCACACAGGGAATAGTAAACTTTTAGATTCATCACGCTATGCGCAAACTGCCCATATTTACCTATGACGGCCGCCGACAACTGGCGAAACCCTGCATGATCACCTCATCTGGGCGGCCCGAGGATTCATTCTGGTGATCATGGACGCGGGGAAACACACGTTCCCATCCCGAACACGACCGTTAAGCCCGCAGTCGCCAATGGTAGTGCAGCCTTGCTGCTGTGCGAGAGTAGGTCATCGCCAGGTTCTTGACCCCGGTCTCCGTAAGGAGATCGGGGTCTCCCTTTTTCCGAGGTCGTCGACTGGTGCGATGCTCCGGTGACCGGTGATAGGTGACCGGTCACACCAGCCTTCGGCTGCCTTTCGTGAGCAGCTGGCTTCTGGCACCTAGACCCTTGCCGCCCGAGTGGGCGGCAGGGTAGGGTGTGCTCAATGAGCTCAATGCGACGTCGCGATTTCCTCGCCCTGTCAGCGGCCTGGACGGTTGCGTCCGCCCTCAGGGCCGGTGCTGCGCCACCAGTTCGCCTGCGCAGCAAGAAGGGCCTGGCGATCAATGCCAAGAATTGCGGCGAGCACGCGGCAGCCATCGCCCAGCTGCGTCCTTCCTGGAATTACAACTGGGGTCAGGAGCGCAGCGCCGCGTTGCCTGCCGACTGCGACTTCACGCCGATGATCTGGGGTGCCTCGGCCAATGAGGTGAAGATCGCCGAGAAGATCCGCCGCGCCGCCACTGGCGGTGAGACCGAGCTGCTCGGCTTCAACGAGCCGGATGGCAAGGACCAGGCCAACATCTCGGTGGAGCGTGCGCTCGAGGTCTGGCCCGTCCTCATGCGGAGCGGCCTGCGCCTGGGCAGCCCAGCCTGCGTGCATCCCGACAAGGAATGGATGCGCGACTTCATGAAAGGCGTCCAGCGCCTCAAGCTCCGTGTCGATTTCATCTGCATGCACAACTACGGTGGTCCGAACCCAGAGGCGCTCGTCGCACAAGTGCGCGAGACGGCCAAGGCCTACGGACGTCCCGTCTGGCTGACCGAGTTCGCCGTCGCCGACTGGTCGGCCAAGTCGCCCGGCGAGAACCGCCATGCGCCCGGCCAGGTCGCCGAGTTCATGCGCAAGGTCTTCCCGCGCCTCGAGGAGATGTCCGTGCTCGAGCGCCACGCATGGTTCTTCGCCCGTCCCGACAGTGGTCCGCTCGGCACCTCGAGCCTGGTCGGCGCCGATGGCAAACTCACCGCCCTCGGCGAGGTTTATCGGAAGTTCTGACCTTGGTTTTACGGCTTTCTATCAGGGGTTTGAAAGGGTAGGGTGTGGTTGTGGACGGGCCATCGGCTGACATGTCACCTGACGGCGCGGGCCGGAAGCCGCGCTTCCGCGTGCCCGCCGTGGTGGTTGACGTCGCCACCCTGCTCGCGCTGATGGCGATCGGCCTCGTCGGCATGGGGGTCGGGCTGGTCCTCGGGCTGCTCGCCGGATTCACCCTCGCAGGTCTCCGTGCCGATGCGGGCGGTATCGCTCGCCGCGTGCGCAACGCTTGGCTCGGGCTCACCCTGGCCTGCACGCTATTTGTCTTGGTATTCCTCATCTTGAGTGACGGCCGGATGGCCGACGAGGATGTCGTGAAGGCTGCGATGCTTTCCGTGGTGCTGTTCGGCATCCCCGCCACCCTCGGCGGCGGGCTCGCCTGGCTGATCCGCCGCCGTCGCCGGTCACCTTCGTCATGCGCAAACTAACGCTCTCCCTCTTGCTGCTCGTCGGCGTGCTGCCCGCGGCGGATCCAACCGTGATCCGCGTCGTCAGCTACAACATCCACCTCTGTGGGGTGGGCATGGATGGCAAGCGCGACCTGGCCCGGCAGGCCGAGGTGCTCCGTCCGCTCAAGCCCGACATCGTCCTCCTCCAGGAGGTCGACCGTCGCTCGCTGCGCTCCGGCGGGGTCGATGGTGCGAAGGACATCGGCGAGGCCCTCGGCCTTAAGCATCACTTCGCCAAGGCCATCCCCCTCAAGCTCGGGGAGTACGGCAACGCCATCCTGACCCGGTATGAAGTCGCAGGTGAGCCGCGCATCGTCGACCTGCCCGGGGGCGCCGAGCACCGCGTGGCGCTGCTCCTGCCACTGCGCGTGCCGACCGCGTCGGGAGACCGCGAGGTGCTCGTGGGCTGCTTGCACCTGGACTTCCGCTCGGATGCCGAGATGGCGCCCAACGGCGAGAAGCTCGCATCCCTGCTCGCGACCGAGACGCGGCCGGTGATCTTCGGGGGTGACATCAACTTCCAACCCGGCAGTCGTACGGTGCGCTCGCTCGAGACGCAACTCGTCCGACCGCCCAAGGTCGGCCCGTCCGCGACCTTCCCCGCGGACAAACCCCGCACGGAGATCGACCACCTTTTCATCCGTCCCTCCTCTGCCTTCCGTGTGCGTGAGAGCCGCGCCGTGCCCGAGCCGATGGCCTCGGATCACCTTCCCGTGCTGCTCGAGGTGGAACTGCTGCCAGCGGCAGCGAAGTGATCTGGCTTAAGGCAGATCGGCCAGACGCACCGAGGCCTCGGCTGAGCCGAGCAGCTTCCGGGTCAGCGCCTCGAGCCCCGGGGCGCACGTGGCGGGCCCCTGGTCGTCCTCAATCTCACCCTCGCTCTCGCTGTCGAGCATCGTCCAGATTTCCCCAACAGTGAGGTGTTCAATGGGTCGGGCGGGGACTTGCACGGGCTCATTCTGGCCGGCGACCCGCGCGGGCGCGAGCAGGCCGAGCCCGTGCAGTCGCGCGAGGCAGGCGTCGACCGCGCCGAGCGGCATGTGCGCGACCTCGGCGATGTCGGAGGGTGTCGGGCCGACCGTGCCGGCGCGGTGCCGACGCAGCGTCTCGGCGAGCGAGACGAACGCGAGGGAGCGGCGGGCGCGCTGGCTCAAGCCAGCCCAGCCCTTGCCGGTCATGGCGCGGCGGTGCTGGTAGGCGCAGGCGACCTGTCCGCCGACGAGCAGGATCAGCCACGAGATATAGCCGCCGAACATCAGCACGGGCACGATGCCGAGCTCGCCGTAGAGCGTGCGGAACTCGAGGACCTTGCCGATATAGAACGCAGCCAGCATCTGGTTGCCGAGGATCAGGGCGCCCGCGACCAGCCCGCCGACGAAGGCGGCGGTCCAGCGCACGCGCGCGTTGGGCAGCAGGCGGTACAGGCAGGCCAGGCCGACGGCGAGCAGGGCGAGCGTGACCGCCTCCGGGCCCGCGCCGCGGAGGAACTCGACCAGGCGCTCACCGCCGGGCAGCTTGGCTATCCAGCCCGCGAGGCCGGCGGTCGCGGCGCCCGCGCGCTCCACGATGGCGCCGACCGAGAAGACGGCGAGGCTCGCGCTGCCGAGCAGGAAGAAGAGCACGATGAAGAGGCAGTAGCGGGCGAAGCGCTCGCCCCAGGCGCGCCCGCGCTCCGCGCGCCACGTCGCATTGAGCGCGTCCTCCACCCGGCCGAGCATGAGCACGGCGAGCACAAGCACGAGGCCGAGTCCGATCGCGCCGGCCGTGCCGTTGGCGGCGTTGGCGAGCAGTCGGTCGACCATCGCGTCGAGCTCGCGGTTCACCTCGGCGAGTGTCGGGTGCGCGCCCTGGGTCCCGCCGGCCACCTGCGGTGCGACGTATTGGATCGCGGCGACCAGCGCCTGCTTGGCGGGGTTCTCGCCGCCGACGGACTGGCGCGCGAGGATGAAGCCGGAGACGGTGAGCGCCAGCGCGAGCACCGGTCCCACCGCCATCAGCGTGTAATAGGTGAGCGCCGCGGCGCGCTGCGGCAGCTGGTTATCCCAGATCCCGCGCCAGCTCGTGGCGAGCACGCGCCACGTCGCGCGCACCGCGCCGAGCGCGCCACGCGCCTCGAGGCCTTCCTTCGTCCACATCTCGCGGAAGAAGCTGCGGAAAGCGGACGGCAGGGCGGGGCGGTTCGGGCTCGTCATGCCCGCGAGCGTGCGGACGCGCACGGCTGCGGCAATCCTCGCCGCACGGGTGAACAGCGTGAGCAACACCAACAACCGACCATTGCGTAGCCCGGACGCCGCTTGTTTCCTGCCCTTGGTGACTTTACCCCGACTTTTTATCAAAAAACCGTCAAATCGACCCCCTGTGAATAAAGTTTTTTCCGCAAGTGCCCCAAAGTCATGAAGTTGTGGAATGACCCCACATTTAGTGCCGAAAACCACTTGCTGACCCCATATCTAGTAGTATCTCCCTTTGTCATACCACTAAACGGCCGTCCCTCCTGACAGCCCACCCCCACTTTCTCCCCCGCTCAATCCCGCCAGCAGACACCATGGAAACCATCACCCTCAAAGTCGGCCCCAAGACCTTCATCCTGGACAAGACCAAGGCCGAGGCCGCCCTCGCCGCCAAGTCGATCATCAACGGCCGCGACACGATGTTCTTCAACATCCTGCCGCTGAAGTACCAGTGGGGTTACGACCTCTACAAGACGATGAAGGCGAACCACTGGGAGCCAGAGGACATCCCCATGGGCAAGGACCGCGAGCAGTGGGTCGACGCCTCCGGCGCCATCACCGACATCGACCGCTGGATCATCAAGATGGCCATCGGCTACTTCTCCGCCGCCGAGGGCATCGTGGGCGACAACATCATCCACGCCGTGCGCGAGCTCATCACCGCCTCGGAGGTCAAGCTCGTGCTCGGCCGCCACGCCCACGAGGAGAACATCCACGCCGACTCGCTCGTCTACATGATCTCGTCGCTCGGCGTGAACCCGCACGAGTGCGAGGCCATGCTCGCCGACATCCCGACCATCGCCAAGAAGGCCGACTTCGTCGTCTCCAACTCGCGCGCGCTGCGCCGCGACATCGACCTGACCAAGACCGAGAACAAGCAGGCCCTGGCCAAGAACATCTTCCTCTTCGGCCAGTGCATGGAGGGCACCCAGTTCTACGGTCTCTTCGGCATGGTCCTCTCGCTCGCCCGCCAGAACAAGTTCATCGGCATCGGCCAGATGTTCCGCTACACCCTGCGCGACGAGTCCAACCACATCGAGCTCTTCCGCCAGCTGCTGATGGAGCTCGTGAAGGAGAACCCCGACATCTGGACGCCCGCCTTCAAGGAGGAGCTGCGCAAGCTCATGGCCCAGGCCGTCGCCCTCGAGAAGGAGTTCATCCGCGACTGCCTCCCGGTCAACGCCCTCGGCCTCTCGGCCAAGGAGTTCGAGCAGTACATCGACTACATCGCCGACCGCCGCCTGCGCAACTGCGGCCTCGACCCGCTCGTCGCGACCTCGCCGGCGAATCCCTTCCCCTGGCTTTCCGAGATGATGGACCTGAAGAAGGAGCAGAATTTCTTCGAGGGCCGCGTCACCGAGTACCAGAAGTCCGCCGCGATCGACCAGAGCAAGGACGACGAGCTCTGATCCCGCGCGAGACCCGCAGCCCCAACCCCACAGTCCATCACCCCACCCACCGTTCGCACCGCGCGGCCCCGCGCCTTTCGAGCACGCCTCTCATCCAAAAAACAAAACCAACACTCTCGCATCCATGAAACCCGAAGTTCCCTTCTTCCAGGAAGACATCGCCCTCAAGAACGCCATCTCGGCGCCCGCTGACACCAAGCCCCGCTTCAACTGGCGCGAGGCCGTGCCCGCCGCCGGCCTCGGCCGCGCCCCGCATCCCTCGGCCGAGCCCGCCGCGCTCGCCGAACTCGTCGGCGAGGCCCTGACCAACCTGCTCGTCGCCCGCAGCGAGCCGGACAACATCTTCACCCCGCAGAACCGCGACTTCGTCGCCGCGGTCGCCGTCGAGGTCGCCTTCCAGCTGCAGAAGGCCGGCGCCGAGGTCTCCCAGGGCCAGGTCATGACCGCGCTCGAGGCCGCGCTCGTGCGCCACAACCGCCACGACATCGCCAAGAGCCTGCTCTTCTCCCGCGCGCCCTCCGAGGGCCCGGCCGAGGCCGTCGCGGTCAAGACCAAGCTGATGCGCCGCAACCACCAGGTCGTGCCCTGGAACCAGGACAAGATCGAGATCGCCGTGCGCAAGTCGTTCCTCTCCCTCGAGCTCGACTCGAGCCCCGCCGAGGCCGTCGCCGCCGCCGTCACCCGCCGCGTGCGCGAGCTCGACCTCGCCGTGATCGGCATCGAGGAGGTCCAGGACCTCGTGCAGGAGGAGCTGATGAAGGCCGGCCACTTCAAGGTCGCCACCTCCTACATCCTCTACCGCGCCCAGCGCGCGCGCGGCCGCGAGACCGAGCTCGCCCGCGGGCCCGTCGCCGAGGACCGCCAGGAGACCATCCTCGTCCTCAAGCGCGACGACGGCACGACCTACTTCTGGGACGGCGCCTCGCTCCGCGCCCGCATCGCCTTCGCCTCCGCCGGCCTCGAGCTCGGCGTGCCCCCCGAGGAGATCGAGGTCGCCCTGCGCCGCGGTCTCTTCACCGAGATGTCCGAGTCCGACCTGCGCAAGACGGTCGAGCTCAACGCCAAGACGCTCGTCGAGAAGGACGCCGACTTCGCCAAGTTCGCCGGCCGCGTCCTCCTCTCCTACATCTACGAGGAGGTCCTCGGCTGGGACATCGTCCGCGACGGCGTGGGCAAGCTCCGTGAGTTCCACCGCAAGGCCTTCGCCGCCTATGTCGAGCGCGGCATCTCCATCCAGCGCCTCTCGCCCGAGCTCCGGAAGTACGACCTCGCCAAGCTCGCCGAGGCGCTCGACCCCGCAGCCGACATGGACTTCGAGTTTCTCGGCGTCCAGACCCTCTACGACCGCTACCTCATCGTGGACAAGACGGTGAAGCCCAACCGCCGCCTCGAGACCCCCCAGTTCTTCTGGATGCGCGTGGCGATGGGCCTCTTCCATCACGAGCCCAAGGAGCGCGAGTCCTGGGCCATCCGCCTGCACGCCCTCTACAAGTCGCGCCGCTTCTGCAGCTCGACCCCGACCCTCTTCAACTCGGGCACGCTCCACAGCCAGCTCTCGTCCTGCTACCTCTACAAGGTCGACGACTCCATCGAGTCGATCATGCAGCGCGGCATCGCCGACAACGCCTACCTCTCCAAGTGGGCGGGCGGCCTCGGCGGCTCCTGGACCGCGGTGCGCGGCACCGGCTCCTACATCAAGGGCACCAACGGCGAGTCGCAGGGCATCATCCCCTTCCTCAAGCTGCACAACGACCAGCTGGTCGCCGTCAACCAGGGCGGCAAGCGCCGCGGCTCGGGCTGCGCCTACCTCGAGACCTGGCACAATGACATCGAGGAGTTCCTCGAGCTGCGCCGCAACACCGGCGACGACCGCCGCCGCACGCACGACATGAACACGGCCAACTGGATCCCCGACCTGTTCATGAAGCGCCTCAAGAACCGCCAGCCCTGGACGCTCTTCCTCTCCAACGAGACCCCCGACCTCCACGAGACCTTCGGCGCCGAGTTCGAGAAGCGCTACGTCGCCTACGAGGCCCGCGCCAAGAAGGGTGAGATCTTCGGCAAGGAGATCCCCGCCCTCGAGCTCTGGAAGAAGATGCTCGGCATGATCTTCGAGACCGGCCACCCGTGGATCACCTTCAAGGACCCCTGCAACGTCCGCTCCCCGCAGGACCACGTCGGCGTCATCCACTCCTCCAACCTCTGCACGGAGATCACGCTCAACACGAGCGCCGAGGAGACCGCCGTCTGCAACCTGGGCTCCGTCGTCCTCGACTCGCACCTCAAGGCCGACGGCAGCATCGACCACGCGATGCTGCGCGAGACCGTCACGGTCGCCGTCCGCGCCCTCGACAACGTCATCGACATCAACTTCTACCCGACCAAGGCCGCCGAGGTCTCCAACCTCCGCCACCGCCCGGTCGGCATGGGCGTGATGGGCCTGCAGGACTGCCTCTACCGCCGCGACATCTCCTTCGCCACCGAGGCCGCCGTCGAGTTCAACGACGAGATCATGGAGGCCGTGGCCTACTACGCCTACGAGACCTCCTCGGACCTCGCGGCCGAACGCGGCACCTACAGCACCTACAAGGGCTCCAAGTGGGACCGCGGCCTGCTCCCGCAGGACACCGTGGACCTGCTCGCCCAGGAGCGCGGCGAGCCGATCGAGGTCAAGCGCGGCGGCCGCATGGACTGGGCTCCGGTCCGCGCCAAGATCGCCAAGCAGGGCATGCGCAACTCCAACGTCCTCGCCATCGCCCCGACCGCGACGATCTCCAACATCGTCGGCAGCTCGCCCTGCATCGAGCCCACCTACAAGAACCTCTTCGTGAAGAGCAACCTGTCGGGTGAGTTCATCGAGCTCAACGCCTCGCTGGCCCGCGACCTCCGCAAGCTCGGCCTCTGGAACCCCGAGATGGTCAACCAGCTCAAGTACTTCGACGGCGAGCTCAAGGACATCGAGGCCATCCCCGCCGCGATCAAGGCCAAGTACCTCACCGCCTTCGGCATCGAGCCCAAGTGGATCGTCGAGGCCGCCGCCCGTCGCCAGAAGTGGATCGACCAGGCCCAGTCGGTGAACCTTTGGCTCGCCTCCAAGGAGATGAAGGACCTCTCCCACATGTACCGCCACGCCTGGCGCGCCGGTCTCAAGACCACCTACTACCTGCGCACCCTCGGTGCCTCCAATATCGAGAAGGCCACCGTCGACACCCAGGCGAAGGCCCCCGTGCCCGGTCCCGACGAGGCCCCGAAGAAGGTCTACACCGAGCAGGAGAAGGCTGCCTGCTCGCTCGAGGCCATGCTCAAGGGCGAGATCTGCGAGGCGTGCCAGTGAGCGCGCGCCGACGCGCACGCTCCAGCGGGAAGGAACAAGCGGGAGGCAGGAAGTGAACGAAGGGGCCAGAAGGCCCCTTTTCTTTGCAGGGATCCACTTCCGGTGACCGGTCACCGGTGACCGCTGCCGGAACTCGCTAAAGCTCGTTGTCACTTTGGTAGGGTTGCCGCTCCGCGGCGACCGCGGCCGGCGTGGAGCGCCAGCCCTACCCATGGCGGGCTTAAAGCCCACTCGCACCCGTCACCCGTCACCGGTCACCGGAGTCATCTCTCCCACTTCCCGCTTCCCGCTTGCCCCTTCCTGCTCTCTACTCCTGTCCATGCCCTCGATTCAGACCGCCGCCGGCACCGTGCAGGTCCTCGCCCGCGAGGCCGCCTTCGCCGCGCTTGCCGACCGGATCAACGCGCTGCCGGGGCCCCGTCCGACCGTCGCCCTGAGCGGCGGCTCGACGCCCAAGGCCTTCTACGCGTGGGCGGTGGCGAATCGCGCGCTCAAGCCCGAGACCCTCGCGCGCGTCGAATGGCACGTGAGCGACGAGCGCTGCGTGCCGCTCGCCTCGGAGGAGTCCAACTTCGGCAACGCCGCGCGCGGGCTGCTCGACCCGCTGGGCGTGCCCGACGCGCTGCGTCACCCCTGGGCGACCCAGCTCGCGCCGGTCGATGCCGCCTCCGCCTACGAGCGCTTCTGGCGCACCGCCGGGCGCGACCGACTGTACGACCTTTGCGTGCTCGGCCTGGGCGATGACAGCCATGTCGCCTCGCTTTGGCCGCGCTGCCCGCTGCTCGCGGGCGACGGTGGCTCACGCTTCGCGGCGACCGAGTGGCCTGGGCGCGGCTGGCGCCTGACCGTCACGGCGAGCGGGCTCGCGCTCTGCGGCTCGGTGGTGGTGTTGGTCAACGGCGCGGGCAAGGCTCCGGCGCTCACCGCGGTCTGCCGCGGCGCCGGCGATGTCGCGGTGCATCCCGGCCAGGTGCTGCGCGGGATGGCTGGCCGCGTGACTTGGCTGGCGGATGCCGACTCAGCCGCCGGCCTCTGAATCGTCCTGGACCTTCGGGTCCGGGTTGGGCTCCTCGATGGCGCGCGTCTCATAGCTGCCTTTCTCGGCGCCGTTGACGATGAAGAGCAGCGTGCGCTTGGTCGGCGAGAAGATGCCCTTGGAACTGAAGACCATCTCGCGTCCCGCGCGCGTGTCCGCGGCCAGCATGATCTCCACGACGCTCCGCTGGGTCGCGACGAACGGCAGGACCGCGCTTCCGCCCGGGGCGACGGAGAAGGGCTTGTCCGCGACTTGGCCGACCAGCCGCGCCGCGGTGAGGTTCACCAATCGCGTGCCGCCCCAGCGCAGGGTGTCCTCGTCCATCGGCACCAGGCGGGCCTGCGCCGACTTCCCGCCGGGGGAGGGTAGCAGGAGCATGAGCAGGTCGCGGCTGCCCTGGGGGAGCGGCGCGGAGGCATAGGGCTCCCAGCGCGGCTTCGACTTGGGGTCGGCGGGGTCGGGCTCGATGCGCTGCAGCAGGACCGCGCCCTTCTCCATGGTGGCCCCGAAGGACTCGAGCGGGCACATCTGCAGCACGCGGATCGGGCGGTGCTTGTCGCCCGTGTCTTCGACGTGCAGCTGGATGGGTGCTGCCGGTGCCTGCCACCAGACAGGACGGATGCGCACGGATGCCTCCTCGGCCGCGTCGAGCGACCGGGTGAGCAGGGCGGTGGCGAGCAGCAGGATTCTCATGGTGCGGGTGCGGGGACCCAGCGGAAGGAGACGACGGCGAAGCGCCGTCCGAGGTGGCGGTTGACCGCCGAGAGGCGCGCGTTGCGCTGGAGGGTGTCGACGGTCTCGCCGCGCGCCGCGCTGGCGGAGGTCCGGTAGGCCGCATTGGGCTCGTTCAGGTCCTCGGCGCTGGGGACGATCCATTCCGGCAGGCGCTGCACGGTGATCTCGCACCAGGCGCGTCCACCGCCGCGGTTGGCGGCGTCCTCGCCGTAGGCGCGGATGACGAAGGTGTCGGAGCGCGCGGCGAGCGACGGGCCGATGGCGGCGAGGATGTCCGCCTGCAGCAGCTGGTCGGTGCGGCCGAGCGTCACGGGCACGTCGGCGGCCGCGCCGTTCGGGGCGAGTGCGGCGGCCTGCGGGATGCGGGAGAGGGCCGAGGAGCCGATGGTCGGGGTGAGGCCGGCGTTGATGGCCGGCCCCGTCACGCTGTCGATGGCCGATTGCAGGGCGCCCTTGCGTCCGTTGCGGTCGGTCGCGAGGCGTCGGTTGACGAAGTCGGAGAGGCTCATGAAGGGGCCGCGCGCGCGGACCTCGGCGACGATGGACTCCGCCAGCCGCGTCAGGGTGCCGTCGGACTCGGCCAGCGATCGGAAGGCGGACCAGCGGTTCGTGTTGCCGGACTCGACGCTCTCGCCCGGCGGCGGTTGCATGCGGGCGTAGGGATAGTTCGGCGTCGCGGCGGTCCCGTTGGCGAGCGCCTGGAAGCCGCCCGCGAGCTGTGCCTTCCAGGCGGCCACCGAGGTCGAGTTGACGTTGAACGAGCCCTCGTGGAGGAGCTGCTTCGCGGTGAGCGTGGGATTGAGGAAGTCGGCCTTGAGTGCCGTGTCGTCGGATGGCGTGCGCGGCAGACGGCCCCAGGTCATGCGGCGATTGGCGAGCACGTCGTTGGCGCCGAGGAAGAGGGCGTCGACGGCCGCGGCGAGGGTGGAGTAGGGCTGTCCGGTGCCGTCGTAGGCTCTGCCCGTGGCGACGTTGGTGCCGGTCCGGACCTCGCGCGCATTGCCGGCGTTGAAGCCGGAGAAGAAGCAGCGGTCCCAGAGGCCGAGATTGGCCGCGTAGGAGACATCGACGCGCTCGAGGGCGTTGGTCGACGCCGTCGGCCAGGAGACGATCTTGTCGAGGCTGTCGAGCCAGGGGAGGGCGTAGGCGTTGCCGATGGCGTAGCCCGGGTCGATGTCGAGCTGGCCGATGTCGGCGTGGGCGAGCTGGGCGAGCGAGAGCAGCGGGCGGGTCGGTACCTGGAAGAGCCGCACCGGCGTGGTGGCGTTGGCTGGCTCGAAGGCGCTGCCCCAGGCCGCGAGGTTGCGGGTCTGCCCGGGCCACATCTGGAACTCCATCAGCGAGGGGTCGCCGGAGACGGCGCGGATCTGCGCGGTCCAGGCGGGCGACGGCTGGGTTGCGTTATCCAGGTTCCTCGGGTCGGCGTGCTGGGCCCGCGGGTTGAGGGCCATGGCCGGCATCGGCAGGCCGTTGGCCTCGCGCGCGGAGCGCAGGCGCAGGTCGGTGATGGCGAAGAAGTTCTTCCCGGGCAGCCGCCGCGTGCCGTCGGTGAAGGCGTAGCGGTTGAACGGCGGGCTTTGCAGGACCCCGGGCGCGGTCTCGCTCAGGATGCCGGCGTTGGCGCGGAAGGCGACCTGCTGGAGCAGGTGCTCGTCCGAGCAGTCGGCGTAGGGCGTGAGCGCGTTGCCGAGCCAGGTGCGGTAGCCCGGGTCGTTGGCCCGGGTGGGCGACGCGCCGTTGGCGTAGCGGCTCGTGCGGAAGAGGGTGGTGGCGAAGGTGTTGTACTGCGACTGGTCGCCGACCTGCATCTGGACGAGGAGCGGCTCGGAGGCGTAGGTCGCGCCGGCAGGCGGCCTGACCAAGGCGTCCAGCGCCGTCTGGTTTTCCGAGAGGAGGGCCCCGTTGGAGATCTGGTAGGCGTTGATGCGGAAGTTGCTCTGCAGGTCGTAGGTGAACGCGCCCATGCAGACGTTGGTGTTGTCGTTCGCGCGGTAGACCTGCCAGCGGTCGCCCGCGAGGTTGGGTGTCACGATCTGCGTCTCGCCCGGCAGCATGCGGATGTTGCCCACGGGTGCCTGCCGCCACGCGCCCGGCGTGCTGGTCCTGAACATCCGGAAGGTGAAGCTGCGCTGGGATGCATCCTGCCCGAGCGTGCAGCTGGCGATGCCCGTGTCGGGTGTGTCCGCGCGGAAGATGACGTAGCGCGTGTTGTTGAACTGGGCCCAGTTCACGCCGATGCCGACGAACTCGAGGGGGACGTCGTAGGGGTTGTGCAGGACGAGGAACGGGTCGAGCCCGATCGCGAGGGTGTTCGTGCAGTAGATGAGCGAGTGCACCATGCCGACGCGCACCACGTGCGGTGCCAACCGGGCCCGGGTCTCCCAAGGCCGCGCGGCGAGCGCGCCGTCGGCGAGGGTCACCGTCGACTGGTGGCGGTAGTTGGCGGTGCCCCCGGCGGGCACGGACTGGTAGGCGGAGGCGTTGCTCTTCGCGCCGAAGACTCCGGCCACCGTGGCCGGGGCTCCCGGCGCCTTGGGCACGGAGCTGAGTTGCGTCGCCGAGCCCTGGGCGAAGGTGTACGGCTCGGAGCCGCGCGCGAGCCAGGCGTCGGCCGAGGCGGCGAACGCCGTGCCGACGCCCGTGATGGTGGCCGCCTCGCGCTCGCGCTTGTAGAGGCGGTAGTGGTTGCGCAGCAGGTCCCAGGTCGGCCCGCGCAGGATGAACGGCGACTGGCCGCGGCCCGCTCGCTCATCGGTCGGGATGACAATCTCATAGACGAAACCCAGCCTGTAGGCATTCGAGTTCCACTCCTCGCTCTGCGGGTCGGTCGCCGCCGTCACGCCCACGGCGCTCGCCAGGTTGAGCGCGTTGGCGTCGGGCGATTGGTGGAACCAGGCGAGATCCGTCCAGCCCTTGGTCGCGCCCGAGGTGGCGAAGGGTAGCTCGAAGGCAACGGAGAGGTCGACCCGCAGGCCGCCATCGAGCTGGTTCGTGAGCACGCCCCGCGAGCAGGTGGTGAGGTCATGCCAGCCGCGGGCCACGCCTGCGATGGAGGCAGCCTTGGTCGCGGCATCGAGCTCGGTGCGACTGGCGATCCAGCCCGGCAGATCCTCACGCGTGCCCACCTGAAGCACGGGGTTGGCGGTCCACGGTGCGGTGGCCGAGATCGCGGACTCGCGGCTGGTCTGGTAGCCAGGGAGGAACGCGCTCGGGCGGAGCGGGAGCGAGGTGGTGTCCGCGGCGGTGGTGCCGGCCAGTTCGACGCCCACGCGCCCGAGGGCGACACCGACAAATCCCCGCCACCAATCATTGACGCCCTGGGTCTCGACCCGGGGCGGGCCGGACTTCGCGTCGAGCGGATCGGAAAGGTTGGCCCGGGCCTTGATGCCCTCGTCCGAGGTCCACCAGGCGTAGCCACCGCCGCTGCCGGGATAAGCGGTGACGTCTGATTCGACGCGTCCGGCGGCAAGGGAAGTCCCGGCGGGCAGTGCGTCGGCGCCGAGCAAGGGCACGCGTGCGCGCGTGGAAGTGGTGCCAGTCTCAAGTTGCCGGACCACGGGCTCGGTGAGGGCGGCGGTTAGCGTCCGATCTGGCACCAAGCCGAGGGTCTGTGCCGTGCCTTGGGGAGAGACGAGCCATCCCAGGAAGATCCGTTGGTCTGGCGCGGAGGGACTCCAGTCGCGCAGCTTGCGCGCATCCGCGCCACCGGTGCACCAGACACCCGTCCACCATCGGCGCTGCTCGTGAAGTGTCGTTAACTTAAGGTAGGTGTTCGACTCGCTGCCCGTGGCCGCCGGGTCCAGCAGGTCGGCCCGCGCGGTCGCGCGCTGGTCATGCCCCGCCAGCTGCTGCAACTGGGCGAGGGCCAGTCGGGCGGAGGCCACCGCATTCAGGCGGGCCCGCGTCTGCGAGAGTGCATTGGTCGAGAGGCGTGACTCGATATTGAGGAAGGCGGCGACGGTCAGGACGACGAGCACCATCAACCCCATCAGGGTCAGGGCGAGCACAAGGGAGAACCCCTCTCTCCGCTTGTTTTTCACGCCCACCATCCTATTTCCGACCCCCGAAACCGTAAACAGGAATGCGGCGGTTCAATCTGGTAAATATCGCTTTCCAGACTTCCGCGGCCGGCCTGCCTTGCCTCAGCGCGGCTGACTGGATTCGCCTGCGCCGGGCTTTGTGCTGGCGGGATTCGCGACCTTGGGCGAGATTTCCGGCTGGGGGAAGTCGATCACGGTCCGGGTCTCGAACTGCGGCGGGTTGGTTCCGGGCGTCTCGATGATGAAGAGCGCGAGGCGGAAGGCGCCCGAGAACTCACCCTTGGTCGAGAAGACGGGTCGAATCTCGCCGTCGACCGCGACCTTGACGCCAATCTCGGCGACCTCGGGTTTCTTGAAGCTGCGCGGATGCGTGCCGCTGCCGCCGGCGGGGATGCCGATGCCCTTGCCGTCCAGGCTGAGCATCAGCTCGCGGTTGGTTAGGTTGACCAGGCGCACGGAGCCCCAGGGGAAGCCGGTCTCGCCGAGGGGGAAGGCGCGGCACTGCGCCTTGCTGACGGCCTGGTCGGAGACCATGACGACGCCGAGCGTGTCATCCCCGCGCGGTAGCTGCGCGGTGGCGAAGGCTTCCCATCGCACCGTCTCCTTGCCGGTCTTCGGATCGCGCTCCGTCCGCTTGATGAGGAACTCCGCGATGTCGCCGGTGCAGAGCGCCTCGGTCCCGAAGTTCATCACCTGCGGCACGAACTCCCTGCTCTTGGCGCCGGCGGGTCCCAGCGTGAGGACAGGCTGGGTGTTGTTGGCGGGAGGATCCCACCAGGCGATGCGGAGACGGCAGCTGCGCTGGGCCGCGTCCTGGGCGAGGACGGCCAGTGGCAGGGTGAGGAGAATCAGGTGTCGCATCGGTTGTCCTCAGACCTCGCTTGGCGAGAGCCAGCGCACGGCCAGGATCTTGAAGCGCCGTCCGAGGAATCGGTTGGTGGGCTTCACGTTGGGGAGGGTCGCGCTGCCGAGCGTGGGGACGAGTTTCTCCATGTAAAGGCTGGCCGCCGGGTCCGTGTTGGCCGACAGGGCGCGGTAGGAGGAGGTGGGTCGGGCGTTCGGCTCGTTGTCGTCGGGCGAGATCATCTCCGGGTAGCGTTGCACGGTGAGCTCGACCCACGCCCCGACGATGGGTCGTCCGAGTGCGTCGACCGACTCGCCGTAGGCGCGGATGACGAAGGTGTCGGACCGGGCGGAGAGGCTCGAGCCGGCGGCGTTGAGGATGTCGGATTGCAGAAGCATGCCGCTGGCACCGATCGCCGCCTGGGTCGTCGCGGCGGACGGTGTCGCCGCGACCGAGAGCGCCTTGGACATCGGGTGGCGGCTGGTGTTGGCGTCGAAGGTCGCGCTGTAGGGCGCCGCTCCCTTGTTGATGTCCGTCGCATCGATCGCGGCCTGGAGCGCGCCCTTGAGCTGGACGTCGTTGCTCGTCGGGCTGTCCTCCATCAGGCGCCGGTTGACGAAGTCGGCGAGGCACATGAAAGGTCCCCGCAGTCGCACCTGGGTGACGATCTGGTCGGCGAGCGTGTCGATCTCCGTGTCGGTCAATGCGCGGAAGCGTGTCGAGGGGTTGGCGTCATCGTGGTCGGCGATGGCCTTGTCGAAGCGCGTGAGCGGGCTCAGGTTGGTCGCGGCCTTGGTCGTGCCCGGGAGCTTCTGGCCGCGCAGGCCGGCGAGGAAGGCCTTCCACGCGTCCTTCGACGTCGAGTTCACGTTGAAGGTGCCGTCGTGCACCATCGCCTTGGCGGTCTTGGCGGGGTTCTTGAAGTCGGCCAAGGTGTTGGCGGCGGAGGGCAGCCAGAGGATGCGCTTGTTGGCGAGCACGTTGGCCCCGAGTTGGAGTGAGGCGAAGGTCGCGGCGAGGTCATTGGGTTGGGAGGCGTCCACCTTCTCGGTCGCGCCGTAGGTCGAGGCCTCGTTGGCGAAGACGCCGGAGAAGAAGTAACGGTCGTAGAGCGCGTGGTTCGAGGCCCAGGTCGCGTCGTAGCGGGGCTGTCGCACCCAGCCCCAGTTGCTGGTCAGGGCCGGGCTGCCGTTGACCGAGCCGGAGCTGATCACCGGCCAGTCGACCAGCTTGGAGGGGTCGGAGAGTCCGGGCGGGCAATAGCCGTTGCCGACGGTGAGTCCGGCCTGGGTGTCGATGTGGGTGTAATCGACGCTGCCGAGTCCGGCGAGCGAGAGCAGCGGGCGCGTCGGCACCTGGTAGAGGATCACGCGGGTCTGCCCGCCGTTCGCGCTCGAGGTGCTCTTGCCCCAGTAGCTGTTGTTGGCCGCGCCGGTCATCTCGTAGTTGGTGACGAGCTGGTTGGCGGCCGAGAAGTCGAGCATCCAGCCCGCGGGCGCGTTGGCATCGCCATCCTGGTTGCGGTAGTCGAGGAGCTGGGCGCGGTGGCTGACGAAGAGAGGGGAGGCGGTGTCGGCGCGCTGCCGGGCGGTGCCGGAATCATCCCAGGCGCGCGCCTTGAGGTCGACCATGGCGAAGTTTGTGTAGGTGGTGGATCCCGGGAGGCCGATGGGCACGTCGGCGCTCGTCACCACGGTCGTCGGCAGCGCGCGCGACAGGAACTGGATGCGGTGGACGAGGTGCTCGTCGCCCATGTCCACCTCCGGGTTGTTGTTGATGCCGTACCAGGTGCGCACGGCGGCGTTCACCGGCGTGCCGTCGTCCATCTGGTTGTTGGCGAGATGGAAGTCGAACTGGCCTGTCTCCCAGAGGTAGTTGCCGGTGGTGCTGCCGCCCGAGCCGTTGGCATAGTAGCCGAAGCCGGCGGAGACGCGCACCGCGCGCGACCCGCCGAAGGTGGCGGGATCGGGCGGGGTGGGGAAGCGGTAGATGAG
This sequence comes from Opitutales bacterium, assembly GCA_049419705.1. Taxonomy (GTDB): domain Bacteria; phylum Verrucomicrobiota; class Verrucomicrobiia; order Opitutales; family UBA953; genus UBA8828. Next base: position 17,569 of record JBMSKH010000014.1, read on the forward strand.
GTTCTGGTTGGAGCCGGGCGCGTAGTTGAAGGTGCCGGGCACGTTGCGGATCTCCCCCCAGCCGGTCGCGTCGTTGTAGATGACGTCTCCGGTGGCGCTGCCCGTGAGCGGCGAGGCGCAATAGGTCCGGACCTCGCCGGGCTCGAGCCGGATGTTGGAGGTCGGGTTGCTCAGCGTGCCGTTGTTGTTGAAGATGCGGAAGGTCAGGCCGCGGCCGTAGTAGAAGGTCGGCTGGAGGTCCATGTTGCCGATGGTCGCGAGCGTGTCCGAGCGCTGGAACCGGAAGTTGAGCGAGTACCACTTGCCCATGGTCATGCCCATGCCATTGAGCTCGATCGGCACGTTGTACGGATTGTGTAGCGTGCAGCGCATGTCCATCGCGATGCCGAGCTTGGCGTCGGCCTGGGTGGAGCCGGTCCAGACGACGCTGAAGATGAAGCCGGCCCGCACCACGTTGGGCGCGAGCTTCATCGAGGTGTGCTGCGGGATGGGTCCGAAGCCGGCGCCGTAGTTCTGGTGGGCGCCGAGGTTCGGCAGCTGGACGAAGTAGCTCTCCGGGTAATACGGGCCACCGCCGGCCGCGTTCTTGCGCGTCATCATGGCGGGGTTGGCGCGGAAGGCGTAGTAGCCGGGCTGTCCCTTGTAGTTGGTGTTCAGGCTGCCCAGGTCGCCGATGGCGTAGCTGAACGGCTCGGAACCGCGTGCCAGCCAGGCGTCGGCGGCCGGCGAGAATTGACCGCGTCGCTTGGCGGCGGGCAGCGACTCGTACTCGCGCTTGTAGAGGCGGTAGTAGTTGCGCAACAAATCCCAGGTCGGCCCGCGGATGAGGGGCAAGGAGCCGTTGAGCACCGGATTTCCCTGGCTTTGGCTGCGGCTGCTGTAGAGTGCCGACGGGATGGGGAGTTCGTAGACGAAGCCGAGCTTTCGGGTCGAGTCGCCCCATTCCGTGAAGCTGGGTGTGTTTGTGCCGTTGATGCCCATGCGCGCCGCCAGGTTGAATCCGGCGGTCCACCCGGTGCCCGCGCCATTGATGTCGCCGCTGTCACCTGGGCTGTCGTGGAACTCGGTCAGCAGCTTGTAGTCGCTGAACGGGAGCTCGAAGGCGACGGAGAGGTCGCGGCGCAGCCCGCCGTTGAGCGTGTCGGAGAGCACCCCGAACGAGACATTGGTGGTGTCGTGGTAGTGGCGGGCGAGCGCGTCGCCCATCGCGGTGTCGGCCGCCATGCCTCCGCCGAACCTGTTGGCGTAGTTGCGGAGCATCAGGCGCCCGGTCATGCGCTGGAGGAGGGTGGCGTAAGGAGACCCGGCGGTGTTGGCGGCGGTGACATCCGCGTCCCACCAGACGGGGAAGTTGGCGAACGGCCGCGAGGCGGCCGCACCGGTCCCCATCAGCTCGATGGCATGTCGGCCCGCTTGGGTGCGGAACGACCGCGCGAAGTCGGTGAGCCCGGGCAGCTCCTTGCCGTTGGCGGTGAGGGTGGCGGGGTCGACGAGGCTGACCTTGGTCTTCATCCCGCAGTCGGCGACCCACCAGGCGTAGTTGCCGAGCACGGTGTTGGCGCTCGTGCCCGGGAAGGGCGCGGGCGGTAGCTCGACCTTGTCCGGATCGGTGCCCGCGGCGTAGACCGTGCGCCCGGTGTAGTTGAGCGTGCCTAGGTCGAGGAGCGGGATGAATCGCGTCGCAGTCCACGGGGTGACCATCGCGGCGAGGCTGGTCCCGGTGATGAGCGGCTTGCCCTTGCCGCCCGTGCCGGTCGTGTTTGCCAACGCCCGGTCCGGCATCAGGAAGGGCAGCTGCGCCGGGTCGGCCAGCGAGCGGTCGGTCGCGAGTGTCGCCTGCGGCGAGACGAGCCAGCCTAGGAAGATGCGCTCGTCCGGTAGGGTGGGGCTCCAGTCGCGCGGCTTGCTCGAGTCGGCCCCGCCGGTGCACCAGACGCCGACCCAGTTCCGCTTGCGTTGGAACGAGCCCTGCTGCGCGAGGGTAAGCGCTGGCATCGTGAGGTAGGTGTTCTTCGCCCCGCCGTCGAAGATGTCGGCCCGGGCTGTCACGCGTTGGTCGGGCCCCACCATCATCTGGAGGTTGCCGATCGCGAGGCGCCCCGAGGCGATGGCATTCAACTGGGCCTTGGTGAGCTCCATGCGCGACATCGCCAGGCGGGACTCAAGGTTTAGGAAACCAGCCACGGTCAGAACGACCAGGACTAGGAGGGCCATCACGGTCAGGCTCAGGACGAGCGAAAAGCCTCTGCGTGCGCCAGGCATTGCTCCTCACAATGTGCCATCTCTCGGCCGGAGGCAATGCCCTTCAAGCCAAGTGCCTCTCCTTGTGGCTTGCTGGCGCGGCTGCTTTTGCAGACTTGTCGGTCCGTATGGCCACCGCACCCTCGCTACTTGAAGCCGCTGGTCCCTTTATTTGGCCGATTGCGGCCTGCTCCGCCATCGCCGCCTACGTTGCCATCGAGCGTGCCTTGGCGTTGTCCGACCGCCGCACCCTCGCCGCGTCTTCGCCCGGTACGGTCGCTCCCTCCGGCTCTCTTGCCGCCCGTCTCATCGCCGCCCATGCCGCGGGCACCCGTGGTGATGCGCTGGTCGCGTTGGCGGAGTCCGAACTCATCGCCCTGCAGCGCGGGCTGTTCCTGCTCGACACCGTGGTCGGTCTCGCCCCGTTGCTGGGCCTCCTCGGCACCGTGACCGGGCTGGCCGCGCTCTTCCCCGAGCAAGGCGTCCCGGATACCGCCACGCTGACGCGCGGTGTCGGCCTTGCCTTGAGCACGACAATCCTCGGACTCGGCGTGGCGATTCCCTCGCAGCTCGCGGCCAACTGGCTGGCGCGTCGGGTTGAGGTGGTGTCGTCCCGGGCCAACCTGCTCGTCGTCGCGCTCGACGCGCCGCGTCGTCCATGAGGAGCCTGGTCGTCCGCCGTCCGCGCCGCGCCGTGATCAATGTCGTCGCGCTGATCGACATCATGGTGGTGCTGGTCTTCTTCCTCCTGCTGACGATGCGCTTCGGCGACCCCCGCTCGCTGGGCGTCGTGCCTCCCGCGGCCGAGTCCGCCAGTGCGTCCAGCTTGGCGCAGGCGGTGGTCGTGGCCGTCGATGCCGAGGGCAAGTTTTTCGTCGACGCGCGTCCGGTCGCCCCGTCGGAACTGACGGCGGCCCTCCGCAAGGCGCTCGCGGGACGTCAGGATCCGGAGGTCGTGGTGGTGGCTGATGAGCGCGTCCGCACCGGGGTTACCATTGCGGCCGTGGACGCCGCCGCCAAGGCGGGGGCCAAGGTGAGGATGCAGACCCGGGACGGGCGCTGAGGGCCCTGTCGACCTATTATGGTCAAAAGACCTCAAGGTTGACTGAGGTGGGGTCTGGGTCATCCTTTCTGACGGTCCCTTTGTTTCCGGCATCCGCAAGATGACGCACCCTTCCACATCCCCGCGCGACCGCCAAGGCTTCGCCTTGGTGCTCAGTCTCACGGTGATGTCACTGATTGTCCTGGTCGTGCTGACCACGGCTGGGTTCCTCAACCTTGAGTCGCGCATCGCCGACATGGCCGTGCGCAGCGCGATGGCCCGCCACAACGCGCTGATGTCCGCCCGCCTGGCGCTGGCCCAGCTCCAGCTTCTCGCGGGCCCGGACCAGCGCGTGACCGCGACCGGAGGGATCATCGACACCACGAACACCACATGGGGTGCCGCGCCGACCAATCCCAACTACGCCGTCTTCACCGGCGTCTGGCACGCGGGTCCGAAGCTTGACAGCAAGAGCCGCCGGCTGCCTCCGCTGCAGCGGTCGACGAAGGGATTCCTGCACGACACGCGGTTCACCGAGGAGTCGGGGGCCACCGTCGTGGCCGGCACCAACGCAGATGGCAAGGCCTACGACTGGGCAACAGATCGCGAGCGCACGACGTCCGACGGTCGGCTCCTCGGCTGGCTGGTGAGCGGCAACGAGGGGTTGCCCCTGGCCGCCACGACCTACACTGGGCCACGCACCGCCTGGGCCGTCGGCGTGGCTGGCCGTGTCCCGCTCGTGGCCAATGTCACCGCCGGGACGGCCGCCTCGGCCGAGGGCACCCTCGCCGTCCCGACCGGGCGCGTCGAGTTGCCACCCGTCACCCTGCCGGGTCCGTCCAGCACCTCCTACGGTGCTGGTGGCTCGATTGTCACCGGTCGCTATGCCTGGTGGGTGGGCGACGAGGGTGTGAAGGCGCGCATCAACCTTTCCGATCCCTATGCCGGTCTCCAGCCCGACGACGCCAATGTGACCGCGGGCGGCTACTATCGCCTGATGACGTCGCAGCGGAACAACTTCACGCTCGTGAGGGACTCGGCCTCGACCACGCCGTTCTCGGGTTGGGACACGGCGAGCGCCACCTCCGTCGCGAATGCCTCCACCTTTGCGCAGCTGCGCACGGCGCTCGGCCTGGCCAGCACGGTCGACCTCGCCCAGTTTTACCACGATGTCAGCTTCACCTCGCTGGGCATCCACGCGGACACGCTCCGCGGCGGCTTGAAGCGCGACCTGACCGCTTACCTGAACCTGCCGGTCGGAACCGCATCGATCGCCGGTGTGGCCTGGAGCGGCACCGCGCCCGATCCGGGGTTCGCCCAGGCTTTGCCCGGTGTGAGCGACAGCGACGCCATCCTGCCGGTTGCCTTGCCCGGCAGCCTCTCCGCCGCGACCGCCTCCGCCTTCTTCGCGGGCACTAGCCCGAGGTTCGGTGTCGCGCGCTCCTGGTTCAATCAGAAGTCGGGCAACACCTGGGCGAGTTCCGCCGTGCCGGTCACCCTGCCCACGCAGCGCCTGAGTTACATCGGTGGCAACACCGTCAACAGCCAGAATTACTCGGTGGCGAGAATCAACAGCCAGACCGCCGCCGCCGTCCATCCGCTCGTCACGCAGATGAACGTCTTTTTCCGTCCGGCATACGACTCCACCAATGGAGTCGCCTTGTTCCTGGTCTATCCGCGCGTCGTCCTCTGGAATCCCTGGAATGTCCCGATACAGTCGACTCAGTATGTCATGGACGTGGGCAACCGTTTTGGCGTTCGCGCGACCATCAATTATTCCGGCACCAGCGGAGGCGCCCCCGCAAGCGGCCAGATCGTGACGCGTTTCGGCAACAACGTCACCACGGTGGAGACGTCGCAGAACCATCCCAACACCGGCAGTAGCGTGAGGTTGACGAGTCTCGTCTTCCCGATTCCCGCGACCGATTTCCAGCCCGGAGAGGCGCTCGTCTTTACGGCGCCCTCGGGGGGGCGGACTCTGATACGCGACGTGGCGCGGCCAATGGCCGCGGGCTCGGCCAACGGCCTGGCCCATACTCTCGCCCCTGCCGCGACTCTGACGGGTGGCAACTTCAACTACTTCAAATCTGTCATCGGCAACCTGCCAGAGCCCTTTCTGTCGATGTCGCGGGGTTCGGGAGGCGCGACCCTCGCGTCGACTTCGGTCACCTACTCCGGGAGCAACTATTACGACTGGTCCATGCAGTGGCTGGAGAGCAGCTACGATTACACCGTTTCCCAGGGGCTCTCGTTCCTGCTCGACGCGACCGGCACGCGCGCGCTGCAGATGATAGACAGCGACGCGTTCCAGCGCGGCAATCTCGGTCGATGGGTGGGCTTGAGCAACGACACGCTCGCCACCTATCCGGACGTGGTCGGCGGAGCCCCTGCCGACATCGCCCCGCATCGCATCTCATCGCTCAATTACCGAATGGTCTGGAACGATGACCCGAACATCCCCGGTGGCGCGTCTGCCGCCGACGGCACAGGGTCCTACGGCAATTTCAACCGGCAGTTCAACCTGTTCGTCCAGAACAACGTTCGCGCACCCAGGTTCGTCCGCTCCCCTTGGGACCTTTGTTTCCGCCGTCGCGCAAACCATGACCGCAACTACGGCATCTGGATGACGGAGCGCGACCCGCTTGCCTACACGGACAACCAACTCGCCCCCCTTGTCAGCGGGGCCAGGAGCCGGGCCGCCCCGTTCATGTCCTCGAGCGGCGTCTCCGCCAATCATGTCTACACGCTCTATGACCTGCCGCAGGCCAATCTCGGCGTCCTCTCGCTCGGGCAGTTGCAGCACGCGCCCTTGGCCATTTTCCCTTGGCAGCCATCGCTGGCCCTCGGCAACGGCTACGCGGATCCCTCGGTGGCCTTCGCCAGCACGGACGCCCCAGGTCCCGCCCGCAACGCCAAGCATGCGGTCACGGCCCAGCCGTTGTCCGACCAGACCCTTTTGCTCTCCAGCAATCTACGTGGTCTGCCGACGCAATCTCACCAGCGCGAGACCGATGGTAACGGCATCGTCACGGCTTCGAATACGGACGTCTATCTTGTCTATGACTTCGCCTTCGAGCTGAACGCCGCAATCTGGGACAGTTGGTTTGTCTCGGGCATCCCCGCGCTGAACGCGGGCTGGACCTCGGCAACGACACCGTGGGATGCCACGACCCTTTCCACGGGCTCCCTCTCTCCCAACGCCCGCGTTGTCCCACTCGGCTCCAAGCAGTTGCCCTCGCTTGCCGTCAACCCCTTGCCCTCGCTTTACTATGCATCGGCCTCGACCGCCGTGGCGGGGGCCTTCAACGTCAATTCCACTAGCGTGCGTGCCTGGACGGCGTTCCTCTCGTCGCAGCGCAACCTCAAGGTCAACACAGCGCTGTCTGGTTCGGATAACACGGGTACCCCCATCCTCAGGCATCTCCGTCCACAGGCAGGCAAGCTGGGTGTCTCGCCCGCCTCTACGCCCGGCGTGCCTGCCGATAGGTCTTTCGATAGGAACGCCTGGGCTGGTTATCGCTCGCTCACCGACGCGGAGATTGCCGAGCTCGCCACACAGATTGTCGCGGAGGTCCGTCGGCGCGGCCCCTTCCTCAGCTTGTCCGATTTCATAAACCATCGCCTGCAACCTGTCGATCCCGAGACTGCCGGCTACACGCATCCCGGCGTGATGGGCACGCTCCAGGCGGCTATCGAGAATTCGGCCACCTCCCTCTCCAATGCGAGCAACTTCGGCGGGGCGGCGCTCGCGTCGTCCTCGGCGACAGCCTACGGTGGCACGTCCTCCCTCATCCAAAGGAACTCGGTTGCCGATTATGCCGATCCAGAGGATAATGCGAAGCATCGACCGCGTGCTGAGCTCAGGGTCGCACACCGTGCCGCTGGCGCCCCCGGCTACCTCTTGCAGTCGGACATTCTTCAGCAGTTGGCCCCGTGCCTCACCGCTCGCTCAGACACGTTCACCATCAGGGCTTACGGGCAGGCCACGGACACCTCCGGGGCGCGGGTGCTTGGGGAGGCATGGTGCGAGCTGACCGTCCAGCGGATGCCAGATCCTTGCAACCCCGAGGTTCGTTCCAACGACGCCGCCGGCAACCTTGGGCCGGCGGCCATCAACCCGCGCCTGAACGCACTCAGGACGGATGGCACGTTCCTCAACGACACGGACCAGGCTCCGAAGCTCGACCTCGGCCGCCGTTTCCGCATCGTTGGATTCCGCTGGCTCAACCGCAACGAACTCTGATGTCCATGCGCGTGACAGCACTCCTGTTGGCGCTCGCCGCCTCGTTGCCCGCCGCCGAACCTGCGCCACCGCCGTATGTGGTGAGGCTTCTGGCAATCGGCCACGAGCCCGAGCGCAAGTACAAGCTGAGAAGCGACGGTTTTTACGACATGCTGGAATTGGACCCGAGGGAGATGCCGCCGCAAGCGCTCTTTCTCCGTCTGCCTGCGCTCCCCGTCGCGCTTCCCGGACCCAAGAGGGTCGCTCGTATCCGCTGCGGTGTGCAGCTCAATGCAGTTCAGGAGACAGCACTCCCCGCCACTGTGCCTCCAGAGGCACCTCTCCCCATCGAGCTCGAGGTCGTCAAGCCGGGCGCGGACGGCGCGAAGGGCCCTGCGGAGAGGACCTACGACGAGATTGGGGAAATCAAGCGAGCCGCCGATTCAACCTCGGCCCTGGTCATTCTCTACAACCCCGTGGGTCGGAAGAGCTGGGATGCCGTGAAGCCCTTCGTGATAGACACCTCGGAGCGCGCGCTCCCGCCGGGCACCATCCTGCTTTACAATCTTTGTCCCGAGAGCCTGGTCGCACAGGTTGGCTCGCCGAATGCCGGAACGCTTGCGCCGGCGCAGTCCGCTTTCGTTCGTCCCAGCGTCAGCGCCTCGGGCCAGTTCGGCCTGAAACTCGTCCTCATGCGCAATCGCGAGGAGGTCCAGTTGGTCGACTCGCAGCGCGACCTCCCGCCCGGATCCCGCGGCTTGCTCGTCGTCTATCCCGTCCCGGGCAATCGAAACGCGCGCGCCGCCGATTTCGTGCTCTATATTTTCCCGCCCGACCCCAAGCCCGAGACCGTCGCTGCCCCGGTTCCCGGTCCTGCGGGAGCCAAGGCCGCCGTCCGCTGAGGCTTGCCGAGGCCCGCGCAGTCCCCACGCTCGGCGGCATGAGCGCAAGCCGCACCCGCGAGGCCGTCAGCCTCCTTGAGACCTTTTCCCAGGCCCATGGCGCCCCGGGTCACGAGGACGCCGTGCGCGCCCGCTTCCTCTTCGAGCTGAAGGGGCGCAAGGCCTCCTTCGATCGCCTCGGCTCCGCCTCGCTTGGCCCGGCCAAGGCGGCCAAGGGCCCCAAGGTCGTCCTGACCGCGCACATGGACGAGGTCGGCTTCCTTGTGCAGGACATCACGCCCGATGGCTACCTGCGCCTCGTCCCGCTCGGCGGCTGGCCCGACGGCGTCCTCGCCGCCCAGCGCCTGCGCGTGCTCTGCCGCTCGACCGGACGGGAGCTCACCGGCGTGGTTGCCGCGATGCCGCCGCACCAAGGCGGCGCCCAGGCCCTCTCGGTCGAGCGCGTCTTCGTCGACATCGGTGCCCGCTCCCGCGACGGCGCGGAGCGCGCCGGCGTGCGACTCGGCGACCCTGTCGTGCCCGATGGCCCCTTCTCGCCGCTCGCCGAGCCCGGGCTCTTCGCCGGGAAGGCCTTCGACAACCGCGCAGGCATGGCCGCCCTCGTGCTCGCCACCCGTGAGCTCGACGCCTCCGGAGCGAAGCTTCCCTGCGCGCTGCACGCGGTCGCCACGGTGCAGGAGGAGGTTGGTTGCCGCGGCGCGGTGACCGCCGCCCGGCTCGTCGACCCCGATGTGGTCCTCGTGCTCGAGGGGCCGCCCGCCGACGACGTCCCCGGTCTCAATCGCGCTGAGTGCCAAGGTCGTCTCGGCCACGGCGTGCAAATCCGCGCGTATGACCCGACAGCCATCATGTCCCCGCGCCTCGTCGATCTCGCTGTCGCCACCGCGCAGGAACTGAACATCCCTTACCAAGTCACCGTGCGTCGCTCCGGAGGCACCGATGCCCGTGCCTTCCAAGCGCACGGTCTCGGCGCCCCGACCATTGTCCTCGGCGTGCCCGCCCGCTACATCCACACGCACCATTCGGTTCTCGATCTTGCGGACCTGCTGGCCTGCGTTGATCTCGCCAAGGGGCTCGTGCGCAGACTGGATGCCAAGACCGTCGCCGGGTTGACCAAGTTTGCCTAAAGTGCCGCAGGGTCGCGGCCTGCAGGTTGCTTAAGGCGATACCGTCTGGCGCTCGGTCACCGACTTTGGCCGGTTGGCTATTTAACTGGCGCGCGATGTTTCCTTTCTTGCCCCTTAAGGTGGCTTTTGGGAGGGTGGGGTCTCCCCTATGAGCGCGGACAAAAAGCCCAAGAACGCCAAGAGCCCCGAGGGCGCGTCGCTGGAGGATGCCTTGGCTCGGCTCGAGTCCGTGGTCGAGTCGATGGAGTCCGGCGACATCCCCCTCGACCAGCTGGTCGCGCGCTACGAGGAGGGCATGAAGCTGCTCAAGCTCTGCGAGGAGCAGCTGCGCGCCGCCGAGCTGCGCATCGAGGAGCTTTCGTCCGACGAGGACTCCAAGGCCTGAGCGATGGCCCTGCTCGAAGCGATCCGAGGTCCCGCGGATGTCCAGGCCTTGCCGGCGGACCGCCTGCCTGAGCTCGCGTCCGAAATCCGTGCCCGGCTGATCGCGGTCACCGCCCGCAATGGCGGACACGTCGGACCGAACCTAGGCGTGGTCGAGCTGACACTCGCCCTCCATCGCGTCTTCGATTCCTCGCGCGACCGGTTCGTCTTCGACGTCGCCCACCAGGGCTACGTGCACAAGCTGCTCACCGGGCGCAACGGGGACTCCTTCGATCGCATCCGGCAGACGGGCGGCCTGAGCGGCTTCCTGACTCGCGACGAGGGGCCGCACGACGCCTTCGGCGCCGGGCATGCCGGCACCGCTCTCTCGGCTGCGGTGGGCTTCGCCAACGCCCGCGACCGGCTCGGCGAGGACTCGCATGTCGTCGCCCTCATCGGCGACGCGGCCCTGACCTGCGGAGTGACGATGGAGGCGCTGAACAATGCCGCAGCCTCCAGCAAGCGGCTCATCGTCGTGCTCAATGACAATGAGTGGTCGATCGACCGCAACGTCGGCGCCATCGCCGAGATGCTCAGCCGCGTCATTGTCACGCGCTCCTACAACCAGTCCCAGCGAGGTCTGAAACGCCTGCTCGGCAAGACCGCGTGGGGTCGCGCGACGCTCGATTTCGGACGCACGCTCAAGCGCGAGGTCAAGGACCTCTTCACCCGCAACTCCTCGCTCTTCGAGCAGTACGGCCTGCGCTACATCGGCCCGGTCAACGGCCATGACCTGCCCGCGCTCGAGCGCTACCTGCGCTTCTGCAAGGAGGCTCCCGGCCCCGTCGTGCTCCATGTCCACACCGAGAAGGGCCGCGGTCTGCCACCCGCGCTCGGCAATCCCGAGAAATTCCACGGCACGGCCGCCTTCGACCCGGAGACGGGAGATGCCATCGCCTCGGGCAAGCCCGGGGCGCCCAAGGCCTGGCAGGATGTCTTCGGCGAGCTCCTGCTGCGCGAGGCCCGGGCGAACGCGCGCGTCGTCGGCATCACCGCCGCTATGCCCTCGGGCACCGGACTTTCCCGGCTCAAGCGGGAGCTGCCGGGACAATACCACGATGTCGGCATCGCCGAGGAGCATGCCGCGCTCTTCGCCGCCGGACTGGCGGCGCGGGATTTGCGTCCAGTCTGCGCCATCTACTCAACCTTCCTGCAGCGTGCCTACGACATGGTCGTGCACGACATCTGCCTCCAGCGCCTGCCCGTGACCTTCTGCATTGACCGCGCCGGGCTCTCGCCGCAGGACGGTCCCACGCACCACGGCCTCTTCGACATTGCCTACCTTCGCTGCGTGCCCAACGCCACCGTCATGCAGCCGAAGGACGAGGACGAGTTCGCCGACATGCTCCACACGGCGCTCCGGTCCGGCGCGCCGATGTTCATCCGTTACCCGCGCGGTCCCGCCGCCGGCAAGCCGATCAAGCCCGCGCCCACGCTCATCCCCATCGGCAAGGCCGAGGTCCTGCGTGCCGGCACCGATATCCAGATCTGGGCCCTTGGATCGATGGTCCCCGACGCCCTCGCGCTCGCCGAGACCTTGGCGGCCGCCACCGGCGCCTCGGTCGGGGTCGTCAACGCCCGCTTTGCCAAGCCTGTCGACGCCGCTTTGCTCGCCGAGCAGTCGCGCTCCGCCAAGCTCTTCGTTACGCTCGAGGATGCCGCCGTCACCGGTGGCTTCGGCACAGGCGTGCTCGAGGCGCTTGCCGAGGCAGGATCGCGCCTGCCGGTGCTCCGCCTGGGATGGCCGGACCGATTTGTCGGCCACGCGAGCGACGTCGCGACGCTACGCGCCGCCCACGGGCTGTCAGCGGCCCAGATGCTCGAGCGAGCGAGCGCCGCCTGGCAGTCGGCGCGCTGAGTCGGGTCAGAACTCGACCCCGGCCTTCAGACGGATCTCCCAGGGGCTCTTGTCGGAGACATTGAGGTCTCCCTTGTCCGCGTACGTGCCGACGACCTGGGCGAGGGCGGTCATGCTGACGAAGAATCCATTCTCGCGCTGGTGTCGGAAGCAGGGGCCGGCGAGCACGGCAGAGTATTCGAAGTCATCCATCTCCGCCCACTCAGCCTCGGCCACGACCTCGACACCGGCGAACCAGTTGGCGTTGATCTGGAAGGCCACGCCTTGGGTGAGCTTGAGCTTGGCCGCGTTTTCGTCGGTGGCGGGCTTGTGCTCGACCTCGCCGACGAGGTTGGCGGCGTAGACCCAATCCTGCTGCGCGCCAAAGTTGTGCTGGAGGAGGTATTTCAGCTCCAGGCTGTACTCATCGCGCAGCGACCCGTTCTTCGAGCTGCTCTGCGAGTAACCCGGCTCGATGTAGATGGCCTGTCCCCAGGACTCCTTGTCTGGGTCGGCGAGCATGCGCATGTAGGCGACCTGGAGTCCGTCGAAACGGAGACCGTCGCGCACGGACGTATCGAAGTAGCGGTAGTTGAGGTAGAAGGCGACCTGCTCGTTCTCCGAGAGCCCGCGCTCGATCTCGGTCTTGAAGTCGAACCCGCGGTAGCGCGCATCATAGCCGCTGCCGATGTCGCGACCAAGTCGCGCCGTGGCCCATTGGACAACCTCGGTTTTACCCGGCTTGAGCGTCTCCGTGAGGTAGGAGTACGTGAAGGGATTGTCACAGGCCTGGGCAGCGGCTGCTACGAGGAGAACGGGAGTGATGTGCGTCCGCATGGAAGGGAGCGGTTTGATATGAGACACAGTCTCAATGGTAAAGTGAAAATATGAGATTTAGTCTCAATATTGTCTAGTTAAGCCCCTTTCGTGTTGAAAAACGTTAATAATGAGGCACTTTCGTGCGCCTCAATGATTTTTACTTTTGAAAAAAGATGGTCTGTTCTGCGCCAAACGGCCGCATGTTATCTCATTAAGTCGAGGGGGCTGCTTTGAGGCTGCTCCTCGTCATTCCCTGTCACCGGGAGGCGCGGAGAATTGTCCGGTCCCTCGACAAGTTGTCGGCTGCTTGCACGGCCCATCCCGGCGTCGATGTGCGCGTGGTGCTCGCGACCAACGGGACCCCGGATGACATGTCTTCGGCCCTGGTCGGGCATGCCGGCGGTTGGTCTTTCGGCAGGGTCGAGATCTACCATGCGAGTCTCGTTGCGGACAAGGGGCTGGCGATTCATCGTTCCTGGACCTCGCGCGCCGGTGACCGTGAGGTGCTTGCCTACTGCGATGCCGATATGGCTGTCGACCCCGAGGCGATCTTCCGCGGGCTCGCCTTGATTGAGTCGGGCACGGCTGATCTCGTCGCCGGCTCGCGCTGGCATCCAGATTCGGTGGTCGAGGGTCGGAGCGCTGGTCGGACATGCATCTCGGCCTGCCTCTCCTTTTTCTGGCGGATGCTGCCGGGGACATCGCTCGTTGATCCGGGCTGCGGGTTGAAACTGGTGCGGCGCGTCGATTTCGAGCGCCTTGGCTTGCGCCCGCTCGCCGGTGGGTTCGCGTTCGGCGCCGAGGTGGTCGCCAAGCTCGAGCGCTCCGGTGCCCGGCTTGTCCAGATCCCCGTCCGCTGGACGGATGACCGGGCGAGGCTGCTACGCCTGGGCAAGGCCGCCTGGCATTACCTCTGGGCTTGGTGGCGGGTGCTGTTGCGGTTGGCTTAACCGAACATCCTGGGCTCGTCCTTGCGCTCGCCGCGCACCTTGCGCCACAGCCACTGTGCGCCCGAGACGATGTGCTTCCAAAGGAGAATGATGGGCAGGATGAGGAACTTGCCGAACTTCGCGAAGAGGACAATCAGGCCGCCCTTGGCCGCGAGCTTGGCAAAGCTGCCCGCGGCGACCAAGCCGAGCACGGTGTTCTCAGCCACGTGGTCGGTGGACTCGTTGAAGTCGGCGTAGCGCTCGCCTTCGTCGAACTGCGCCTGGGCGATGACACCGTCCATCGCGCCCTTGATCTGGGGCAGGGCGGACATCTCGCCGATGGCGTTGAGCGAAAGCAGGCCCCGTCTCCCGAGGCACCGGGCCTCGTAGTTCAACGAGTCATTCTCGGTGCCCTGGCGCTGGGACGACATGCGTTTGGCCCAGAAGATGATGTGACGCTCCTTGTCGTAGCGGGGTGCATCGGCCCAATCGACCATCCAGAGCTCACCGTAGCCCGCCTTGACACGCTCGGGGTTGTACGACTCTTCGGCCTCAATGAAGCCTCTCTTGAGTTCATCGGGGTTAATCTCTCCGGCGTCGTCATCCTTAACATAGCCACAGGCTTCGTAGCGAATGACGACCGCCCAGGCTCCTTCGCGCAGCGGGTGGAAGCCCTTCGGCACGAGCAGGCCCTTCACGCCATCCTTGATGCCGGGTGGATTCCCCCACGCGTCGCAGAGCACGAATCCCGCGTCATCGGGCCCGAGGAAACGGTAGTCGTCGGTCAAGCTGAGCCTGGCACTGGCGCCCTCGAGCCGAATCTCGCCCTGGCGGGGTTCTAGCTTGGCTGCTCGCTCCAGGATTGCCTGGAACTTCGGGTCGACGGCGGGGCTTTCCTCTGGGGCTGCGCCCGCCAAGGCGCAAAGCAGGAGGACGAGGCATGCGAGGGGTTGGCGCATGCGGCTTTATCCCGGCGGCCGGGCTGCCTGGCAAGGGATTTCAGCGGCCGCCCTTGCGTCGCTCGGGACCGCGCCCGCCGCGCGGTGACTCCTCGAAGACACGGAAGTCGACCTGGCGCTTGAAGCGGTCGACCTTGTCGACCGTCACCTTGACCGCGGCGCCGAGCTTGAAGACGCGGCCGGAACGACGGCCGATGAGCGAGGACCCGTCGTCGGCCAGGCGGTAGAAGTCGTCGCCGAGGGTGGTCAGGTGGACGAGGCCGTAGGCCTGCGAAGCGGTGAGCTCGACCATGAAGCCATGTGCCTTGACGTCCATGATGCGCGCCTCGAAGGGGCGCTTGTCGGGGCGCTCGGCCTCGCGCTCGAAGAGCTCGAGCAGCTTGACCTTGGTCGAGTCGCGCTCCGCCTCGGCGCTGTTGCGCTCCGTGACCGAGATGTGGTCGCAAATCTGGGCAAGCTCGCCGATGCCGGGGGTGCGCGCGGTGGCGAGCTCGGGCGAGGCGGTGGGTAGGCCGTGCTTGGCCATCCAGCCGTCGAGGATGCGGTGCTCGACGAGGTCGGCGTAGCGGCGGATGGGCGAGGTGAAGTGGCTGTAATGTCGCTTGGCCAGGCCGTAGTGGCCGTCGGCCTGGGGCCGGTAGCAGGCCTGCCGTAGCGAGCGCAGCAACTGCACGCGCAGGATGTGCCCGTCCTCGCGGTCCTTCAGGATGGCGAGGGTCTTGACCATCTCGGAGCGCTTGGTGAGGTCGCCGACGTGCACGTTGGCGAGCGCGAGTTGGTCGCGGAGGAGGTTGAGCTTCTCGGGGTCGGGCTCGTCGTGGACGCGCGAGATGTGCGGTACCTTGGCCTTGGTCAGCTCGCGCGCGACGGTCTCGTTGGCGAGCAGCATGAACTCCTCGACCAGCTGGTGGGACTCGTCGTGCACGACGATCTCGGTGCGGTCCGCCCAGCCGTCCTTGTCGACGAACATCTTCACCTCGGTCATGTCGAGGTCGAGCGAGCCGGCGTTGAAGCGCTCCCTGCGCATGCGATCGGCGAGGCGCCAGAGCGTGCGCACCATGCCGCGGATGAGGTCGATCTCGCCGTCCTCGAGCGTGGCGAGCGCGCGCCCGGGCGAGCCGGTCTGGTGCGCGGGTGGCGAGGGGATGGCGCGGATGGCGGCGTTGCTGTCCTCCTTGAGGAAGCCGAGGGCCTGCTTGTAGGTCAGGCGCTTGCGACTCCGGATGACGCCGTTGGCGAAGCTGGAGCCAACGATGCGCCCGTCGGGGGCGAAGTCCACCAGCACCGACTTGACCAGACGATCCTCGGCCTCGACCAGCGAGCAGAGTCCGCTGGAGAGGGCGTGCGGGAGCATCGGAATGACGGTGCCGACGAGGTAGGTGGAGTTGCCGCGGCTGCGCGCCTCGGTGTCGAGCGGGGCGCCGACGCGGACGTAATGGGAGACGTCGGCGATGTGGATGCCGATGCGGGTGTTGCCGTCGGGCATCACCTGGACGGAGAGGGCGTCGTCGAAGTCCTTGGCGTCGTCCGGGTCGATGGTGAGGGTCGGGGTCTCGCGGAAGTCGGCCCGTCCCTTGATATCGGAGGCGGGGACCTTGGAGGGGAAGGCGCGTGCGGCGGACTCGACCGCCTCCGGGAATTCGGGCTCGAGCCGGTACTGGCGCAGGATGCCCTTGTACTCGGCCATCGGGGTGTGGGTGACGCCGAGCACCTCGATGAGCGTGCCAGTCGGGTTGGCGTTGCGTCGCTCCCAAGGGTCGAGACGGAGGACAACCTTGTCCTCCTCCTTCGGCAATGGCTTCAGGCCGGAGCGAGCCGGGTCGCGCACGATAATCTCACGGACGATGCGGGGGTCATCGGGGATGACATACCAGGCCAGACGGGTGCGGCGCAGGGTGCCGACCGCGGTGGTGAAGGCGCGCTTGACCACCCGGACAACGCGTCCGGTGCCCCAGTCCCCGGCCTCGCGGCGACGGGGTGGGTCCATCTTGATCGCGACGCGATCGCCGTGCAGGGCGACGCCGGTGTCGGTGGCGTGGATGTGGACCGGGTCGCGCGCGTTGCCCTTGTCATCGCGGTCGAAGACCACGCGGGCGGAGCCGCTGCTGCGGAAGAGGATGGTGCCCTCGAGTTGGTCGCTCTGCGGGGGCAGCGCGAGGAGCTCGCGCTTCACGACCACGAGAGCGCCGGACTTGACCAGGCGGGGGACGACCTTGCGGAGGTGCTGGTAGGCGGCGCGGTCGGCCCCGATCTCGCGGGCGAGGTCCTCGAGGCGCATGGGCGTGTAGCCCGGGCGGGCCATGCGCTGGAGCATTGCTTCCTCGGGCGTCATCGCAGGGAGGCGGTCTCCGCCAGCAGCCCTGTCAGGTAGGGCAGGAGCTGCTTCTTGCGGCTGACCGTGCCCGGTAGGTCGAAGATGTCGGGCGGCTGCTTGAGCGGGTAGGTGATGGCGCGGGTCACGTCGGCGTCGCCGCGGATGAGCAGGAGCGAGCCCTGGGTGTCGATGTCCGTGACCAGCAGGCAGGAGAAGAGCAGCGCGTGCTCGGCGCGGTAGCGCTCGAGCGCGTCGAGCAGGCCGTCGGCGGTCTTCCAGAAGGCGGTGAAGCCGAGTTCCTCGACCTGGGCGACGGAGAACCGGGCGCCGTTCTCGGTATAGTGCTTGCAGTCGGAGCGCACCGCCTGGTCGGGCGAGGCGTTGCTCAGGACGGATCCGGCGGAGAAGATGAGGTCGGCGAGTCCGCGGCTCTCACAGCCCGCGATGCGTGAGAGCCAGGCGAGGAGCTCGCCGTCGAGCGGCGTGGCCGTCGGGCTCTGCAGGTGCAGGGTGTCCGAGATGATGCCGCTCATCATCAGGCCGGCGACCTGGGGCGAGGGGGTGAGTCCGGCCGAGCGGTACATGTCGGCGATGATCGAGCAGGTCGATCCCAGCGGGCGGTTGATGAAGAGGATGGGCTGGTGGGTCGGCGGGTTGCCCAGGCGGTGGTGGTCGATGACCTCGGTGATCTCGACCTCGCCCGCGCCGTCGACCGCCTGCGAGAGCTCGTTGTGGTCGACGAGCACGAGTCGCGTGCTGACCGGGCGCAGGATATCCGACTTGGTGAAGACGCCGAGCAGGCGGCCCTCGTCGTCGACCACGCAGTTGAGCAGGGCGTTGGACTGGATGATGCGACGGCGGACCACAGCCAGCTTCTCCTGGGGCTGGAAGGTCGGGGTCTCGCGCTGCACGAGCGCGCCGAGCAGGTTGGCGGCTCGCACCGCCCAGGCGGTGGTGGCACTGTCCGTCGCGGCGCGGGCGACGCAGACGCCGGTGGCGCGGGCGCGCTCGACCAGCACAGGGTCCATCCGGTGTCCGCCGGTGATGACGATGAGCCGCACGCCCATCTCGATGGCGCGGGCGTGGACGTCGGCGCGGTCACCCACGACAATGACGCTCTCGGCCGCCGAGATGCCCTCGGCAGCGGCGGCCTTGCCGAAGGAGCCGAGCTCCATCGCCGCCACGCGCACGTGCAGTGTCTCGACCCGGTCCGGCTCGGCCAGGCACTCCGCCTGCCCGCCGATGGAGCGGATGATGGCTGAGACGCTGCTC
Source organism: Opitutales bacterium (assembly GCA_049419705.1). Taxonomy (GTDB): domain Bacteria; phylum Verrucomicrobiota; class Verrucomicrobiia; order Opitutales; family UBA953; genus UBA8828. The sequence goes on from JBMSKH010000014.1 coordinate 35,656, forward strand.
CGGACGCGGCGGAGGGCGGCGGCTTGCCGCGGCTTCGGGATGAAGGCGTCGCCGAGGTCGAAGATCGAGACGTGGCCGACCAGGCGACGGTCGGCGTCGACTACGGGCAGGGCGCGGATGTCGTGGCGGTCGAGCAGCTCGAGCGCCTCGGCGCAGGTGCTGTCGACCGTGACCACGAACGGGTCGGGTCGCATGATGTCCTCGACGCGGGGCGTGACGTCTCCCACGAACTCGGGCAGTTGGGCGCCGAAGCGCTGGAGGATGGCCTCGATGCGGGCGTTGGAGTTACCGCAGCGCGCGGCAACATGGTCGGCGTGTCCGGTGGCGCGCTTGAACTCGGCGTAGGCCAGGGCCGAACAGATCGAGTCGGCATCGGGGTTCTTGTGACCGATGACGTAGGTGGGCGCGGCGGACCGGGCGGACGAAAGAGGGATGGGCGGGGGGACGGAGGACATGTCAACCAAGGCGCGTGCAGCGGCGGTCAACCGTTGTCGTAGCGTCCCTCCGTGCGGGAGGGAAGGGGAAAGGGAGTGCGCTCAGTGATGGCCGCCGGACTGGCGCTCAGCCTCGGCCTTCTTGTGGTCCCACTTCAGGTGGCTGTCCGGCAGGGTGCCACCAAGCTCGTAGAGGCGTTCCTTGTTGTTGACCATCTCGGCGCGGGTCTTGCCCGTCATCGAGTACTGATTCTGCAGCCAAATCGCCTCCTCGGGGCAGACTTCCTGGCAGAGCCCGCAGTAGATGCAGCGGAGCATGTTGATCTCGAACTCCCTGGGGGCCTTCTCGACGTGCGCGTTCTCGGAGGTCGCGGCGATGTCTCCGGGCGTGATGCGGATGGCCTTCGGCGGACAGACGAACTCGCAGAGCTGGCAGGAGACGCACTTCTCGCGGCCGTTGGGGTCGCGGACCAAGGTCGGCACGCCGCGGTAGCCGTTGGGGATGGTCGGCCGCTGCTCAGGGTACTGCAGGGTCACGGCGGGCCGCAGGATGTTGCGCCAGGTCACGCGCAGGCCGCCGAGGACTTGGGGCAGGTAGGTGCGCTCCCAGAAGGAGAGGGGTCGGCGCTCGATGACTTTGACGGCCATGGTGTTCAGCCCGCGAAGGCGTGATAAAGGAAGGTTAGGACAAGGTTGGCCACGGCAAGCGGCAGGAGCACGTTCCAGCCGAGACGCATGACCTGGTCGTAGCGGAAGCGCGGGATGGTCCAGCGCACCCAGACGAAGAAGAAGAGGAAGAGGCCGAGCTTGGTCAGGAAGGCGGCGAGCCCGGCGAGGGTCGCGACCACGCCCGTGCCGACGCTCGGCACGCCGGGGGCGATGTGCCAGCCGCCGAGGAACATCAGGATGAAGAGCGAGGAGCCGATGATCATGTGCCCGTACTCGGCGACGAAGAAGAGGCCGAACTTGAATGCGCCGTACTCGGTGTGGAAGCCCCCGACGAGGTCGGTCTCCGACTCGGGCATGTCGAACGGGTGGCGGTTGGTCTCGGCGAAGATGCAGATGAGGAAGACCAGTCCGGCGAGCGGCTGGCGGAGGATGTTCCAGAGACCATCCTGGCTGGCGACGATGCCGGTCAGGCTGAGGCCGTGGTCGTTGCCCGGGGCCGAGGCGAGGAGGAAGACCGGCAGCACCGCCAGGCCCATCGCGAGCTCGTAGGAGATGAGCTGGGCTGAGCCGCGCACCGCGCCGAGGAAGGAGTACTTGTTGTTCGAGGCCCAGCCGGCGAGGGCGATGCCGTAGACCCCGAGCGAGCTGACTGCGAACATGAGCAGAACGCCGACGTCGGCTCCCTTGCAAAGCGCGAGGGGCGTGCCATCGGGCAGCAAGGCGAAGGGCAGCATCGCGATGGTCGCGAGCGCCGGGGCGAGCGCGACAATCGGGGCGAGGATGTAGTAGGCCGGGCGGACGTGTGAGGGCATCGGCTCCTCCTTGAAGAGGAACTTGCCCCCGTCGGCCGCGGGCTGGATGAAGCCTCCGAGGCGGAGGAAGCTGCCCACGAAGGGAATCCAGGCGACGAAGGGCGTGGTCGTGCGGTTGGGGCCGACGCGACCCTGGATCCAGGCCGAGGCCTTGCGCTCGAGCAGCACGGAGTAGCCGGCGATGGTCATGACCACGCCGATGAGAATCAGACCGCGCGCCGCGGTGTAGAGCAGGTCGGGGGAGAGGAGGAGGTCGCGAAGGAAGGTTTCCATGGTCTCAGGCCTTGGCGGCAGGGGTGAACTTCAGGAGCTTGCCCTCGGGGAAGCCGAGCGAGGACCAAGCGGAGCCGTCGACGACGACGCCCTCGGCGGGGATGCGTCCGGCGGACAGGGCGGAGAGCGCGGGCTGCCGGGCGGCGAGGTCCTTCCAGATCGACTCGGCGTCGAAGGCGGCGGGTTGGCCGCTGACCGAGCCGAGCAGACGCGCCAGCGTGGCGACATCGGGCAGTGTGCCGACGGGGCCGGGGATGGCGCGGACGAAGCCTTGGACGCGGAACTGGCAGTTCACGAAGTGGCCGCTGCGCTCGAAGACGGAGAGCGCGGGGAGGACGACCTCGGCGGCCTTGGCGGTGGCGTCGTCGCGCAGGCCGAGGTAGACGAGGCGCACCTTGGCGAGCGTCGCGGCGTCGAGACCGAGCGAGGTGACGTCCTCGCGGCAGACGAGCAGCGAGCGGACGCGGCCGGACTCGATGTCGGACTTAAGCGCGGAAAGGTCGCGATCGGCGCCGCGGTCGGTCAGCCCGGCGAGCAGCGCGCCGCGGAAATTCGGCGTGCGATCCTCGGAGATGAGCAGGCCGTCGCCGGCGCCGAGGCGCGCGGGCACGTAGGCCTTGGCCTTCGCGGCTTGCGCGAGGTGGGCGAGGAGGCGCTGTTCCTCGATGCTCTGGTGGCCGGAGCCGACGACGGCGACGGGTCCGGCGCGCAGGATCTCGCCGGCGGCGGCGAGGGCGGCCTCGAGGTCGGCGGCGGCGCCGCGGATGCGTGCGGCGCGCAGGCGGTCGGGGGCATCGGCCTCGCGCAGGATCTCGCGTCCCGAGTCCGACATCCAGGTGTCGTTGACCGCGTCGTTGCGGCGCGGGGTGATGCGGTAGATCTTGCCCTCGCGCGACCAGACGGTCGTGTTGGCGCCGGCGCTGGACTCGGTGCAGACACTGGGCGTCTGCTTGAGGAACCAGACGCGCATCTTGAAGCGGAAGTCGGTGCTGGTGAGCGCGCCGACCGGGCAGATGTCGACCGTGTTGAGCGAGTAGTTGTTGGAGAGCTCGCGGCCCGGGAAGCAGGTCAGGGTGTTGTACGAGCCGCGGTTGACGAAGCCGAGGACGGGGTCCTTCGCGACCTCGTTGCAGAAGCGCACGCAGCGCGAGCAGAGGATGCAGCGCTCGTCGTCGAGCGTGACGCGCGGCCCGAGCTTGGTGCGCTTGGGCTTGGCGTTCTTCTCGTCGACATAGCGGGAGTAGCCGCGGCCATACTGGGCGGAGAACTCCTGGAGCTTGCACTCCCCCGCCTGGTCGCAGATCGGGCAGTCCAGCGGGTGGTTGAGGAGCAGGAGCTCGGTCACGCCCTCGCGGCAGGCCTTGACCACGGGGGAGTCGAGGCGGACGTTGAGGCCGGGGCTGACGTTGGTCGCGCAGGCGATGGCGGGCTTGGGCTGCCAGCCGATCTTCGGCTTCCCGTTCTCCATCACCAGCTCGTTGGTCGCGCGGTCGCGCATCGGCGAGCCGAGTTCGACCAGGCACATGCGGCAGTTGCCCGCAACGGTCAGCTTGGGGTGGTAGCAGTAATGGGGGACTTCCTTGCCAATCGAGGCGAGCGCGTCGACCAGGTTGGCGCCGGCGGGGACCTCGTGGTCGACACCGTCGACGGTGATGGTGACGAGGGAGGGTTTGGTGTCCGTTACCATGTCGCGGAAAGATGGTTGGAACGTAGGTCAGACCCCCCTTCCCGCAAGAGGGAAAGGGAGCCGGCCGAAGAGGGTCGAATGAGAGCAGGAAGGGGCAAGCGGGAGGCGGGAAGGGGGAGGCTCCAGCCATGACAGGATCCGGACACCGGTGACTGGTGACCGCTGCGAGAACTCGCTAAAGCTCGTCACCGCCTTGGCCCTGCGGGGGCTTTTAGGCAGCGGGCCGTGGGCCTACCGCGACCGGTCACCCGTCACCGGTCACCGGAAGCTGTTGGGCCTGCATGGGCTCAGGGGAATTCCCTTGAAGCCCTGCCTGTCTTGCCACTTCCCGCTTCCTGCTTCCCGCTCTCTCGCCGGCTCACATCACCCTCGTCCAGAGCACCTTCAGGTAACGTCCTTCGGGATGATGGGAGGCGACGGGGTGATCGAGACCGGCACCCGTCCGCTCGAGGATCTGCAGGCGCTTGCCATAGCGGTGAGCGGCTTTGGTCACGAGGTCCTCGAACTGCTCCTCGCTGACCAGTCCGGAGCAGGAGCAGGTGATGAAGAAGGAGCCTGGGTTCACGAGCTGGAGCGCGAGGACATTCAAGTCGTTGTACTTCTTGAGGCCGTCGGCGACGTCGACCTCGTCGCGGCCTTCGACGAACTTCGGGGGGTCGCAGAGCACGACATCCCAGGTCTTGCCGTTCTTCTGCATCTGCCGCGCCCAGGAGAAGGCGTCGGCGTGGACGAAGTCGACCCGGGCCTGGTTGAGGTTCGCGTTGCGCTTGGCCATCGCGATGGCCTTCTCGTCGAGGTCGACGCCGGTCACCTCGGTCGCCCCGGCGAGCTTGGCGGAGATGGAGAAGCCGCCGCTGTAGCAGCACAGGTCGAGCACGCGCCGGTCCTTGGCGAGGGCCGCGAAGCGGCGGCGGTTGTCGCGCTGGTCGCAGAAGAAGCCGGTCTTGTGGCCCTGGGCGAAGTCGACCTCATAGCGCACACCGTGCTCGCGAATCCGTGCGTCGCGCACCTGCGAGCGCGGGATCTCGTGCGGCGGGATGCTCTCGATGTTGCCCACATATTCGTCGACGTGCACGACCTCGCGCTTGGTGCCGAGCAGCTCGTGCAGCAGGGGAATCCAGCGCGGTAGCCGGCGCAGGACGGCGTAGGACGAGACCTCGATGGAGAGGGTGTCGGCGAAGCGGTCGACCACGAGGCCGGCGAGCGCGTCCGCATCGGCGTTGACCACGCGGTAGGCGTCGGTGGCCGCGTCGAGCGCGAGGACCTCGCGGCGCAGGCCGATGGCGCGTCGCAGGGTGGCCTCGAACCAGGCGTCGTCGGGCTTGCCGGCGGTGTGCTTGATGAGGCGCAGGGCGATGGGCGCGCCTGGGTTCCAGAAGCCGTAGCCGATGAGGCGACCATCCTTGTCGTAGGTCGCCACCACGTCGCCGATGCGTGCGTCGGGCGAGGCGCGGCCAATCATCGTGCGGAAGATGTTTGGCTTTGAGACAAAGGTCTTGAGCTGCACCCACGGACGCTCCCGGTCGGCCTCGGCGGGCGTCAGGCTCTCGGGCTTGCCAGGCTGGGTCTCGGACATGGCTCCAGCGTCAGCCGTGGGCGGGCGGCTGGCAAGCACGGGCCTCGCTATCCGGCTCTAGTCAGATGAGACGGAGGCCGTTGACGAGTTCTCCGCGCTGACGGCGACGGATGGACTCGAGGTACTCATCCTTGAACTTGGGTACAGCGGACTGTACGGGCCAAGCTACGGCTTCACCGTGGGCGCAGATGGTGCGCCCGGCGACCTGATTGGCCACGTCGAGGAGCAAGGGAACGTCGCTCTCGGTGCCGCCGCCGGCCACGATGCGCTTGGAGACGCGGGAGAGCCAGAGCGAGCCCTCGCGGCAGGGTGTGCATTGCCCGCAGGTCTCGTGCGCGTAGAAGGCGTTGAGATTGGAGAGCGCCTGGATCATCTCGACGGAGTCATCGAGGACGATGGTGCCTCCGGTGCCGAGGCCGGTGCCGCAAGCGGCGATGCTGTTCGAGTCGAGGGGGATGTCCTCGAGCGCCCAGTCGAACTCGGTGCCGTTGGGAAGCTTGCCCTTGAAGCGCTCGCCGAACTTGAGGATCTTGGTCGAGGAGCCGCCGGGAATGATGGCCTTGAAGGTGCGTCCGTCGAGCGGGCCGCCGCAGAGGTCGTGGAGCAACTCGCCGAAGGTGGCCTTGCCCGCCTCGATTTCGTAGAGGCCGGGACGCTTGACCAGGCCGGAGACGCCCCAGATGTGCGTGCCGCTGTCACCCGGGATGCCGATTTTGGCGAACTCCGCCCCGCCGAGGGCGAGCACGTGCCTCACTTGCGCCATGGTCTCGGCGTTGTTGACGATGGTCGGGCAGTTGTAGAGGCCGAGCACCGCGGGGAAGTAGGGTGGCTTGATGCGCGGGTAGCCGCGCTTGCCCTCGAGCGACTCGATCAGGCCGGTTTCCTCGCCGCAGACGTAGCAGCCGCCACCGCGATGGACGACGACCTCGCAGCTGTAGCCGGAGCCGAGGATGTTCTGGCCGAGGAAACCCTTGGCCTTCGCCTCGGCGATGGCGCGCTCGAGGATCTTGGCGCCGTGCTGGAACTCGCCCCGGATGTAGATGAAGGCCTGCTTCGCCTGGATGGCCCAGGCGGAGATGGCGATGCCCTCGAGCATCTGGTGGGGGTCCTTGTAGATGATCTGGCGGTCCTTGTAGGTGCCGGGCTCGGACTCGTCGGCGTTGACGACGAGGTAGGCGGGCTTGCCCGACTTGCGGTCGAGGAACTTCCACTTCATCCCGGTCGGGAAGCCGGCGCCGCCGCGGCCGCGGAGGCCCGACGTCTCGACTTCCTTGCAGACATCCTCGGGCTTCATCGCCACGGCCTTGCGCAGGGCCTCGTAGCCTCCGTTGCGCAGGTAGCAGTCGATGTCGACGGTGTAGCCGGGCTTCCGGAGATTGGCGTAGATGAGAGGGCGTTCGACAGCGGGCATGGTCGTGGGGCGGGCGTTCAGCCGTTCCATTCCGGCGTGCCGGGCTGGGGGGCGGATTTGCCGTAGTTGGAATCGGAAAGGGAGGCGCGGATCTTCGCGGCGAAGGCATCGGCCTGCTCGGGTGCGACATTCTCGTGCAGCGCGTGGTCGACCTGCACGACGGGTCCGCAGCCGCAGTCGGCGATGCATTCGACAAACTCGATGGTGAAGTTGCCGTCGGCTGAGGTCTCGCCGCGCTTGCAGTTGAGCGCCTTCTCGAGGTTGGCCATCAGGGCGTAGGAGCCGCGGAGGGCGCAGGAGAGTGTGCGGCAGACGCGGATGTGGCGGCGGCCGATCGGCGCGCGGCGGAACATCGGGTAGAAGGTCACGACCTCGAGCACCTGCATCGGGGCGACGCCGACCTTCTCTGCGACCCACGCCATGTCGGCGTCGGTGATGTGACCGCGGTCCTCCTGGACGAGGTGCAGCAGGGGCATGGTCGCGCTCCGCTTCTGGGGGTATTGGGCGACAATGGCGTCGGCCTTGGCGAGGGTCTCGGTCTTGAGGCTCATGTTCAGCGATCGCACTCGCCCATGACGAAGTCGAGCGAGCCGAGGATGGAGGGGATGTCGGTCATGTAGTGCCCGGGCGCGAGCTTCGGCAGGATGGACAGGGCGACGAAGCTGGGACCGCGAATGCGCAGCCGGAAGGGGGCGCCGCCGCCTTGCGACTGGACGTAGAAACCGAGCGCGCCCTTGGGATTCTCGGCCTCGAAGTAGGTCTCGCCCGCGGGAATCTGCGGGCCCTCGGTCACGAGCATGAAGTTCTGGATGAGCTCCTCCATGCGGGTCATCACCTTGCCCTTGGGCGGGAGCACGATGCGCCGCTGGTCCTCGCAAACGACTGGCCCGGAGGGCATGCGGTCGACGACCTGGCGGACGATGCGCACGGCCTGGCGAATCTCCTCCATGCGGACGAGGTAGCGGTCGTAGCAGTCGCCCCTCGTGCCGACGGGGATGTCGAACTTGTACTGCTCGTAGCCGGAGTAGGGGCGGTCCTTGCGCAGGTCGAACGACGGGCCGCTCGCGCGGAGGTTCGCGCCGGTCAGACCGTAGGCGAGCGCGTCCTCGCGGGAGATGATGCCGATGCCCTCGGTGCGCTCGAGGAAGATGCGGTTGCGCGTGAGGAGGGCGTCGACCTCGTCGACCACCTTGAGGACGCCGTCGCAGAAGGTGCGCACGCGCTCAAGCCAGCCCTCGGGCAGGTCGCGGGCGACGCCGCCGATGCGGGTGTAGCTCGTGGTGAAGCGCGCGCCGGTCAGCTCCTCGAAGAGGGTGTAGAGCTTCTCGCGCTCGTTGAAGGTGTACATGAACACCGTCCACGCGCCGGT
>JBMSKH010000015.1:0-42473 GCA_049419705.1 Opitutales bacterium
CTACGGCAAGCTCGGCATCAAGTGCTGGATCTGCGCCAAGGACTCCGAGTTCTAATCCCCCACTTCTCCGCCCACCATGGCCAATCTCCAACCGTCCCGCACTGCCTGGCGCAAGTTCCGCAAGGGCAAGGTCAAAGGCAACGCGACCTCGTGCAACACCCTCGCCTTCGGCGACTTCGGCATCCAGTCCCTGGATCGCGGCCGCATCCCGGCCAACCAGATCGAGGCCGCCCGCATCGCCATCTCCCGCGCGCTCAAGCGCAAGGGTAAGCTCTGGATGCGCGTCTTCCCCCATCGTCCCGTGACCAAGAAGCCCGCGGAAGTCCGCATGGGATCCGGCAAGGGTGGGGTGGAGTACTATGTCGCCGTCATCAAGCCCGGCACCATGATGTTCGAGGTCGCCGGCGTGCCCATCGCCATCGCCCGCGAGGCCATGCGCCTGGCCGACACCAAGCTTCAGGTTCGCAGCCGCTTCGTGGCCCGCGAGGAGCTCGAAAAGTATTGATAACACGGGCGCCCATCCCCCATAAACCGACCCTTTTCCATGTCAAAGTTCACCCCTGGCAAGACCTCCCTGGCCGCCGCCCTGCGCCCCCTCGCGCCCGATGCGCTCGAGAAGCGCATCCGTGACAACGGCGACGAGCTGCTTCAGCTCCGCCTGCGCAAGGCTGCCGGCTCGGTCGAGAACCCCGCCCGCATCCGCGCCCTCCGTCGCGAGATTGCCCGTTGCCAGACCCTCCTTCGCCAGAAGGCCGCCAAGTAAGCCCCTTTCCGAGACCCTTCCCGATGTCCGCCTCCGAATCCCGCACCCAACGCAAGACGCTCCAGGGCGTCGTCACCTCCCGTTCGGGTGACAAGACCGTCAAGGTCGCCTACCTCTACAAGGTCCCGCACCCGCTCTACGGCAAGGAAGTCAAGCGCCGCACCATCCTGCACGCCCACGACGAGGCCAACGCCTGCAAGGTCGGCGACAAGGTCGAGGTCACCCAGACCCGCCCGCTCTCCAAGCTGAAGCGCTGGCGCGTCGTCCGCATCGTTGAGGCCGCCAAGATTGCCCTCGGCCAGGCCGAATAATCCCACTCACCCCCAACACCCTTAAGAGGAACCCGCCATGATCCAGATGCTCACCCGCCTCGACGTCGCCGACAACACCGGCGCGAAGACGGTGGCCATGATCCGCCGCCTCGGCCAGATCACCGACACCGCCGCCGTCGGCGACATCATCGTCTGCGCCGTCAAGGACTCCACGCCTGACGCCACGGTCAAGAAGGGCTCCGTCTCCCGCGCCGTCATCGTGCGCACGAAGTCGCCCATCCACCGCACCGACGGCAGCTACCTCCGCTTCGACTCGAACGCGGTCGTGCTCCTCGACGACAACGGCAATCCCCGCGGCACCCGCATCTTCGGGCCCGTCGCCCGCGAGCTCCGCGGCAAGAACTTCATGAAGATCATCTCCCTCGCCCCCGAGGTTCTCTAAGCACCATGGCCAAGACCGATATCAAGCAGGGCGACGAGGTCGTCGTCATCGCCGGAGCCCACAAGGGCAAGCGCGCGAAGGTCACCCGCTATGACCGGGCCGACGAGCGCGTGACGCTCGACGGCGTCAACCTCGTCAAGCGCCACCTCAAGCGCACCGAGGACGGCCAGGGCGGCATCACCGAGAAGGCCGCACCTCTCCATCGCTCCAACGTCATGCTCGTCTCCCTCTGGGACGCGCGCCGCGCCAAGCGCCCCGCCGCCAAGAAGGCCGCCAAGTAAACCCAACCCACTACACACACGCCCATGGGCAAGCCCTACCTCAAGCAGCGCTACCTCGAGAAGGTCGTTCCGGAACTCCGCCGCACCCGCGGCTATTCCAACGCCCACCAGGTGCCGAACCTCACCAAGATCTCGATTAACTCCGCCTTCAAGGCCGAGGCCGAGAAAGCCCAGACTGCCGAGGTCGTGAAGGAGATCACCAAGCTGACCGGCCAGAAGCCCGTCGTCACCCGCGCGCGCAAGAGCATCTCGAGCTTCAAGGTCCGCGAGGACATGCCCCTCGGCTGCATGGTCACCCTCCGCGGCGACCGCATGTGGGACTTCCTCGCCCGCCTCACGCTCGTCGCCCTCCCGATGATCCGCGACTTCCGCGGCGTCTCCAACCGCATGGACGGCCAGGGCAACTACTCGCTCGGCATCTCCGACCACACCATCTTCCCCGAGACCCAGGCCGACGGCACCCAGCGCGCCAACATCGGCCTCGACATCTCCATCGTGACCACGGCCCAGACCGACGAGGAGGCCCGCGAGCTGCTCCGCCTGCTCGGCATGCCCTTCCGCGTCACCGCCGCCAAGACCGAGGCCGCCGCCGCGGCCAACGCCTGAGCCCCCGCACTTAACCCAACATGGCCAAGCAGTCCGTCATCCAACGCCAACTCAAGCGCGAGCGCACCGTTGCCAAGCAGGCAGCCAAGCGCGCCGAGCTGAAGAAGATCCTCTCCGACCCCAAGGTCACCGAGGAGGCTTTCTACGCCGCCCAGCGCAAGCTTTCCAAGCTGCCTCGCAACGGCGCCAAGGTCCGCCTGAAGAACCGCTGCGCCATCTCCGGCCGTCCCCGCGCCTTCATCCGCAAGTTCGGTCTCTCCCGTATCACCTTCCGCGAGCTCGCCCTCAACGGCCAGATTCCCGGTGTGACCAAGGCCTCCTGGTAACCTTACGACTATGTCCGCCTCTTCCGACACCCTCGGTGACTTCCTGACCGCGCTTCGCAACGGCTCCAAGGCCGAGCGCGCCCGCGTCACCGTCCAGTGGTCGCGCATCCGCGAGGGTGTCGCCCGCATCCTCAAGGAGTCCGGCTACGTCGCCGGTTTCCGCCGCGCCGAGAAGGACGGCCTCCCCGTGCTTGAGGTCGACCTCAAGTACGTCGGCGGCGCGCCCGCCATCACCGGTATCGAGCGCATCTCGACCCCCGGTCGCCGCGTCTACGCCGGCAACGCCGAGATCCCCAAGGTCATCGGCGGCATGGGCGTCACCATTGTCACCACCTCCAAGGGCATCCTGACCGATGTCGACTGCCGTCGCCAGAAGGTCTCGGGCGAGTTGATCGCCAAGGTCTGGTAAACCCACCCAAACACCTCCTGTCATGAGCCGCATCGGCAAGCTTCCCATCCCCGTTCCCGCTGGCGTCAAAGTCGCCGTCCAAGGACCCACCGTCAACGTCGAGGGCCCCAAGGGCAAGCTGACCCGCACCTTCAAGGGTGTGTCGTTCACGCTCGCCGATGGCGTCGTCACCGTCGCCCCCCAGGGCGAGGGCCGCGCCACCGGAGCCCTCCACGGCACCGCCCGCGCCATTCTCCGCAACATGGTCGAGGGTTGCGCCACCGGCTATAAGAAGAACCTCGAGATCGAGGGCGTCGGCTTCAAGGCCGTCCTCAAGGGTGACACGCTCGACCTCGTCCTCGGCTATTCCCATCCGATCCAGTACAAGGTGCCCGCCGGCGTGAAGGTCGTCGTCACCGAGAACGTGAAAATCGAGATCACCGGTCCCGACCGCCACCTCGTCGGGCAGGTCGCCGCCGACATCAAGCACTACTACCCTGTCGAGCCCTACAAGGGCAAGGGCGTCCGCATCGTCGGCGAGTTCGTCCGCCGCAAGGAGGGCAAGAAGACCGCCTAACCGCGCTTTAGAAAAACATGAGCAAGCTCGCCACCAAGGTTCACCGCAAGCAGGCGCTCGCCCAGAAGCGTCGCTGGCGCCTGCGCAAGCGCGTCCGCGGCACCGCCGCCCGCCCCCGTCTCTCCCTCAAGCTGACCCACCTGCACATTCACGCCCAGGCCGTCGACGACGACAAGGGCGCGACCGTCGCGTTCGCCAGCACCACCGAGAAGTCGTTCCGCGCCGCCAAGCTCCGTCCGAACATCGCCGGGGCGACCGCCTTCGGCAAGGCCTTCGCCGAGCGCGCCCTCAAGGCCGGCATCAAGGCCGTGGTCCTCGACCGCGGCGCCCGCAGCTACCATGGCGCCGTCAAGGCGTTCGCCGATGCCGCCCGCCAGGCCGGCCTCTCCTTCTGATCCCCGCACCCAACTTCTCATGAGCGAACAGACCCCGAGCCCCGCGCCTGCCTCCGGCAGCGCCCAGGCCCCCGCCGCCGGTAACCGCGGCCCCCGTGACTCCCGCGGCGGCCCCCGTCGTGGCGGTCCCCGTCCTCCCCGTCGCGACGACCGTCCCGTCTCGGAGTACAACGACAAGGTCGTCCACATCAACCGCTGCAGCAAGGCCACCAAGGGCGGCCGTCGCTTCAACTTCGCCGCGCTCGTCGTCTCGGGTGACGGCAAGGGCCGCGTCGGCGTCGGTTACGGTAAGGCCAAGGAAGTGCCCGATGCGATTCGTAAGGGTACCGACCGCGCCCACAGCGCGCTCAGCTCGGTCAACCTTCGCGGCAACACCATCCCCCACGACGTCATCGGCCGTTGCGACGGCGGCGTCGTCATGCTCCGCCCCGCGGCCCCCGGCACCGGTCTCATCGCCGGCGGCGGCGTCCGTGCCGTGCTCGAGGTGGTCGGCCTGAAGGACGTCCTCTCGAAGTCGCTCGGTTCGAACAACCCCCAGGCCGTGGTCAAGGCCACCCTGGACGGTCTCGCCCAGCTTCGCACCCTCCAGCAGATCAAGGCTATCCGCTCCTAAGCGGTCCCGACTATGAAACTCCACAATCTCCCCACCATCGAAGGTGCCACGCACCGCCACAAGCGCCTCGGCTGCGGTCGCGGGTCCGGCCATGGCAAGACCTCGGGTCGCGGCCACAAGGGCATGAAGGCCCGCTCCGGCGGCGGCCACCGTCCCGGCTTCGAAGGCGGCCAGATGCCCCTCTACCGTCGCCTGCCTCACCGCGGCTTCCGCAACATCAACCGCGTCGAGTTCGAGGTGGTCAATGTCGCCGACCTCGAGGCCATCGAGGGTGCCAAGCTCGGTTCCGCCGAGCTCGTCGCCGCCGGTCTCATCCGCTCGGCCGACTCCAAGCTCAAGGTTCTCGGCAACGGCGAGATCAAGCGCGCCGTCACCGTCACCGCCCACGCGTTCTCCGGTTCGGCCAAGGCCAAGATCGAGAAGGCCGGCGGCAAGGTCGTCGTGATCGCACCCGCCCCGGCCCCCGAGGCCAAGTGAGGCGTTCGCGCCACGCCGCCTGATGCTGGCCTCCTTCGCCAACTGCTGGCGCATCCCGGAACTCCGGGCCCGCATCGTCGCGACCATCGGGCTGATCTTCATCGCCCGCATCGGGGCGAACATCCCCCTCCCGGGCGTCGACCCGAAGGACATCCTGGCCTATTACCAGTCGATGTCGGACCAGGCCTCGAGCGGCGTGGTCGCGATGTACAACATGTTCACCGGCGGAGCGCTCCTCAAGGGAGCCGTGTTCTCGCTCGGCATCATGCCGTACATCAGCGCCTCGATCATCCTCCAGCTGATGACCGCGGTCGTGCCCTCGCTCGCCCGCCTCCAGCAGGAGGGTGAGATCGGCCGCCAGAAGATCGCGCAGTACGCGCGGTACCTGACCATCCTCATCGCCCTCATCCAGTCGGCCCTCCTCCTCGGCGCCTTCTGCAACCCGCAGTCCGTCGGCCAGGCCCTCGGGCTCGGCAGCGATTTCCGCGGCGTCATCGTGGTGATGGAGAACCAGACGCTCTTCGTCATCCTCGGCGTCCTCCTGCTCACCGCCGGTTCCGTCGTGATGCTCTGGCTCGGCGAGCAGATCACGCAGCGCGGCATCGGCAACGGCACCTCGATCCTCATCACCATCGGCATCCTTGCCGACATCCCCGGCGCGGTCCGCTCCTTCGTCGCCATCGCCTTCGGCGGCGCGGTCGGCAGCGGAGCCGATGCCAACGGTCCCGAGAAGGCCGTCGGCATGGTCCTGCTCTTCCTGATTGTCACCGCCGCGATGGTCGCGCTCAACCAGGCCGTCCGCAAGGTGCCCGTGCAGTACGCCCAGCGCATGGTCGGCCGCAAGATGTACGGAGGCCAGAGCACTTACCTGCCGCTCAAGGTGAACTACGCCGGTGTCATGCCGGTCATCTTCGCCGGCGCGATCATGTCGTTCCCCCCGATGCTCTTCCGCTTCCTCGCGTCGAACTTCACCCAGGTGGGGTTCCTCGGGGCCTGGGCGGACCAGCTGCAGTCCCAGACCTTCACGCACTACGCGCTCCTCTCGCTGCTCATCTTCGGATTCAGCTACTTCTGGATCTCCATCATGTTCCGTCCGGTGCAGATCGCGGACGACCTGAAGAAGAACAACGGCTATATCGTCGGCGTGCGCCCCGGCGAGCCGACCGCCCAGTTCCTCGACTTCGTGATGACGCGTCTGACCCTCGCCGGGTCGCTCTTCCTCCTCATCATCGCCCTGCTGCCGGACATCTTCATGTTCCAGCTCGGATTCCCCGCGCGCCTCGCGACCTTCCTCGGCGGCACGGGCGGCCTGATCACCGTCGGCGTGGTGCTCGACACCATGCGCCAGGTCGAGACCTACCTCCTGCAGAGCCATTACGACGGCTTCCTCCGCAAGGGCAGGGTAGGTGGCGTGGCCACGCCCATTCCCCAGCGCCGGGAGTCCGCCGCCGAGGCCGCCTCCGGGCTCGGCTCCGCCGGCACCGCGTGCGTGGTGCTGTTCGTTCTCGGTCTGCTCGCCTGGGTCTACCTCCACGCGTCGGCCCTGGGGCTCTGAGTCCTCCCGGGCGATGATCGACATCCGCTCCCGAGCCGACGTGGAGGGCATGCGCGCCGCCGGTCGCGCCGCCGCTCGCGTGCTCGCCGACCTGCGCCCGATGGTCCTGCCCGGCGTGACCACCGCCGACCTTGATGCCGCGGCGGCCCGTCTGATGGCCCTGCACGGTTGCGCCAGCGCCTGCCATGGCTACGCGGTCGGCAAACTGACCTATCCCGGCCACATCTGCATCTCGGTGAACGATGAGATTGTCCACGGCATCGGACGGGCCGACCGCGTGGTCCGGCCCGGCGATGTGGTCTCGCTCGATGTGGTCGTGCGCAAGGATGGGTTCGTGGGCGACAACGCCTACACCGTCCTGGTCGAGCCCGTCCCCGAGCCCGTCCGCAAGCTCTGCGCCGCCACCGAGGCCTCCCTGCAGGCAGGCATCTCCGCCGCCAGGCCCGGGGGCAGGGTGGGGGACATCTCCGCTGCCGTCGCGGCCGCAATCCAGCCTCACGGCTTTGGGATTGTCCGGGAGTTTGTCGGGCACGGGGTGGGTCGCCAGATGCACGAGGAGCCCCAGATTCCCAATTGGGGCACCAAGGGGACAGGGGCCAAATTAGTCCCCGGCATGGCCTTGGCCATCGAACCCATGGTCACTTTGGGGTCCCCCCGGATCGTTATGGGTACCGATGGATGGACGGCCCGGACCAAGGACGGACAGGCTGCCGCCCACTACGAACACACGGTTTTGGTCACCGAAGAGGGGGTCGAGGTCCTGACCCGCATTTAATCCCATTTTTTGCTTCCCTTACCCCCACAAAGTTAGCACTTTTCGACCCTTTTCCCCCTCCTCCAAACCGCACGGACACACATGCCCCGCATTCTCGGCGTCGACATCCCCAATAACAAGAAGGTCGAATACTCCCTTCGCTACATCTACGGCATCGGTCCGCTCCGCGCGACGCAGATCTGCCAGGTGCTCGGATTCCGTCCGGAGATGCGCGCCAGCGAGCTCAGCGAGGAGCAACTGAACAAGATCGTCGACTACATCGTCCGCGAGGGTTGGAAGTGCGAGGGTGACCTCCGCCGCGAAATCGCGCAGGACCTCAAGCGCCTCCAGGCCATCAAGTCGTACCGCGGCCTGCGTCACTTCCGCGGCCTCCCTGTCCGTGGACAGCGCACCCGCACCAACGCCCGCACCCGTAAGGGCAAGCGTAAGACCGTCGGCGTGGCCACCGCCGCCGCCCCCGCCAAGGCCGCTTGAGCCAGGCCGACTGACCCATCTTAACTAACACGATTCGATGAGCGAAGAGACCCCCAAGTCCGAGAAGCCCGCCAAGAAGCCCAAGGCCGCACCCGCGCCCGAGGCTGCCGCGGCCCCTGCCGCCGAGGCCGCCGCTCCTGCGGACGGCGCCGCCCCTGCCGAGCGCAAGGAAGTCACCGCTGCCTCGCTCCTCGGTGAGGACGTCGGCGAGATCAAGGTTCGCCGCGCCAAGGGCTCGAAGAACATCACCACCGGCGTCTGCCACATCCTCGCGACCTTCAACAACACCAAGGTCACCATCACGGATCCCAACGGCAATGTCATCGCCTGGGGCAGCGCCGGTCGCCACGCCTTCCGCGGCTCCCGCAAGTCCACCGCCTACGCCGCGCAGGTCGTCTGCCAAGAGGCCGCCAAGCAGGCCATGGCCCACGGTCTCAAGGAAGTCTCCGTCCTCGTGAAGGGTCCCGGCATGGGCCGCGACAGCGCCATCCGCGCCCTGTCCGTCCTCGGCATCAACATCACCTCGATCATCGACGCCACGCCGATTCCCCACAACGGCTGCCGTCCCCCCAAGCGTCGCCGCGTCTGAGCGGACCGCCTGTCACTTACCGTCCGGGGATGGCAAGCCGGACGGGGATATCCACCGCCAAAACAAACCCAACATAACACGTCACCATGTCCCGCTACACCGGACCCACCACCAAGATCAATCGCCGCTTCAACCAGGCGATTCTACCCACTTCCAAGGGCGAGGAGCGCAAGCCTTACCCCCCTGGCATCCACGGCCAGACCAAGTCCCGCAAGGTCTCGGAGTACGGCCAGGGCCTCAGCGAGAAGCAGAAGCTCCGCTTCATGTACGGCCTCAATGAGCGCCAGTTCCGCCTGGCCTTCGCCCGCGCCAAGGCGCTCGGCGGCGTCGCCGGCGAGAACTTCCTGCGCATCCTCGAGACCCGTCTCGACAATGTCATCTACCGTCTCGGCTTCGCCAGCAGCCGCGCCGCCGCCCGCCAGTTCGTCGCCCACGGCCACGTGCGCATCAACGGACACAAGGTCGACATCGCCAGCTACGCCGTGAATCCGGGCGACGAGATCGCCGTCCGCGACCGCACCTCGTCCAAGCAGCTTGCCACCCGCTCCTCCGAGGAGAACCAGTCCCGCGCCGTCCCGGCCTGGCTGGCCGCCTCGCCCGAGCAGCTCCGCGGCACCGTCGTCCGCGAGCCCGCCAAGGAGGAACTCCCCGCCGACGTCAACGTCCAGGCCGTCGTCGAGTTCTACAGCCGCTAATCCCTCACAACCTCATCCCATGTCCAAGCGCCTCGGAAAGTTCCAGCTGCCCACCAAGCTGAAGAAGGACGACGCCTCGTCGTCCCCCACCCACGCCCGGTTCACCGCCGAGCCCTTCGAGACCGGTTTCGGCCACACCATCGGCAACTCGCTGCGGCGCGTGCTCCTCGGCTCGATCGAGGGCGCGGCCATCGCCTCGGTCAAGATCGACGGCGTCTCCCACGAGTTCCAACCCATCGACGGCGTCGTCGAGGATGTCACCGAGATCGTCCTCAACCTCAAGAAGGTCCTCCTGCGCCATGAGAAGCGCGAGGACTTCCGCGCGGTCATCGACGTCAACAAGGCCGGACCCGTCAAGGCGTCGGACATCCAGCTCCCCGCCGGCCTGACACTCATCAACCCCGACCTCGTCCTCTGCACCCTCGATCGCAAGCGCCGCTTCTACGCGGAGCTCGAGATCAAGGTCGGCCGCAGCTGGTGCTCCGCCGAGGAGAACAAGGCCTCGGAGCAGACCATCGGCGTCATCCCCATCGACTCCCTCTTCTCCCCCGTGAGCGTCGTCCGCTACTCGGTCGAGAATTCCCGCGAGGGCCAGAAGACCGACTACGATCGCCTCGTCCTCGACATCTCGACCGACGGCCGCATCACCCCCGACGACGCGCTCAAGGAGGCCTCCGCCATCCTCGCGAAGCACCTCGAGGTCTTCAACTCCATCGCCGGCCAGGAGATCGAGTTCGAGTCCAAGGCGAAGGAAGAGGCCGATGACCAGAATCGCCTCCGCAACCTGCTCAACATGTCGGTCAACGAGATCGAGCTCTCGGTCCGCGCCGCCAACTGCCTGAATAACGCGAACATCACCACGGTCGGCGCCCTCGCCATGAAGACCGAGCAGGAGATGCTCAAGTACCGCAACTTCGGCAAGAAGTCCCTCAACGAGATCAAGCAGAAGCTCGAGCAGCTCGGCCTCTCGCTGGGCATGACCGGCCTCGACCGCCTGATGGAGAAGAAGGGTCCCAACGCCTAATCGGACACGACCATGCGCCATCGCACCCACCGTCACAACCTCGGCGTCCGCAAGGAGCACCGTGTCTCGCTCGTCGCCAACCTGGCCGCCGCGATCATCACGCACGCCCGCATCACCACCACGCTCTCCCGCGCCCGCGCGGTCCGTCCCTTCGTCGAGAAGGTCGTGACCCTGGCCAAGAAGGGCGCCGCGGCCTCCAGCCCGGCGGTGAAGCTCCATTACTACCGCCTCGCCCTCTCCCGCCTCCGCGACGAGTCGGCGGTCGCCCTGCTGTTCAAGGATCGCGTCAGCGCCTTCCAGAACCGCAAGGGTGGCTACACCCGCATCGTGAAGATCGGCAACCGGCCCGGAGACGCGGCCGAGACCGCCCTGATCGAGCTCGTGGGCAAGGACGACGCCCAGCCCCCTCGCCCCAAGGCGAAGGTGCGCAAGGCGAAGGCCCCTGCGGCCGCCCAGGCCTGAGCGCCTGGACCGGAACTGGGACGCGCCTGCTTGCGTGGGCGCGTCCCGACTTTTTGAATCCCCGATGCTCATCCCCGTCGACCTCGGCCTCTTCCTCGCCCTCACGGCGGGAATGGGCTGCGCCCTCGTCCTCGGGGCCTGGCTTTGGTACGACCGCCGGGAGATGCTGCTCACCGACCCGCGCCGCATCCGCTCGGCCTTTGTCTGCGCCCAGTGCGGCCGGACCTACCTCCGCCCCCGCCTCCGCGAGGAGGCTCCCTGTCCCGGCTGCGGCAGGAACAATGTTCGCCTCAAGTTCTGATTCCCCCTAAACCTCCCCCTTCCCCGCCATGTCCCAGCAGACCATCGCCGTGCTCGACTTTGGGTCCCAGTACACCCAGGTCATCGCCCGCCGCATCCGTGAGTGCCAGGTGCACTCGCGCATCTACTCCCACAAGGTTTCCGCCGCCACGCTCCGTGCCGACGGCGTCCGCGGCGTCATCCTCTCCGGGGGCCCCGCCAGCGTCCGCGCCAAGGGCTCGCCCCGTCCGGATCCCGCCGTCTTCGAGCTCGGTGTCCCCGTGCTCGGCATCTGCTACGGCGTGCAACTGATGGGCGAGATGCTCGGCGGCAAGGTCGCCGGCTCCAGCCACCGCGAGTACGGACACGGCACGCTCAGTTTCCGCGCCGGCTCCGACCTCCTCCACGGCATCAAGGGTCCCCTGCGCGTCTGGAACTCCCACGGCGACAAGGTCGCGCGCCTGCCCCGCGGCTTCCGCGCCGTCGCCAGCACCGAGAACTCCGAGCATGCCTTGGTCGAGGATTCCAAGCGCCGCTTCTTCGGCATCCAGTTCCATCCCGAGGTCGCCCATTCCGAGCGCGGCATGGACATTCTCCGCAACTTCCTCTTCCGCATCTGCCGCTGCAAGGCCGACTGGGTGATGGACGATTATGTCGCCACCGCGGTCGCCGACATCCGCCGCCAGGTCGGCAAGGCGCACGTCATCCTCGGGCTCTCCGGCGGGGTCGACTCCTCCGTGGCCGCCGCGCTCATCCAGAAGGCCATCGGCCGCCAGCTCACCTGTGTCTTCGTCGACAACGGCCTGCTGCGGCTCGGCGAGCGCGAGCAGGTCGAGCGCATGTTCCGCGGGCGCTTCAAGGTCGACCTGCGCGTGGTCGACGCCTCCGCCGCCTTCCTCGGCAAGCTGCGCGGCGTCAGCGATCCCGAGCGCAAGCGCAAGATCATCGGCCACGAGTTCATCCGTGTCTTCGACAGCGAGGTCCGGAAGATCCGCAGCAAGACCAAGGTCGAGTTCCTCGCCCAGGGCACCCTTTATCCCGACATCATCGAGTCGGTCTCGATCGACGGCAACCCCGCCGCCACCATCAAGAGCCACCACAACGTCGGCGGCCTGCCCAAGCGCATGAAGCTCAGGCTGCTTGAGCCGCTCCGCGAGCTCTTCAAGGACGAGGTCCGCGCCCTGGGCGAGGCCCTCGGTCTGCCCCGCGAGATGGTCTGGCGCCATCCCTTCCCCGGACCCGGCCTGGCGGTCCGCGTCTGCGGCGACATCACCCGCGAGCGTCTCGACATCCTGCGCAAGGCGGACGCCATCTTCATCGACGAGCTCCGCAAGTCCGGCCAGTACGACAAGGTCTGGCAGGCCTTCGCCGTCTTCCTGCCCGTCCGCACCGTCGGCGTGATGGGCGACGAGCGCACCTACGACCATGTCTGCGCCCTGCGCGCCGTCACCTCCTCGGACGCCATGACCGCCGACTGGGCGCACCTGCCCTACGAGGTCCTGCGCCGCGCCTCCTCCCGCATCATCAACGAGGTCAAGGGCTTCAACCGCGTCTGCTACGACATCTCGTCGAAGCCCCCCTCCACCATCGAGTGGGAGTGAGCCCCGGACGCCCCGTTGACACCCCGGTCGCCGGCTGATTCCATCTCCGCGTGCCCGAACCCGCCTTCCAGGTCATCGCCCGCCGCTGGCGCCCCCGCACCTTCGCGGAGATGGTCGGCCAGCAGCACATCGTCCGCACGCTGACCAACGCCCTGAAGACCGGTCGCGTGGCGCACGCCTATCTCTTCGTCGGCCCCCGCGGCACGGGCAAGACGACCACCGCGCGCATCTTCGCGAAGGCGCTCAGCTGCACGGACGGGCCGAAGGCCGAGTTCGACCCCAAGGATCCGGTCTGCGTCGAGATCGACCGCGGCTCCTGCCTCGACGTCATCGAGATCGACGCCGCCTCCAACCGCCGCCTCGAGGACGCCGAGCGCATCCGCGAGGCTTGCCAGTTCCAGCCCTCCGGACGTTACAAAATCTTCATCGTCGACGAGGCCCACCAGCTCACCAAGGAGGCCTTCAACGCGCTGCTCAAGACCATCGAGGAGCCGCCGCCCTGGGTTAAGTTCATCTTTGCGACGACCGAGTCCGACAAGGTCCTCGACACCATCGTCTCGCGTTGCCAGCGGCTGGAGTTTCATCCCATCCCCGAGGACCTCATCGCCGAGCGCCTCGCTGAGATCGTCAAGGCCGACGGCGTGAAGGCCGAGCGCGCGGCGCTCGTCGCCATCGCCCGCCTCGCGCACGGCGGGATGCGCGACTCGCAGTCGATCCTCGACCAAGTCATCTCCTTCTCGGGCAAGAACGTCACCGAGAAGGACGTGCTCGACATCTACGGACTCGCCTCGGTCCAGCAGGTCGCCGATCTCGCCAAGGCCCTCGCCGCCTGCGACGCACCCGCCGCGCTCGCCCTCGCCGACCGCTTCCATGAGGAGGGCAGGGACCTGCTCCGCATCCTCGCCGATGTCCAGGCCTCCGTCCGCTCCGCCGTGCTCGACGCCGTGAAGTCCGGCGGTCGCACCCGGGTCCTCGGCGCCGAGCTCAGCTCCGACCAGCTCGTGCGCATGCTCGACACGCTGCAGTCGGCCGAGGGGCCCATCCGCCACGGACTCTCGCCCCGCGCCGCCTTCGAGGTCGCGCTGCTCAAGGCCGCCGACCAGACACGACAACGCTCCATCGACGGGTTGATCAAGGACCTGACCGCCGCCAACGGACTCCCCCGGGAGCCCGGCCAAAAAAAAATAGGCGAAACGCCGACGACTCCCGAGGCGCGCCCCGCGTCCCCCGCGCGCAAGACCTCGCCGCCTCCGGCTCCGGTGGCACAGGACGACGAGCCACCACTTGATCTCGCCGCTGCCGAGGCCGAGGCCGCCGCGCGAAGCCAGTTGGATTCGCCTGTGCCGCCGTCTCTGGCGACCACCGGCGAGGCGGTGCGACCGGGCAGCAAGGATTTCGACGAGGCCCTGCGCAATGTCCCTGACTCCGTGCGCGCGAAGCTCAAGACCGAGCTCGGTGCGGAGTTCTCGCAGTTGCGACCGCTCCCCCCGGGCAAGCTGCGCCGTCCGCGCTGACCGATGGAGCGCGCGTGCATCGGGCTGATCTCCGACACGCACGGCTTGGTGCGGCCCCAGGCCTTGGTCGCCCTTGAGGGCGTCGACCTGATTCTGCATGCCGGTGATGTCTGCGGCGAGGGCATCGTGGAGGAGCTCGCGGCCATCGCCCCGACCGTCGCCGTGGCCGGCAATTGCGACAGCGACCCGACGCTGCCGCCGCACCGTCTTCTGGTCGTGGCGGGCGCGCGCATCCTGCTGCACCATGGTCATCTCGCGATTCACGAGTCGGCGCATCGGGCAGATGTCATCGTAACCGGGCACACTCACCAGCCGCGCATCGTGACGGAAGGCGGTGTGCTGCGGGTCAATCCGGGCAGTGCGGGACCCCGTCGCTTCAGCCTCCCCGTGACCGTCGCCCGTCTGACTGTCGCGGGCGGACGTTCCACCGCTGAGCTCATCGAGCTCGATGTCCGATGAGTTCCGGGCTGCCCATCGAGGCGCTGCGTCAGCCGCTCGTGGAGGCTTGCGCGACCACCCGTCGGCTCATCCTCCGCGCGCCCACGGGTTCCGGCAAGTCGACCCAGGTACCCCAGATGCTCGTCGACCTCAACCTGGTCCGCGGACAGGTCGTCATCCTGCAGCCGCGCCGCATCGCCGCCCGCCTGCTTGCCGCGCGCATCGCCTCTGAGCGCGGCGGACGCCTGGGCGGCGAGGTCGGCTATCAGATCCGCTTCGACCGCGTCGAGTCATCCGAGACGCGCATCAAGTTCGTGACTGAGGCCCTGCTGCTCCGCCAGATGGCGTCCGACCCCGAGCTCCGCGGCGTCGGCGCGGTTATCTTCGACGAGTTCCATGAGCGCAACCTCCATGCGGATGTCGCGCTTGCGCTGGCCAGGCGTCTGCAGGAGACGCACCGCCCGGACCTGCTCCTCGTGGCCATGTCCGCCACGCTCGACACGGAATCCCTCGCCCGTTGGTTCACCGGTTCGGTCACCCTCGCCGCCGATGGCCGCACCTACCCAGTCGCCACCGAATACCTGCCGGGCGGGCGCGCCGCGGGACGGCCCATCTGGGAGCCAGCCACCGAGCAGGTCCGGCGCCTCCTCCAGGAGGAGGCCGAAGGTGACATCCTCGTCTTCATGCCGGGCGCCTATGAGATTACGCGCACGCTCGGCGCGGTCCGCGCCTTGCCCGAGGCCCGCGGTATCGATTGCCTGCCCCTGCATGGCGAGCTTCCACCCGAGGAGCAGGACCGTGCGGTGCGGCCGGGTCCCGGTCGCAAGGTCATCGTCGCGACGAATGTCGCCGAGACTTCCCTGACCATTCCCGGCGTGCGCGCCGTGGTTGACTCGGGTCTCGCCCGTATCGCTCGCTTCGACCCGCTGCGCGGCATCGACACATTGCTTGTCGAGCCCATCTCCCAGGCCTCCGCCGAGCAGCGTGCAGGCCGCGCCGGGCGCACCGGCCCCGGTCGCTGCATCCGCCTCTGGTCCAAGACCGAGCACGAATCGCGTGCACCGCGCGAGACGCCGGAGATCCGCCGCGTTGACCTCTGCGAGACACTGCTGCTCCTGCGGGCCTCGGGCTGGGGTGACGCCGCCGACTTCCCCTGGTTCGAGTCACCTGAGCCTCGCACGCTCGACCGCGCCCGCACCACGCTGACGGACCTCGGCGCCCTCGGTCCTGATGGTGAGCTGACCGAGCTGGGGCGTCGGATGGCGGCCTTCCCGGCCCACCCGCGCCACGCCCGCATGCTGCTCGCCGCCGCCGAGCTCGGCTGCGTCAGCGAGGTCGCGCGCATCGCGGGTCTCGCCCAGGGGCGCGATATCCTCCTGCGCAATGTCGATGTCCAGACCGAGGCGGCCCGCGACGAGGTTCCCTGCGCGCCGGGCTCCGACCTGCTCCTGCGGCTCGCCTTGCTCGATCGCGCCGCCGAGCTCCGCTTCGAAACCGATGCCTGTGACCAGCTCGGGATCCACGCCCAGGGCGCCATGCAGGCCGACCGGGCCGCGCGCCAATTCCTGCGCATCGCCCAGGCGCAGGGGCTGCCAACGAACGCCACGCCCGCGGACCCTGCCGCGGTCCGGCGATGTCTGCTGGTCGGGTTGAGTGATCGCCTCGCGGTGCGACTCGACGCGGGGACCCTGCGTTGCGCGGTGGTGCATGGTCGACGCGGTGAATTGCGGCGCGAAACGTGCGTGCGCGAGGCGCGCCTGCTCGTCGCGGCCGAGATGGAAGAGGTTCAAGCCCGGGGCGAGGTGACCACCTTTCTCTCGCTCGTGACCGCGGTCGAGGAGGATTGGCTACGCGAACTCTTCCCGACTGACTTCACCGAGGTCTCAGCGGTGCGTTACGACCCGACACAGCGACGGGTTGTCACCCGCTCGGAGCGCCGCTTCCGCGACCTCGTCCTGGACGCAGTCGAGCGGGACGATGCGCCGTCCGACGCCGCCAGCCGGCTGCTTGCCAACGAGGTGATTGCCGGACGGCTCGAGCTCGAGCGCTGGGACAGCCAGGTCGACGCCTGGATCCGTCGGGTCAACTTCGCTGCTCGTCATTGTCCCGAGTTGGCCATCCCCCCGCTCGATGAAGCGGGTCGACGCCTCATCATCGAGGATCTTTGTGCTGGTGCCACCGCCTACCGCGACATCCGCGACAAGCCGGTGCTCCCGGCTGTCCGCGGCTGGTTGACGCACGAGCAGGCTATCGCCCTGGATGCCTATTGTCCCGAGCGCATCGTGCTCCCGCGCAAGAAACATCCTGCCAAGATCGAGTATACCGACGACGGTGAGGCCGAGATTGAGGCGACCGTGCAGGAACTCTATGACTTTCCTGGCAGCAAGCTGCGGGTGTGCCAGGGCAAAGTGCCGCTGGTAGTTTGCATCCAGTCGCCCGCCCGTCGCACCCAGCAGCGGACCAGGGACCTGGATGCCTTTTGGAAGGGTTCCTATGAGCTCGTGAAGAAGGAGCTTCGCGGGCGTTATCCCAAGCACGAATGGCGCTGAACCAACGACGCTGGACCGACGTCCCCTTGCACGTCCTCGACTTCGAGGGCGGGCCGCGCACCGGCGTGGTTGAGTTCGGCGTCGCCACGCTCCTGGGCGGGGAGGTGATCTCCGTGCAGACCGGTCTCTGCGCGCCGCTCGCACCCATACCAGCCATCGACACCCAGTGTCATGGTCTCGCCGACCTAGACCTGGAAGGGCACAGGTCTTTTGATGCGCAGTGGGAGCGTTTCGTCTCGCTGCGCGCCTCGGGTGTACTCGCGGCCCACAACAGCCCAGTCGAGGCGCGCCTGCTTGCCTCGACCTGGCCTCATCCCTCGGCGGTCCCCTCCGTCGCCGAGGAAGGCGTCGCCCAGGCTGAATGGGGGCCATGGGTTGACACCCTGCGATTGGCCAGGATCTGGGCACCCTCCCTCGGCGACTTCCGTCTCGCCGAACTCGTCCGCATCCTGCGCCTGGCCGACAAGCTCGATGCCATGGCCGCCCGACACTGCCCCGTGGGACGCCGCCGCTTCCATTGCGCCGGATACGATGCCCTCGCCGCCGCCCTGCTCCTGAGGTATCTCGGGGGGCTGGAGGGTCGCTCGGCCTTGCCGCTGGGTCGGCTGCTGGCCGACTCCCTCGGCGGTGCCGAGGGTGGCGACTTCCATCAGGGTGAGCTTGGTTTGTAATCTGGCTAGTTTGCGCTTCACAGCGCAGCGCAGGGCGGCGTTAGATGAGGACCCTCTCCCATGGCCTCCCGCACTCCCATTCGTGTCGCCGTTACCGGCGCAGCCGGCAACATCGGTTACGCTGCCATCTTCCGCATCGCGTCCGGCGCCGTCTTCGGACCTGAGCAGCCTGTCGCGCTCAACCTCATCGAGGTCGGTCCCGGCCTGAACGCCCTCGCCGGGGTGGTCATGGAACTTCAGGACTGCGCCTTCCCGTTGCTGACCGATGTCGTCGCCACCGGAGATCTCGACGTCGGCTTCAAGGATGCCGACTGGTGCCTGCTCATCGGCGCGGTCCCGCGCAAGGATGGCATGGAGCGCAAGGACCTGCTCGGCATCAACGGCAAGATCTTCGTCGGACAGGGCCAGGCCATCGCCCGCGCCGCCAAGAAGACCGCCAAGGTCCTCGTGGTCGGCAATCCCTGCAACACCAACGCCCTCATCGCCCTGCGCTCCGCCGGCAGCCTGCCCGTCGAGAATGTCTTCGCGATGACGCGCCTCGACGAGAACCGCGCCAAGTCGCAGCTCGCCGGGAAGGCCGGCGTGCACAACTCCCAGGTTCGCAATGTCGCCATCTGGGGCAACCACTCCTCGACCCAGTATCCCGACTTCACCAACGCCACCATCGGTGGGAAGCCCGCCCAGCAGGTGATCACCGACCACGCCTGGCTCAAGGAGACCTTTGTCTCCGATGTCCAGAAGCGCGGCGCGGCGGTGATCAAGGCCCGCGGCGCCTCCTCGGCCGCCTCCGCGGCCAATGCCGCGCTCGACACCCTGCGCAGCCTGCACTTCCCAACCGCTGCCGGAGACTGGCACTCCGTCGCCGTCCTCTCCAAGGGCGACTATGGCATCGCGAAGGGCATCATGTTCGGCTATCCCATCCGCACAAAGTCCGACGGCACGTGGGAGATTGTGCAGGGCCTGACCCTTGATGCGTTCTCCCGCGAGAAGATTGCCATCACCGAGAAGGAGCTGCTCGAGGAACGCGCGATGGCCTCGGAGTCGCTCGGCATCACCCTCTGAGGTGGCCCACGCCGACGCCGCTGCCGGAGCCGCGGGCCATCTGCCCGCCGACCTGCGCGCGCTGCTCGCCGGCGAGCGCGACCTGATCGCCAACTGCGCCAATGCGGCCGCCTTGCTCTGGCATCGCTTGCCTCGCCTGAACTGGGCAGGTTTCTACCTCCTGCGCGACGGCGAACTGGTGCTCGGACCCTTCCAAGGCAAGCCGGCCTGCACGCGCATCGCGCTCTCGCGCGGCGTCTGCGGCGCGGCGGCATCGACGCGTGCGACCATCAACGTGCCCGATGTCACCCTCTTCCCCGGGCACATCGCCTGCGACAGCGCCTCGCGCAGCGAGTTGGTGGTGCCGCTCCTGCGCGACGGGGCCCTGCTCGGCGTGCTCGACCTGGACAGTCCCGACCTTGCGCGCTTCGACGCGGAGACCGTCCGTATCGCCGAGGCGGTGGCCGCCGTCATCGCCGGTGGTTCCGCCAGCCGACCCTCAGCGTGACGGCAGTCGCACCAGGGTGATGTCACCGGGTCGGGCCGACCCGAGGCGCACGCCACCGGAGGTCGCCGCCTGGAAGAGAGGCGGTTCGGCGGTGTCCTTGTCGGGCGAGCCCTCGGCAGCGCGAACCGCCCGAATCTTGCTCAGGGCGAGATAGTCGAGGATCACCGGGTTGGCGCTCGCGTAGAGCACCTTTTCCGAGCGGCACCAGCCAGCGTCAAAGAGGGGGCCGCCGCGGACTTGGAAGCGCTCGAGGCTGACCAAGCTCAGCACGCGGCGTCGGTCGAGCTCGGGCGCGGCGCACATCTCCACCGCCGCGAGCGCGGCGTTCCGCGGGTTGCCGGTGAAGCGCTCCGCGTTGGTCGCGTTGCCGATGGAGGCGCAAGCCAGCGCGCCGCGCACGCCCAGGTCAGCCGAGTCGGTGATGACGGGGAGCTGAATCCAGAAGTCGACCTCATCGAACAGCGGCTTGGGCAGAAGGCTGACGCGCGGGTCATGCCACTCGGGTATGGGGAGGCCCGGGGTCGGCGGGACGGGATTCTCGTAGGCCAGGCGTGGGTCACCGGCCCAGGCCCGGGCCTCGGTGTCCCAGGAGCGGACGAGCAGGCCCTCGAACCGAGGCTCGAGGTCGGCGCGCGCGGGCAGGTAGCCGGAGAGCCTCAGGGGTGCGGCCGCGACATCGCAGAGGAAGAGGTTCTCGCGGGCGAAGCCACGTCGCACCAAGGCATCGGCGACGGCGCGCACCAGTCCCTTCGGGGTCGAGAGTCCAGCCCCCGACTGTGTCGACAGCTTGATCGCACAGCGCCGACGCTCGCCCGGCTTGAGTGTCACGCCTGTCCGACTCTCGAAGCCAGCAATGAGCTCCTCGGTGGCCTGAGCGTAGGCGGCATCGCTAAAGTCCTCGAGCTTGCGCTCCAGGAGCAGGGACCTGGGCTCGGTCAGCGCGAGGCTATTCGCCGGCAGGGCGGCGAGCAGCAGGGCGGCGAGGGCGAGGAGGCGCATGGGTCAAGGTTGCCTGAAAGCAGCTCGGGTGCAAGGCGCGGAATGGGGTTTGCCCGAAGCCTCGGACGCGGCACAGTGTGCGGATTCATGGAATCGCCCCGGAAACCCAGCCGACATGTCCTCGGGATGATCTTCCTCACCGTGCTGATGGATATCATCGGCTTCGCAATCATCATCCCGATGTTCCCGAGTCTGCTGGAGCATTACCTCGGTGCGGAGGGCGGCGCAGACACGCTGGTGTCCAGGATGGGGGCTCTGGCGACCTCGCTCGCGGGTGAGCAGACCGACCCGATGCTGCGCGCCGTGCTCTTCGGCGGCCTGCTCAGCGCGCTCTTCTCCGGCCTGCAGTTTGTCTGCTCACCGCTGTGGGGCGCGCTTTCCGATCGCATCGGGCGGCGCCCCGTCCTCGTCGCGACCCTACTCGGTAACACCCTGGCCTATATGCTCTGGATCTTCGCGGGGAAATTCTGGGTCCTTGTGCTCTCCCGTGTCCTCTGCGGTCTGGCTGCGGGCAACATCGCGGTCGCCTCGGCTGCGGCTGCCGACATCACCGACCGCGAGAACCGCACCAAGGGAATGGCGGTTGTCGGCGTCGCCATCGGCCTCGGATTCTTGCTCGGTCCTGTCATCGGGGGCTTCGCCTCCGGCTGGGTCCTGCCGCACGCGACAACCGATATCCCAGCCCTCGCACTGAACCCCTTTTCGGGCCCCGCAATCATCGCCGCCTGCATGGCTGCGGCGAACTTCCTCATCGTCTGGCTGGCTTTTCCGGAGACTCTGGCGTCGAAGGGCGGGGTGGGGGAGCGTCGGCCGACCTTCTTCGCCATCGCGCGCGTTCGTGACGGCGGTGTGCGTCGCGCCTCGCTGGCGAACCTGTTGTACCAAGTGGCCTTTACTGGGATGGAGAACACCGTCGTCTTCCTCACCGCCGCCCTCTTTCTCTTCGGCCCGCGCGACAACGCCTGGCTGTTTCTTTCCAATGGCCTCTGTCTGATGCTGGCCCAGGGAGTCGCCGCACGCCTCCTCGTGCGTCGCATCGGTGAGCGGGCCGTGGCGGGCCTTGGCTTCGTCATCGGCACGGTCGCCCTCGCCACCATCGCTTTCATCCCCTATCGTCCCTTGGTCGATTCGGATACCCCCTGGCAGCCGATTTTCTTCGCCGCGACCGGCCTGCTCGCCTTCTCCACTGGCCTCATCCTGCCGAGTCTCTCGGGCCTAGTCTCGCTCTACTCGGATCCCGATGAGCAAGGGCGGAACCTCGGTATCCTACGCTCTGCCGGCGCCCTCGCCCGCATCGTCGGCCCGCTCGCCGCGGCTTACGCCTTCTTCCGCACGGGCACCCATGAGTGGGTCTACCTCGTGGGCGCGCTGCTGATGGCTCCCGGGCTTTGGATGGTGACGCGTCTCCCGGATCCGCGGGCTTCAGCGTCCGGCCAGTGCTGAGCCAAGTTCTGCGCCGCGGCGCAGCGTGGACATGAGCGAGATGCCGCCGCGGAAGCAGCCGGTGAAGTGGAGTCCGGGGTTGGCGGATTCGGCCTCGTCCATCGCAGCGAGGAAACGCGAGTGCCCGTGATTGTACTGGGGGATGGCGCGCGGCCAGCGTGCAATCCACTCGCGCTCGGGCTGCCCCTCCACTCCGAGCAAATCCGTGAGCTCCGCGTCGACGATTTCGCGCAATCCCTTGTCGTCGAGTCGGCCAAGCGAGGGCTCGCGTGCCCCGCCGATGAAGCAGGCGAGCTGGACTTTACCATCAGGCGCGCAGTCAGGAAAGACGCTGGAGGGGAAGAGGACACCGAGAATGCGACGACCTTCGAGGCGCGGCAGCAGCACGCCGAAGGCATCGAGTGGATGCCGGACCTGCGAGCGGTCGTAGCCGCGCACGACGAGCGCGACGGGTGGCGCCTCGACGCGCTCGGCGTCGGGTAGCACCTGGCGCAGCGTCTCGCCTATGGCCAGGGTGCTCCATTGCCAAGGCGGGCAGGTGATGACGAGATGGGCGGCGCGTGCGCCATCCTCGGTCCCGTCCGCATTGCGCCAGGCCACGTTCCATCCCTTGGCGTCGCGCCGGATCAGCGTCACGGTGGTCCGCAGACGGAGGGTGTCGGCCGGGAGTTGCGCGAGCATGGCCCCGGTGAGCCGGGAGAGTCCCCCGGCGAATTGCACGACGCGCCGCGCTGCCTTTGGCTCCCTGCGCAGCCCGAGCAGCACCGACCGGTGCTCGCGCTCCAACCTGGCCAACATCGGGAAGGCGTGCTCGAGCACGAGCCGTCCGGGGTCGCCGGCGTGGATGCCGTTGATTGCCGGATCGACGAGCCGATCGGCGACCTCGGCGCCAAACCGGCGTTCGGCGAAGGAGCGAACCGTCTCGCCCTCGATATTGCCGCGCGGTTGGAAGACCTCCCGTGCCAGTCGCAGTTTGCCGCCAAGCGAAAGCAGTCGCGATCGTAGCAGCGAGCGCGGGTCAGATGTCAGCGCATGGAGCTCGCCTCCGTGGGCGATGAGCCGCCGCCCGCCCCTGACATCGGCGTCGCGAATCTCCGGGCCGAGTCCGAGGCTCTCGAGTAGGCGGGCATCGGCCTCGGATTCCAACTGCAGTGTGTTCGGTCCGAGTTCCACCCGCCAGCCCGCCTCATGCACGGTGTTGACCGCGCCACCTGCACGGTTGGCCGGGTCGAGGACGACTAAGCTGCGTCCACCCCGCGCGAGCGCCGAGGCGACCGACAATCCGGCCGGCCCGGCACCGATCACGATGGCGTCGAGATCCATGCTCTCCAGCCAACCAGTCTATTCCGAATTGGCAATCTCGGGTCCATCGCCTTGCTCGCATCATGAAAATTGCCGCGCCCATCCTCGTCGCCGCTCAGCTCACCGCCGCAACCTCCGATTCCGCCCCCGCCTGGGAGTACCAAGCCGACCTCGACCTCTCTGGTCGATCGGGTTCTGCCGCCGGTTCTGGCCTGAACGGCGGTGCCAAGGCGGAGTACAAGGACAAGATTGCGAAGCTCGATTTCAGCGCGCGCATCAACCGTCTCACCTCCGACGGGCAGACGAGCGCGGACGACTTTCACCTGGCCGGCTCGAGCGAGCGTAACTTTGGCGAGGCGGTGTTCTGGTATGTGCGCGCGGATGCGGGTTACGATCATGCCCGGTCACTTGATTTCCTCTCGGTCGCCGCGCTGGGCTACGGTTGCCGTCTGATGGATGACGCTGCGGGCTCCCTCTCCCTGCGACTGGGCCTCGGCCACCGGCAGGAGGAGTCCTCCTTGGCCGCGGGGCCGGACGTGAGCGCGCTCGCCGGTGATCTCGGTCTCTCCTTCGACCGAGAGCTCGGTTGGGCCAAGTTGAGCTTGGTGCTCAGTGTTGTGCCCGCGCTGGATGACGTCTCCGATGTCTACGCGCGCAACGAGGTGTCGCTCGAGTTCCTCGGAGGTCAAGGTCCGCTCTCCCTTCGCCTAGGCTTGCTCCAGGATTACCGCTCCAAAGCCACCGGCACCCTGAGCGAGCTGGATAACACCTACTTCCTGCGCGTGGTCTATAAGTGGAAATAAGTCAGGATTGCCGATTTTTAGGCAGGCGTGGTCTAAAAAACTCAATTTTCGACTGTTAATCGATGCCTGTTGAAATGTGGCACAGGGGGTGCTTTTCGTAGGCACATCCCCTAATCATCCATCCACACACATGAGCGCACATCCTGCCCGACAGAAAGCCATTGAGAGCATCGCCGCCCAGCCCCGCCTGGCCGGCACGTTCGACTTCCGCAACGAGAAGCTCGACACCATCTACGGGCAGAATGTCTTCTCCCTCGACAAGATGGAGAAGCGCCTGCCGAAGGGCGTCTTCAAGTCGGTCCGCAACGTGATCGAGAACGGCGGCAAGCTCGACAACGACGTCGCCGACATCGTGGCCTCCGCCATGAAGGACTGGGCGCTCGAGCGCGGCGCGACCCACTACGCGCACGTCTTCTACCCGCTCACCGGCCTGACCGCCGAGAAGCACGACACCTTCTTCGAGCCCTCCGGCTCCGGAACCCTCGCCCAGTTCGCCGGCAAGGCGCTAATCCAGGCCGAGCCCGACGCCTCCTCGTTCCCCAACGGCGGCCTGCGCGCCACCTTCGAGGCCCGTGGTTACACCGCCTGGGACGTCACCTCGCCCGCCTACATCTTCGACACCGAGAACGGCTCCACGCTCTGCATCCCGACCGCCTTCGTGTCGTGGAAGGGCGAGGCCCTCGACAAGAAGACCCCGCTGCTCCGCTCGATGGCTGCCGTCAACAAGGCCGCCTCCCGCGTCCTCGCGCTCTTCGGCAAGAAGCACGGCTACATCTCCGCTTCGTGCGGTCCCGAGCAGGAGTACTTCCTGATCGACTCCCGCCTCTTCCACCTCCGTCCCGACCTCTACACCTGCGGCCGATCCCTCTTCGGTGCGAAGCCGGCGAAGGGCCAGGAGTTCGAAGACCAGTATTTCGGCACCATTCCTGACCGCGTCCTCGCGTGCATGATGGAAACCGAACGCGAATGCTTCAAGCTCGGTATCCCGATCAAGACCCGCCACAACGAGGTCGCCCCGGCCCAGTACGAAGTGGCTCCGATCTACGAATCCGCCAACGTCGCCCACGACCACCAGATGCTCACGATGACGCTCCTCAAGCGCGTCGCCGCCAAGCATGGTTTCGTCTGCCTCCTCGCCGAGAAGCCCTTCGCGGGCGTCAACGGCTCGGGCAAGCACGTCAACTGGTCCATCGGCGGTTCCGGCGTCGGCAACCTGCTGGAGCCCGGCCAGAGTCCGCACGAGAACGCCCAGTTCCTCGCCTTCTGCTCCGCCGTGATCCGCGCCGTCGACCTCCACCAGGGGCTGCTGCGCGCCTCCGTGGCCTCGGCCGGCAATGACCATCGCCTCGGCGCCAATGAGGCTCCGCCCGCCATCATCTCGATCTACCTCGGCGACATGCTCAACGAGGTCATCGAGCAGGTGAAGAAGAGCGGTTCCGCCTCCAGCTCCCGCAAGGGCGGCCACATGACCCTCGGCGTCGACACGCTCCCCGTGCTGCCGAAGGACGCCGGCGACCGCAACCGCACCAGCCCGTTCGCCTTCACCGGCAACAAGTTCGAGTTCCGCGCCGTCGGCTCCTCGTTCTCCATCGCCGGCCCGCTCGTCGCCCTCAACACCATCGTCGCCGACTCGATCGAGTTCATGTCGGACCGCATCGAGTCCGAGATGAAGGGCAAGAAGGGTTCCTTCAACGCCGCCCTCGAGAAGGTCGTGAAGGAGATCCTGCAGAAGCACAGCCGGATCATCTTCAACGGCAACGGTTACTCCGAGGCCTGGCACAAGGAGGCGGAGAAGCGCGGCCTGAAGAACCTGCGCACCACCCCCGACGCGCTGCCCGAGATCGCCTCGGCCCGCACCGTCGAGGTCTTCGAGCGCCAGGGCGTGCTCACCAAGCGCGAGCTCGTCTCGCGCGAGGAGATCTACACCCACAGCTACGTGTTGAGTGTCAACACCGAGTCGAAGCTCGTCTCCGACATCGGTCGCACGACCATCCTGCCCGCCGCCCTGCGCTACGCCCGCGAGCTGGCCGACACCGCCGCCGCCATCAAGGCCGCGGGCGCCAAGTCATCCTCCAAGCTGCTCGCGCAGGTTGTCGCCCAGGCGAACCAGCTCGAGGTCGCGCTCGACGCGCTCGACAAGCTCCGTGCCCACGAGGCCGCCGACACCCACGAGGCTGCCCGTCACGCCGTCGACAAGGTGTTGCCCGCGATGCTCAAGGTGCGTGCCGCCGCCGACGAGCTCGAGGGTCTGGTCGATGACGCCCTCTGGCCCCTGCCTTCCTACCAGGAGCTGCTCTTCCTGCGCTGAGCGCCGGGAAATCCGCGAAAAGGGCCGCCTTCGGGCGGCCCTTCTTTTTTCCCGCAAGCAAGAGGGCCCGACCGGTCTCTCGGTCGGGCCCTCTGCTTAGTGGGTCGGCGGGCGTGGGCTTCTCAGCCGCAGGCACCCTCCGGCCTCACTTGTTCTCCCACTTCTTGCGGAGGTAGCTGTTGAAGGCCTTGACCTTGCCCTTGCGGCGGCGGCGCTCGCAGGGCTTCTCGAAGCCGCGCTTGGCGCGGGCATCCTTGATGATGCCCTCGCGGTCGACCTTCTTCTTCAGGCGGCGGAGGGCCTTGTCGACGATCTCACCTTTACGAATCTTGATTTCAACGGGCATGTGTGTGCGCTGTGGAAGGGTGAGGGAAAGGGGGAGGGTGGGGATGCGTCAACCCCGAACCGTGCCCCGGGCTGTGAAGAACTTGGTCCGCCCCGCGGGGCACTCGGCGCTTGCGGCAGGGGGGAGGGGGGGCAAATCTCGCCCACCCCTGCCGATGTACCTCAAGGAAATCGTTGCCAACGGCTTCAAGAGCTTCGCCGACCGCACCCGTCTCGGACTCGGTCCGGGCATGACGGCGGTGGTCGGCCCGAATGGTTGCGGCAAGTCCAACATCGTCGACGCCATCCGCTGGGTGCTCGGCGAGCAGAGCGCCAAGTCGCTCCGCGGTACGAGCATGCAGGACGTCATCTTCGCGGGCACCGACACGCGCAAGTCGCTCCCGCAATGCGAGGTCGAGCTCGTCTTCGCCGACTGCGAGAAGGAGCTCGGCACGCAGTTCGCCGAGGTCTCGGTCATGCGTCGCCTCTACCGCGAGGGTTCCAGCGACTACTTCATCAATGGCAAGCCGTGCCGGCTGAAGGACATCCAGCGTCTGTTCATGGACACCGGTGTCGGCCGCATGTCCTACTCCTTCATGGTGCAGGGGCAGATCGACCAGATCCTCTCCGCCAATCCCGCCGAGCGCCGCTATCTCTTCGAGGAGGCTGCGGGCATCACGCGTTACAAGGCCCAGCGCAAGGAGGCGCTCAACAAGCTGACGCTCGTCGAGCAGAACCTCGCCCGCGCCACCGACGTCGTCGAGGAGGTCGCCCGCCAGATCGCCTCGCTCAAGCGCCAGGCCGCCAAGGCCCTCCGCTACCGTCGCCTCCGCCATCGCCTTACCCATCTCGACCTTGCCTGGCAGGGTCACCAGTGGGGACAGCGCCGCGCCCGCGTGGTCGGGCTCGAGGCTTCGACCCAGGCCACGCGTGCCGAGGCCGAGTCGCTCGGAGCTGCGCTCTCCGGCCGCGAGGCTGCGCTGGCCGAGGCCAAGCAGGCCCGCGCCGAGGCGGCCGAGCGCATCGCGCAGGCCCAGCAGTCGCTCTACGAACTCCGCGCCAGCCGCGAGGCCGCGGAAGCCGAGGCCCGCACCTCCGAGTTGCGCGCCGAAGACCTCGTCGCACGCGCCGGCGATGTGCTCCGCGAGGCCGCCGAGGCCGAGGCCGCCTTGGCCGAGATCGAGTCGCGGCTCAGCGGCGGTGCCGCCGAGCGCAGCGCCCGCGAGGGCGAGGTGACCGAGTTCGATGCTTCCTTCCGCGCGCGCTCCGCCGAGGTCGAGCAGTCCGTGCGCGCGGTCGCCGCCGCCGAGGTCGCCCTACGCCAAGCCCGCCAAGACCTGCTCATGGCCGAGGGCGAGATCACCCGCCATCGCGCCGACGTCACCAACCTCGAGGTCGACCTGCGCAGCTTCCAGGCCCGACGCTCCGCGCTCTCCGACTCGCTTTACCAGGCGCGCGACATTCGCGCCGCCGCCGAACGTCGAGCCTCGGATTCCGCCGCGGTCGTCACCCGCCTCCATGGCGAGGTCGAGGCGGCGCGCGCCGCCGAGCAGGCCGCCGAGTCCGAGGGTCGCCGGCTGACCAGCGAATTCCGCACCCTGCAGGGAACTATCACCGAGCAGGACCGCGCCGTCGCGAAGCGTTCGGCTCAGCTCGGCTTGCTTGAGCAGATGCAGTCGCGACTCGAGGGCTTCTCCGAGGGTGCCAAGGCCGTGCTTCGCGGTGAGTTCTCCGACGCCGTGCCCGCGGGCAAGGCCGCGGCGCTCTCCGCCCTGCTTGATATCGCCGATGCCTCGGTCGCGCCCGCGCTCGAGAATCTGCTTGGTGCCGCCACCGAGGCCGTCGCGCTCGACGATGCGCAGTTCCTCCCTGGCGTTGTCGCCCGTCTTGGTGAGCGCGGCCTTGGTCGCGCTGTCTTCCATGTGCCGACGCCCCCGACGGCGCCCGCCGCGGGTGCGCCGTCTTGGCTCCGTCCCGCCGCGACGGCCGTGGCTCCGCGGAACGCCGCTGCCGGACGTTTGCTCTCCAGCCTTTTCTCCGGCTGCTACCTCTGCCCCTCGCTTCCCGAGTTCCTCGCCTGGTGGGCGGCCAATCCCGGATTCGAGTTCTTCCTCGTCGCCACCAACGCCGGCGACCTTGTCGACCGTCGTGGCCTGGTCTTCGCCGGCCAGCGCGCGAGCGCCGAGGAGGCTGGACGCGGCGTCTTCAGCCGCGACGCCGAGATCCGCGAGACCCGCGCCCGGCTGACGGAGGAGAACGACCATCTCACCGCGCTCAATGAGCGCGCCATGGCCCTGCAGTCCGCGCTCGAGGCGAACGAGGCCGACCGTGTCTCGCGTCGTCAGGCGTTCGAAGCCGCCGCCAAGGAACATTCCGTCGCGCAAGCGGATGAGCGCGAGGCCCGCGGACAGCTTGTCTCCGCCGACGAGCGCATCGCCCGCGAGCAGCAACAGCTCGCGGAACTCGAGGCGGCCCAAGCCGAGGCCGCGCAGCGGCTCGACCTCGCCAAAGGCGCCCTTGCCGGCAAGGAGCACGAAATTGAGACGTTCCGCACGCGCATCACCGAGGGCGACCGCACGCTGGAATCAAGCCGGGCCCAGGCCGAGGCCCTGCGTCAGTCGCTGGGCGAGGCCCGCCTAAGCCTGGCTGAGCGCCGACAGCTGCTCGAGCTGGCTGGGCGCGCCGTGGCCGACCTTGAGCAGCGCCGCGAGGAGACCCGCCTGCGTCGCGAGGCTCGTCTCCGCGAGTCCGCGCAGTCAGACCAGCAGGTCGCCGCCCTTCGCTCCACCGCCGACCAGTGCCGCCAGCGCGCGGCCGAGCTCGGCCGACGCGCCGACGACGCCGCTGCCGTGCTTGAGGCCGATCGCGCCGCGCAGGCCGCGCGTGAGGCGTCCCTTGAGTCGGAGGAGCGCGAGCTCTCCACGGGACGCGAGGCTCGCCGTGATGCTGAGACCCGTCTCCACGGGCTCGAGGTCTCGCTAGCCGAGGAGTCCTCGCAGTGTGGCTTCATCGCCGAGAAGGTGCTCGCCGAGCACCAGCTCGATGTCGCGACTATCGACTGGCGCCAGCAGCTCTGGCTCGCCGACGAGCCCTTCGAGCCTTCCGCTGGCCTGGGTGAGCTCGATGACGAGGAGGGTGAGGCTGGAGAGCCCGAGGCGCCCGCCGCCCGCCGCGCCGCGCGCGGCGAGCCGACCGCCGACGACTTGGCAGCCCTCGACGCCACCGACTGGCCGCCCTTGGTCCGCGAGGTCGCTGCGCTTCGCGAGCGCCTCGCCGGCATGGGCGCCGTCAACCTTGTCGCCGTCGAAGAGTACGCCTCGCTGCGCCAGCGCCACGACTTCCTCAAGACGCAGAGCGACGACCTCTGGAAGTCGAAGGAGGAGCTGACCAAGGCAATCGACGAGATCAACGAGACCTCGCTCAAGCTCTTTACCGAGACCTTCGAGCAGGTCCGCAAGAACTTCGCCTTCACCTTCGAGCGCCTCTTCAACGGTGGCCGCGCCGACCTCCACCTGGTCCAGGCGGAGGACGTGCTCGACAGCGGCATCGAAATCATCGCCCAGCCCCCGGGCACCAAGCTGCGCGGCGTCTCCCTGCTCTCCGGCGGGCAGAAGACGATGACCGCCGTGGCCCTGCTCTTCGCCATCTACATGGTGAAGCCCTCGCCCTTCTGCGTGCTCGACGAGCTCGATGCGCCGCTCGACGACGTCAATGTCGGCCGCTTCACCGACATCGTCCGGGAGTTCACCCGCCACTCGCAGTTCCTCGTCATCACCCACAAGAAGGGCACGGTCGCCGCGGCCGACGCGATCTTCGGCGTGACGATGCAGGAGAAAGGCGTGACCCGGGTCTACTCGATGCGTTTCAATCGGGATCGCAACGAGGCCGAGGCGGCCCCGTCGACCACGACCGGTCGCTGACCCCGCTTGCCATCCCGGCTTGGCGGGGTAGGGTGACGGCATGCGCGCATCCCCATGCATCGCCCTGTGTCTTCTCGTCGCCGGGCTCAGCGCCGGCGACAAAGTCGACCTGCCCATTGATCCCCGTCCGGTCGACCGCAACCAGCCCGGGGTCAGCTTCGCCGACATGCTCTCCCGGGCCACGCCCGCGGTTGTCAGTGTCCGTCTCGCCCTCGAGGTCAGCGAGGCGGAGATCCGCCGCGTCCAGGTCCCCAATCCCAAGCTGGTGCGGCGCGACACGGTGACCGGGAAGTATCTCGTGCCCATCGCCCTCGGCTCCGGCGTGGTTATCCATCCCTCCGGCTATATCCTGACCAACCATCACGTCGTCACCGCCCAAGGGCAGGTGGTCTCGCGGGTGGCGATGGTGCAGTTCTCCGACGGCCGCGACTTGCGCGGCACAATCGTGGGCTCCGACAGTCGCACGGACATCGCGGTCGTGAAGGTCGATGCGAACGAGTTGCCCTACCTGCGCTTCGCCGACAGCGACCAGCTCCGGGTGGGGGACTGCGTCTTTGCGGTCGGAAACCCCCTGGATGTCGGACTCAGCGTCACCTCGGGCATCATCTCCGGCCTGGGCAGGAGCAATCTCGCGCTCGGCGGCGGTTACCAGCGCGGTCCCGACTACCAGGACTTCATCCAGACCAGCGCGCCGATCAACCCTGGCAATTCCGGCGGCGCCCTCGTGGACACCTTTGGCCGGCTCATCGGCATCAACACGGCCATCCGCTCCGACGGCGTCGGCATCGGTTACTCCGTCCCCGGCAACCTCGCGCGCTTCGTCGCGGAGTCAATCATCGCCCGCGGCTATGTCGTGCGCGGTTTCATCGGCGTCGACGGCGAGGATGTCTCGTTCGCCGAGGCAGTGCAGCTTGGTGTCACGAAGGGACAAGCCGCGCGTCTCACCGATATCGATGCAGGCGGGCCCGCCGCCAAGGCCGGGCTGCGCGAGGGCGACCTCGTCACCGCGGTCAACGGGTTCGGCATCGCCAGCTGGAATGAGCTCAGGCTCGCCATCTCCGGCCTGAAGCCGGGCACGGAAGCCACGTTCTCCATCCTGCGCTCCGGGAAGGTCCAGCAAGTCCGCGTCTCGATTCGCGAGCGACCCAAGGGGCTCTGAGCCGTGGTTGCGCCCCGGTCCCTGATCACACTGGCAAGCGGTCGGCTCACCCGGCTGAACCGCGTCGCGCTTGCCTTGGGACTAGGGTTGTTCGGCGCCACCATCCTTCTTGTCCGCCCCGTCCATGAGCCAGCTCCCGCGATGGTCCAGACACGCGCGACCCTGCTCTCGCTGGACAAGGGCTCGCCGCTCCTGGATCGGGCCACGCTCCTCGATGCCTCATCCCTGTTCATGGCGCCCAGCCAACCGGATGTCCGCAGCGTTGACTCCGCCCAGCCCGACGCGGCGCCTTTCCAGTCTTTCGGTCCCGAACTGAGCCCGGACCCGTCCAGGTCGCTTGGTACCCTTCCTGAAGGCGGGATGGCTCGCTGGCCGGAGCTAGCGGAACTCTTCCCGCTCGCGGGAGATGCTCCCTATGCGACCATCGGTCAAAAGCCGGCCCGCGTGCTGCCGAAGGCGCGCAGTCTATCCATAGAAGTAATTTCAGAAAAAAATGAAGTTGTTCTGCGTCGCAGCTTCTCCTCGTCTGATTCGTTGATAAAAAACCATAAAGACTTGTTGAACAGTGGTTTAAAATCTACTTTCCCGATGGAGATAAGCGTGGGCGTCGATGCTTTCGGGGTACAGGCGAGCCCCTTCCTATTGCGTTCCTCCGGCGAAGGGGAGCGGGATCGTCGAGCGCTTGAGTGGGCCCGGACATTGCCCTGGGCTGTTTGGCTCAGACCTGGTTCTTACCGGGTGGTTGTTGGCCCCTGATTTCGGCTCATTTCCGCCTGTCAAAGTCTAGTCAAAATTGCTCTTGACGGTGTCATGGGCGGAGTTCATTTACACCCTTCCTTTACGCGGCTTCCCGCGGCATCGGAACGCCCCTGTAGCTCAGTTGGTAGAGCGCGTCCTTGGTAAGGACGAGGTCGGCGGTTCAAATCCGCTCGGGGGCTCCACCAATCTCCACCACCACTTTCCCACCACCACAAACTCCAACCCACACAGACAATGGCCAAAGAAAAGTTCAACCGCACCAAGCCCCACGTGAATGTCGGCACCATCGGTCACATCGACCATGGCAAGTCGACCACCACTGCGGCCATCGTTGCCGTGCAGGCACGCAAGGGCCTGGCCCAGAACCGCTCCTACGCGGAAATCACCAAGGGCGGCACCGTCCGCGACGCCACGAAGACCGTGACCATCGCGGCCTCGCACGTCGAGTACGAGTCCACCAACCGCCACTACGCCCACGTCGACTGCCCGGGCCACGCCGACTTCGTCAAGAACATGATCACCGGCGCCGCCCAGATGGACGGCGCGATCCTCGTCGTCTCCGCCGCCGACGGCGTCATGCCCCAGACCAAGGAGCACATCCTCCTCGCCCGCCAGGTCGGCGTGCCGAAGATCGTCGTCTGGCTCAACAAGGTCGACCTCTCCGAGCCCGACCTCATCGACCTCGTCGAGATGGAAGTCCGCGACCTCCTCAACAAGTACCAGTACGACGGCGACAACGCCAAGATCGTCCGTGGTTCCGCCACCGCCGCCCTCGAGGCCAAGCCCGAAGGTGAGCAGGCCATCCAGAACCTCCTCGACGCCCTCGACGCCGAGATTCCCGAGCCCAAGCGCGAGACCGACAAGCCCTTCATGATGTCCATCGAGGACGTCTTCTCCATCACCGGTCGTGGCACTGTCTGCACCGGTCGTATCGAGCGCGGTGTCATCAAGGTCGGCGAAGAAGTCGAAATCGTCGGTCTCCGCGACACCCAGAAGACCACCGTCACCGGCGTCGAGATGTTCCGCAAGGAGCTCGACCAGGGTCAGGCCGGCGACAACGTCGGTCTCCTCCTCCGCGGCGTCGAAAAGAACCAGGTCG
Organism: Opitutales bacterium; assembly: GCA_049419705.1. Taxonomy (GTDB): domain Bacteria; phylum Verrucomicrobiota; class Verrucomicrobiia; order Opitutales; family UBA953; genus UBA8828. The sequence goes on from JBMSKH010000015.1 coordinate 33,432, forward strand.
AGCGCGGCCAGGTCCTCGCCAAGGTGGGCAGCATCAAGCCGCACACCGTCGCCAAGGCCCAGATCTACGTCCTCAAGGCTGATGAAGGCGGCCGCCACACCTCCTTCACCAACAACTACCGCCCGCAGTTCTTCTTCGGCACCTGCGACGCGACCGGCACCGTCATCCTCCCGGAAGGCGTGGAAATGGTGATGCCCGGCGACAACGTCACGATCACGATCGAGCTGCAGAAGCCCGTCGCGATGGAGAAGGGCCAGCGCTTCGCCCTCCGCGAAGGCGGCAAGACCATCGGCGCCGGCCAGATCCTCGAAATCACCAAGTGATTTCCTGACGAAAACGACCTACTACGGTGCCGAGGCCCCCTCAAAAGGGCCCCGGCATTCGTCTCTTTAACCACCAGTACAGGACGGTAGCTCAATTGGCAGAGTAGCGGTCTCCAAAACCGTTGGTTGTGGGTTCGACTCCCACCCGTCCTGCCACCTCCACCCAACTCTTCACCAGCCCAATGTCCCTCCTCGGCCGCATCCGCGCCTTCTGGAACGAAACCCTCACCGAGGTTTTCGCCAAGGCGACGTGGCCCACGGGCAAGGAGCTGGTGCAGTCCACCATCGTCGTTGTGTTCGCCGTCGCCCTTCTCGGGGCCGTCGTCGTGCTCTGCGACCTCTCCCTCAGCAATCTCGTCCAGGCGGCCACCCGCCTCGTGCGCTGAGACCACACCCATGTCCGAATCGACCCGTCCCCCCGTCTCCAACCAGCTTCTCTGGTACACCCTGCAGACCTTCTCCAACAACGAGGCGAAGGTGAAGCGCAACATCGAGCGCTCGATGCAGCAGGATGACAGCATCCGCGAGGCGATCGAGCAGGTGCTCATGCCCGAGCGCACCGTCAAGGAGACCCGCAACCGCAAGGAGAAGCAGACCAAGCAGAAGCTCTACCCGAGCTACCTCTTCATCCGCGCCCGCCTCGGCAACGCCGATGGCGAGCTCGACGAGTATGTCTGGTCCTTCCTCCGCCAGCTCGACGGCGTCATGGGCCTGATCGGCGGCGACAACCCGGTGCCGCTCAAGGACGCCGAGATCCGCTCCATCCTCGACCAGATTGTCGAGAACGAGAACAAGGTCCTCCCCAAGGTCACCTTCGCCATCGGCGAGCGCGTGAAGATCACCGACGGCCCGATGATGAACCTCTCCGGGGTCGTCGACAGCGCCGACGTCAACCACGGCAAGCTCCAGGTCTCGGTCGACATCTTCGGCCGCCCGACCCCCGTCGAGCTCGAGTTCTGGCAGGTCGAGCGCGATGACCGCAACTGATTCCCCCTAAACCTTAACCCTACCCACTACCATGGCCAAGAAAGTCGTCGGCGAAATCAGGCTCCAGCTCCCCGCTGGCGCCGCCAACCCCGCTCCCCCGGTCGGTCCCGCGCTCGGCGCGAAGGGCGTCAACATCATGGCGTTCTGCAAGGAGTTCAACGCCAAGACCAAGGACCAAGCCGGCCTGATCCTCCCGGTGATCATCTCGGTCTACCAGGACAAGTCATTCACCTTCATCCTCAAGTCTCCTCCCGCCTCGGTGCTGCTCAAGAAGGCGGCGAAGATCGAGTCCGGCGCCGCGGTTCCGAACCGCGACAAGGTCGGCAAGGTCACCCGCAAGCAGGTTCTCGAGATCGTCGAGCTGAAGAAGAAGGACCTCAACGCCGCCAACCCCGACCACGCCGCGCGCATGATCGAGGGCACCGCCCGCTCGATGGGCATCGAGATCGTCGGCTAAGTTTTCCCAAACCCAAATCCACCCCAACACTGCTACCCGCAGGAGACCACAAGTCGCCATGAACAAGAATCCCAGCAAGCGCTACAAGGAGGCCGCCAAGGTCGCCGACCTCGCGCAGACCTTCGCCGTCAACCAGGCCGCGGAGATCCTCAAGAAGATGCCTTCCGCCAAGTTTGACGAGACCGTCGAGGTCTCGGCCTGCCTTGGCGTCGATCCTAAGCAGTCCGACCAGATGGTGCGCGGCACCGTCTCGCTCCCCAACGGCTCGGGCAAGAAGATCAAGGTCATCGTCTTCACCGAGAACGCGAAGGAGGCCCTCGACGCCGGCGCCGACCATGCCGGTCTCAACGACCTCATCGACAAGGTCAATGGTGGCTGGATGGACTTCGACGTCGCTATCTCCACCACCCCCGCGATGAAGGACGTCCGCAAGGTCGCCCGCGTCCTCGGACCCCGCGGTCTCATGCCCAACCCCAAGTCGGGCACCGTGACCGACGACGTCCCCAAGACCATCAAGGAGGTCAAGGCCGGCCGCGTTGAGTTCAAGATGGATAAGACCGCCAACGTCGTGATCGTCGTGGGCAAGAAGTCCTTCGGCGCCCAGCAGCTCGCACAGAACATCGAGGCCGCCCTCGGCGCCCTCGCCAAGTCCCAGCCCGCCGGCTTCGTCGGCACCCGCTTCGTCAAGTCCGTTACCTTGAGCTCCACCATGAGCCCGGGCATCAGCCTCGACCTCCGCGCCGTCACCGTGGCGCCCACCGCCTGAGGCACTGACGCCACACCACACCCAACGCACCCACTACCATGCGCGCTGAGAAGCAATTCCTCGTCGACGAGGTCGCCGGTTACCTGGCGAAGTCCAACTACCTCCTGGTCGCCAACTTCACGGGCGTGACCGTGGAGGACGCCACCTCCATCCGTGCCCAGCTCCGTCCCCTCGGCGCCGAGTACCACGTGGTGAAGAACAGCATCCTCAACATCGCGGCCAAGCAGGCCAAGCTCCCCGACCTCTCGTCGGCGCTCGGCGGCCACACCGCCCTCGTCACCGGCGGGGCCAATCCCACCGGCGTCGCCAAGGTCCTGGTCAAGTTCTTCAAGGACTCGTCCAAGCTCGAGGTGAAGGCCGGCGTCCTCGACGCCAAGCTGCTCTCGGCCAAGGATGTCGAGGCGCTCTCCAAGCTGCCCTCGCTCGAGGCCATCCGAGCCCAGCTCCTCGGCCTGCTCAGCGCCCCGGCCTCGCAGGTCGTCCGCATCCTCGTCGCCAAGAACAAGGCCGCCGAGGCCGCCGCGCCGGCTGCCTGAACACTTTTCCCGCCGGACCTTGGCCGCGTGGCCTGGGCGAGGCGGGGAGAAACCCAAAACCCAACACAACACACCAACGAACCCTGGTTCGGGGCCCCGGCCCTCAAATGTCCCCCTGCGGGACGCGAACCGTTCAAGGATAACACCAACATGAGCAACATCACCAAGGACCAAGTCATCGAGTGGCTCAGCGCCCAGTCGGTCATCGACATCGCCGCCCTCGTCAAGGACCTCGAGACCAAGTGGGGCGTCAGCGCCGCCGCGCCCGTCGCCGTGGTCGCCGCCGGTGCCGCCGATGCCGGAGCCGCCCCCGCCGAGGAGAAGACGACCTTCGACGTCATCCTCAAGGAGAAGGGCCCCAACGCCATCAACGTCATCAAGGAAGTCCGCGCCATCACCGGCCTGGGCCTCAAGGAAGCCAAGGATCTCGTCGAGAGCGCGCCCAAGCCCGTCAAGGAAGGCGTCTCCAAGGACGAAGCCAAGGACCTCGAGACCAAGCTCAAGGCCGCCGGCGCCGTCGTCGAGGTCAAGTAAGCGCCCCTCGCGCCTCAGCGCGCTCCCCAGCGGGGCGCGGCCGGAGCCAGCCGCCGGTCCGCCCCCCGCCTCTTTCCAACGGCCGCCCCGTCCGACATCGTGGCAAACCACTTTCCAACAAACTCGATTCGCACCCACGCCATGTCCAACGAACGCAAGAATTTCGGCAAGCTCCGCGAGGTCATTCCTCCGCCGAACCTGATTGAGAACCAGATCCTGTCCTACCAGGAGTTCCTGCAGATGGAGGCCACCGCCGGCTCCCGCGACAACGTGGGCCTCGAGTCCGTCTTCAAGGAGGTCTTCCCCGTCGAGAGCAACAACGGCAACTTCCGCCTCGAGTACCTCGACTACACCCTGACTCCCGCCAAGGCCAACGAGCTCGAGTGCATCCGCGAGGGCACGACCTTCGCCGTCTCCCTGCTCCTCAAGCTGCGCCTCGTCGAGAAGGGCTCGTTCAAGGACGAGGAAATCCTCATGGGCGACCTGCCCATGATCACCGACCGCGGGTCGTTCATCATCAACGGCGCCGAGCGCGTCGTCGTCTCCCAGCTCCACCGCTCGCCCGGTATCTGCTACGAGGAGGCTCCCCACACCAGCGGCAAGCTGCTCCACGCCTTCCGGATCATCCCCGACCGCGGCACCTGGATCGAGGTCCAGTTCGACCAGAACGACCTCCTCTGGGTCTACCTCGACCGTCGCCGCCGCCGCCGCAAGTTCCTGCTCACCACGCTGCTCCGTGCCTTCGGTTACAACCAGGACCGCGACATCCTCTCCCTCTTCTACTCGACCCGCGAGCTGACCGCAAAGCAGGCACTCGAGCTCAGCCCCGAGGAACAGGCCCGTCTCGTCTTCGCCGAGGACCAGGTCAACGTCGCGCTGGGCAAGCCTATCGCCAAGCAGTACGACAAGCTCGATGTCGCCACGCTGCGCGCCCTGCTCGCCGCCTCCGGCGGCAAGTCCAAGTTCTCCGTCTACGATACCGAGCCCGACGGCGGCGCCATCATCCTCGCGCTCCGCAAGGACACCGAGGGCAACGGCATCAAGAACGAGGAGGACGCCGTGAAGGAGATCTTCCGCAAGCTCCGCCCCGGCGAGCCCGTCAACACGAAGAGCGCCAAGGCGCACATGCACCGTCTCTTCCAGGATCCCCTTCGCTACGACCTCGGTCGCGTCGGCCGCTACAAGCTCAACCAGAAGCTCGGCCACCGCCAGGAACCCGCCGCCGCCAAGGCCGCCTTCCGCAACAAGCAGGAGGAGGCTGAGGCCGAGCTCCGCTCGCGCACCATCGACAAGGACGATATCGTCGCCGCCACCAAGCTCCTCTTCCAGCTCCGCCGCGGCAAGCTGCACGTCGACGACATCGACCACCTCGGCAGCCGCCGCGTCCGCAATGTCGGCGAGCTCCTCGCCAACCAGTGCCGCGCCGGCCTCAAGAACGTGGTCAAGACGGTCAAGGCCCGCATCAACGAGTACGACCAGTCGGTCGACTCGCTGACCCCCCAGAAGCTCGTCAACCCCAAGCCCTTCGCCAACGCCATCCGCGAGTTCTTCGCGCGCAGCCAGCTCAGCCAGCTGATGGACCAGATCAATCCCCTGGCCGAGCTCACGCACAAGCGCCGCCTCTCCGCCCTCGGGCCGGGTGGTCTCAACCGCGACCGCGCGGGCTTCGAGGTCCGCGACGTGCATCCCTCGCACTACGGCCGCATCTGCCCGATCGAGACCCCCGAGGGTCCGAACATCGGCCTGATCAATTCCCTCTCCACCTACGCGCGCATCAATCCGTACGGATTCATCGAGGCCCCCTATCGCAAGGTCGTGCGCGGCAAGGTCAGCGACCGCGTCGAGTACATGACCGCGGACCAGGAGGAGCGCTTCAAGGTCGCCCAGGCCAACTCCGTCGTCGAGAAGGACGGACGCCTCCGCGGTCCCGTCACCTGCCGTGTCGGCGACGACATCCAGGAGCTGGACCCCGAGGAAGTCGACTACATGGACGTCTCGCCCCAGCAGGTCGTCTCCGTGGCCGCCGGACTCATTCCCTTCCTGGAGCATGACGACGCCAACCGCGCGCTCATGGGATCCAACATGCAGCGACAGGGCGTGCCCCTGGTCGTGACCGAGGCGCCCTACGTGGGCACCGGCCTCGAGCGCCGCGTCGCCATCGACTCCAAGACCGTCGTGGTCGCGGAGGGCCCCGGCATCGTCGCCGCCGTCGACGCCCGCCGCATCATCGTGACCAAGGATGGCGAGGTCTCGGCCTCGCAGATTGAGAGCCGCAAGTTCAAGACCGACGCCACCAAAGGCATCTACGTCTACGACCTGCGCAAGTTCCTCAAGACCAACTCCTCGACCTGCTTCAACCAGCGTCCCGTCGTCGCCCGCGGCCAGAAGGTCAAGGCCGGCGACGTCATCGCCGACGGTGCCGCCACCGACAAGGGCGAGCTCGCCCTCGGGCGCAACGTGCTCGTCGCGTTCATGCCCTGGAACGGCTACAACTTCGAGGACGCCATCCTCCTGTCCGAGCGCATGATCAAGCAGGACACCTTCACCTCGATCCACATCGAGGAGTTCGAGGTCACCGCCCGCGACACCAAGCTCGGGCCGGAGCAAATCACCCGCGACATCCCGAATCTCTCCGAGACCGCCCTCCGCAACCTCAACCGCGACGGCGTCGTCCGCATCGGCGCCGAGGTCGCGCCCGACGACATCCTCGTCGGCAAGATCACCCCGAAGAGCGAGGGCGACCTCGCCCCCGAGGAGAAGCTCCTCCGCGCCATCTTCGGCGAGAAGGCCCGCGACGTGAAGGACACCTCCCTTCGCGTGCCCTCTGGCATCTCCGGTATCATCATGGACGTGAAGGTCTCGTCCCGCACCGACGAGGACGGTGGCAAGCTCGACGCCGCCGAGCAGCGCCGCTCCCTCAAGAAGGTCAACGAGGAGCACCGCACGCTCGAGTCCAAGCTCCGCGAGGAGATGACGGACACCCTTTCCAACTTCCTCCTCGGCGAGAAGATTCCCCTCGATGTCCGCAACTCGGACACCGGCGAGGAGATCATCCCCGCCAACCGGAAGATCACCAAGACCCTCCTCCGCCGCCTGGCGTCCGTCTCGCGCACCATCGAGATGAACGACTCGCCGGTGAAGCAGAAGATCCGCAGCATCCTCGACAACTACCATCGCCGCTTCGACGAGCTCGAGGCCGAGCGCAAGCGCAAGGTCGAGGCCATCGAGCAGGGCATCGACGAGGGTGGGGCGATCAAGAACGTGAAGGTCTACGTCGCCACCAAGCGCAAGATCCAGGTCGGCGACAAGATGGCCGGCCGCCACGGCAACAAGGGCGTCGTCGCCCGCATCGTGCCGGTCGAGGACATGCCCTATCTCCCCGACGGAACCCCCGTCGATATCTGCCTTAACCCCCTCGGCGTGCCCTCGCGCATGAACGTCGGCCAGGTTCTGGAGACCCACCTCGGCTGGGCTTGCTCCAAGCTCGGCCTCAAGGTCGCCACCCCGATCTTCGACGGTATCCCCGAGGCCTCCATCCGCGAGTACCTCAAGGAAGCCGGCCTGCCCGAGACGGGCAAGGCGCTGCTCTTCAACGGGCACAACGGCGAGGCCTTCGACCAAGACGTCGTGGTCGGCCACATCTACATGATGAAGCTGAACCACCTCGTCGCGGACAAGATCCACGCCCGCGCCACCGGTCCGTACAGCCTCATCACGCAGCAGCCGCTGGGCGGCAAGGCCCAGTACGGCGGCCAGCGTTTCGGCGAAATGGAAGTCTGGGCCCTCGAAGCCTACGGCGCGGCCTACACGCTGCAGGAACTCCTCACGGTCAAGTCCGACGACGTCGCCGGCCGCACCAAGATCTACGAGCAGCTCGTCAAGGGTGACAACACCCTCGTCAGCGGCACGCCCCAGTCCTTCAACGTGCTGATGAAGGAGATGCAGGCCCTGTGCCTGGATGTCCGCCTCGGCTCCGCCAGCTCCTCCACCCCGGATCGTAACTGAACGACCGTCGCAACCACCACCAGACCTTCACAGACATGATTCACCCGGAGCACACCCCCGAGTTCACCGCCAACGAGACGAAGGAACAGTCCTTCGATTTCGTCTCCATCTCGATCGCCTCGCCTGAGGAGATCGTCCAGTGGACGGGCGAACAGTTCCTCGACGAACTCGACGAACACGGCAACCGCAAGGTCAAGGGACTCAAGGAGGTCAAGAGCCCTGAGACCATCAACTACCGCTCGTTCAAGCCCGAGCCGAACGGCCTCTTCTGCCAGCGCATCTTCGGCCCGGTCCGCGACTACGAGTGCTACTGCGGCAAGTACAAGAAGGTGAAGTACAAGGACGTCGTCTGCGACAAGTGCGGCGTCGAGGTCACCGTCTCCCGCGTGCGCCGCGAGCGCATGGGCTACATCCGCCTGGCCATCCCCGTCTCCCACATCTGGTTCCTCAAGAGCATGCCGAGCCGCCTGTCGCTCATGCTCGACATGACCACCCGCAACCTCGAGCAGGTCATCTATTACCAGAAGTACCTCGTGGTCGACCCCGGCCAGACCGGCCTCGCCCGCAAGGAACTCCTCGACGAGGAGGGCTACCGCCTCGCCGTCTCCAAGTACGGTCCCGACGCCTTCAAGGCCCGCATGGGTGCCGAGGCTCTCGCCCTCCTTCTCCGCGAGATGGATCTCGCGGCCACGGTCGAGGATCTCCGCGACCAGCTGAAGAACACACGCTCCAAGCAGATCAAGAAGAAGATCGCCCGCCGCATGAAGGTGGTCGAGGGCTTCCTCAAGTCTGGCAAGCGCCCCGAGCACATGGTCCTCACCGTGCTGCCGGTCATCCCTCCCGACCTCCGCCCGCTCGTCCCGCTCGAGGGCGGCCGCTTCGCGACCTCCGACCTGAACGACCTCTACCGTCGCGTCATCAACCGCAACAACCGCCTGCGCGCGCTCATCCAGATGAAGACGCCCGACGTCATCATCCACAATGAGATGCGCATGCTCCAGGAGGCGGTCGACGCCCTCCTCGACAACGGTCGCCACGGGAAGCCCGTCAAGGACCGCGACCGCCAGCTCAAGTCCATCAGCGACATGCTGAAGGGCAAGCACGGCCGCTTCCGCCAGAACCTGCTCGGCAAGCGCGTCGACTACTCCGGCCGCTCCGTCATCGTCATCGGTCCCGAGCTCAAGCTCAACCAGTGCGGTCTGCCCAAGAAGATGGCCCTGACCCTCTTCGAGCCCTTCATCATCAAGCGCCTGAAGGAGCTCGGTCTCGTCCACACCGTCCGCAGCGCCAAGAAGTACATCCAGGAGCGCCGTCCCGAGGTCTGGGACCTCCTCGAGGAGGTGACCAAGGGCCACCCCGTCTTCCTCAACCGCGCGCCCACGCTGCACCGCCTCTCCATCCAGGCCTTCGAGCCCGTCCTCATCGAGGGCGACG
>JBMSKH010000016.1:0-39700 GCA_049419705.1 Opitutales bacterium
CGCCGTGCTCGACGAGCAGGGCAACGAGACCGACCACGGCATCCTCGCCATCCGCCGCCCCTGGCCCGGCATCTGCCGCGGCATCTACGGCGACGAGAAGCGCTACCGCGAGGCCTACTGGAGCCGCTGGAACGGCAAGTACTACTTCCCGGGCGACGGAGCCATCCGCGACAAGGACGGCTATCTCTGGATCACCGGGCGCGTCGATGACGTCGTCAATGTGTCTGGACACCGCATCGGCACCGCCGAACTCGAGGCCGTCTTCATCGAGCACAAGGCCGTGGCCGAGTCCGCGGTCATCGGCGTGAAGCACGACCTCAAGGGCCAGGGCCTGATGGCCTTCGTCATCCTCAAGTCGGCCGCCGCTGGCACTGACGAGGCCGCGCTCGCCAAGACACTCAATGGCATGGTCGACGAGAAGATTGGCAAGTTCGCCCGCCCCGAGCGCATCGTCTTCGTGCCCGACCTGCCCAAGACCCGCTCCGGCAAGATCATGCGCCGCCTCCTGCGCGACATCTCCGAGGGCCGCGAGCTGGGCAACGTCTCGACCCTCGCCGACCCCGCCGTCGTCGAGGCGATCAAGAAGAAGTTCAACGGCTGAGCAAACCGACACGCCCCAAGGCCCCGCGAAAGCGGGGCTTTTTGTTGCAAAGCTCTCCGGTGACCGGTGACGGGTGTCCGCTGATTGAACTCGCTGCGCTCGATAACACGAAACACCGCAGGCGCCTCATACATGCACCCGAAGGGTTGTGCCACCGGTCACCCGTCACCGGTCACCGGAGTATCCCTCTTCCCGCTTGCCCCTTCCCGCTTCCTGCACGGTCCACCCTTTAGTCCCCAGCCCTTAGTCTTTAGTCCCTTACGCGCACCCCCTTATCCCTTGCAGGCATGGTCGCTTCGGGCAGACTACCCGTCCCATGAGTCCCCGCAACCTACTCGCGGCCATCGCGCTCCTCGCCACCGCCGCCCTCCCTGTCCTCGCCGGCCCGCTCGACGTCGGCGCCCCCGCCCCCGAGGCTCGCCCCAAGGTGATGCTCCAGGGCGAGGCCATCACCAAGCTCGACGACTCCAAGACCTACCTCTTCGAGTTCTGGGCCACCTGGTGCGGACCCTGCGTCGCGCAAGTCCCCCACCTCGACCACCTCCACCGCACCTTCGGCCCCAAGGGACTCGTGGTGCTCGCCACCTCCGTCTGGGAGGATGACCAGGCCAAGCCCGCCGACTTCGTCAAGGGCAAGGGCGATAAGATGAGCTACCGCGTCGGCTTCGACGCCGACAAGGCCATGGCCAAGAACTGGCTCGAGGCCGCCGGCGTCAACGGCATCCCGCACGCCTTCGCCGTGCAGAAGGGCAAGATCATCTGGCAGGGCCACCCCGGCACGCTGACCGACGCGCTCGTCGCCTCGATGCTCGACGGCTCATACAGCCCGGAGAAGGCCGAGCAGGCCGCCAAGGCCGAGGAAGCCAAGCAGGTCGCCATGATGGAGAAGTTCAACGCGCTCGGCGAGGCCCTCCAGGCCAAGCAGTGGGACAAGGCCGAGAAGCTCCTCACCGAGGTCCTTCCCCTCGTCCCTGAGTCCGAGCGAGCCGACTTCACCGAGGGTGTGCGCGACCAGATCGCCTTGGGCAAGGGCGACCCTTCCGGCATCTACAAGCGCATCGCCAAGTACGCCGAGGAGAACAAGGAGGACGGCGAGCAGCAGAACGAAATCGCCTGGGACCTCGCCACCAACCCGATCTTCGAAGGTAAGCGTAACCTCGAGCTCGCTGAGAAATGCGCGCAGATCGCGGTCAAGCTCGCCTCGGGCAACGACAAGGCCGCCTCGCTCGACACCCTCGCCCGCATCAAGTTCCTGCAGGGCAAGAAGGACGAGGCCATCAAGCTTCAGCAGCAGGCCGTTGAGCTCGCCGACGAGGACATGAAGCCCGAGGTCCAATCCACACTCGAGTCGCTCAAGAAGGGTATCCTCCCCAAGGTCGAGACCCAGGGCGAAATCATCGACGAGGACGAGATGAAGTAAGGTCCGCTCCGCGGAGCGGAAAGCAGGAAGGGGAAAGCCGGAAGACCTGACCCGTTACTGCAGAGAGAGGCCCGCCACCCGGCGGGCCTTTTTATGGGCTGCGTGAAAGGGGCCGCGAACACTTCCCGCCTGCGCCTTCCCGCTTCCTGCCCGGGGCGTCTTGCGCACCGCCTCAGAAACCGAACTCCGCCTGCTCGTCGGCGGGCGGCTCCTCGCCGGCGAGGATCTTGCGTAGGAAGAGCTCGCGGTGCTCGGGACAGGGGCCGTGGGTGCGGATCGCCTCGACGTGCTCGGGGACGCCGTAGCCCTTGTGCACGGCGAAGCCGTAGAGCGGGTAGCGCGCATCGAGCTCGGTCATCAGGCGGTCACGCTCGACCTTCGCCACGATGGAGGCGAGCGCGATGGCGAGCGACTTGCCGTCGCCCTGCTTGATCGCCTCGTGCGCCCAGACGAAGGGACGGAGCGGGAGGCCGTCGACAAGCACGAGCACGGAGCGGGTGGCGTCGAACCCGAAGAGCTCGCCATCGGTGCCCGCCGCGGCGAAGGGCTGGGCGGGGCGCGCCGCGGCGTCGAGCTCGGCGACGCAGCGGGCCATGGCCGCGCGGGTCGCTCCGAGGATGTTGAGCGTGGCGATCTCCAGGACATCGCAGGCGGCCCAGGCGAGGCGGAGCTTGCCCTCGGCCTGCAGCCCGGCGATCCGGGCACGGAGTTCGGCCCGGTCCTCGGCTGAGAGCTGCTTGGAGTCGTTGGCGCCGCGCACACGGCGCAGGCAGGCGGCGTCGGCGTAGAAACCGCCGTCCAGCCAGACCGCCGCGGCCACGACGGGTCCGGCCAGCGCGCCGCGCCCAGCCTCGTCGATGCCCGCGATGCCCGGTCGGTCGGCGCCGCGGCGTCGGTCGAACTGGGCGAGCGAGGCCATCAGCCCTTCTTGCGCGGCTTGAACTCCTTCTTCTCGGGCGGCTCGAGGCCGCGCGGCTCATAGGTCTCGCGGAAGTGGAGCTTGGCGAAGTTGACGAGTCCGGCGGGACCGTGGCGGTCGACGAGCGACTCCATGGCGTCGCGGTGGGGCTTCATGCCCGCGCCCTTCGGCAGGGGCACGCCACCGTCGGCAGCCAGGCGGTCGAGCTCGCGCACGAAGGCGGCGCGGGCGACGATGGAGGCGGCCGCGACCACGGGGTCCGACTCCGCCTTGGTGCGCATACGCAGGTCGAAGGTGATGCCACGCCGGGCGATCTCGTTTTGCACGAGCGGCTCCTCCGTGAACTGGTCGAGCAGGCCCCAGGCGGGCTTGCGCCCGTGGAGCGCCTCATACTGCTGCAGGGCCTCGGTCGCGGAGGTGGCGTGCATCCAGGCGAGCAGCCGGTTGAGGTTCTTGCCGAAGCGGCTGTGCAGCTCGTTATACTTCGACATGCGCATGGCGGTGGTCTTGACCACCACGCCGGGCGTCTCGCGGATCCTGCGGTCGAGCTCGGCGATCTTGGTGTCGTTGAGCTTCTTGGAGTCAGCCACGCCGGCCTCGCGCCACATCGTCACCATCTGGCCATCGCCGATGACGCAGGCGGAGATGACCGGGCCGAAGACGTCGCCCTTGCCGGACTCGTCGAGTCCGAGGTGCTCGTCGAACCACTCAGGGTTGTTCTCGGCCTCATAGCCCATCTTGGCCTCACCCGTGACCTCGCCCTCGAGGGTGAACTTCACGAAATCCTCCGTGCCCTTGCCGGAAACCACACACTTGCCGGAACTGTAATGGACCACGTTGACGCCGGGGCCCTTGTAGGCGAAGGCGCTGTGCTCGACCGGAAAGGAGACCCAGCCTTTGGCAATGAGGATGGCCTTGAGCTTCTCGGCCTGCACGGGGGCGAGCTTCACGGTGTAGAGGGCCGGCTTCTTGGGCCCCTCGGAATCGCTCTTTGCCTTCGTTGCCATCGTCCCCAAGGTCTAGGGTTCCGCGCCGCGGAATCCAGCCCCATCCCATGACCCCTGCCGAACGCAAGCTGACGGCCGCGGCCCCCAAGGTCCGCCGCGCCCTCCTGGCGTGGTACGACCAGCATCGCCGAGCCCTGCCTTGGCGCACGGAGGTCTCACCCTACCGCACGGTGGTCTCCGAGCTGATGCTCCAGCAGACGCAGGTGGTGACCATGCTGCCCTACTTCGAGCGCTGGGTGCAGCGCTGGCCTGACTTCGCCTCCCTCGCCCGTGCCGACGCCGGCGAGGTCCTCGCCGCCTGGGCCGGGCTTGGCTACTATCGCCGAGCCCGCCTGCTCCATGCGCTGGCCAAGGAGATCGCCGCCCTGCCTACCCTGCCACGCACGGCCGAAGCCTGGCTCGGATTCACCGGCATCGGACCGTACACCGCCGCTGCCATCGGCAGCATCGCCTTCGGTGACAAGGCCGCGGTCGTCGACGGCAACGTCGTGCGCGTGCTCACGCGCCTCGCCGGACTCAAGGCGCCCTTCGCCTCCGCGGCGCTCGCCGTGAAAAGCGTCACTCCGCTCGCCAGCGCCCTTCTCGACCCACGTCGCCCCGGAGACCACAACCAAGCGGTGATGGAGCTCGGCGCGCAGGTCTGCCGCAAGGCCGCGCCCGATTGCGGGCGCTGCCCGCTGTCGACGCTCTGCGCCTCGCGCGGACCCAGGGCCGCGAACATCCCGAGAATCACGCGCGCGAAGGGGCGGCGCGCCGTGGTCGATCGCGTGCTCGCGGTTCGCGGCGGCAAGGTGCTCCTGCGACGTCACTCCGCTGACGCGACGCGACTCGCGGGACTGGCGGAGCTGCCCACCGCGGAGTCCATCGGACTTAAGCTAAAAGCGGACGCCCAACCGCACGCCATCCGACGTCGATCTGTCACCGTGACCACCTACGAGGAGCGCATCCACCTCCTGCCGGCCAAGGCACGCTTGCCCAAGTCGCGCGATCTCGTCTGGGTGCCGCTCCGCGAGCTGCCCTTCGCCGCCGTCAGCGGCCCGCACCTAAGGTGGATTGGTGAGCTGGCACCGAAGGCGTGAGGTAGGCGCAGCACGGTGGGCTGCCTAGGCAGGACGCAGCCCCGCGCACATCTTATTACTTTTTACCTTCTACTTTTTACTCCGTTAGAGCGCCCAGCGCTCAAACGGCCGCATCCACCAGCAGCCAGGCCCAGGTGGCGACCACGGAGCCATCGGGTTTACCATAAAGTCGGGTATAGTCCTTGAGCAGGCTGCGCAGGGTTCCGGCGTTGAAGCGCGGCTCGCCGGTGACGCCGGAGGCATGGAGCGTGCGCAGGAAGTCGACGGCCGAGGGATAGGGCTCAGGGTGCTCGAGGACCGCGTTGGCGCGGATCTTGAAGCCGGCGCGACGGATAAGCCCGAGCCACATGGCCTCATCGCGCCAATGAATAGGACCATCGCCAGCCAGGCCGCGCAATTCCCAGAAACCGGGGTCGCAGGGCACGCCAAGGAGGAGACGTCCGCCCGGATGAATCGCATCACGCCAGAGACGTAGGACCCGGCCGGGATCCGGCGCCCACTGGAGCATCCCATTGGATGCCAGATTGTGGCACGGGAAGATATCCTCGAAGCCGTTGTGTATCGTCCAGGTCGCAGACGGAGAGGACTGACGCCCGATCTCCACCATCGCTGGCGAGTTGTCGGAGGCATCGACCACCGCGCCCTGCGCCAGCAACGCACGGGTCAGGAAGCCCGTGCCGGCGCCGAGCTCGGTGACACGCTCGCCATCCTCGAAGGGTGCGAAGGCGGCGAGCGCCTCGGCGAAACGCCGCTGCGGCGTGGCATGCGCCTCGTAGCCGCTGGCCTTGGATTCAAAGCGCACAGCGGTCCTCCGGTTTCAGGAAGTCGGTGATGGCATGGCCGGCGCCCTCGACGATGACACAGCCCTTGATGGCATCAGCCACGCCGGCGGCGTTGAGCAACGGGTCCTCGTCTCCAACATAGGCCTCCCAGCCCTCGGGCAAGCCGCGACGCGCAAAGACGGTGAGTCCGGCGCCTGCAGGTTCCATCAGACGCTCGAGTCCCTCCTCGATGAGCTCGGGGGCATAGGGCAAATCATCGCTGCCCATGACCGGAGCCAGCCCTGCCTGACGCCGAAACTCAGCCAAGGCGGGAATAGGCTTGGCGCTGAACTCGCGGCGGAGCCAGCGAAGCTGCGTGCGAGTGACCTTCCCGCAGGCACCGTCGTCGTAGCAAAAGGAGGTAAAGGGCGCCACGAGGAGGACGCGCTTCGGGAAGCGTACGCCGCGTGAGGCGGCCTCGAGCACACGTTGGGCGCCGAGCGACCAAGCGACAACCGCATCACAGTCCGCCGCGGCCTCGGGCGACCCTGCGATGGGGGCAAGCAGCACGTGCTGGGCCTCGGGCGCATGGGCCTCGGCGAGCGGCTTGAGCTCGGCCGGTGAGAGGCCCCAGCCGCCAACCCACCCGATGATCACGACGAGACCCCCTTGAGCGCCGCGAGGAAACCGTCGCGGTGGTTGGAGGTGAGCAGACGGTGCAGGGAGACGCGAAGGCGGGCCGTGCCATCGGGTACCGTCGGCGGACGAATGGCGGAGATGAGGAAGCCCGCAGCGCGGATGGCCTCGGCCAGCCTCAGGGTTCGCACGGGATCGCCGATCACGATGGGGATGATGGGCGAGTGTCCCTCCGGCACGGCGTATCCCGCCTCGCAGAGAGCGTCGCGCCACTCGCGCGACATCCGATGCAGACGCGGACGCTCCGGGGCGAGCGCCTTGGCACGTCCGACCGCGGCGAGCCCGGCCGCGACGGCGGGTGGCGCGAGGTGCGTGGAGTAGACAAACTCACCGGCCTGATTGACCAGGGTCGCGAGGATGTCCGGGTTGTGGCAGAGCACGTAGGCCCCCTGAGAGCCGAGCGCCTTGCCGAGCGTGCCCACGACGACATCGGCGGCGGCGCGGCAACCGAGCTCCTCCTGAAGACCCGAGCCGCTCTCACCGTGCCAGCCGGTGGCATGGGCCTCGTCGAGAATCCAGACGAAGCCATGGCGGGCGCGGAGCGCGGCGATCCGGGGCAGGTCGGGATAATCGCCATCCATCGAGTAGACGCTCTCGGTGGCGACGAAGACCGCGCCGTCGCGTCCGGACTCCTCACCCAGCAACATCTCGAGCGCATCGATGTCGTTGTGCGCGAAGCGCCGCAGCCGCGCGCCCGAGGACAGGATGCCGGCGACCATGCTGGCATGGATCAGACGGTCGGCCAGGACGACGTCGCCGGGTTTCAAAAGCTGCCCGAAGACCGCGCCGTTCGCGGCATAGCCGGAGTTCAGCAGCATGCCGTGCGGGTAGCCATGCCAGGCGGCGAGCTCGTGCTCCAGCTTGGCGTGGAGCTCGGTGTAGCCAGTGACGAGCGCGCTGGCCGAAGCCGAGGCACCCCATGTGTGCAGCGCCTCCGCCGCGGCAATGAGCACAGCCGGGTCGCGCGCAAGGTCGAGGTAGTCATTACCCCCCAGATTGACCCGGGTGTCGTCGGCGGTACGCGCCGTGATTTTGCGCAGTAGCCCGGCGGCCTCTCGTGAAGCCAGTGCCTCGCGCAGGCGTTGGTCGACGCGATCCTTCATGGCAACTCCATCCTTTCGGGCTTAAGGGCACCAAAGGACGACTCCCCGATTAGACTTAACCCGGAATGGCGGATGCCATCGCGGTTGGCTGAGGCAACCGCGGCATCCGGGACCGCATGCGCAGCATTGAGCCAGATGCCCACGTGTCCGGCATGGCGTGCGGCGAGGTAATCGGCGGCAAGGCGCGACTGGTTGATTGCGCCGAGACGGTCGTCGACCACCACGACGACGAGGTCGGGTCGGATGGCGGCGGCAAAGTCGGCCCAATCCTTGCCGAGTGGGTCGATGGGGACGGCGACACCGCCCGCGCCCTCGACCACGCGGTGCGCGGCGGATGGCAACTTGGCGTAAAGTCCCGTCAGCCAGGGCAGGCTCAATCGGACATTCGCCTGCTCCGCGGCGGCCAGCGGCGCGAGCGGCTGAGGCAGCGAGACGAGTGTGTGGGCGCTGGCCCAGTCACCGGCCGCGGCGGGCGCGTCGGATGGACGACCCGCGTGAACGCCGCTCTCGACCGGCTTGATGACCTGCGTCACACCGCGGCCTGCGAGGGCGCGCGCAATCCAACCGGCGACGCGGGTCTTGCCCACGCCGGTGTCGGATCCGGTGACGAAGATCGTGGCCATGGCGCGGGTCTCAGTGCTTGCAGCCGCAGCCGGAACCGCAGCCCTCGTCCTCACCTTCGGCCGCCACGGGCACGAGTTCGGAGGGAGTGGGCCAAGGTGCGGGCGCAGCCTGCTCGGGCTTAATCTCGCCTTTGTGCACACGACGGGCCTCGTCGGGATGCAGCGGGTGCAAACCAAGACGCTTCATCAGGTTCATGTCCTCCTCGACGTCCGGATTGCCCGTGGTGAGTAGCTTCTCGCCAAGGAAGATGGAGTTGGCACCGGCGAGGTAGCAGAGCGCCTGGGTCTCGTCCGACATGTTGGCGCGTCCGGCCGAGAGGCGAACCATCGCCTTGGGCATGAGGATGCGGGCGACGGCGATGGTGCGCACGAACTCGATGGTGTCGACGAAGCGACGCCCGGCAAGGGGGGTGCCCTCGACCGCCACCAATGCGTTGATTGGCACGGAGTCGGGCTGAGGGTCCATCGAGGCGAGCTCGACGAGCATCTTCAGGCGGTCGTCGACCGTCTCGCCCATGCCGATGATGCCGCCGGAGCAGACCTCGAGGCCGGCCTTGCGCACGTTGGAGAGCGTCTGCAGGCGGTCGTCGTAGGTGCGCGTGGTGATGATCTTGGCGTAATGCTCGCGCGAGGTGTCGAGGTTGTGGTTATAGACGTCGCAACCGGCCTCCTTCAGGCGCTTGGCCTGGGGCTCGGTCACCATCCCGAGCGTGCAGCAGACCTCAAGGCCGAGCGACTTCACGCCGGCCACGGTGTTCAGGACGCTGTCGAACTGCTTGCCCTCGGCCACGCGGCGCCAGGCGGCGCCCATGCAGAAGCGGGTCGCGCCACCGGCCTTGGCGCGGCGCGCGTCGGCGAGGATGGTCTCGGTCTCCATCAGGGCCTCGGCCTCGACGAAGGTGTTGTGGTGCACGGACTGCGGGCAGTAGGCGCAGTCCTCGGGGCAGGCGCCCGTCTTGATCGACTTCAGCGTGCAGAGCTGCACGCCAGCCGGATCCTGGTTGGCCTGGTGGACCTGCTGCGCACGGAAGAGCAGCGTGTTGAGCGGCAACGCATAGAGAGCGCGCGCGGATTCGAGGTTTGTTTTCATGAGATGAGAATCAGGAGGCGGGAAACGAGAAGTGAGAGGAAGAGAGGTCAGGGGAGGGTGTCGGTCGCGGCCTTGCGCAGGGCGAAGATCAGGTGCCTGGCCTCGTCGGGCTTGATGGAGATGGGCGGCACGATGAGCACGGAGTCTCCGAGCGGACGGATGGCGAGCCCGTGGCGGCGCGCGGCGAGGCAGATGCGGTAGCCGACGCGCGCGTCGACCGGCCAGCCGGCCTCGCCCGCAGGCGCGGCGAAGTCGACCGCCGCGGCCAGCCCAAGCTGGCGCACGCCCCGGACGTGCGGGTCGGCGGCGAACTCGGAGAGCAGGCCTTGACCGATGACCGCGGCGCTCTCGGCGGGACGGCCGGAGGCGAGGAGCGGACGGAGCTTGCGGAGCGAGGCGAGGGCGACGGCGCAGGCGAGCGGGTTGCCCGAGAAGGTGTGTCCGTGGAAGAAGGTTCGGCCCTCGGAGAACGCGCCGAGGAAGGCGTCGTGGATCGCATCCGAGGTCAGCGTCGCGGCCAGCGGCAGGTAGCCGGCGGCCAGGCCCTTCGCGAGGCAAAGGAAGTCGGGCACGACGCCCTCGGCCTCCGCGACAGTCAGCTCCCCCACCCGCCCGAAGCCCGTGAAGACCTCGTCGAGGATGAGATGCACATCGTGCCGGCGGCAAAGCTCCGCGACTGCGCGGACAAACCCGGCGGGCTGCTGTACCATGCCGGCGGCGCCTTGGACGCGCGGCTCGAGGATGACACAGGCGATGCGGCCGGACTCACGGGCCAGCAGGGTGTCGAGCGAGCGCAGCGAGGTGGCACTGTCGGAACGCGCGACCTTGCCCGCGCACTCGCTGTGGACGGGCGCGACAACGTGCTCGGAAGGGAAGAGCCACGGCGCGAAGCGCTCGTGGAAGGGCCCGCGATCGCCCACCGACATCGTCCCGAAGGTGTCGCCATGGTAAGCGCCGGTGAAGCTGACCACGCCGCGCTTCGCAGGCCTGCCGGTGAGTTGCCAGAATTGGAACGAGAGCTTGAGGGCGACCTCGATGGCATTGGAGCCATTGTCGGTGAAGAAGCAGCGCGGGAGGGCGCCGGCGGTCAGACCAGCGAGCTGCTCGGCGAGAGCGGAGGCCGACGGGTGGTTGAGTCCGAGGAGCGTGACATGCGCGACGGCGTCGAGCTGGTCGCGCAGGGCCTGGTTGAGGTCGGGATCGTTGTGGCCGTGGACATTGGTCCAGACGGAGGCGTTGCCGTCGAGGTAGCGGTTGCCCTCGGCGTCGATCAGCCAGCAGCCCTCGGCCCGGGCGATATGCAGGCGAGGGTTGCCCAGGTACTCCCGCATTTGGGTAAAGGGGTGCCAGGCGTGCCGCCGGTCGGCGGCATCCACGGCGTCGGCGCTCGACGCCACCGCGGCTGGGGGCGGCTGAGGCATGGAACCAAGGTGACGCCCAGCGGGGGCATTGTTAAGCACGAAGTAGGGCCAAGTTAACGGTGACCCTGGCACCCTGCCGCTTGCACGGGCGCGGGAATCCGCAATGGTGGTGTCACCCATGAGCACCCTGACTGTCCGCGCCTTCGGCACCGCCGCCGCCAAGAACCCTCTCGCCCCGATGCCGATTGTCCGTCGCGAGCCCGGCCCGACGGACATCGAGATCGAGATCCTCTTCTGCGGCGTCTGTCACTCCGACATCCATCAGGCGCGCAACGAGTGGAAGAACACCGTCTATCCCTGCGTGCCTGGCCACGAGATTGTCGGCCGAGTGACCAAGGTCGGCGCCAAGGTGACCAAGCACAAGGTCGGCGATCACGCCGCCGTGGGCTGCATGGTTGACTCATGCCGCACCTGTCCGAACTGCCAGGCCGGGCTCGAGCAGTACTGTCACAACTGGGCGACCTTCACCTACAACAGCCCCGACAAGCACCTCGGAGGCCACACCTTCGGCGGCTACTCCACCCATGTGGTCGTCGACGAGGCTTTCACCCTGCGCGTGCCCAAGGGCCTGGACCTCGCCGCGACCGCGCCCCTGCTCTGCGCTGGCATCACGACCTACTCGCCGCTGCGCCACTGGAAGGTCGGACCGGGAAAGAAGGTCGGCATCGTCGGTCTCGGAGGGCTCGGCCACATGGGCGTGAAGTTCGCCCGCGCCTTCGGCGCGCACGTCGTGCTCTTCACCACCTCGGAATCGAAGGTGGCCGATGGCCTGCGCCTCGGCGCCCACGAGGTCGTGGTCTCGAAGGACAAAGCCGCCATGGCCAAGCATGCGGCTTCGTGCGACTTCGTCCTCGATTGCGTCTCGGCCCAGCACGACATCAATGAGTACATCGCGCTGGTGAAGCTCGACGGCACCCTCTGCCTCGTCGGCGTCCCGGAGAACCCCCTGCCGGTGCACCCCTTCAGCGTCATCCTCCCCCGGCGCAGCTTCGCCGGATCGGGCATCGGCGGCATCGCCGAGACCCAGGAGATGCTCGAATTCTGCGCCAAGCACGGAATCGTCTCGGACATCGAGCTCATCTCCATGCAGCAGATCAACGAGGCCTGGGAGCGCATGCTTAAGCAGGACGTCCGCTACCGCTTCGTCATCGACATGGCGTCGATGAGGTGAGCCGAGACCGACGTTAGCTTCAGTCGCCCTTAAGCCGCACCTTCCAGAAGCGCGGCCGGCCCGAGAGGTCGGCGCTCCCCTGCCCTTCGACGAGTCCCACCGCGGCGGAGATCTCGGCGAGGCGCGCGTGCTGGTCGGTGCCGGTCTCCAGCACGACCCAGCCGCCGGGACTGAGGAACCTGGGCGCGGACTCGAGGATGCGTCGCAGGTCGGCGAGGCCGTCCTCTGGCGCGGCGAGCGCGGAGGCGGGGTCGAAGAGCCTGACTTCGGGCTCGGCCGAGGCGACCTCCGCATCCGTCAGGTACGGCGGATTGGAAACGATGAGGTCGTAGCGGTCGGTGACCGCTCCGAACCAGTCGGACTTCGCGAAGTTGACGCGGCCGGCGAGGCCGGTGAGCTCGGCGTTCTCGCGTGCGAGCGCGAGGGCGTCGTCGGAGGCATCGAGCGCATCCACCTTCCAAGCCGGCCGCTCCTGCGCGAGCGCGAGCGCGATGGCTCCGGAGCCCGTTCCGAGGTCGAGCACGCGCACGGCCTGCTCCGCCGGGAAGAGCGCGAGGGCGAGGTCGACGAGTTCCTCAGTCTCGGGTCGCGGGATAAGGGCGCGCTTGTCGGACTTAAGGGTGAGATCCCTGAATTCGACCGCGCCCAGAATGTGCTGCAGCGGCTCGCGACCCGCGCGGCGCACCGTGGCGTCGCGCAGCCGCGCGACCTCGGCCTCGGTCAGCAGGCGCTCGAACTGCAGGTAAAGGTCGAGGCGCTTGATCCCAAGCACGCCAGCGAAGAGGTGCTCGACCTCGGCCTTGGGCTTGGCGAGCCCCTTGCGTCCAAGGAAGTCCTCCGCCTTCCGCAGCGTCTCGAGCAAGGTCTGCATGCTCAACGGGCGGCGGCGCGGCGCAGTCGGTCGTTGAGCGCGGCGCCGATGCCGGCAGGGGCGGCGAGCTCGGCGACGATGATGGAGTGGTGCTCGCGGTCGATCCGTCGTAGCAGGGCAAAGAGCGCGTGCGCGGCCTCCTCGGCGTCGCCGCGCTCCGAGAGATAGTAGTCGCGCGTGCGCGGCGGGAGCTTGTCGCGACGTGCTTGGAGCACGAGCGCGGCGCCGGGCGGGAGCGTCGGGATGGGCGCGCCGCGCTCGAAGAGGAGGACGGGGATGTTTGGACTATAGTGTCGCTCGAGCATACCCGGGGCGTCCTGAGCGGCGTCCTGCGAGGTCGCGTGTGTCACGACATCAATCAGACCGAGGGCCGCCTGGAGACGCTCAAGCGAGATGGGGCCGGGACGGAGTAGGCGGACGCGGTCAGGCTGGGTGAGATCGACGATGCTGGACTCCACACCGTGGGCACAGGGACCGCCGTCGACGATCCACGGGCAGCGTCCGCCAAGCGAGTCACGCACGTGGTCGGCAGTGGTCGGGCTGACGTAGCCGAAGGGGTTGGCGCTGGGCGCGGCGAGCGGACGGCCGGAGAGCCTCAGCACCTCGCGGAAGAGCGGGTGCGCGGGGATGCGCACCGCGACCGTCGACTTGCCCGCGGTGACCAGGTCGGGGACGCACTCGCGGCGGGGCAAGATAACCGTCAATGGACCAGGCCAAAAGGCGGCGAGTTCGGACAGGCGCGCATCGGGCACGGCGACGCCTGCAAGTGCGTCGAGATCTGGCACGTGGACAATCAGTGGGTCGAGGAAGGGGCGACCCTTCGCCTCGAAGACCTTGTGGACGGCGGCCTCGTTGAGCGCATCGGCGGCCAGACCGTAGACCGTCTCGGTCGGCAGGGCGACAATCTCACCGCTACGCAGCAGCTCGGCCGCACGCGTGAGATCGGCGGGCGAGTCGGTGAGGAATGGAGGGAGCGCGGACAATCAAAGAGGAGACTAAGGACTAAGGCTGAAAGACTAAAGCGGAATGCATGACGAGGAGGCTAGGGACTAAAGACTAAGAACTAAATTGCTGCGACCCGAGGAAGGTCGTCGCACCCCATCTTTAGTCCTTGGTCATTCGTCATTAGTCTCGGCCTTTTTGTTTGTCCCTGGGCCAAACAAAAAGGCCGCCCTGGGGGCGGCCTTCGGGAGCGCTTGGGGCGCCGCTCACTTCATCGTGAGCATGGACCGGGCGCGCTTGATGGCCTTGGTCACATGGCGCTGCTGGGCGGCGGTGAGGCCGGTCAGCTTGCGGGGCAGGATCTTGCCGGTCTCCGTGACATAACGGGTGAGGGCCTCGGGCTCGGTGAAATCGAAGTCGAGGGGGTTCTTGGACCGGTTGGCGTTACCTTCGGTGGTCATGGGAGGGTTTGAAATGTGGAACGTGGAGGCTGGAGGCAAGAGGAAAGAGGATAAAGGGAAAGGCTGTGGACTTAAGGTCTAAAGCGGTAAAAAGGCTGAAAATAAGAGGGTATCAGGGCTTCTAACCTCTCCCGCCGACCCCTTATCTCCACCCTCCGACCTCCGACCTCCTTCATTAATACGCTTTGGCCATGACCACGCGGCGGGCGCTGGGCTCGCCGGTGACGACGCACTTGCCGGGCTCGGCCTTGGCGGTGAGCGGGATGCAGCGGATGGTGACCTTGAGCTCCTCCTTCAGGCGCTTCTCAACCTCGGTCGATCCGTTCCAGTGGCAAAGGGCGAAGCCGCCGTGGATCTCGGGGCGCTCAGGGTTCTTGGCGGTGAAGTAAGCCTTCAGCTCCTCATAGGTGTCGATGACCTTGGTGTGCTCGGCCTGGAAGGCGCGGGCGCGGGCGAGGAGGTTGTCCTGGATGGCCTGGAGGCGGGCGGCGATGCCGCTGACGAGCTCGGCGCGGGGCACGGCGGCCTTCTCCGCGGTGTCGCGGCGCGCGACCATGGCGACGCCGGCGGCGAGGTCGCGCGGGCCGACCTCGATGCGCAGCGGCACGCCCTTCTTGATCCAGCCCCAGGTCTTCTCGCCGCCGCGCAGGTCGCGGTCGTCGATGGTGACCACGAGGGGGCGGCCGTGGAAGGTCTGCGCGAGCAACTCCTGCTGGAGCGACTTGCAATAGGCGAGGACCTCGGCGCGGCCGGCGTCATCACGGTAGATGGGGATGATGACGGCGTGCTGCGGCGCGAGGCGAGGCGGGACGACGAGGCCGTCGTCGTCGGCGTGCGTCATGATCATGCCGCCGATGAGACGGGTGGAGACACCCCACGAGGTGGTGTGCGCGTACTGCAGCGTGCCGCCCTCGTCCTGGAAGCGGATGTTGCAGGACTTGGAGAAGTTCTGGCCGAGGTAGTGCGAGGTGCCGGCCTGGAGGGCCTTGCGGTCCTGCATCATCGCCTCGATGCAGAAGGTCTCGACCGCGCCCGGGAAGCGCTCGCCGGCGGTCTTCGTGCCCTGGATGACGGGCATGGCCATGTGGTTCTCGGCGAAGTCGGCGTAGACCTCGAGCATGCGCACGGTCTCCTCCATCGCCTCCTTCTCGGTGGCGTGGACGGTGTGGCCCTCCTGCCAGAGGAACTCGGCGGTGCGGAGGAAGAGGCGCGTGCGCATCTCCCAGCGGACGACGTTGGCCCACTGGTTGATGAGGATCGGGAGGTCGCGGTAGGACTGCACCCACTTCGCGTAGGTCTCGCCGATGATGGTCTCGGAGGTCGGACGGACGATGAGCGGCTCCTCGAGCGGGCCGGCAGGCGCGAGCTTGCCATCGGGACCGGCCTCGAGGCGCGAGTGGGTGACCACGGCGCACTCCTTGGCGAAGCCCTCGACGTGCTGGGCCTCCTTCTCGAGGTAGCTCATCGGGATGAAGAGCGGGAAGTAGGCGTTGACGTGCCCGGTGGCCTTGAACTTGGCATCGAGGTCGCGCTGGATGTTCTCCCAGAGCGCGTAGCCCCAGGGCTTGATCACCATGCAGCCGCGCACGGGGCTGTTCTCCGCGAGGTCTGCCGCCTTGATGACCTGCAGGTACCACTCGGGGTAGTCATCGGCGCGGGTCGGCGTGATGGCGGTCTTGGGCTTGGCAGGCTGCTGGGACATGATTGGGGAAGCAGTAGAGACTAAGGACGAATGACTAAAGACTAAAGGCGGGCGGCGTGGGCGGTCACCGGGGCACCCTACTTTAGTCCTTCGTCCTTAGTCCTTAGGCTCTTGATTCATAATCCACCCCGGCGCACCCATGCGCGTGGCGCGCGCGAACTTGCCCCCCATCGCAATCGCGGCGAACGCGAGGCTGAGCGCGAGGGCGGCCCAGATACCCTCGGCGCCAAGTCCGAGCGGGAAGGCGAGCACGAGGCAGAGCGGCAGCGCCACGCCCCAGTAGCAGGCGGCGGCCGCCCACGAGGCCCAGGCGGCGAGGTTGACCGAACGCAGGAGATGCGCCGCGACGACCTGAATGCCGTCGAAGGGCGCCCAGACGGCGGCGAAGATAAGCAGGAGCGCGGCGAGGTCGCCGGTGCGCGTGCCCGCGACCTCGTAGATCGCGAGCAGCTCGGGACGGAGCATGACCATCGCGAGCCCGTAGAGCCCCATGACGGTTCCGGCGATGAGCAGGGCGCCGAGCCCGATGGCGCGCGCGCGGGCGCGATCGTTCGCGCCGTACGCCTCGCCGACGCGGATGCCGGAGGCGATGCCAAGGCCGAGCGGCATCATGAAGGCGGCGGACGCCGCGCTGACCGCGACCTGGTGCGCGGCCTGCGAGACCGGCGAGATCCAGCCGGCGAAGATGGGCACGATGGCGAAGATACCGACCTCGCTCAGGCTGTGCATGCCGGCGGGAATGCCCGTGCGCAGGAGACGGGCGAGCACCGCCCGGTCGAAGCCGTGGGCGAAGTTCACCGGGCCGCGACCGGGCGTGAACCAGAGGCCCGCGAGCATCAGGATGCGGGAGAGCATCGTGGCCCAGCCGGCCCCGGCGAGGCCCAGCTTCGGGCAGCCCCAGTTGCCGTACATCAGCAGCCAGTTGAGGAAGACATTGGCGAGCAGGCCGACCGAGAGCCAGGCGAGGGAGATCCAAGGCTGATGCTGCGAGTCGCGGTGTCCACGCACGGCATGGAAAAGCAGGCCCGGGATCATCGCCCAGGTCATGAGCACGTAGAAGTCGTGCGCCTCCGCCACCACCGCCGGGTCTGATCCAAGGTAAGGGAAGAGCAATACGCCGGCGTGGGCGAGGATGGCCGCGGCGATGCCGAAGACGAGCGCGAGGGCCACGCCATGCCGGAGGATGGCGGGCGAGGAACCGGTCACGCCCGCGCCGTTGTCCTGCGATTGGTAGACGGCGACCGAGCCCACGACACCGATGCCGAAGACATAGGGGATGTAGTTGAGATTGCCCGCGAGCGCCGAGGCGGCGAGCGCGGTCTCGCCGAGCCGACCCGCCATGGCCACGTCGATGACGAACATCAGGCCGTAGCCGAGCATGCCCAGCATGATGGGAAGGGCGAGGCGCAGGGTGGGTCCGAGCTCGGCGCGGATCGAGGGGGCGGGCTGGGACATCAGGAAGGCAGGATGACGACGTCCTCGGGCTCGACCCACGCGTGGCAGGCGGCCGAGGAGCCGGCGCGGTTGCGCGGGTTGGCCTCGAGCACGCGGAGCAGCGGTCCGCCGCGGGGCTGGAAGTCGTGCAGGGCGGTGTCGCCGAGGAAGGTCGATCCGGTGACGGATCCCGCGAAGGCGTTATCCTCGGGCGCGACGGTGTCGAGGCGCAGCCCCTCGGGGCGGATGCAGATGACGACGGCGGCGCCCTCGGCGGGCGGGGTGTCGGGACGGGCGAGCGCGCCGCTGACCTCGCCGAGGGCGCAGCGCACGACGGCTTCGCCCGCGGCGGTGCGCACGACCGTGCCGGGAATCAGGTTCGCGGCGCCGAGGAACGCCGCGACCCAGCTGTCAACGGGGCGGCGGTAGACATCGCGCGGCGCGCCCGCCTGCGCCACCCTGCCCTCGCGCAGCACGATGAGCTGGTCGGCGAGCGCGTAGGCCTCGCGCAGGTCGTGCGTGACGAGGATGGCGGTGACACCCGCCGAGCGGAGCGCGGCGCGCAGTCCGTCGCGCGCCTCGGCGCGGGCGGGGATGTCGAGGTGCGAGAAGGGCTCGTCGAGCAGGAGGAGCGAGGGTTGCGCGGCGAGGGCGCGCGCCACCGCCACACGCTGCTGCATGCCGCCGGAAAGCTCGCTGCCCCGGCGCGGGGCAAGGGCCTCGGCGCCGACCGCGCGCAAAGCGGCGAGCGCGCGGGCCCGTGCGTCGGCCTCGGAGGCGCCGGACTCCTCCGCGCCCTGGGCGGCGTTCTCGAGGGCGGTGAGGTGCGGGAAGACGACCGGCGACTGCGTGACCAGCGCGGCGCGGCGCGCGGCGGGGGACTGCCCCGAGACATCACGTCCGCCAATCTGGACCGAGCCGGTGTCGGGCGGCGTCAACCCGGCGAGGACGCGCAGGAGTGTGCTCTTGCCCGCACCGGACGGACCAACAACGCAGGCCAGGCTCCCGGCGGGAATGTCGAGATCGACGCCGGCAAGCGCGGCGACGCCGCCTTGGCGACGTCGGAGGGCGTTGGCTCGGATGGGAAGCACGACAGATGAGGAACCCCAAGCGGGCACGGACGCAAGGGATGACTTAAGCAAACAAAAGGACCCAGCCGCGGGGCTGGGTCCGAGGGGCGCGGGTCGGCGGCTTTACTTCGACTTCGCGCAGCCGCAACCGGTGCCGCAACTGGCCGACTCGGCCTTGGCGGCGCGGGCGGCGAAGAAGTGCATGGCGCCGCCGAAGACGACGAGCACCACGCCCCACCAGAGGTTCAGGTTGAAGGGCAGCTTGCCGGCGGCGGCCTCGCCGCCGAAGGCCCCCCAGGCCATGAGGATGGCGCCGAGGATGAGGAAGAGCAGGCCGATGGGTTTGCGGATGTCCATGAGAGTGAGGGGTGGCTAGCGGTGGTTTACCAGAAATACCAGTTGAGGAAGACGGCGACGGCGAGCACAAGGCTTCCGAGGACGGCGGGACGGAGCAGGAAGGGCTCGTCGGTCTCGACGGGCTTCGGCGTCAGCGAGTAGACCAGTCCGGTGAGCTCGGCGTCGGACTTCTCACGACCGGTCGCGAGCGATGTCGCGAGATTGACGACGAAGGTCACGCTGAAGGCGACCGTCGCGAGCCAGAAGGCCTGCGCGAGCTCGGTGCCGAGGGTGAAGGGCGCGGGCTGACCGAGGAGCTGGGCAAGCCAGCCGCCCTTGAGTCCGAGGGGGTTGGCGGCGGCATGGGAGAATCCGTGGTAGAGCAGCGCGGCCGTGGTGCCCGTGACCAAACCGGCGAGGGCGCCGCGGCTCGAGGCGCGGCGCGTGAACATCCCGAGCAGGAAGGTGGCGAAGAGCGGCGCGTTGACGAAGCCGAAGACCAGCTGGAGGATGCTGAGGATGTTGTTGTACTGGGCGGCGACGAAGGCGAAGGCCATCGAGGCGAGGATGCCGAAGACCGTCGCGTACTTGCCCATGCGGAGCAGGTGGGCGTCGTCCTTGCCGCGGCCGAGCGTGCTCTGGTAGATGTCGTAGGTCCAGACGGTGTTGAACGCCGTGACGTTGGCGGCCATGCCCGACATGAAGGAGGCCATCAGCGCGGTGAGCGCGAGACCGAGCATGCCGCTCGGGAAGTAATGCAGGAGCATCGAGGGCAGCACCTGGTTGTAGTTGGCGACGCCGTCCTTGGTCGGGAGTTCGTAGCCCTGGCCGTCGCCGGTGAGGGCGAAGGCGACCAGGCCGGGCAGGATCACGACCGCGGGGAAGAGCATCTTGGGGATGGCGCCGATGATCGGCGTGCGACGCGCGGCGCCCATGTCCTTGGCGACCATCGCGCGCTGCACCTCGGCGAAGTTGGTGCACCAGTAGCCGAACGAGAGGACGAAGCCGAGGCCGATGAGGATGCCGTACCACTCGACGCCCATGGCGTTGTCGGTCCCGGAGGTGCCCGCCCAGGAGTGCAGCGCCTCGGGCTTGGTCGCGGTCAGCTTGGCCACGAGGCCGTCCCAACCGCCGAGGTCGCGCAGGGCGATCCAGGCGAGGGGCGCGATGCCGAAGACGATCATGAAGAACTGCAGCACCTCGGTGTACATCGCCGAGGTGAGGCCGCCCTTGAGCACGTAGACCAGCACGATGACGGAGGTGACGACGAGGCAGAGCGTGTAGTCCCAGCCGAGCAGGCGGTTGATCAGGTCGGCCAGCACGTGCATCGAGATGCCGGACGACGAGATTGTCATGACGGCGAACGAGTAGGAGTTGAAGGCGCGGGTGCGCTCGTCGAAGCGCAGCTTCAGGTACTCGGGCACGGAGCGGGCCTTGGAGCCGTAGTACATCGGCATCATGAAGACGCCGAGGAAGACCATCGCGGGAATCGCGCCCACCCAGTAGAAGTGCGCGGTCATGATGCCGTACTGCGCGCCCGAGGCGGCCATGCCGATCAGTTCCTGGGCGCCGAGGTTCGCGGAGATGAAGGCCAGACCGGTGACCCAGCCGGGAAGGGAGCGACCGGAGAGCAGGAACTCCTCCGAGGTGCGGTTGTGCCGCTGGAGGGCGAAGCCGATGCCGACCACGAACGCCAGGTAGACGCAGAGGATTAGGTAGTCGACGGGTTGCAGCTGGATGCTGACGCCGCCGGCGGTGCCTACGGCGGCTCCGCCAACGGATAGGAGGATGGAGGTGAGCATGTGGGTTGGAATGGGCGTCGCCGGGGGTTCGGCGACACCCCATGCCTACCCCTGCGCGGGGATGGGGTCAAGCGTGGGGACCCGCCCCGCGTTTCACCGAACCGCGGCGGTCTTAGCAGGCTTGGCCGTCCGCAGGGCGGGATCAATCTCCGTCGCCCAGTCGCCGGCGATGCGCAGCGCCTCGCGGAGCTGGATGTCGATCTCGGGCCAGTCCTCGTCCTCGAGCGGACCGCGCAGGCGATTGAGGCGCTTCGAGGCCTTCTCCCAGGCGGGGTCGACCTTGAGCTTCTGGTCCTGCGCGACGGCGGCATCGAGTTTGATCTCACGGGCGGCCATGTCGGACTGTGCGTAGACCTTGAGCTCGGAGCGGACCTGCTCGCGGAAGGCTAGGTCGTCGACGCGCTCCTTGCGGCGGTCGGCGAGCGCGAGCGGCACCTCGGTGCGGTTCACCTTGGCACCGGTCCAGGAAAGCATGCGCGCGAGCGTGTTAAACTCGGGCAGGTCGGCCTGGCGACGCGCGCTGGCATCCTTGAGCCGCTTGATCAGGGCGGGGCTGAGCGGAGCCTTCAGCCAGGCGCCTTGGTCGGGACTCTCGAGGGTCGGGGCGACGGAGTCCCAGGGGAGCGGGCGCTCCAGGTCGGATTCCGCGACGGGCATGACCGAGAACATCGAGGGCACGCGGATGTCGGCGGGGACACCCTTCAGCTGGATGGAGGAACCGTTCGGCGCGTACCACTTCTGAATGGTGACCTTGACCGCCGACTTGAGCTGCGGGGCGAGGCGGGCGAGCTCGACGATGTTCTGCACGGTGCCCTTGCCGTGGGTGGTCTCGTCGCCGACGATGAGCGCGCGGCGGTGGTCGCGCATCGCGCCGGCGAGGATCTCGGAGGCGGAGGCGGAGAGCTTCGAGGTGAGGAGGATAAGCGGGCCGTCCCAGGCGACCTTGGGATCGTCGTCCTTGTAGGTCTCGCTCTGCCCCATGCTGTTGCGCACCTGGACGACAGGACCCTCGGGGATGAACAGGCCGCTGATGCCGATGGCCTCGGTGAGCAGGCCGCCGCCGTTGCGGCGCAGGTCGACGATGAGGGCGCGGATGCCCATCGGGCGGAGCTTGGCGATGAGCTCCTCGATGTCCTTCGTCGGGCTGGAGCCGGCGCCCTTCTCGTCGAGTCCGTAGAAGGCGGGCAGGTCGATGACACCGATGGGGACGGTGCCAGAGCCGACGGGGACGTCGAAGCAGCGTGCCGAGGCGAGCTGGCCGACGAGCTTGATCTGATCGCGCTTGAGCACGATGTCCTTGCGCGGACCGCCGTCATGCGGCTCGAGGATGAGGCGGATTTCGGTGCCCTGCTTGCCGCGGATGCGCGAGATGGCCTTGTTCAGGCGCATGCCGACGATGTCCTCGGGCTCCTCCTTGGCCGACTGCCCGACCGCGATGATGCGGTCATCGGGCTTGGCGCGCCCGTCGAGGGCGAGCGGGCCGCCCGGCATGATCTCCTTGATCGTGCAGTACCCATCGTCGTCCTGGAGCGTCGCGCCGATGCCGCAGAGCGAGTTGCGCATCTGGATCTCGAACTCCTCGAGCGACTGCTTGGTGAAGAAGGTCGAGTGCGGGTCGTACTGGCGGGTCAGCGAGTTGAGGAAGAGCTCCTCGACCTCGTGGGCCTCGAGCCGGAGGTAGCCCTCGATCTTGCCGTAACGCTTGGCCAGGCGGGCGCGCGCCTCGGCCAGGCGCGCGGGTGTGATCTCGGGCACGGTGTCGACCTTCTTGGCCGGACGACTACTTGGCGCGGTGTCGGAAGACCCGGTGGTGCGATCCTCGCCGAGGAGCTCACCGAGCAGGTCGAGTCGGACGCGGTTGCGCCAGAGCTGGTCGGCCGCCTTGGTGTCGGCAGGCCAGGCGGCCTTGCGGCGATCGACGGGGAAGGTGCCGGGCGCGTCAAGGTCGAGGGCGGGGTCGGCGAGCGCGGTGAGGGCAAAGGCGGTGCGCTCTTTGGCGCGGCGCGAGAAGAGCCCGAAAATCTCGAAGGCCGGAGTCAGGTTCCCGCGCTGCAGGTACATGTCGAGCGAGCTGGCATAGCGCTTGCGGAAGCCGTCGACCTCCGCCTGCGTGAAGTAGATCTTCGCCGGATCCAGCGCCTCACAGTACTCGGTGAGCAAGGCCTCCATGTCGACTTGGCCGAGCGGCTTCTTGCTGATGTGCAGGCGCTCGAGCAGGGCCGCGGTCGCGCCGGTCTCCAGCGCCATGGTGCGGTCCGTCGTGAAGGTCGCGTCCTGCGCCGGCAGGGCGGCGCCCAGGGCAAGCAAGGCAAGGATGAGATGTCGCATAAGGTGTTTCAGCGGAGACGTGAGCTGAGGGACTCGAGGCGCAGGCGCTCCTCCGGCGTCAGGGAGCCGAAACCCTCGGCGGAGATTTTGTCGAGCAGGCGGTCCAGCTCGGCACGCGCGTCGGTGGCGGAGGTGATGGGGGCCGTCGGTTTCACTACGAAGGAAGCGGCGGCGGCAGGCTCAGTTGTCTGCTGAATCTGGAAACGCCCGTCTTCACGCCGGCGCGCCAGCCAGACCATGGCGGACCCGGCGAGCAACCCACCGAGGTGGGCAGAGTGCGCGACGTCGGTCCGCCAGACAGGTTGCCAGAACGTCCAGGTGTGGTGGCCGGGCAGCTCGGAGAAGACCCAGCCGCAGAGGCTGATGGCCCAGAGACCGCGCAGCAGCCAGCGAATGCGCATCGAGACCGGCAAGAAGAAGAAGAGCAGGATGGTGACACCCTCATCGCGCCGGTCGGCGAGGCCGTAGACGAGCAACGCCGCGATGGCCGCGGAAGCACCGATCATCTCGCCATGGCGCACGGAGCCGAGGCCGGTCAGCCACCAGGCGAGCGCGCCGGCGAGCGTGCCGACGAGCAGCACGCGCCAGAAGGTCGCCCTGCCCTGCTCGGCCTCGACGATGGGTCCGACGAACCAGAGGGAAAAGCCATTGCCAGCGAGGTGGAAGATGCCGCCGTGGACGAGGGCATATGTCACCCAGGACCACGGCGCGAAGCCTTGGTCGCGGAGCGGCATCCAACCGAGGAAGTTGGCGCGCGCGGCGTCCGCGACCAAACCGAGGACGAAGATGCCGACGAACACGCCGAGCAACAGGTTCGTCGCGGGCACGCGCGGCGAACCGGGGTCGCCGCGCATGTAGTTCCGGTCGGCGAGGCCCATCGGGCGGAGGTCAGAGCTTCTTGATGATGGCGTCGGCCAGGCCGTAGTCGACGGCCTCCTGCGCGGTCATGTAGAAGTCGCGGTCGGTGTCCTTCTCGACCTTGGCCAGGGGCTGGCCCGAGGCGGTGGCGAGGATGGCGTTCAGCTCGCGGCGCATGCGCTCCATCTCTTGGGCCTGGATGTGGATGTCGACCGCGGGGGCGACGATGCGCCCCATGATGAGGGGCTGGTGGATCATCACTTGGGCGTGCGGGAAGAGCAGGCGGCTGTTCTTCTGCTTGGGCGCCTGGAGCAGGATCGAGCCCATCGAGGCGGCCATGCCCGTGACCACGACCTTCACCGGCGAGGTGATGAGGCGGATGGTGTCGTAGATGGCCATGCCCGCGGTGATCGAGCCGCCCGGGGTGTTGATGTAGAAGGTGATCTCCTCGCCGGGCGCGGTGCCCTCGAGGTAGAGGAGGCGCTCGGTGATGTCGCGGGCGGTGCTGTCCTCGACCGCGCCCCAGAGGAAGATCTTCCGCTGCTCGAGGAACTTGCGCTGGATGAGGGCGGAGGGCGGCGCGCCGGCGGCCTTGTCGGCCCCCTTCTTCTCGGTCTCCTCGTCTTCTTCAAAGTGTGCCATGGGAAGGAGACAGCGTGGGGGAAGCCGCGGCGGAGGCAAGCGGCGGTTGCGGGCAGCCGCGGAGCCGGACAATGAAAAGGGCCCCGTTGCCGGAGCCCTTTATCCAACCGGTCGCCCGCTTAAGCGGCGACGGGCTTGGACCAGAGACGCTGGATGACCTTGAGCAGGATGACGCCGCTCACGACGAAGACGCCGGTCAGGATCCAGGCCATGGTCAGGCGGGTCGAATCGCCGGCCGCGTAGAGGAAGTTGCCGATGGCGAAGAGCGAGGACCAGATGACCGCCACGCCGGTGACCCAGCCGACGAAGGCCAGCACGGTGTGGTTGGAGTCGGCGACATCGCCGTCGGAGACCCCGGCCTCGGCGCGAATCGCCGCCCAGCCTGGACCGGCCGGCTTCACCTTGCGCACGAAGGCGATGAGCGTGGCCTTGTCGGTGACGGGCAGGAGATAGGATGCGAGGATCCAGGCCACCGTGGTGATGGCGACCTGGGCGATGGTGTTCTCGGCGAAGGTGCCGTCGAGGAACTTGGGGACGAGCACGGCGGTGAGCAGCGACATGACCATCGCCACGACCTCGCTCCACGCGGAGACGCGCCACCAGAACCAGCGCGCGACATAGATCAGGCCGGTGCCGGCGCCGATGGAGAGCAGCACCTGGAAGGCCTGCTGGGCCGAGTCCATGTAGAGGCTGAGGACCGCGGCGACGACATAGAGGCCGACGGTGCAGAGGCGCCCGACGTTGATGTAGTGCGTCTCGTCGCCGTCCTTCTTGATGAAGCGGCGGTAGAAGTCGTGGACGAGGTAGGACGAGCCCCAGTTGAGGTGCGTCAGGATGGTCGAGGAGTTCGCGGCGATGAGGCCGCCGACCATCAGGCCGACGAAGCCGACGGGCAGGAACTTGAGCATCGCCGGGAAGGCCGAGTCATGCCCGATCAGGTCCTTGTCCGCCGAGGGGAACGCCTGCTGGATGGAGGCGAGGTCGGGGAAGATGATGATCGAGCAGAGGGCGGTGATGATCCAGGGCCAGGGCCGGAAGACGTAGTGCGCGAGGTTGAAGAAGAGCGTGCCGCCGAGGGAGTCCTTCTCGGACTTCGATGCGAGCATGCGCTGGGCGATGTAGGAGCCGCCGCCGGGCTCGGCGCCGGGATACCAATTGGCCCACCAGCTGATGGCCATGGGCAGGATGAAGATCATCAGCGCGAGCTCGGACATCGAGAAATTGGGCAGGATGTCGAGGATGGGCTGGCCGGTGCCGTTGGCGGCGGCCATGACCGGCGAGTCGTTCACCATCAGGACCTGCTGGCCCTTGAGCTTCTCGACGAGGAGCGTGAGACCGGTGTAGGCGCTGTCGTCGGCGCCGTTGGTGAGCTTCTTCGCGACCGCGACGAGCGAGTAGTAGGCGGCGGCGAAGACCGCGGTCATCTTGATGAAGAACTGCACCATGTCGATGACCAGCACGCCCCAGAGGCCGGAGTGGGCGGCGAAGACGACGTTGAGCACACCGCAGATCACGATGGTCTGCCAGGCGGGCATGCCGAAGAGGATGTTGGCGATCTTCACCGCGGCGAGGGTGACCATGCCCATGATGAAGCAGTTGAAGAAGAGGCCGAGGTAGACGGCGCGGAAGCCGCGGACGACCGAGGCGGCCTGGCCGGAATAGCGCTGCTCGTAGAACTCGAGGTCGGTCATGACCCCGGAACGGCGCCAGAGGCGGGCGAAGAAGAAGACCGTGGCGATGCCAGTGAGGGCGAAGGCCCACCACTGCCAGTTGCCGGCGACGCCGTACTTACGAACCTGCTCGGTCACCCAGTTGGGGGTGTCGGAGGAGAAGGTCGTGGCGACCATCGAGAGGCCGGCGAGCCACCAGGGCACCGAACGGCCGGAGGCGAAGAACTCGGATGTGCTCTCCGAGGAGCGCTTCGCGTAGAAGAGCGCCGGGACGAAGCAGACGAGGATGGAGGCGATGACGATAGCCCAGTCGATCCAGGTGAGGTGCATAGTGGGTGCTGGTTTTCTCGCATCCCGCCCCCTCGGTTGCAACCCGAGAAACAAGGAGGCCGCCCCGGTGGGACGGCCTCGGAAACCCTGGTCGCGCAGGCCTTAGCGGGCGCGGTAGACGCCGCGGGGATCGTAGATCCAATAGGCGTCGAAGGGATTCTGCAGTGGGGGGAGCTCGTAGTAGGCACGACCCTGCGAATCGACCTTCTCGGCCAGGCCGACCTCGCCGCGCGCCGGGCGGGCGGGCACGGGCACGGCGGGCGAGGGAGCCTGGGCGGTGGAATCGGGAAGGATGTCGAGCACCGAGGTCTCCTCGATGCGCTCGACGACGAAGTCGACCCACTTGAGTTCCTTGGCGCGGTCACCGAAGGCCTGCCAGTCGCCGTTGGAGTCGTTCTGGTACATCTGCTTCACGAACTCCTCGAGGGTGATGCCCATCTTCTTGGCGACCGGTGTGGCCAAGCGCTCGTACCAGAGCTGGGTGAAGGCAATCTGCTCCTTGAGCACCGTGAGGTTCGAGCGGTTGAACGCGCTCGAGGCCTGATGGTGCAGGAGGATGGTGTTGGGATAGCAGTAGGAGCGCTCGGCGGTGGTGGCGATGACCGCAGCCATCGAGGCGGCGAAGCCCTTGACCACGACGTAGACCGGAGCCTTCGACGAGGCCATGGCCTTCTGGATCTGGTACCCCGAGGCGATTGAGCCGCCCGGGGAGTTGTCGATGACGATGAAGATCGGGAACTCGGACGACTGGTTGTTATAGAAGGCGATGCGGTCGCAGACGAAGCCGGCGAGCTGGTCGGTCACGGGCCCGTTGAAGGGGATTCGGCGATCGCTGATGACGAGCGTGCCGTCGACCACAGGCTCCTTGAGGTAACGGGGAGTGGCCTTGCTGGCGACCTTGCGCGCTTCCTCCTCCTTCTGGTGACGGGTCAACTCGACCTGGATGCGGCTGACCGCGTTGGCCGACTCGAGCTGGATCTGCTTCGCCTCGGTCTCGAGCTCACGGATCTTGTTGTTGCGCTCGGTCAGGCGGGCGGCGGCGCGGGCGGTCTCCAGCGCGACGGTGCGCTCGAGCTTAGCACGCTCTTCTTCGGCAGCGGCGGCCTCCGCAGCGAGGCGGGCAGTGCGGAGTGCCTTCTCGGCAGTCAGTTTAGCTGCCTCGGCGTTGACGGGGGCGAGGGCCTCGGCGCGCTTGGCATCGGCGAGCGCGAGCTCGGCTTGGATACGTGCGGTCTCAGCCTTGAGTTTCTCAGCCTCCTTCTGGAGGGCCTTGGCCTCAGGCGCGAGTTCGGCAGCGGGTGCGACGGCAGGCGCAGCGGGCGCAGCGGCAGGCGCGGCGGCAGGCGCGGCCGGAGCGGTGGTCTCCTGGGCACCGAGCGAAGCGGCGACCAGGAAGGCCAGGGAAAGTGAACGGAGCATGTCGTGTTTCATCGTTGCAGGTAAATGGAGTTGGGATCGTGCATCAGCCAGGCGTCGCCGGGCTGGAGAATGGGAAGGGGAATGCGCTCGCGCTCGCCGTCGGCGCTGACGACGCGGACGACAGGGGTGGCGACGGGCACGCGGGCGAGAGTCTCGATGCTGTCCTCGCTCATGCGCTCGACGAGGTCGGAGACCCAGCGGCGACGCACGGCCTCGTCACCCATGATCATCCAATCGCCCGTCACGCTGGCGGCGTACATCTGCTTCACGAACTCGTCGAGGGAGACGCCGATCTTGGCGGCGACCTCCTGGTTGATGCGGCCACACCAGACATTGGACCATTTCAGCTGCTCGTTGAGCTGGGTGAGGTTGCCCTGGAGCACGGTCGAGGGCTGGTGGTGCAGCACGAGCGTGTTGGGATAGCAGAATGAGCGCTCCGCCAGCGTCGTGACGACCGCAGCCATGGAGGCGGCGTAGGTCTTGACCACGACATAGACCGGGGCGCGCGAGGTGCGCATCGCGCGGAGGATTTGGTAGCCGGACATAACCGAGCCGCCCGGGGAGTTGTCGATGACGATGAAGATGGGGTCAGTCGGGCTCTGCGCGTTGTAGAAGGCGATGCGGTCGCAGACGAAGGTGGCGAGCTGGTCGGTCACGGGCCCGTTAAACGGGATGCGACGGTCACTGATGCGCAGGGTGCCGTTGACCACGGGGTCGCGCGGGCGTGTGATCTCATTGCGCGCGGCGACCCGCGAGGCGGACTCCCTGGCCTTGGAAAGGGCGAGCGCCGCGTCGGCCTTGGCGATGGCGATCGCGCCCTCGGCTTGGATCAGCTTGGTCTCGGCCTCGAGCTCGGCACGGCGGCGAGCCGCCTCGGAATCGGCGGCGGCGCGGCGGGCGGCGTCGAGGGCGGCAGTGCGGGCTAGCGCGGCGCGCTCGGCCTCGGCCTCCGCGGCGGAGGCCTCGGCGCGGGCGGTGCGCAGGGCCGCCTCGGCCTCGAGGCGGCGCGTCTCGTCGGTTTGGGCGAGCGAGTCGCGGCGGCGGATGGCGGCGGCGTTCTCCAGGCGAGCCTGGATGACGGCGGTCTCGAGCTCAGCCTGGCGGGTCGCGGGGGACTTCTCGGCGGGCGCCTGCTGCGCGGTCAGCGCAGCAGCGAGAATAAGAGGAAGCAGACAGCGTGACATTGGGGAAATCAGTAGTCCTTCCTACGTGGTATTTTGTTCCCTTAACACCCTTTTTTGGCGAGATGGAGCCCGTGGACGCCGACGCACCCATTCGCTACCGCAACCGGCAGACCGGCGAGATTGAGACGGAACAGGTCTATGGCGGCCAGTGGCTCCGCCGACTTTACGGGAATCCGCTCGGACAACTCGTGCTGCACGCGGCCGTGCGCCGCGCCTGGTTCTCACGCTGGTACGGGGCGCAACAGGACAAGCCGACCTCGGCCGCCAAGGTCGCGCCCTTCATCCGCGACTACGGCATCCGCATGGAGGACTTCGTCGTGCCACCCGGCGGCTACGCGACCTTCAACGAGTTCTTCTTCCGCAAGCTCGCGACCAATGCCCGGCCGGTCGACGCCGATCCCGCCGTCGCCGTCTTCCCCGCCGATGCCCGCCACCTCGGCTTCCAGGACATCTCGAGTGCGCCCGGCATCTACGCCAAGGGACAGCGCTTCTCCGTGGCCGAGCTCGTCGGTGACCGCGCGCTCGGCGAACGCTACGCGCGCGGCACCGTGATCTGCTCCCGCCTCTGCCCAGTGGATTACCACCGCTTCCATTTCCCCGTGGCGGGCACGGCGGGCGCGGCGGTCCCAATCGACGGGACCCTGGGCTCCGTCAATCCCATCGCACTGCGCCGCAAGTTGGGTTGGCTCTGGGAGAACAAGCGCCAGCGCGTGACGCTCGACGCCGGGGCCTTCGGCCAGGTGACGCTCGTCGCCGTCGGCGCGACGAACGTCGGCAGCATCGTCGAGACCTACACGCCCGGTCGGCCCCTCGCCAAGGGCGATGAGCGCGGCTACTTCCGCTTCGGCGGCTCATGGGTGGCCACGCTCTTCGAGCCCGGTCGCGTCCAGCTCGCGCCCGATCTCGCCGCCGCGACCGCCGAGGGTATCGAGCTGCTCGCGCGCTTTGGCACCCCGATGGCGAGGCTTGCCTGAGGACCGCGAACCATTGAGGATGGGCGAGCCGATGCTCGGGTGGTGGAATGGCAGACACATCCGCTTTAGGTGCGGACGCCGAAAGGTGTGCGGGTTCGAGTCCCGCCCCGAGCACCCGGCCCACGTGGCTCGGCGCTGGACAGCGCGGCGGGCGCTCGGTTAGGTTGCCACATGCTCGCTTGGCTGCGCAGCCTCCTTCCCTCGCGGGGCCCGGACCTCACCGCGGCGCCCGATGAGCCCGTGCCCAAGGAACGCGCCGGCTCGACCCGTCCCGAAGGCTACGCCTCCTGGATCGGCGTCGACCTCGATGGCACCCTCGCGCGTGCCGACAGCTGGAAGGGGATGTCCGTGATCGGCGAGCCCGTGCCCCTCATGGTACGCCGCGTCCGCGCCTGGATCGACAAGGGCCTGACCGTGAAGGTGCTCACCGCCCGCGCCTGCGACCCTGAGGGCGTCGCAGCCACCCAGGCCTGGCTCGTCGCGCAGGGACTGCCCGCGCTCGAGGTGACCGACCGCAAGGACTTCGGGATGATCGAGCTCTGGGACGACCGCGCCATCCAGGTCGTGCACAACACCGGCATCTGCTTCCTCAGCCCGTCCGTCTTCGGCCGCCCCCGCGCGCCCATCCTGCCGGACGAGACCCTGGACCGCACCTACCTCCTCGTGGGCGCCGAGCGCTTCACCCCGCCCGCCACCCCGCCCTCCCCTTCCGAACCCACCGCATGATTGCCGCACCCAAGGTCGAGTACTCCCTCCGCGTGCTCTCGCAGCTCGCACGACGTCACAAGCCTGGACAGGTCGTGCGCGTCGAAGACCTCGCGAAGGCCGAGGCCGTGCCGCAAAACTACCTTGTGCAACTACTCAACGAGCTCCGCGAGGGCGGCATCGTCGAATCCAAGCGCGGCAAGGCCGGCGGTTATCGCCTCGCGCGCAATCCAGGCGACATCTCCGTGCGCGACGTCCTCGAGATCGTCGAGCCCTCGCTCGCCGAGACCAAGGTCACGACCAAGGGCGCGTCGGGTGGGCAAGTCGCCACGCTCTGGCGCGAACTCTCCCGCCGCCTCGACGCCGAGACCGGCAAGCTCACCCTCGCCCACCTCGCCCGCGCCTCCGAGGGTGGCGACTGGGAGATTTGAAGGCAGAGGAAAGAGGTTGGAGTCAAGAGGACGAGGGGCGCGAACGAGGCTCCATACTCCATACTCTGACCTCCATCCTCTTCCCTCCTACCCTCGCTTCAGAGAATCAGCATCGCGTCGCCGTAGCTGAAGAAGCGGTAATCCTTCGCGATGGCCTCGGCGTAGATCGACTTGAGCCAGGGAAGGCCGTCGGTTGAGCCGGGACGCAGGAACGCGGACACAAGACAGAGCAGTGTCGAGCGCGGCAGATGGAAGTTGGTCAGCAGGTGCTCGCAGCAGCCGATGGTGTCGCCGGGACGGATGAAGAGCTCGGCCTCGCTACTATAGTCACCCGCAGCGGCATTCCCATAATCGTCACCCAGGAGGCGGCGCGCGGCCTCGGCGGCGCGCACCGTGGTCGTGCCCACGGCCAGGCGCGGGCGCTCCTCGCGCAGCGCGGCGAGCGTCGCGGCCGGGATGCGGTAGGTCTCGCGGTGCATGCGATGGTTCTCGACCGGGCCCTCGTCGATGGGCTGGAAGGTGCCGGCGCCGACCTCGAGCGTGAGGTCGTGGAAGCGATGGCCCGCGGCGGAGATTGTCTCGAGGAGTTCGGGCGTGAAGTGCAGGCCGGCGGTGGGCGCGGCGACGGCACGGCGCGCGGAGGCGTCGGCGTAGACCGTCTGGTAGCGCTCGGCGTCGTCGGTCGGCGCGAGGCCGGCCGCGGCGCGCGCGTGCAGGATATAGGGAGGCAGGGGGATCTCGCCGACGCGGCGGGCGAGGTCTTCGACCGAGCCGCCGCCCACGATGTCGAAGCGCACCCGGTACTCCGCGTTGTCCTGCCCGACCGCGCGCGCGGCGAAGACGCCGTCGACGCCGAAGCCGCCGGACTCGGCGGCGCGCTTGCCCGGGCGGAGCAGGCAGCGCCAGACGAGCGGGTCCTCGGTCGGGCGGAGCAGGAGGCACTCGATCTTGCCGCCGGTGCGACGGAACGCGCGCAGGCGCGCGGGCAACACCGAGACGTTATTGCGGAAGAGGCTCGTGCGCGGCGGCAGGAAGGCAGGCAGGTCGGCGAAGCGCGCGTGCTCGATTGTCTGCGTGGCGCGGCGAACGACGAGTAGCTTGGAAGCGTCGCGACGGGCGGCGGGAACCGCGGCGATGCGGTCGTGCGGCAGGACGTAATCGAGCTCGGCCGCGTCCATCGATGCTCAGGCGCCTGTTTTCGGCGGGGTCGTCAGTAGGTGGCCGTCGATCGCGCGCAGCGGCACGAATTCCTGGCCGGGCGTGGCGCGGCGCAGCTCCTCCTCGATGGCGGAGAGCTTGGCGTCGAGGTCGTCGATGCGCGCGACGAAGACGGCCTCGGGCGTGGCGGGCGTCTGACAGGCGCCGAACTCGCGCATCGTGTGGTGCGAGAGGATGATGTGCTCGAGGCGCTCACGGAGCGAGGCGTCGAGGCCGACCTTGGTGCCGTGGTCACGCACAAGGAAGGTGCCGAGCACGAGGTGTCCATGGAGGTTGCCCGCGCGGGTGAAGGAGGCCTTGGCCATGCCGGGCTCAAGGCGCGTGTACTCCTGCACCTTGCCCATGTCGTGGAGGATGACGCCGGCGAGGGCCAGCGAGGGGTCGACTTTCGGGTAAAGTGGCAGCAGGGCGTGCGCGACCTTGGCCATGCGCAGCGTGTGCTCGAGCAGGCCATGTCGGTAGGCGTGGTGCATGCCGAGCGCGGCGACCGATTCGACGAAGCGCGTGCCATGCTCCTCGAGCACCGACTCCACCGTGGCGCGGATGCCGGCATGGGGAATGGCGGCGATGAGCGCGGCGAGCTCGCGCTGCATGACATTCGGATCCTGGAGCGAGACAGGCGTGAGCTTGCCCATCAGCCTGGGATCGGCGCGCTCGGCCTCGGTCAAGGGGGCGAGCGACTCAGCCTTGAGGTCGGGACGACCGTTGTACTCACCGACGGTGCCGCCGATGCGCACAGCCGTGCCGGGCTTGAGGGTCGCGGCGGCGGCGCGAATCGGCGAGTCCGACCACACCTTGAACTTCACCTCGTCGGAGGCGTCGGCGAGCGAGACCTCCTGGTAGGTGCCACCGGTGCGCGTCGGCTTGGACGCCACGTCGGTCACGGAGCAGATGGACTCGAAGCGCGCGCCGACGCCAGCGGCCTTGGCTTCGCGCAGGGTGAGGAGAGGTTCGGACATGGCTGACAGATAGCGGGATGGACGGCCGAGGGGAAGCGGGAACCCCGCCGCCGCCCCGCTGTCCTTCCCGGCATGGCCAGCGCCCAGCAGGGAACCCGTCGGGATTTCATCCGCCGCGGAGCGCTCGCGGGCGCGAGCCTGCTCGCCTTCCCCACCCTGATTCCGGCATCGGCGCTGGGCCTTGATGGCACGGTCGCCCCGAGCAACCGCATCGCCCTGGGCGCGATCGGGTTCAACATGGGCATGACCAACCTGCGCAACCTGATGGGCGTGCGCGGCGTCGAGGTCGTCGCCCTCTGTGACGTCGACAGCAGGATGCTGGCCAAGGGCGTCACCGAGGCGCCGCGCGCCCGGACCTTCCGCGACTGGCGCGAGATGTTCTCAAAGGTCCAGCTCGACGCGGTGACCGCGGCGGTGCCCGACCACACGCACGCGGCGCTCGCCCTCTGGGCGATGAACCGCGGCATCGACGTCTACGGCGAGAAGCCGCTCGCGCATCACCAGGCGGAGGGTGTCGCGCTCCTCGAGGCCGCGCGCCGCAACGGCCGCATCTGGCAGACAGGGTCGTGGCAACGCTCGGTGCGCAACTTCCGCCGCGCCGTCGAGCTCGTGCGCAACGGCCGCATCGGGAAGATCAGCAAGGTCGAGGTCGGCGTGCCCCATGGCCTAGCCAACACCTCTAGCTATAAACCGGAAGGGCGCGGCACGCCCGGACAGCCGCCCGCGGAGCTGGATTACGAACTCTGGATGGGGCCGGCGGAGACGCGGCCCTACCACCCCAGGGAAAGTCACTACTTCTGGCGCTACAACCTGCACTGGGGCACCGGGCAGGTCGGCAACTGGTTCACCCACCACGGGGACATCGCGCTCTGGGCCCTGGACCTCGACCGCCCGGACCGCGGGCCGACCGAGATTCGGACGACCGCAAGCTATGCCAAGGATGCCGAGGGAGCGTGGGATGTGCCCGCCGATTTCACCATCGACGCCGACCTCCCGGGAGGCGTTGCCATG
This sequence comes from Opitutales bacterium, assembly GCA_049419705.1. Classification (GTDB taxonomy): domain Bacteria; phylum Verrucomicrobiota; class Verrucomicrobiia; order Opitutales; family UBA953; genus UBA8828. The sequence goes on from JBMSKH010000016.1 coordinate 34,239, forward strand.
AACATCTCCACCCAACTGAGGGAGGGGACGCGTTGGCACGGCACCCAGGGATGGATCCATGTCGGCCGCGGGGTGACGCTCGCATCCGACCCCAAGCTGCTCAACTCCGCGATCGAGGACAGCGAGTGGCACGCACCAGGCACAACCGAACACTGGCGTGACTTCCTGGACGGCGTGCGCACGCGCCAGAAGACCGTCGCGCACATCGAGGCGGCCCACAGCGCCTTCACCATTGGTGCCCTCGGCCTGCTCTCGATGCGCCTCGGGAACCGCACCCTGCGCTGGAATCCAGCCTACCAGGCGATCGTGAACGACCCCGAGGCCGATGCCCTGCGCACGCGCAAGTGGCGTGCGGGCTGGACAGCGTGACCTTAAGTCAACTTCATCGGGCCATGCGGACAGTGCTCGCCCTCTGCCTTATGCTCGGTGCCTCCCTGAGAGCCGCCGAGCCCGATTTGCGCCCCGCGCTCGCCGCATCCGACCTGAACGAGCGCTACCGCCTCGCCCTCGCCGCGCTCCGCACGGCGGAGAATCCGGCCAGGCACGCCGGACATGCCGACGCCCGGGTGGCTGAGGCCGCGATCGACGCCGCCCGCGAACGCATCGCCGAGATCGAGGGCGAGCCCACGCGAGAGGCCGAGCGCGTGGCCGATGAACTCCTCATCTTTGCCGAGAGAACCGACAAGGTTGCCCTCGCCGCCCGCGCGGTGCATGCCGTGGCGGAGTCACACAACGCCTTTGGCGGAAGGATCTCCGGCACGATGGCCCGCCTCGCGGTCGATTCGACCTGCGCAGTGCGACTCGATGCAATCACCGCGCTCAGCGAACTGCGCGACGGCAGCCAGGCCGCAACACTCGCCCGATTGGCGGGCGACGCCAATGATGCCGTGGCGGAGGCGGCCCGTGAGTCCCTGGCGAACATCCAGGGCAAGGGTGTGACCGACGCCTTCCTTCGGGGCATCGGCGACACCTCGCTCGGCACGCAGGCGCGCATCGCCCTGCTGCAGGCGGCGACCAAGCGCGGCCTCACCGCCGCGACGCCCGCCGCCGCCAAGGCGCTCGCCGAACCCGCGCTACGCAACGAGGCCCAGAAGGCTCTGCTCAAGCTCGCGCGCAAGACGCACCTCGCGGAGCTGCAGGCCGCGCGCGCGGCGTTGGTTGACGCACCATCGACGCAGGCGGCGCTCGATCGGCTTATCGATCGGCTTTCGAAGGAGTGACCACCGCGGACGGGTCCATCAGCCAACGCAGGGCGCCGGCGAGATGCGCGCGAAATTCCGGCTCGGCGAAGGATTCCTTGGTGTGGCCGCCGGCGGTGTAGAACATGCGTCCCTTCCCGACCGCCTTGCACCAGGCGGAGGGGTGGTTCTTGTTGTTGCCGCCGGTGTAGCTCGTCTCATCGAGCCGCAGCAGGACATGAAGGTCGGGCTCGAAGGAACGGAAATTGTACCACTCGTCGGTGCGGCGCCAGCGCGCGGGCAGGTGCGCGGTCGAGGGATGCGTGGCGTCGACCACGTCCTGGGTCGCGGGTTGCACCTTGGGATGGTTGGAGAAGTAGGCGCCGACCATCTTGCCGTACCAAGGCCAGCCATACTCGGTGTCGGTCGCGGCATGGACGCCAAGGAAGGTGCCGCCTGACTCCATCCACTCCTCGAAGGCCTTTTCCTGCGACGGATCCAGGATGTCGCCCGTGGTGCTCAGGAAGACGACGCAGCGGAAACGAGCGAGCTCGGCCGCGTTGAACCGGGTCGGATCCTCGGTCTGGTCAACCTCGAGCCCTTGCTCAGCCGCAAGGTCGCGCAGGCAACGCACGCCGACGGGGATTGAGTCATGGCGAAAACCCTTGGTGCGCGTGAAGATGAGGATGCGTCCTCCGCGCTGGGTCGGCGTCCTCTCGGCGAGCCCGGGGGATGGCAAGGGACCGCTCTCCTTGACGACATCGGCGGCGGCCTGGGCATCGTCGCTGGCGCACCCCAGAAGGGCGAGCACAGGGAGGAGGACGAGGCCGAACAGACGCATGGGAGTATCTCGTCAGACCGGGGGCGGACCCCGCAAGTTCCAATCAGCCAAGGGAACATCGTCCCTTTGGCAGGTGTTTGTCCCTTATGGCAAATACCCCGCTACCCCGCCGTGATTTCCTCCGCCGCGCCGCCCTCGCCGGATTCGTGGCCGGCTTCCCCACCCTGATCCCCGCGTCCGCCCTGGGCAAGGACGGCGCCGTCGCCCCGAGCAACCGCATCCAGGTTGCCGGCGTCGGACTCCTCGGCATGGGACAGACCGACCTTAGCTGGCTGATCAGCCAGAAGGGCGTGCAGGTCGTGGCGGTCTGCGACGTCGACACCCAGGGCCTCGACAAGGGCACCCAGCTCGTCAAGGGCAAGGGACAGGCCGCGCCGAACCGCTACCAGGATTTCCGCGAGATGCTCGCCAAGGAGAAGCTCGATGCGGCCAGCATCGCCGTGCCCGATCATTGGCACGCGGCGATCTCCATCCCCTTCCTCAAGGCCGGCGTCGACGTCTACGGCGAGAAGCCCCTCGCCAAGACCCTGACCGAGGGCCGCGCGATGGTCGAGGCTGTGAAGGCCCACGGCCGCGTCTGGCAGACCGGCATGTGGCAGCGCTCAACCAACAACTTCCGTCGCGCGGTCGAACTCGTGCGCAATGGCGCCATCGGCAAGGTCAAGCGCGTCGAGGTCGGCACTGGGTCGTGCAACCACCAGGTGCCCGGCGGCAAGCCCGGGCCCGCGCCCGCCCATCTCGACTACGACCTCTGGGTCGGCCCCTCCGCCTGGATGGACCATGACTCGCGGCGCACGCACTTCAACTGGCGCTGGCACCACAACTTCGGCGGCGGGCAGCTGCTCGACTGGGTCTGCCACCACGTCGACATCGCCGCCTGGGGCCTGGGCAAGGACCTTGAGTGCCCCGTGAAGGTCGTGGGCAAGGCCGGGGAGCTGCGCGCCGAACCTTGGAACTGCCACCGTGATTACGACTACACCCTGACCTATGCCGACGACACCGAGATTGTCGTCACGAGCAAGAACATGGGGGCGAAGTTCATCGGCGAGACCGGCACGGTCTTCGTCGACCGCGGACGCCAGTCGACGTCCGATCCCAAGCTCTGGGACGCACCCCTGGGCGAGGACGCCTGGCGCTGTCCCGGCACCGGCGACCACGCCAAGGAGTTCATCGACTGCGTGCGCACCCGCCGGCGCCCCGTCGCCCACGTCGAGGTCGGGCACCACACCACGCTGCTCGGCCACCTCGGGCTCGCCGCGATCTTCACCGGCCGCAAGCTGCGCTTCGACGGCAAGACCGAGAAGTTCATCAACGACGAGGGCGCGAATGCGATTCTCACGCGCGAGCTGCGCAAGCCCTGGAGCCTGACCTGACTCTTGCCCGCCCGGTCAAACCCGGGTTCAGTGAAGCATGTTCATACCGCGCCCAAGCCGTCATCCACGCGGCCCAGCGCTGGTCGCGGCAGCCGCCGGCATCCTGCTTGTGCCTCTCGCACTCTACCTCAACCGCGAGCACGGAAAGCCTGGCACACTACCCGCGGCCGAGATCACCGAGAATTCGCCTGCACCCGCGAGCACCCCGGAGACAAGCGGCCCCGCGAGGCGCCCGAACCAAAGCCAGGCCGAGAGCTTCGCCACCGAACGCGGCCGATCCGGCCTCTGCCTCGTCGCGCTGGCGCGCGCCACCGGCGACCCAGCATGGCTGGATCGCGCGCTAGCCGAGCATCCCGAGGATCCGCGTGTGCAACTTGAGCGTTGGCGCCAGGCGAAGACGCCGGAGGAAAAAGCGGCGGCTGTGGCCGCGCTGAGGGCGGCAGATTCCGACAACCCGCTGGGACATTACCTCGCCACGCGCCAAGCCTTCGAGGGCGGCGACCTTGGCGCGGTTGCCAGACTCCTCGTCGACGCCTCGTTCGCCCAGACCTATAGCAGTTACGCGGCGGAGACATTCGGCGAGACCGCGGAGGTCTTCCGCGCCTCTGGCCTGGGCGAGTTCGACGCACTCAACGCGGCCATGGCGGCTGGCGGAGTCACAGATGTCGGCATCAACCTGCATCAGCTCGGCGACGACATGGGCGAGCTCCAGCACGTCTTTGTCGAGATGGGCTACTGGGACGAGGCGGACTTCATGTTCGAACGCACCCTCGCGCTCGGCGAGCAACTTCAGGACGGCGACCTGCTCATCGACAACCTCGTCGGCGTCGCGCTGCAGCGAAAGCTCCTGTCCTCGTTCGATCCGGCGACCATCGTCGACCTGAGCGGCACGACGGCCGCCGAGCGCCTCGCGCAACTGGAGGTGGAATCCGCTGAGCTCAAGACCCTGTGGCCTGACGCGGGCGAGCATCTCCGCAACCTCGACGAGGCCAGCATCGCGAAATACCGCACCATCCTGACCAGCGACGGCGAGGCGGCCGCGATGCGGTGGCTCAAGGAAAGAAAATGAGGCGCCTCGCGGCGCCTCGTCTTCCAGCCTCCTGCTTGCTCCTTCCCGCTGTCGCTTAATAGCGGTAGCTGTCGGGCTTGAAGGGACCCTCGACCTTGACGCCGATGTAGTCGGCCTGGTGCTTGGTCAGCTTAGTCAGCTTGGCGCCGATCTTCTCGAGGTGCAGGCGGGCGACTTCCTCGTCGAGGTGCTTGGGTAGGACGACCACGCCGGGCTTGGCCTTGGCGCGGGTCTCCCAGAGGTGAAGCTGGGCGAGCACCTGGTTGGCGAAGGAGGTCGACATCACGAAGCTCGGGTGGCCCGTGCCGCAGCCGAGGTTCACGAGGCGCCCCTCGGCGAGCATGTAGAGCTGGCGGCCGTCCTTGAGGGTGTAGCGGTCGACCTGGGGCTTGATGGTGTCCTTGCGCACGCCCTTGGCGGTGTTGAGGCGCGTGACCTGGATCTCGTTGTCGAAGTGGCCGATGTTGCAGACGATGGCCTGGTCCTTCATCCGCAGCATGTGCTCAAGGGTGATGATGTCCTTGTTGCCGGTCGCGGTGACGTAGATGTCGGCCTTGCCGAGGGTGTCCTCGACGGTGACGACGCGGTAGCCTTCCATCGCGGCCTGCAGGGCGCAGATCGGGTCGATCTCGGCGACCTGGACCGTGGCGCCGAGGCCGCGGAGGGACTGGGCCGAGCCCTTGCCGACGTCGCCGTAGCCGATGACGAGGGCGACCTTGCCGGCGACCATGACGTCGGTCGCGCGCTTGATGCCGTCGACGAGGGATTCGCGGCAGCCGTAGAGGTTGTCGAACTTCGACTTGGTGGCGGTGTCGTTGACGTTGACCGCGGGGACGAGGAGGGAGCCCTCCTCGAGCATGCGGTAGAGTCGCTTGACGCCGGTGGTGGTCTCCTCGGAGACGCCCTTCCAAGACTTAACCACTTTATGCCAGTGGCCAGGTCGCTGCTTGGCGACCTTCTTGAGCAGGTTCTTGATGATCTGCTCCTCCTCGGACTCCGAC
>JBMSKH010000017.1:0-38952 GCA_049419705.1 Opitutales bacterium
CCGTGATCACGGGGGTCAGCGGGTCGGGTAAGTCATCCCTGGCCTTCGACACCCTGCACGCCGAGGGCAGCCGGCAGTACCTTGAGTCGCTCTCGACCAAGGCGCGGGGGCTCCTCGAGGCCATGCCTCGTCCGGACGTCGACTTCATCCATGGGCTGTCACCAGTCGTGGCCATCGCCCAGCGCACTGGCGGCAATGCCAACCCGCGCTCGACCGTCGCGACCGTCACCGAGATTGCCGACCACGCCCGCCTGCTTTGGTCGCTGGTCGGGGACCGACGATGCCCCCATGACGACGGCGCCGTCGTGCGACACTCGCTCGACGACTGCCTCGCCCCGCTCCTCCGGCTGCCTCATGGCACCAAGCTGATGCTCGTCGCGCCCGTGCGCCGCGACAAGCCATCCGCCCTGCTCGAGACACTCGCCGACCTCGTCCGCCGCGGCTTCACCCGCGTGCGGGTCGACGGCGAGGTGCTCACCGCGGAGGAGGCCGAGGGACGTCTCAGCGGGCGCGCGGAGCGCCAGCTCGATGTGGTCGTCGACCGCGCCGTCACCGGACCCGACCAACGCAGCCGGCTCGCCGACTCGCTCGAGCTCGCCTTCCGCGAGGGCAACCGCCGCTGCGTCGTGCTTGCCGAGGAAGCCGGCTCTTGGCGCGAGATCCCGCTCTCCCTCGCCCTGTCCTGCGAGACCTGCGCGCGCACCTACGAGCCCATCGCGCCGCGCGACCTCTCCCACAACCACCCGAACGGCGCCTGTCCCGCCTGCGGCGGGCTCGGCAAGACCCTGCGCTTCATCGAGGGACTCTGCATCCAGGACGCCACACTCTCGGTCGCCGACGGCGCCGTGAAGCCTTGGCGCCTCGGCACGCGCAAGATGCTCATCCGGCGCAACGCGCTCGTGCGCGCCCTCGCCGAGCAGGTCCCGTTCGACCCCAAGGCACCCTGGGAAAAACTCCCCGCGGCGATTCGCACGCTCCTGCTCGAGGGTGACCCCAAGCGTGTCTTCCAACTCCCGCCCGCCAAGGGCCGCAAGCTGGTCGAGGCACCCTGGGTCGGCATGTTCGCGGAGCTCACCCAGGTCTTCCGCACCACCTCGAGCGAGTCGCTGCGCCAACGCCTGCTCGCCTACCAGTCGGCGACGACCTGCGAGACCTGCAAGGGTCGCCGGCTCTCGCCCGAGGCGCTCGCCCTGCGCCTGGGCGGGAAGAACCTCGCCGAGTTCCTCGCCCTGACCGTGCCCGAGGCGCTCGCCTTCGCGCGCGGGCTGGCCGCGCTCGCGAGCGTGAAACCCGCCGAGGAGGCGCGGCGAGGACTCGAGCAGCGCCTCGCCTTCCTCGCCGACGCCGGCCTGGACTACCTCACGCTCGACCGCGAGTTCGGCTCGCTCTCCGGCGGCGAGGCCCAGCGTGTGCGCCTCGCCACGCAGCTCGGTCTCGGGCTCGTCGGCGTGACCTATGTGCTCGACGAACCGAGCATCGGGCTGCACCCGACCGATCACTCCCGCCTCATCCAATCCCTCCAGCGGCTCCGCGACCTCGGCAACACCGTTGTGGTCGTCGAGCATGACCGGGACATGATCCGCGCGGCCGACCACCTCATCGAGATGGGACCCGGCGCCGGCGAGGAAGGCGGCCGCGTGCTTTACGAGGGAAAGCCCGGCGATGCCCACCTGAACCCGGCATCGCGCGCCGGCGCCTGGCTGGCGGGCACGACCGGCTTCGAACCCCGCAAGGCCCTGGCCGCGCCGCGCAACTGGCTGACCGTGCGCGGGGCCCATGAGCACAACCTGAGGGAGCTCGATGTCGCCTTCCCTGTCGGCCGATTGACCGTGCTCTGCGGCGTCTCCGGATCAGGCAAGAGCACGCTCGCGCTCGACATCCTCGGCGCCGCGGCCGCCCGCCGCATCAACGGCGCCCGCATCGTCCCCGGCCGCCATCGCGGGCTCGAGGGCCTCGAGCGCTTCACCGCCTACACGCTCGTCGACCAGGAACCCATCGGACGCAGCCCGCGCTCCAACCCCGCGACCTTCACGGGCATCCTCGACCTGCTGCGCGACCTCTGGGCCTCGACACCGCTCGCCAAGACCCGCGGCTACGGCCCGGGCCGCTTCAGCGCCAACGTGCGCGGCGGACGCTGCGAGGCCTGCGCGGGCGAGGGCGCCGTCGCCCTCGACATGCAATTCCTCGGCGAGGCCTTCATCGACTGCCCGAGCTGCGGCGGACGGCGCTTCAACCGCGAGACGCTCGAGGTCCGCTTCAAGGGACTGAGCATCGCCGACGCGCTCGCGCTCTCCGTGCGCGAGGCCGCGGAGCTCTTCCGCGCCCAACCACGGCTGGCCGAGAAACTACGCACCCTCGAGGAAGTCGGGCTCGGTTACCTGCGGCTCGGTCAGTCGGCCACCACACTCTCGGGCGGCGAGGCCCAGCGCCTCAAGCTCGCGGCCGATCTCGCGCGGCGCGAGCACGGCGGCCGGCTCTACATCCTGGACGAGCCCACGACCGGACTGGCCGCCGACGATGTCCGACGCCTGCTCGACCTGCTCTTCCGGCTGCGCGACGCGGGCGCGACGCTCATCGTGGTCGAGCACCATCTCGACGTCTTGCGCGCGGCCGACTGGTCCATCGAGCTCGGCCCCAAGGGCGGCGCCGAGGGCGGACGCCTGCTTTACGCCGGTTTGCCGAGCGGTCTCGCCGCGGCCGCCACGCCGACGGGCGAGGCACTGCGCACGTCCGCCTGAGACCCACGCTTTTCCTCGCCCCAGGCACCCGGGCGACCCACGATGGGGCCATGTCGGATGACGCCTCCCCCACCCTGACCGGTGCCCAGAAAGCCCAGTTGCGCAGCCTCGCCCAGACCCTCGAACCCAAGGTCTTCGTGGGCAAGGCCGGCGCGACCCCGGCCGTCGCCCGCCTGCTCGAGCTCGCCTTCCGCAACGCCGATCTCGTGAAAGTGCGCTTCACCGCCGACCGCAAGGGCACCGAGGAACAAGCCGCCGAGCTCGCGCGCCTGACCGCGAGCGCCATCGCCGGGGGTGTCGGCAAGACGGTCGCCTTCTACCGCAAGGGCACCCGCGCGGAGTGACCGCATGACCCCGCAGCACCAAGCCGAGCATGCGCGCCTGGTTGCGCTCGCCGAGCAGGCGATCCGCGAGTTCACGCCCGCGGCCGAGACGCGCCCCGCCCGCCTGCACGCCGCGATGCGCCACGCGCTCGAGTCGGGCGGCAAGCGGCTGCGCCCCGTGCTCTGCCTCGCCGCCGCCGTCGCGGTCCGGCCCGCGGCCGACGCCCGTCGCGCCGCCGTCGCGCTCGAGTGTGTCCACACCTACTCGCTCATCCACGATGACCTGCCGTGCATGGACGACTCCGACCTGCGCCGCGGACGTCCCACCGTGCACAAGGCCTTTGACGAGGCCACCGCCCTGCTCGCAGGCGACGCGCTCCTCGCCCTCGCCTTCCAGCTCGCCGCCGACCACCCCGCCGAGATCGCCAGAGCCCTGACCGCCACCCTCGCCGATGCCGCCGGTTCCCGGCGTCTCGTCGGCGGCCAGATGGAGGACATCCTCGGGCTGACCGTACCGGCGACCGCCGAGCGCCTCGACTTCATCCACCGCGGCAAGACCGCCGCGATGCTCGCCGCCTCGCTCGAGATGGGTGCCATCGCCGCCGGCGCGGACGCGCGCGCCCGGACTGGCTTCGCCGAGGCGGGCATGCACCTCGGGCTCGCCTTTCAGATCGCCGACGACCTGCTCGATATCGAGGGCGACACCTCCGTGCTCGGCAAACCGACCGGAGCTGACAACGCCAACGGCAAGCTCACCTATCCCGGACTGCACGGCCTCGAGGCCGCGCGCAGCGAGATCCGCCGTCTGACCGACCGCGCCATCGCCGCACTCGAGTCCACCGGCGCGGATACCGGATTCCTACGGTCACTCGCCCTCTCGCTGCTCGAACGGCAGCGCTGAGCCGACGCATTTTCCCCTTAAGCCGGATTCCTTGAGCAAGCCCAAGCCACCGCCGCCGCCGGACCTGCAGGACCCGAAGGTCCGCGCCCGGATGAACCGAGCCGTGCTCATCGGCCTGCAGCGACCCGACCAGTCGCCCGAGGAAGCGCGCCACCTGCTGGATGAGCTGCACGAGCTCGTCGGCAACCTCGGCGTCGACATCCGTGGCGAGCTCATGGTCAAGCTGCGCGAGGACCATCCCCGGCACCTCGTCGGCACGGGCAAGATGGAGGAGATCGCCGCCCTCGCCAAGGGCCTCGACAGCGGGCTGGTCATCTTCGACGACGCCCTGAGCCCCGCCCAGCAGCGCAACTGGGAGAAGGACGCGCCCGGCCTGCACGCCATCGATCGCCAGGAGGTCATCCTCGACATCTTCGTCACCCGCGCGAAGACCCGCGAGGCCGTGCTCCAAGTCGAGCTCGCCCGTCTCCAGCAGCAGCTCCCGCGGCTCAAGCGCCTCTGGTCCCACCTTGACCGACAGCGGGGCGGCGGCTCGACCCAGCGCGACGCCGGCGAGACCCAGCTCGAGATGGACCAGCGCAAGATCCGCGACCAGATCGCGCGCTGCCGTCGCGAGCTCGACGAGGTCGTGCGCCAACGTGCCACCCAGCGCAAGCAGCGCCAGCGGGTGCCGCTGCCCACCTTCGCCATCGTCGGCTACACCAACGCGGGCAAGTCGTCGCTGCTCAACAAGCTGACCGGGGCGGACGTCCTCGCCGCCGACCAGCTCTTCGCGACGCTCGACCCGACGACACGTCGCCTGGAGTTGCCCTCGGGACGCGCCCTGCTCCTGACCGACACCGTCGGCTTCGTGCGCCGCCTGCCCCACCGCCTGGTCGAGGCCTTCAAGGCCACGCTCGAGGAATCGGTGCAGGCTGACGTGCTCTTGCACGTCGTCGACCTCGCCTCACCCGAGCGCGAGCGACACGCCGCGACCACCCTCGAGGTGCTGCGCGACATCGGCGCCGGGGACCGTCCGGTGCTCACCATCCTCAACAAGAGCGACCTGATGCCCGACCCGTTCGAGCGGGCCGAGGCCGCCGCCCGCCATCCCGGCTGCATCCTGGTGAGCACGGTGACCGGCGAGGGCTTGGACAAGCTCGCCGCCCGCCTGGAGGAGCTCGCCTCCGCCCGCGACGCGGAACTCACCTTGCTGATTCCGCACGACCGCTACGACCTGGTCGCCCGACTGCACGACGCCGCGACGGTCCTTGAGTCCAAGAGCCAGGACCGCGGCACACGCATCGTCGCCATCGTCCCCGACCGACTGCGTTCGGCAGTCGAGCCCTTCATCTCCGAAAAATAAGACTGCCTCGCAACCTTGGGTCCGCCAAGGTGTTCCTCATACAACTCCCATGCAACGCTTCCTGCTCCCCCTCCTCTTCGCCGCGGCCCTCGTCGCCGAGGGCACCGCACCTGCGACACCGGCAGCCCAGACCGAGCGCGAGAAGATCTACGCCGAGAAGATCGCGCCCATCATGGAGAAGTCCTGTGTCAGCTGCCACGGTCCGAAGAAGTCGAAGGGACGCTTCAAGGCCGACAGCCTGGCCGCACTGGTGAAGGGCGGCGAGGAAGCCGGCGCCGGCATCACCTGGGGCAAGCCCCGGGAAAGTTCGGTCTACCTGCTCGCCGCGGCCAACCGCTCTGAGAAGATGGCCATGCCCCCCAAGAAGAGCGACAAGCCCGCCCTCACCCCAGCCGAGCTCGAGACCCTCAAGAACTGGATCGAGACGTCCAAGTGACCGTCTAAAGTCGTCAGACCAAAGAGCCCCGGAGGTTGAAACCCCGGGGCTCTTTCGTTGTCTGACTTTCCATGCCCTTGCGTTCCGCCAGTGCCCTCCTATTTGCCTGCCTCCTCGCCGGTCTCGAAACCCCGTGCGCGGGTGCTAAGGAGGTGGACTTCAACCGCGACGTGCGACCGATCCTGAACGCGCATTGCATGGCCTGCCATGGCGGGGTGAAGCACGCCGGCGGCATCTCGGTGCAGTTCCGCGAGGACATTTTGGGTAAAGGCAAGTCGGGTGAAATTTGCGTGGTCCCCGGAAAGCCTGAGGCGAGTGAGCTCATCCGACGGCTCACGACGGATGATGAGGACGACCGCATGCCCAAGGAGAAGCCCGCGCTCAGCCCCGAGCAGGTCGACATCCTCACCCGCTGGGTCGCACAGGGCGCCAAGTGGGGTGACCACTGGTCCTTCGTCGCGCCGGTCGCCTCGCCCGCCCCGGCGGTCCGCAAGGCGAACTGGCCGCGCAACGACATCGACCGCTTCATCCTCGCGCGCCTTGAGTCGGAGGGGCTCGCCCACTCGCCCGAGGCCGACCGCGCGACGCTGCTGCGACGCGTGACGCTCGACCTCACAGGGCTGCCCCCGACCTCCGAGGAGACCGCGGCCTTCGTCGCCGACAACACACCCGGGGCCTACGAGCGCGCGGTCGACCGACTCATGGCCTCGCCGCGCTTCGGCGAGCGCTGGGCCGCGATGTGGATGGACCTCGCCCGCTACGGCGACAGCAAGTCCCTCGGCCACGACGGCACCCGCGACATCTGGCCCTACCGCGATTGGATCATCGCCGCGTTCAACGCCGGCATGCGCTGGGACGACTTCATCGTGCGCCAGATGGCCGGCGACATGCTGCCGGCGGGACAGACCGATCTCATCGCCACCGGCTTCCACCGCCTGACCAAGAACAACGACGAGGGCGGGACCATCGACGAGGAATACCGCACCTACGCGGTGATCGACCGCGTGAACACGACCTGGGCCGCCTTCATGGGCATCCAGATGGGCTGCGTGCAGTGCCACGGCCACCCCTACGACCCCCTGCGCGACAAGGATTACTACGGGAGCTATGCCTTCCTCAACCAGTCGGAGGACTCGGACAAGGACGACGACCGGCCGACCATGAAGGTGGCCCACCAGCCCGGGGAGGCCGAGCGACTCCGCCAGCTCATCGCCGATGCCGAGCGCCAGGCCAAAGAGGATGACGCAGGCGGCAAGGCAGCCGCCTGGAAGCCTCTCAAGCCGAGCCTCGCGACAAGCAGCGGCAAGGGTGCGCGGCTCACTGTCGATGGATCGGGCAAGGTGCAGGCCGGCGGCGAGCGCCCCGCCGTCACCGTCAGCGACCTCACCCTGCCTCTTGCTGGCAACCGCGAGCTCACCGCCGTCGCGCTTCTCACCGGCGTCGCAAAGGGCGCGGCCTCCGGACGTCATCCCGATGGCAACTTCGTGGTCAGCGCCGTCGAACTCTCGCGCGTGAAGGCCGGCGCCGTCGCCCCCAACGCCCGCTTCCTGCGCATCGACATCCCTGGCAGCGGCAAATGCGTCAATGTCTCGGAAATCGAGCTCCTCGATGCGCAAGGAGCCAACCTCGCCACCAAGGCCAAGGCGACCCAGTCGAGCACCTTCCCGGGCTATCCCGCCGACATCGCCATCGACGGCAAGCGCTCCTCCGGCATCGACAACACCACCTCGACCCACACCGAGTCCAATCCCTGGCTCCAGCTCGACCTCGGCAGCGCACGCCGCCTGTCGACCATCCGCATCTGGAACCGGATGGACGAGGGCAATGACGCCCGCATCCTCGGCGCCGTCGTCTCCCTGCGCGACGAGGCGGGCAAGACCGTCTGGTCACGGCGCATCGCCCTCCGTCCCTCGTCGCCGCTGATCGAGATGCAGGTCGACCGGCCCGAGCTGGCCGTGGATATCGCCAAGGCCTCCGCCGACTTCGAGCAGGCGTCGTACCCCGCCGCCAGCGTGATCACCAACGCCATGCCGGCGACCACCGGCTGGGCCGTCGCACCGAAGACCCGCGAGCCGCACCGGCTGACGCTGTCTCTCGCGGAGAAGCTCACCCTCGCCCCTGACGAGCAGCTCCGCGTCCGAATCCACCACGCGCACACGAAGCCAGGCTACGAGGGGATGGACCTCGCGGGCTTCTCGCTCGAGGCAACCGACAGCGCAGCGGCACTCGACCGCAACCGCACGACGGAGGAACGGCTCGCCGCGCTGCGCAAGCAACTGGCCCAGCTCCCCGCCGCCGACTTCCCCTTCATGCGCGAATTGCCCAAGGACAAGCGCCGGTCCACGCACCTGCTGGTGCGCGGGGGCTGGAACACGCCCGGGGAGAAGATCGCCGAGCCCTTCACGCCCGCCACCCTCCCGCCGATGGCCAAGGACCTGCCGCGCGACCGCCTGGGCTTCGCGCGCTGGATCGCCTCGCCCGAGAACCCGCTGACGGCGCGCGTGGCCGTGAACCATTTCTGGCGCGAGCTCTTCGGCAACGGCCTCGTGGCGACCGCCGAGGACTTCGGCACGATGGGTGAGCACCCCAGCCATCCCGAGCTGCTCGACACCCTCGCCCACCGCTTCGTCCATGAGATGCAGTGGAGCCCGAAGCGCCTCATCCGCGAGATGGTCCTTTCCTCCGCCTACCGGCAGTCCTCGGCCACGAACGCCAAGCTGACCGAGCGCGACCCCGCCAACCGACTGCTCGCCCGCGGACCGCGCAAGCGGCTCACCGGCGAGATGGTGCGCGACCAGGCGCTGGCGCTCGCCGGCATACTCAACACCGAGGAGTCCGCCGGTCCTCCGTACGTTCCACCCTCGCCGGGCGGCTACCTGCGCAACGCCTTCACCGGGGCGAGCGAGGTCAAGGTCGACACCGGCCCCGGACGGCTGCGCCGCTCGGTCTACGCCTACTGGAAGCGCCTCGAGCCCTTCGCCACCCTGACCATCTTCGACGCCTCGGACCGCGACGCGTGCTCCGCCCGACGCTTCACCACGAACTCCCCGCTCCAGGCCCTCACGGCGCTCAACGAGGAGATCCTCGTCGAGGCCCAGAAGGCCGCGGCGAAGCGGCTCGCCGCGACCGGCGGCAAGGACACGGACCGTATCCGCGCGGGACTCGCGCTCGTCGGGGAGCTCGACCCCGACCCCGCGGTGACCACGGCGCTCGGCAAGCTGCTCACGCAGGCGCGCGAGCGCTACCGCGCCGACCCCAAGTTGGCCGCCGCCGCCAAGCTGACGGAGGAGGAGGCCGCCTGGTGGCAGGTGGCGACCGTGATCCTCAACACCGACACCGCCCTGAATCGCAACTGAGATGCACCCCGCCGACCCCAACCGTCTAGCCGAGGAGGCCGTGCGCGAGCACCTGCGACTCGTCACCCGCCGGCAGTTCCTCCGCAACGCCGGACTTTGCATCGGTGCGGCGGCGTTCGCCGGCCTGGGCGGCACGCGGCGCGCCGCGTCCTAGCCCCGAAACACCCTCGCCGCCCGCACCGCGCCGCTGCGCGCGAAGGCGCGCCGCGTCATCTACATCCACCTCGCCGGCGCTCCCTCGCAACTCGAGCTCTTCGACCACAAGCCGGAGCTGCGCAAGCTGCACGGCGAGCTCTGCCCCGAGTCCTTCATCGCAGGCAAGACCTTCGCCTTCATCAAGGGACGCCCCAAGCTCCTCGGGCCGCTCTACCCCTTCGCCAAGCACGGCGCCAGCGGCATGGAGCTCAGCGACCGACTGCCGTCCATCGCCCAGCAATCCGACGAGCTCTGCCTCATCCGGAGCCTCTGGACCGAGCAGTTCAACCACGCGCCCGCCCAGCTCCTCGCCCAGACCGGATTCCAGATCTCGGGACGACCCTCGCTCGGCAGCTGGGTCATGTACGGCTTGGGATCGGAGAACGAGAACCTGCCCGGCTTCATCGTCCTGCTTTCGGGCGGCACCAAGCCCGACGGCGGCAAGGCGCTCTGGTCATCCGGCTTCCTGCCCTCGGTCTACCAGGGCGTGCAGTGCCAGACCGTGGGCAACCCCATCCCCTACCTCGCCAACCCGGCAGGGGTCGACGGCGACCTGCGCCGCCAGGCGCTCGACGCGCTCGGCCAGATCAACCGCGCCGAGCACGAGCAACTGGGCGACCCCGAGACCCTCACGCGCATCGCGCAGTACGAACTCGCCTTCCGCATGCAGATGTCGGCCCCCGAGGCGACCGAACTCAGCCAGGAGAGTGCGTCCACGCTCGCCCGCTACGGTGCGGAGCCCGGCAAGGAGTCCTTCGCCAACAACGTGCTGCTCGCCCGCCGCCTCGCCGAGCGCGGCTGCCGCTTCATCCAACTCTACGACTGGGGCTGGGACATGCACGGCGAGGCCGCCCACACCGACCTTGCGAAGGCCTTCACCGCCAAGACCCACTATATGGACAAGGCGGTGGGCGCGCTCATCGCCGACCTGCGCGAGCGCGGCATGCTCGACGACACCCTCGTGGTCGTCGGCGGCGAGTTCGGGCGCACGCCGATGTGGGAGAACCGCGGCGGCTCCCAGAACGCCTTCTTCGGACGCGACCACCATCCCGCCGCCTTCAGCATGATTGTGGCCGGCGGCGGTTTCCGTGGCGGCCTGACCTACGGCAGCACCGACGAGATCGGCTACGAGGTCGTCGACGGCAAGATGCACGTGCACGACCTGCAGGCCACCTTGCTCCATCAGCTCGGTCTCGAGCACGAGCAACTCACCTACCGGTACCAAGGCCGCGACTTCCGCCTGACCGACACAGGTGGCAGGGTGATCAGCGACCTCATCGCCTGACCCATGACCACCCGCACCCGCCTCATCCTCGCCTTGGCGGCCTCGCTTGCGCTCGTCGCGCTCGCATGGCTGTGCCCCTCCGACGGCACTTCGCGCGGACCCGCGGTACTCTCCGTGCTCGGCAAGTGGCACCTCCTCGCCCTGCACCTTCCCGCCGCGTTGCTCATTGTGCTACCCGTCGTCGAACTGGCGCATCCCGAGGCCTCACCCTCGCGTCCGGTTCGCATCCTCGCCGACCTCGCCGCGGCAGGCACCTGGGCGGCGACCGCGCTCGGCATCCTGCACGGACACCACAACGGATTCAGCGGCACCGAGGTCGACCGACACCTCCAGCTCGGAGTCGTCGCCGCCGCCCTCGCCGGCCTCGCCTGGGCCCTGATGGGCCTCGGACGCCGCGCCCGCATCGCCGTGCAATGCCTCGCCGCCCTCGGGGTCATCCTTGCCGCACACCTCGGCGGGGAGATGGTGCACGGTGAGAATTTCCTGACCGAGCCGAGCAAGCCCGACGCAGAGGAGGCCCGCGAGACCACCTCGTATCGCGGCTTCTCTCTTATACCGACTGCGATGGCGGCCACACCCAAGGCTGAAGGCGCGGAATTCGCCCCGAATGCCGAGGTCGCCAAGGTCGCCGAGAGCCTTGTGCGCCAGATGGGTGTGACCGCACTGCCCCGCGCGGTCGAGTCCGACGCGGGTCTGCTGGTCGCCACCCATGCCATTGCCGGGCAATTCGGCGATACCCAGTTCGCGAAGTTGTCCGAGCAGGGACGGCACATCGCCGAGCTCGATCTGTCGCGCGCGCGCCTGACCGACGCCGCCGCGGCAAGCCTCGCACGCTTCACCCACCTGGAGGCTCTCGTGCTCGGCGACACCAAGGTCGGCGACGCAGTCGCAGTCGCCGCCGCGCGACTCCCACACCTGCGCCGCGTGGTCCTGCGCGGCACGCTCCTCACGGACGCCGGGCTCGCCGCGCTGGGCAAGGCTCCCGCCCTCGAGACCCTTTACGTCGCCCAGACAAAGTGCACCCCGGGGGCCATCGAGGCCCTGCGCAAGTCACGTCCTGGGCTCAGGATCGTGGGCGAGGTATCGGTCAAGTCGGTCACGGTGCCCGCGCCTCCGACCAAGGAGGAGATGATGAAGGCGACCGAGGCGGCGCGGAAGAAATGACGTTCAGAGCGTGATCCGCAGACCGTCGTAGCAGAGCGCGACGCCGGGATGCTCCTTGGCCAGCTTCGCCGTCCAGGTGTCGTAGTCGATCTGGTAGGTCATGTGCGTGAGGTAGGTCCGCTTCGCGCCGATCTTGGCGGCGGCCTCGCAGGCATCCCCGACCGTCATGTGGGTCGGGTGCCATTCGGGGCGGAGACCGTCGAGGATGGCGACATCGCAACCCTGGGCCAGGCGCACTGCCGCGGCCGGCACCCGCTTACAGTCGGTGAAGTAGGCGAGGCGCTTGCCCGTCGACTGCTCCTCGAAGACGAGCCCTAGGACGGGCACGCCGTGCGGGAGGAGGGTCGCATGAACCTTCCCACCGCCGGGCAGGTCGAGCACCTCGGGCATCTCACGCAGCGAGAGGGCGACGTAGCCGTCGGCCTTGGGTTTGTCCACGGCGTACGGGAAGATGGCGCGGATGCGCCCGAGTCCCTCCTCCGTGGAATAGACCGGGATGGGCGCGCCCTGCTGGTTGGAGCAGAACTGGCGCAGATCGTCCATGCCGAGCACGTGGTCAGCGTGCCCGTGCGTGAGGATGACGGTGTCGACGTGCGCGATGTGGTTGTGCAGACACTGCAGCCGGAACTCGGGCCCGGTGTCCACCTGCACCGCATGGCCGTCCAGCACCACGTGGATGCTGGTACGGGTGCGCCAGTTGCGCGGGTTGGAACGATCAAGCCCCGGGTTCGGGTGGGCCACCAGGGGCACGCCCTGGGATGTCCCGCAGCCGAGCACGGTGATGTCCATGCCGCAGGGGAACAGGAGAGGGGTTCTTAAGCAAGCCAACCGCCGGGATGGGCCGTGCCTCAATTTGACCGAAAAAACACTCGACCTACCCTAGGGCTTTTGACTTAACCAACCTCGCCCCCGTCCCCTCGGGGCCATTTTTCACCAAAACCATGAAGACCAAGCTGCTTGGCCGACTCCTCGTCGCCGCCCTCCTGCCCGCCCTAGCTCAAGCGGGCGAAGCCGACATCAAGATTCCCGCGCTCGACCAGGCCACCTTCCTGGGCGGCGCCCTCTCCGGCGCCTCGATCCTCTGGATTGGCATCGGTGTCTGCCTCCTCGCCATCGCCTACGGCTGGCTGCAGTACATCCAGACGCGCGCGCTGCCCGTGCACGCCTCGATGTCGGCCGTCTCGCAAATCATCTGGGAGACCTGCAAGACCTACCTCTGGCAACAGGGCAAGTACCTCGCTGCGCTCTGGGTGCTGATCGCCGCCTGCATTGTCTACTACTTCGGACAGCTGGAGCAGAAGTCCGTCGGCGACGTCGCCGTCATCCTCGCCGCCTCCGTGCTCGGCATCCTCGGCAGCTACGGCGTCGCTTGGTTCGGCATCCGCATCAACACCGTCGCCAACTCCCGCGCCGCCTTCTCCGCCCTGCGCGGCAACCCCCTCGCCACGCTGCTCATCCCGCTCAAGTCCGGCATGAGCGTCGGCCTGCTGCTCGTCGCCATCGAGCTGTTCTTCATGATCGGCATCCTGCAGTTCCTGCCGAGCGAGCTCGCCGGCCCCTGCTTCATCGGCTTCGCCATCGGCGAGTCGCTCGGCGCCTCCGCCCTGCGCATCTGCGGCGGCATCTTCACCAAGATCGCCGACATCGGCGCCGACCTGATGAAGATCGTCTTCAAGCTGCCCGAGGACGACCCCCGCAACCCCGGCGTCATCGCCGACTGCACCGGTGACAACGCCGGCGACTCCGTCGGACCCACCGCCGACGGCTTCGAGACCTACGGCGTGACTGGCGTCGCCCTCATCGCCTTCCTCGCCATCGCCCTCGCGGCCAACCCCACGCTCTGCGCCATCCTCATCGTCTGGCTCTTCGCCATGCGCATCCTCATGGTGCTGACCGCGATCGCCTCGTACTGGATCAACGACCTCATCAGCGCCCTCATCTGGGGCAAGGCCAAGGACTTCAACCTCGAGCAGCCCCTGACCAACCTCGTCTGGGTCACCTCGCTCGTCTCCATCGCCGCCACCTACTGGGCCAGCCACGCCCTGCTCGCCGGCAGCGCCGGCGTGCACGCCGACCTCTGGTGGGTGCTCTCGACCATCATCTCGCTCGGCACCATCGCGGGCGCGCTCATCCCCGAGTTCACCAAGGTCTTCACCTCGACCGAGAGCCGCCACGTCAAGGAAGTCGTCACCTCCTCCGACCAGGGTGGCGCGTCGCTCAACATCCTCTCCGGCCTCGTCGCGGGCAACTTCTCCGCCTTCTGGACCGGACTTTGCATCCTCGGCCTGATGCTCGGCGCCTACCTGCTCTCGCTGCAGCCCGCCGTCGCCCAGCTCATGCCGGGTGCCTTCGGCTTCGCCGCCCCGATCTTCGCCTTCGGCCTCGTCGCCTTCGGCTTCCTCGGCATGGGTCCCGTGACCATCGCGGTCGACTCGTTCGGCCCGGTGACGGACAACGCCCAGTCCGTCTACGAGCTCTCGCAGATCGAGTCGCGTCCCGGCATCGCCGGCGAGATCGAGCGCGACTTCGGCTTCAAGCCCGACTTCGAGTCGGCCAAGCACCAGCTCGAGAAGGGCGACGGCGCCGGCAACACCTTCAAGGCGACCGCCAAGCCCGTGCTCATCGGCACCGCGGTGGTCGGAGCGACCACGATGGTCTTCGGTATCATCATGATGCTGCAGGGCCACTACGCGGCCTCCGGCGTCAACGTGCTCGAGAAGCTCTCCCTCGTCCACCCCGAGGCCCTGATGGGCCTGCTCATGGGCGGCGCCGTCATCTACTGGTTCACCGGCGCGTCGACCCAGGCCGTCGTCACCGGCGCCTACCGCGCGGTCGTCTACATCAAGGAGAACATGAAGCTCGACGCCGCCACCGCCGCGACCGAGTCCTCCAAGGAGGTCGTGCGCATCTGCACCCAGTACGCGCAGAAGGGCATGACCAACATCTTCGTCGCCGTCTTCTGCCTCGCGCTCGGCCTCGCCTTCATCGACCCGTTCTTCTTCATCGGCTACCTCGTGGGCATGGCCTTCTTCGGCCTCTACCAGGCCATCTTCATGGCCAATGCCGGCGGCGCCTGGGACAACGCCAAGAAGATCGTCGAGGTCGACCTCAAGGCCAAGGGCACCCCGCTGCACGCCGCCACCGTCGTCGGCGACACGGTGGGCGATCCCTTCAAGGATACCTCCTCGGTCTCGCTGAACCCTGTGATCAAGTTCACCACCCTCTTCGGCCTCCTCGCCGTCGAGATTGCGGTGAGCCTGCCCTCGGGCACCGCCAAGGCCATCGGCGCGGCCATCGTCGCCGTCGGCCTCGTCTTCGTCTACCGCAGCTTCTACGGGATGCGCATCCCGGTCGCCGCGAAGAAGAAGTGATCTGACGACACCATCAAGACGAAGGGCCGGCTTCTGCCGGCCCTTCTGTTTTTCAAGCTACGCAAACCTCAGGCAAGCGCCGGGTAGTCAGTGTAACCCTTCGGACCCGAGGCGTAGAAGGTACCCTCGTCAGCCGCATTGAGCGGCGCGTTGGCGCGCAATCGCGCGGGTAGGTCGGGATTGGCGATGAAGGGCACCCCGAAGGCGAGCGCATCAGCCCAACCCTCCTGAATCGCCTGCTCCGCCTGCGCACGGTCAAAGCCGCCCGCGCTCACGATCTTCCCACGGTAATGCGCGCGTAGCTCACGGGGGCCGACGCCGGCCTTGGCGCCGTGCGCGACGTCCTGCGCAGTCACGCGCGTGATGTGCGCATAGGCCAACCCCATCGGGTCGAGCTTGCGCAGGAGCGCGCCGAAGGTGGCGAGTGGATCGGAGTCGGCCATGTCGTTGAAGACGCCGCCAGGCGAGAGGCGGATGCCGACGCGGTCGACGCCCCAGACCTTGGCCACGGCCTCGGTGACCTCAATCGCGAGGCGGATGCGGTTCTCGACTGAGCCGCCATAGCTGTCGGTGCGACGGTTCGAGCCATCGCGGATGAACTGGTCGATGAGGTAGCCGTTCGCGGCGTGAATCTCGACGCCGTCGAACCCCGCAGCCTTGGCGCACTTGGCACCATGCACGTACTCGGCGATGACCCCGGGAATCTCCGCCGTCTCGAGGGCGCGCGGCGTGACATAATCCGCCATCCCCGTGCCAGCCCAGACCTTGCCCTTTGGCGCGATGGCCGAGGGCGCGACGGGAAGCTCGCCGTTCGGCTGGTAGAAGGGATGCGAAATGCGGCCGACATGCCAGAGCTGCAGGACGATGCGCCCGCCGGCGGCATGCACCGCGTCCGTCACCTGCTTCCAGCCGGCGACCTGGGCCTCGGTGAAGATACCGGGCGTGTTCGGGTAGCCGAAACCGCGCGGCGAGACGGAGGTCGCCTCGGCGATGATCAGACCGGCGGAGGCGCGCTGGCGGTAGTACTCGGCATTGAGGGCACCCGGGACGTTGCCCGGCTCGGCCCGGCAGCGGGTGAGCGGTGCCATCAGCACACGGTGCGGCAGCTGGAGGGCGCCAAGTTGCACTGGCGCGAAGAGAAGGCTGGAGGACATAGCCGCAACAAAGGAGGCTATGCCCAATGGTGCAAATTCCGACTTAAGTTGCATTAAGGGGTTGGAACCGGAACGGGGAGCCGTTGTCCTGTCTTCACCCATGCGTCTCACCAGCCTCCTCTTGGCCGGCCTCTCTGCCCTTGCCGGCGCCGCCATCATCCCCCAGCCCGTCGCGGTCAATCCGATCATGGATGCGCCCGCGACCATCCTGACCGGAGCCAAGGTCGAGGCCCCCGCGGCCTTCGCCGCCGAAGCTCAGCTCATCCGGGAGGCCTTCAAGGGACCGTCCAATGGCACAACCATCCGGCTGGTGCAGGTGGCCGCACCCGTGGGCAACTTCGAAACAGGAGACGAGGGCTATGTCATCGACGCGACCCCGGGCAAACCCGTCGTCGTCTCCGCCCGCACCGCCGCCGGCGCCTTCTATGCCTTCCAGACGCTCAAGCAGGCCGTCTACGTCGGCAACGACGGCAAGACCTACCTCGCCCCCGGCACCATCCTCGACAAGCCCCGCTTCAAGTGGCGCGGACTGATGCTCGATGAGGGCCGCCACTTCTACGGCAAGGAGCACGTGAAGCGCTTCCTCGACCTGATGGCGCTGCACAAGTTCAACACCTTCCACTGGCACCTCACCGAGGACCAGGGCTGGCGCGTCGAGATCAAGAAGTATCCCAAGCTCACGCAGGTCGGCGCCTGGCGCGATGAGTCCCCCGTGATGGGCGACCGCAACAAGGGCGACGGCAAGCGCTACGGCGGCTTCTACACCCAGGACGAGCTCCGCGAGGTCGTGGCCTACGCGGCGAAGCTCCACATCCAGGTGGTGCCCGAGATCGAGATGCCCGGACACGCCGGCGCCGCCATCACCGCCTACCCCGAGTTCGGCAACACCGACATCAAGGGCTACGCGCCCAAGGTGAACACGCGCTGGGGAGTCCAGTACTACATCTTCGCCCCGAAGGAGGAGACCTTCCGCTTCATCGACGACATCTTCGCCGAACTCTGTCCGATCTTCCCCTCGGTCTACTTCCACATCGGCGGCGACGAGGCCCCCAAGAACCAGTGGGATAGTTCCGCGTTCGCCAAGGAAGTCATGAAGCGCGAGGGGTTGGCCAATTCCCACGAGCTCCAGTCGTACTTCATCAAGCGCGTCGAGAAGCTCCTCGCCGCCCGCGGCAAGAAGCTCATCGGCTGGGACGAGATCCAAGAGGGCGGACTCTCCAAGAGCGCCACCATGATGGTCTGGCGCGACTGGAAGTGGGCGCACCACGCGGTCAACAACGGCAATGACATCGTCATGGCCCCGACCTCGCACACTTACTTTGACTACGGCCAAGGTCCCACGCCCAAGGGCGTCCAGTACGAGGTCATCGGCGGCAACCTGCCGATCGACAAGGTCTACTCCCTCGATCCCGTGCCCAAGGACTTCACCCCCGAGCAGGCCAAGCGCGTGCTCGGTTGCCAAGCCCAGCTCTGGACCGAGTACGGCTTCAACTGGAGCAAGGTCGAGTACCTCGCCTTCCCCCGCGCCTGCGCGCTGGCCGAGGTCGTCTGGTCACCCCAGGCCAACCGCAACTGGGACAACTTCAAGGGCCGCCTCGACACCCACCTCAAGCGCCTCGACGCGCTCAAGGTGAACTACCGGCGCGCCGACGGCACCCCCGCGGTCACCGACAAGATGGGCCGCGAGGACAAGTGACCAAGCGAGCGCGCCTCAGCTGAGATCCGCCGGCGCCTCCTCGAGGGGGTCGAAGACCGTCACCCGCAGGTCAGGGCGGGCGGAGCGCACCTCGGCCATCAGGCCGTCGACGATCACCGTGCGGTTGCACTCCTTGCTCAGGTGACCGAGGCAGAGGTGCGAGAGACGTTCGGCCTTGATCGAGCGAAGTAAGTCGAGCGCCGCGAGATTGGAGAGGTGCCCGTGCCGACCGCGAATGCGTTGCTTGAGGTGCGCCGGGCGCTTCGAGAGATCGAGCATCTCGTCGTCGTAGTTCGACTCGAGCACGAGGATGTCGGCCGCCTCGGCCTGCTCGCGCGCCACCGGTGTGACATGCCCGAGGTCGGTCATCCAGGTCACGCGCCGCGCGGACGCGCCCGCCTCGCCCGGACAGTCGAAGGCGTAGCCGACGGGATCGGCCGCGTCGTGCGGGATGGGAAAAGGCGTGACCGTCAGTCCGTGGTACTCGAAGGCGCCGCCGGTCTGGAATTTCCGCCAGATGGGACTGATCTTCTGGGTGTAGCCGATGCGATGGGCGGTCTCGGCGTTGGCGTAGACCTTCAGGCCGGGATTGCGGCCCAGCAGCGCGGGCAGACCGGAACAGTGGTCGCTGTGCTCATGGGTGATGAAGACGGCGTCGATGCCGGCGGGCTCGACACCCACCTGCGCGAGCGCCTTCGCCAAGCGGGGCCAGGCGAAGCCCACGTCGATGAGCACGGTCTTGCCGCCGGCGCGCAGGACCGAGCAGTTGCCGGAACTGCTGGTGCCCAGGACATGGAAGGCGAACGACACGGGCGGACAGGGGAACCCCCCTTGGGCGTCTTGCCAACCGGAAAGCCAAGGCTCGCCCTCCACCCCGCACACCACCTACCCTGCCCCCTATGAGCCCCCCCACTCCCCGGGTCATCTCCATCATCATGGGCGGCGGGCGCGGCACGCGCCTCTACCCCCTGACCAAGGACCGCTGCAAGCCGGCCGTGCCGCTCGCGGGCAACTACCGCCTCGTCGACATCCCGATCAGCAACTGCCTCAACTCGGGCTTCAACCAGATCTACATCCTCTCGCAGTTCAACACCGCCTCCCTCCACAAGCACATCCAGCAGACCTACAAGTTCGACCCGTTCGGCAAGGGCTTCGTCGACATCCTCGCCGCCGAGCAGACCGGCGACAAGGAGAGCTGGTACCAGGGCACGGCCGACGCCGTGCGCCAGAACATGCACCACTACGGCCTGAAGGACCACGACCTCGTGCTCATCCTCTCCGGCGACCAGCTCTACCGGATGGATTTCCGCCCGATGATCGAGCAGCACCTGCGCACGGGATCCGACATCACCATCGCCGCCAAGCCCATGCCCGCCGACCAGGTCTCGGGTCTCGGCGTCATGCGCGTCGACCCCGACCTGCGCATCACCGAGTTCGTCGAGAAGCCCAAGGACCCCGCCGTCGTCCGCAGCCTTGTCCTCCAGGGCGACGCCCGGGCCAAGCTCGCCGACACCACCAACCGCGACTACTGCCTCGCCTCGATGGGCATCTACCTCGTCTCGGGCAAGCGGCTCCGCGAGGCCCTCGCCGACCCGCTCCAGACCGACTTCGGCAAGGAGGTCATCCCCGGCATGCTCCACTCGCACCGCCTGACCGCCTTCGTCTACGACGGCTACTGGGAGGACATCGGCACCGTCGGCTCCTTCTGGGAGTGCAACCTGACGCTGACCGATCCCGTGCCGCCCTTCGACTTCTTCGACGGCGAGAACCCGGTCTACACCCACGCCCGCTACCTGCCGCCCGCCAAGATCAACGGCTCGCGCTCGCACCGCGTGCTCCTCGCCGACGGCTGCATCGTCGACGACGCCGACCTCGAGCGCTGCGTCATCGGCATCCGCTCCGTCATCCGCGCCGGCTCGCGCCTCGAGAACACCGTGATGATGGGTGCCGACATCTACGAGCGGCCCGACGACTTCGCCCGCAACCGCGAGAAGGGACGTCCCGACATCGGCGTCGGTGCCGGCTGCCACATCCGCCAAGCCATCATCGACAAGAACGCCCGCATCGGCGCCAACTGCCGGCTCTCCCCAACCGGTCTCGCCGAGAAGTCCGAGACCGATGCCTGGTATGTGCGCGACGGCATCCTCGTGGTGAAGAAGAATGCCGTGATCGCGCCAGGCACCGTTGTCGGCGAGTGAGTTGATGCACCGTCGCGGCCGCATCTACTGGCTGACCTGGGCCCTGCTCGTCCTGGGCGCCGCCGCCACCGGCATCGCCTCCGTCCAGGACGCGTTCTTCCGCGGCGCCATCGCCGCCTTCCTCGCCCCGCTCGCCTTGCCGCTCTACGAGCGCGCCGGGCCACGTGGCGCCGCCTTCCTCGGAGTGCTCACCGGGATCGCCTGGCAGCTCGGCCTGACCTACGGTTACGGTGCGCTCGCGTGGAACGACACACTGCGCGCCTACGCCGCAAGCCGTCTCGAGATCGACCTCTCGATCGCCGCGGCCGCCTTCGCCGGCGCCGCCCTTGCGGGCGCCCTCGTGCACCGCACCCAACGCTTCGCCCAGGCCGCCACCCTCGGCGCGGTCCTCGCCCTCGCGATGACCGCCCTGCCCTACGGCTTCATCCGCTCCAGCGAGACCGCGCGCCTCGGCCCGGTCGAGGTGACGTGGCTCGCGCCCGCCTCCGCAGTCGAGGAGAACGGCCGCCCGTGGCGTCCGAAGGGAACCAAGCCCCCGGTGCTCGGCGTAGACGACATCACCAGCCTGCGCCAAGCCTTCCTCACCGTGGTCATCGAGGGCGAGACCGCCATCGTCGACACGCAGGGCCGCCGCCTCTGGGCCGTCTGGCGGAAGCGCCTCACCCAGACGGGCCATGAGGACGGCCCAGTGCGCAAGGTCTTTATCGCCTCGACGCGTTCCACCGACGACAAGCCATCGCTCGTGCTCGCCCTGCCGGACGATCCCGGGGAGGCCTGCGCGCTCGAGCTCAACGACGACGGCTTCAAGGTCGTCGCCGGTCGCGCGCTCGTGGCGGATGCCGCGACCCTCTTCCAGTTCAAGTACGAGAACGCCTTCGACCGCTTTATCGATGCCTACCTCTGGCGCGGCAAGAACCAGCCTGCCGGACTGCACGCACCCGCCTTCCTACGTCTCGCAACCTGCGCTGACTCGGACTACGAGAGATCGGAAGCCCCCTGGCAGCCCGGCACCATCCACAACCAGATCTTTGGCGTGCCCGGCCACGGACAGGTTCCGAGATCGCCGATTCTCTGGGTGCTGCGCCGTACCGCAATGGAGACGCCGGGCGAAGCCGAGCCGAAGCCGGTCGAGACATCCGACCGCTTCTTCGGCTTTACCCTGACGATGCCGGACCGACCCAAGCCCAAGCAGCCGGAAAACGTCTCGCTGACCGTGCCGGACACGCTCCCTGCTCCGAGGGAGCTGACACATCCCCGTCTTGCCTGCAATCTCGGTGCGGACACCAAGGACACGCCCCTGCCCGAGCTGACGGCACCTGCTACCGAGCCTGCCCCCGCGGCGAAGTGACTTTACCATCATGTCGCGTCACGTGGTGGTCATCGGCGGGGGAGCAGCAGGTTTCTTCGCCGCCATCACCTGCGCCGAGGCGCTCGGGACACGCGGCACCGTCATGCTGCTCGAGGCCACGCAGCACCCGCTCGCCAAGGTGCGCGTCTCGGGCGGCGGACGCTGCAACGTCACCCACAACTGCTTCGACCCCGCCGAGCTGGCCAAGCGCTACCCGCGCGGCGGCCGCGAGCTACTCGGCGCCTTCCACCGCTGGCAGCCCCGCGACACCCTCGAGTGGTTCGCCAAGCGCGGCGTCTCGATTAAGGCCGAGGCCGACGGGCGCATGTTCCCCGTCACCGATGACTCCGCGACCATCATCGACTGCCTCCAGCGCGCCGCCAAGTCAGCCAAGGTCGAGATCCGCACCGGCGCATCTGTTAAGTCGATCCAACAGGCCGACGGGAAATTCACCTTAAGCCTAGCGCACGAGACACTCACCGCCGATCGCATCATTCTCGCCTGCGGCGGCGGTGCGGCCGCCGGTGGTCACGGACTGGCCGCGTCGCTCGGACATGCCATCGAGCCGCCCGTGCCCTCGCTCTTCACCTTCAACATCCGGCACCGCCTGCTCGCCGAGCTCTCCGGGCTGTCGGTCGAGGACGCCGCGGTCTGGGTCGACGGGCTTAAGCTACGCGAACGCGGCCCGGTGCTCATCACCCACACGGGCTTAAGTGGACCAGGCATTCTCAAGCTCTCCGCTTGGGGCGCACGCCTGCTCGCCGAGCGCGGCTACCAATTCCCCCTTAAGGTAAGTTTCATCCCGGCAAGCGAGCCCGCCAAGGTCGCCGCGGGCCTCGCCGACCTCCGCGTGCGCGAACCACGCAAGCAGGTAACCACTTGGAATCCCTTCGGCATCCCCGCGCGCCTCTGGGAGCGCCTCGTCGAGGTCGCCGGCGTGCCCACAGACATGACCTGGGCCAACCTCAGCGCGGCCCACGCGCAGGCGCTCGTCGGCTGGCTGACCGCGGCGGAGCTGCCTGTGACGGGCAAGAGCACGCACAAGGAGGAGTTTGTGACCTGCGGTGGCGTGCGGCTGCGCGAGGTCGATTTCAAGACGATGGAAAGCAAGCTCACGCCCGGCCTGTACTTCGCGGGCGAGGTGCTCGACATCGACGGCGTCACGGGTGGCTTCAACTTCCAGGCGGCGTGGACCACGGGTTGGCTGGCGGGACGCGCCGCGGCGGAATAAGCGTGCGGGGCGGCTTTTGTCCTTTCGTCCGGCGCGGTTGTCCCCTTAACCCAAGTCTGTGCTGACGTTGTCCGACATCTCGAAGTCCTACGGACCCAAGGAGCTTTTCTCCCAGGTCTCGCTGTCCATCAGCCGGCGCGAGCGTCTCGGTCTCGTGGGCGCCAACGGCGCGGGCAAGTCGACCCTCTTCCGCATCATCCTCGGCACCGAGGAGCCCGACACGGGCAAGGCGGAGTGGGAACGCGGCGCCGACTTCGGCTTCCTGCCGCAGGAGAGCGCGCCCGTGGGCGACGAGACCATCCTCGAGATCGCCACCGCCGGCAGCGCCTTCCAGCAGGGCGATCCCTACGACATCGACTGGTCGCTCGAGCCGCGCGCCAAGAAGGTCCTCGCCGGCCTCGGCTTCCGCGACGCCGACTTCGACCTGCCCGCCAAGACCTTCTCCGGCGGCTGGGTGATGCGCGCCCACCTCGCGCGCCTGCTCGTCAGCGAGCCCACCCTGCTCCTGCTCGACGAGCCCACGAACCATCTCGACCTCGAGGCCCTGCTCTGGTTCCAGGACTACCTGACGCGCTACCCGGGCGGCCTTGTCGTCATCTCCCACGACCGCGCCTTCCTCAACGCGCTCTGCAACGGCATGCTCGAGCTGCGCGGCGGTACGCTGCACCGCTACCAGGGCAACTACGACGACTTCCTCGTCGAGCGCGTCGCCCGCAAGGAGCAGCAACTCGCCGCCTACCGCAACAGCCAGCGCGAGATCGCCCACCTGCAGACCTTCGTCGACCGCTTCGGGGCCAAGGCCTCGATGGCCTCGCGCGCCAAGTCCAAGGAGAAGCAGATCGAGCGCCTCGAGGCGGCCGCGCCCGACGAGCCCGAGGACGACCTCAAGCGCATCCACTTCCGCTTCCCCCAGCCCCCGCGCTCCGGCCTCAAGGCCATGAAGCTCAAGGGCGTGCGCCAGGCCTACGGTGACCACGAGGTCTACCGCG
The DNA here is from genome assembly GCA_049419705.1 of Opitutales bacterium. Taxonomy (GTDB): domain Bacteria; phylum Verrucomicrobiota; class Verrucomicrobiia; order Opitutales; family UBA953; genus UBA8828. The sequence goes on from JBMSKH010000017.1 coordinate 23,731, forward strand.
ACCTCAACCTCGAGCTCGAGCGCGGCGACCGCATTGTGCTCGTCGGCCCCAACGGCGCGGGCAAGTCGACCCTGCTCAAGATCCTCGCCGGCGCCGTGCCCATCCAAGGCGGCGAGCGCGAGGTCGGCAGCAACGTGCACATCGGCTACTTCGCCCAGAACCGCCTCGATAACCTCAACGCCGGCGTCTCCGTGCTGGAGAATGTCATGGAGATGCGCACGGCCGAGTACCCGCTGACCGAGGAGCACGCCCGCGCGGTCCTCGGCGCCTTCCTCTTCCGCAAGGACGATGTCTACAAACCCGTGCACGTCCTCTCCGGCGGCGAGAAGTCGCGCCTCGCGCTCGTGCGCCTGCTGGTGCGTCCGCCCAACCTGCTGCTGATGGACGAGCCCACGACGCACCTCGACCTCGCCTCGATCGACGCGCTGATCACCGCGCTCAAGGCCTTCGAGGGCACGCTCGTCTTCATCAGCCACGACGTCCACTTCATCCGCGCCGTCGCCGGCAAGGTCATCCACGTGCACTCCGGCCGCGTCACCCCCTACGCCGGCGGCTACGACTACTACCTCGAGAAGTCCAAGGCCAAGGGCGAGCGCGAGGCGCTCACCGCCGGCCTGACCGACGCCCGCCCCCAGCAGCCGCGCGCCACCACGCCCGCGGCCGCGAAGCCCGCCGCCAAGCCCGACCCCAAGGTCCGCAAGCGCCTCGAAAAGGAGGTCGCCGCCCTCGAGACCCGCATTGCCTCCCTCGAGGCCGAGCAGGCCGCCATCGCCGCCGAGCTACAGCTCCCCGCCACCTACGCCAACCCGACCCGGGCCAAGGAACTCAACCACCGCCTGGCCGAGGTCACGGCCGCGGCGGAAACCGCCACGACGGAATGGGCGGCGAAGTCGGCGGAATTGGCGGGATAAGCCCCCAAAGCCGGTCCCGGCAGCCCTATGCGCTTGACCACCGGGGGGGCGGTCGGCTTTGAAATCCCCTCTTATGCCCAGCCTTCCCGTCAATCGGATCAAGAAGAAGAACATCATCAGCAACAACGGCGAGCTTTGCGTCGTGCTGGAGTGCCAGGTGCGCACCCCGCCGAATAACGCCTCCTACTGCCAGATGGAGGTCCGCTCCATCAAGACGGGCGCCAAGATTCCCATCCGCTGCGGCATCAACGTCTCCTTCGAGGTCTTCGACAACTCGATCAAGCAGCTGGAGCTCTCCTACGAGGCCGACGGCAGCTACGTCTTCGTCGACCCCAACTCCTTCGAGGAGTTCTACGTCTCGGCCGCCTCGCTCGAGGACTCCAAGGAGTTCCTCATCCCCGGCACGTCGTACCAGGTGCTCTTCGTCGAGGACAAGCCCATCACCGTCGACCTGCCTCCCTCCGTGACCGTCAAGGTCCTCGAGGCCCCTCCCGCCGTCAAGGGCGACACCGCCGGCAACGTCCAGAAGACCGTCACCTGCGAGAACGGACTCCAGGTCAACGTCCCCCTCTTCATCAAGGAAGGCGAGATCATCAAGGTCAGCACCGAGAACAAGGAATACCTCGGCCGCGCCTGATCCTCGCAACCAGACGGCAAGCCAGGCGGACCCTCGGGTCCGCCTGCTTCGTTTGCGCCCCCATCGCCGGGAGGGCTCGCTAGTCCGACTAGGATTCGAACCTAGACTAGGAGGACCAAAACCACCTGTGCTGCCATTACACCATCGGACTGCGAGGGGCCATTCCACGGGGGTCGGTGGCGGGGAGTCAAGCGGGGGTTGACGGTGCTCGGGGGTTCGCCCTACAACCCCACCCATGCCCAACGCCAAGCCGAAGTATCGCCGAGTCGTGCTCAAGCTGAGCGGCGAGGCCCTCCGCAACGACAAGACCGGCGAATCCATCGACCCCGCGGTCCTCGACCGCCTCGCCGTCGAGCTGAAGGCCGTCCGATCCCTCGGCACCCAGGTCGCCATCGTGGTCGGCGGGGGCAACATCTTCCGCGGGCTCGCCGGCGCCGAGAAGAACGGCACCGACCGCACCACCGGCGACAACATGGGCATGCTCGCCACCGTCATCAACGGCCTCGCCCTGATGGACCGCCTCGAGAAGCACGGCCTCGAGGTCCGCGTGATGACCGCCATCCCGATGGACCGCATCGCCGAGCCCTTCATCCAGCGCCGGGCCACCCGCCACCTTGCCCGCGGTCGCGTCGTCATCTTCGTCGCCGGCACGGGCAACCCCTACTGCACGACCGACTACGCCTCCGCCCTCCGCGCCAACGAGATCGGCGCCGACATCATCCTCAAGGCGACCAAGGTCGACGGCATCTACGACAAGGACCCGATGAAGCACAAGGGGGCCAAGCGCTACGCCAAGGTCTCCTTCGCCGAGGCCATCTCCAAGCGCCTCGGCGTGATGGATGCCGAGGCATTCTCGCTCTGCGAGGCCAACCGCATCCCGATCCTTGTCTTCTCGATGGGCCAGAAGGAATCCGTGCGCAGCGCCATCCAGGGCGAGAGCATCGGCACCCTGGTCAGCTGATTCCCACTTAACCCCGAAACACAGACACTTAACATGGACCTCAAGAAGACCATCGCCGACGGCGCCGCCGCCATGAAGAAAGCCGTTGATTGGACGGCCCACGAGCTCGCCTCGCTCCACACCGGCAAGGCTTCCCCCTCGATGATCGACGGCATCAATGTGCACGTGGAGGCCTACGGCATGACCCAGCGCCTCAAGGACATGGCCGCGGTCACCACGCCCGACGCGCGCTCGATCATCGTCACGCCCTTCGACAAGGCCACGATGGAGGACATCCGCAAGGCGATCCAGTCCGCCAACATCGGCATCAACCCCGTCCCCCAGGGCAACTTCCTCCGCTGTCCCGTCCCCGAGCTGACCGGCGAGCGCCGCGTCGAGCTCGCCAAGGTCGCCCACCGCGTCGCCGAGGAAGGCCGCGTGCGCATCCGCAACGCCCGCCGCGATTGCCTCGAGGCCGTCAAGAAGGCCCACAAGGACAAGCTCATCACCGACGACGACCTCAAGCGCGCCGACAAGGAAGTCCAGGCCGCGACCGACGCCCAGGGCAAGGAGATCGACCGCGTGCTCAAGGCCAAGGAAGCCGAGCTCGGCAACGTCTGATCACAGCCGGCTAGCCGGTGGCGACCCGCGCGGTCGCCCCGCGAGCCATCCCCCTTCACCTCCCCTCCCATGAACATTCACGAGTACCAAGCGAAGGCGCTGTTCGAGCAGTTCGGCGTCGCCGTCCCCAAGGGCGCGACCGCCCAGTCGCCCGCCGAGTTCGAGGCCGCCCTGGCCAAGCTCAACGGCACCGACGGCTACATGGTGAAGTCGCAGATCCACGCCGGTGGCCGAGGCAAGGGTACCTTCACCAACGGCTTCAAGGGCGGCGTGAAGTTCTCGCCGACCAAGGAGAAGGCGCTCGAGAACGCCAAGGCCATGCTCGGCAACACGCTCGTCACCGCCCAGACCGGCCCTGACGGCCGCAAGGTGCAGACCATCTACTTCACCGAGGCCGCCAACCTCGGCAAGCGCCCGGACGGCCGCGACGACGAGTACTACCTCGCCATCCTGCTCGACCGCGCCACCTCGCGCCCCGTGATCGTCGCCTCGACCGAGGGCGGCATGGAGATCGAGCACGTCGCCCACGCCACCCCCGAGCGCATCTTCAAGGTGCACGTCGACCCCGCGGTCGGCCTGCAGGCCTTCCAAGCCCGCCAGATCGCCTTCGCCCTCGGGTTCTCCGGCGACCTCTTCAAGCAGTGCGTCACCCTCGTGACCAAGCTCTACCAGTTCTACTGGGAGAAGGACTGCGCGATGGTCGAGGTCAACCCCCTGCTCGTGACCAAGGAGGGCAAGCTCCTCGCGCTCGACGCGAAGGTCTCCTTCGACGACAACGCCACCTACCGCCACCCCGACGTCCTCGCCCTGCGCGACCTCAACGAGGAGGACCCCAAGGAGATCGAGGCCTCCAAGTTCGGCCTGTCCTACATCGCGCTCGACGGCAGCATCGCCTGTCTCGTCAACGGCGCCGGCCTGGCCATGTCCACCATGGACATCATCCAGCACTTCGGCGGCAAGCCGGCCAACTTCCTCGACGTCGGCGGCGGCGCCTCCAAGGACCAGGTCACGGCGGCATTCAAGATCATCCTCGGCGACCCCAACGTGAAGGGCATCCTGGTGAACATCTTCGGCGGAATCATGGACTGCGACGTCATCGCCCAGGGCATCGTCGCCGCCGCCCGCGAGACCGGCCTCACCCTCCCCCTCGTCGTCCGCCTCGAGGGCAACAACGTCGCCGCCGGCAAGGCCACGCTCGCCGCGAGCGGCCTCAAGCTCGTCTCGGGCGACTCCATGGCCGACGCCGCGCAGAAGATCGTCGCCCTCGTTCCCTCCACCCGCTGAACCACCGAACTTCCCTTAAGTCATGTCCATCCTCGTCAACGAAAAGACCCGCGTCCTCGTCCAAGGCATCACGGGCGACTTCGGCGGTCGTCACGCCAAGCTCTCGATCGATTACGGCACCCAGGTGGTGGCGGGCGTCACGCCCGGCAAGGGTGGCCAGGTCTTCGAGCACGGCGGCAAGAAGGTCCCGATCTTCAACACCGTCGCCGATGCCAAGCGCGAGACCGGCGCCAGCGTCTCGGCAATCTTCGTCCCCCCGCCCTTCGCGGCTGACGCCATCCTCGAGTGCGTCGACGCCGACCTCGACCTCGCCGTCGCCATCACCGAGGGCATTCCAGTGAAGGACATGATTCGCGCCAAGCGCGCCATGGAGGGTCGTCGCACCCGCCTCATCGGCCCGAACTGCCCCGGCATCGTCACCCCCGGCACCGGCGACAAGTCCCATGGCGGCTGCCGCATCGGCATCGCCCCCGGCTACATCCACAAGCGCGGTTCCGTCGGCGTGGTCTCCCGCTCCGGCACCCTCACCTACGAGGCCGTCTGGCAGCTGACCTCCAAGGGCCACGGCCAGTCGACCTGCGTCGGCATCGGCGGCGACCCTGTCAACGGCACCTCGCACCTCGACGTCATCAAGATGTTCAACGACGACCCCGAGACCGAGGCCATCATCCTCATCGGCGAGATCGGCGGCAGCGCCGAGGTCGAGGCCGCCCGCTGGATCAAGGCGCACTGCAAGAAGCCCGTCGCCGGCTTCATCGCCGGCGCCACCGCTCCCGCGGGTCGCCGCATGGGCCACGCCGGCGCCGTCATCGGCGGCGCGGACGACACCGCCGAGGCCAAGATCCGCATCTTCCGCGAGTGCGGCATCGAGGTCGCGCAGACGCCGTCCGACATGGCCGACGCCCTGCTCCGCATCTGGAAGAAGCGCTAAGCGCATCCGACTTAAGTCCAAAAGGCCCGGCCCCGCCGGGCCTTTTTTGTTTGGACGCAACCAAAGCGCACCCGCGCTGTCTGACGCTTTCACCATGAAGCGCGCTCTTCTTGCCCTCGTCTGTCTCGTCACACTCGGCCTGCACGCCGAGGACAAGGCCGCCCCCGCCCTGCCCCGGCTGCCCTGGCACATGATGAACCTCTGGTGGGACATCCCCGCCACCGCCGACTTCCAGTCGCTCGACATCGATGTGCGCGTCAAGGGCGAGGTCGACCCCTCCAAGCTCAACCTCTACATCGCGCCCATCGGCATCGGCGAGCTGAACGAGACGAAGTTCTACGGCGGTATCCAATCCAACATCGGCGGTTACGCCGTGAGCGAGGACAGCCCGACCGGAGCCTACCACAAGGGCAAGGGTGCGATCTTCTCTCGCTGGGGGCATAAGGACCTCGACACTTCGTTCGTGCGCCCCGCGTCCAACGGCCTGGTCGAGGCCGCCGGCTACGAGGGCGACTTCGCCTCCGGACGCCGCCCCTACGCCTGGGGCGAGGGCACTTACACCTATTCGCTGCGCAAGCTCAGCTACGAGAAGGACAAGGACGGCAAGGAGTGGACCTGGGTCGGCGCCTTCGTGACCGACAAGGCCACCGGCCACTTCACCTTCATCACCTCGCTCAAGTTCCCCGGCCGCACCCTCGCCTTCTGGGGCCGTCACTCGGCCTTCATCGAGATCTACGGCGGCAAGAAAGTGGACATTGCCCAGCTCCCCGCGCTCGAAATCGGCATCGGCCAGCCGCGCATCAACGGCAAAGCCGTCGAGATCAAGCGCCTCATGCTCGTGCATCCGCCCCAGGGACCGGTCTCGCCTCCCATCATGAGCGGTAAGCTCTCGGCCGACGGCTCCGAGGTCATCTTCCAACTGCACAATAAACTGCTCGAAGGTCAGAAGGCGAGCACCGTACTCATCCCCGCCGCCAAGTAAGCGGCTTGGCAGGCGAGCTTGGCTCGTCAGGATAATGTCATGCGCCTCGGCCGTCTGACTCTACTGACATTCACCCTGCTCTCAGCCGCGCTGGGCGCACAGGAGGCGACCAAGGACACGCTCGGGCGCGACTACTGGGTCTACCTACCCAAGCGCATCGAGACCAACCGCACCTACTGGCTCGTCGTCGGCGTGCACGGCATGGGCGGCACAGGCAAGGGCGCAGGCGGATTCTCGAGTTGGGCGCAGAAACGCTCCGATTGCATCGTGCTCGGTCCGACCTTCCCCAGCGACGGCTACCAGTTCCTGCAGAAGGATAGCGACACCCAGCTGCTCAAACTGATGGAGGAACTGGGAAAGCGACATCGCCTGCAGCCCAAGGCCTTTGTCGTCGGTTTCTCCGGTGGCGCGCAGTTCGCGCATCGCTTCGCGCACGCCCACCCCGAGAAGGTAGTCGGCGTCGCCGCGCACTCGGCCGGATCGTGGTCCACTGGCGGACAATGGGGCGAGGTCAACGCGGCCGCCCGCGGCATCCCCCAACTCGTCACCTGCGGACTCGACGACACGAGCAAGATGGCACCGCAGGCACCCTTCGGGCGTCTGGAATGGGCCCAGGCTTACGCACGCAAACTTGAGGCGGATGGTTATGCCCTGCTGACCGCGTGGATTCCACGCACCTCGCACAGCCTGAGCCCGGAAGCCATGCGCCTCACCGAGGTTACCTTCGATGTCGCGGTCGGGGGCACGGGGACCAAGGGCCCCGAGGCCGAGCGACTCAAGGCAGCACTGAAACGCGCCAGCGCGCGCTGAGCACCCTCACTCGAGGGTGAAGAGCGTGCCGCCGATGCGGTTGATGGTGATGGCCTCACCCGTCGCGGTGGTCGCCGGTGTGCCGGTCGTGGAGCGGCTGCCGAAGGGCGTGGCGTTGGTCGCGCCCGTGCCGCCGGCGACAGTGGAGCCCTGCGAGATGGTCACCTCGCGGGCCACCATCAGGTCGCGGAAGGCCTTGTAGAAGGCGAGGACCTCGGACCGGTTGGGAATGGACATCTCGACCGTCTTGGCGTGCGTGGTGGTCGGGTAGGTCTTCACCACAAGTCCGGCGGTCGTGCTTGTGGTCAGGTTGCTGACCTTCTGCTCGAGGTTGGCGAGCGGGCCGGGGAGCGGGACTTGAGTCGCCTGATCGGGCTCGAGTCCGCGATTCTGGGCGTTGGCGCGGAGACCGCGGTTGGCGCGGTCAGCGGCGTCGGCCGAACCGGCGGCGCGGACGGAGTAGATGCGCAACTGCTGTCCGGAGTTGGCGATGTCGACCACGACCTCGGCGACGAGGAAGGATCCGGCGACGTATTCCTGGAAGGAGACGGAGAGGATCTGGTCGGCCCGCGCGTAGAAGCCGACGTCGGAGCCGGCGCACTCGATGCCGAAGATGCCTTGGTTCGGGAAGGCCTTCGCCTTCATCTGCAGGGCCTGGGAGGGGACGGCGGCGGCCAGGAGGGCCGCGAGGGCGAGGAGGGGGCGCATAAATGGAGTTTGAACCTGCAACCCCGTGCCCGCAAGGTGTGTTTCAACACCGCCATGCTCAGCTGCGAGAACCTCACCGTGCGAGCGGGCACCGACGGCCCCGTCATCCTCGACCAGGCGAGCGCCCGGTTCCTCCCCCGAGGCCTCAACGCCGTCATCGGGCCCTCCGGCTGCGGCAAGACCACGCTGATGAAGGCCATCCTCGGCATCCTGCCCACGACGGGCACGGCCTCGCTCGACGGCACGCCCATCACGCGCACCGAGGACCTCATCGGGAAGGTCGGCCTCGCCCCGCAGTTCACCACCGCCCAGCCGCAGCTCACGGTGGGCGAGTCCCTCGAGTACGCCCTCCGCCTGAGCGTGGCCGACGCGGCCATCCGGGCCGAGCGCTTGGAGTCCGTGCTCGGCGTCACCGGCCTCGCGCCACACCGCGAGAAGCGCGTCGGCTCGCTCTCCGGCGGCCAGCTCCGTCGCCTCTCGCTCGGGCTTGAGCTCACGCTCGACCCCGCCTGCCTCGTCTGCGACGAGGTGACCTCGGGTCTCGATCCTTATTCCGAGGACCAGATCCTCGCGCTCCTCCGCCAGCTCGCGACCGAGCGCGGCAAGTGCTTCATCTGCATCATCCATAACCTCGCGAAGCTCTCGCAGTTCGACTGGGTGACGGTGGTCTACCAGGGCGACGTGGTCTTCCAGGGACCCTATCCCGCGCTGCTCGAGCATTTCGGCATCGACGACGGCCTGCGCCTCTACGAGGTGCTCAACCGCCGCGAGCTCAGCCACTGGCGCACCTGCTGGGCCGAGCGCCAGGCCGGCGACGGCACCGCCTTCGACCAGGCCGCGGCGGCCCTGCCGGCACGCGACACCGAGCGCGAGACGGCCACCCCGCGGACCCCTTCGGGCCTCTCGCAGTTCTGGACCCTGCTCACCCGCCGACTCCGGCTCTTCTTCCGCGACACGGGCTATCTCACCCTGACCAGCGCCATCACCTTCGGCTTCCCCCTGCTCGTCGTCATCTTCAACCTCACCGGGGTCTGGGATGTGCAGAACGTCCCAATGGAGCGCAACTCGGGCTCCATCGACGCCATCCGCCAGGCCATCGCCGTGCAGATCAAGAACGGGCAGGTAGCCAACCTCGCGGCCGGCTTGGTGATGTTCCAGGTCATCCTGCTCACGCTGATGGGCGCCAACAACGGCGGGCGGGAGATCTCCGCCGAGCGCAACCTCTACGAGAAGGAGCGCATGACCGGGCTCGGACCCCTCGCCTACGCGCTCTCCAAGCTCGCCTTCGTCTCGCTGCTCGGGGCCTTCCAGGGCGTCTGGATGTGCGCCTTCGTCAAGGTGGTCTGCAACTTCCCCGGACCCTGGGCCGACCAACTGGCGGTGCTCGCCGCCAGCTGCGTCTCGATGTCGGTGGTCTGCCTCGGCTTCTCCGCCCTGCTCGTCTCGCCCGAGAAGTCGTCGCTACTCTCCATCTACCTCGTCGGCTTCCAGCTCCCCCTCTCCGGCGTGGTGCTGGCCCTGCCCCAGGCGCTGACCTGGGTCTGCCGCCCGTTCATCAACGCCTACTGGGGCTGGTCCGGCACAATCAAGTCGATGGCCGGCACACCCATCTGGTACGCCTACTCCAGCTCCCTGCCAGACCAGTCGGCCTACGTCGCGGACAGCTCCACCGCCCTGCTCGTCCTGCTCGCCCAGGGCATGCTGGGCGTCGGCATGGTGCTGGTCGGTTGCCAGCAAAAGCGCTGGAACTAAGCCCCGGAACCCCTAGGCTGTGGGGAGTCCAATGGCCAAGCCCAACCCCCTCCTCCTCGCGCTGGGCATCCCCCTGGCCGTGATGGCATTCGTCGGCGTCATCATCCTCGGGCGCTCCGGAGGCAAGTTCGGCAGCCTCACGCCCTTCCCCGCCGACACCTACCGCAAGGACTGGGCCACGCTTCAGGGCAACGCCTACGTTTTCGCCTGCCAGGTCGACAAGCAGCTCGCCTTCGTCGAGGGCTCAGGCCGCATCCTCTCCGTCAAGCCGATCGACACCGCCCGCGGCGCCGGCTCCATCCCCGTGCGTGTGCCTGCCTCCATCTCAGACAACTTCGAGTCTGGGCAGCGCTACAATCTCAAGATCCGCGTCCGCAAGGACGTCCTCGAGGTCGAGGAGATTGAGAATTTCTAAAGCCATGCGTCTCTCCCAACACCTGCTCGCCGCAGGCCTGCTCGCCCTCGTCCCCGCCCTGCTACCCGCGCAAGGACAGGTCACCCAGCCTGGCGCCGCCATCTCCGGCGGAGGCGGCGGCGACTACCGCAGCACCACGACCGAGAACATGACCGACCGCCTGTTCAATGTGAACAGCGACTCGGTCGACATGGAGAACGGCTCGATGCAGTGGAAGGGCAAGACCTTCAACCTCGGCAACACCCGGCTGATGCGCGCGCGTTTCGAGCGCTACCTCGCGGCCCCCGTGCCCGCCGGCGACACCAAGCGCTACCTCGAGACGCTCAGCCGCATCGAGGCGCTGCTCGCTCCCAACGCCATCAACGACCGCACCTGGGCGCCCAACCAGCAGGCCGCCTTCGACCTCCTCTTCGAGGCCGCCCGCTACGAGGCCGATGCCGATAACTCCCTCACCCTCGCCTCGCAGGTCCGCAAGGTCTGGGAGATGCGCCGCGAGTTCCGCGACCTCGGCGTGAACCAGAACCAACTCGACGCCCTGCGCAAGAAGCAGGAGGGCATCGTCATCAACCGCGCTGAGCAGCTCGAGCTAGCCAACGACGAGCGCGCCAACGTCAGCGACAAGAAGGGCAAGGGAGGCGCGATGCCCGCCAAGTCGACCGCCGGCACCACCGAGCTCGGCTACCGCACCAAGGACGAGCAGAAGACCCAGGCCGAGATCGTCGCCAACCAGGCCAAGATGACCGCCCTCGCCCTCCAGGCGCAGGTCGAGTTCCAGTCCCAGATCGTCCAGTACCTCCTCGCCCGCCGCTACCGCCACTGCATCCTCGCCTGCGCCTTCTACCGGGTGATGTTCAAGAGCCAGAACCAGAACGTCCGCGTGGGAGCCAAGGAGGTGAAGGAGTTCTTCCCCATCTCCGACTACGTCCCCAGCCTCGAGTCGCTCGACGGCCTCTGCCGCGAGGCGATCAACGACGTCGCCATCGGCATCCGCACCACCGAGGACCTCTTCCGCCAGGGCGAGGTCTACGGCGCCTTCGAACGGCTGCAGGAGACCTTCTTCCTCGGCGAGTACGAGCCCGCCATCCAGTCCTTCGACCCCGCCCGCAAGCGCGAGCTCCTCGAGCTCTGGCGCGACCTGCGCGAACTGCAGCGCGTCGGCGACGAGCGCGACCTCGCCAACGTCGACCAATACCTCAACCAAGTCTCCGCGCGCGCCAAGGACTTCCCCGCCGCCGCCGTGCGCTCCAAGGTCGAGTCCGCGAAGTCCGCCTCGAGCATGCAGATCCTCGCGGCCCAGCAGGCAGCCGTCGCCGGCGACGCCGCCAAGGCCGAGGCCGCCCTCGAGCGCGCCGCCAAGTATTGGCCGCTCAATCCCGCCATCCGCGACTTCGCCAGCAAGGCCATCGCCCGCCAGGACGTGCTCGCCCAGAAGATCCCGGAGTTCGACCGCCTGCACACCGAGGGGAAGTGGCGCGAGATCTTCAACAAGCGCGACGAGTTCGCCGTCGCCCTCATCCAGGACAAGGATCGCCTCGCCCAGCTGAAGGCCGTGGTCACGCGCGTCGGCGAGATCGAGGCCATCCTGCTCCAGGCCTCCTCGCTCGCCGCCCAGGGCAACCCCTACCTCGCCTGGGACCTCCTGCAGCGCGCCGGGAACATCGACCCGAACGACCTGATGCTCGCGCGCACCCGCTCCGACATCGCCCCGATGGTCGCTGACTATGCCCGCCTCCTCGCCCAGGCCGACCGCCTCGAGAAGGAAGGGCACGACGCCGCCGCGCTCACCGCCTGGATGGCCGCGCAGGAACTCAATCCCGTCTCGGAGATCTGCGGCACCGCCGTCAAGCGCCTCGCCACCAAGGTCGCCGGATCCGGCTCGGCGTCGGCGCCCGGTGCCAGCCGCGACACGGGCGACGTCGAGGTCCCCGAGGCCCCGCCTGCCGACCCAGCCGGCAAGTAAGCCTAGGGCACGCCTTAGCGGACGTACGGGATCGTCTTGGCGAGCGCGTCGACCGCGCCAGCACCCTCAAGCAGCTCGGCGACGGAATCCCACTTGCCACCCATCAGGACGGAGCGGGCCGACTCGGGCATGGTCGCGACGTAGGACTTGCCGCCGGCCGTGACCTTGAGCGACTCGAGATCGACGGTCACCTCGTTCTGCGGATTGGCCTGAACCCAGGCGATCAGCGCCGCGAGGTCGTCCTTGGAGAGGCAGACACAGGGAACGCCGATGCCGGTCGAGTTGCCGAAGAAGATCTCGGCGAAGCTGCCCGCGACGATGGCCTTGAAGCCGTAGCGCCAGAGCGACTGGGGCGCGTGCTCGCGCGAGCTGCCGCAACCGAAGTTGAAGCCGGCGACGAGGATGCCCGCGCCCTTGGCCTCGGGACGGTTCATCGGGTGGTCCTTGGGTGAGCCATCGGGCGCATAGCGCTCGTCGCGGAAGGCGTGCTCGCCGAGGCCGTCGAAGGTGACGCAGCGCAGGTAGCGGGCGGGGATGATGCGGTCGGTGTCGACGTCGTCGCCGGGGACGGCGAGGGCGCGGGCGGTGACGCGGGTGATCTTGGCGAGGGACATGGTTGGGTAAGAGATTAGAGGAAAGATCTGAAAGGAAAGAGAAGTCGGTCAGGGGGCGGCGGCGGACCAGGAGTTGGTGGCGAGGAAGCAGACAGGCTGGCCGAGCGCACGAGCGAGCGACTGGCGGCGCGCCGAGGCGACGCTCTCAGGGATGCCCTCCTCGGCGACGAAGACGGGCGTGCCGGCGATCATCCATGTGGGACGCACCGGGCAGACCGGCTTGCCGTCATGGTGCGCATCGAGCTCGACGCCCTCGGCAAGGTGCACGCCCTCGGCCGCCGCAGCGGCGACCACGGCCTGCCCGCGCGCGGCGCGCTCCAGGACTCGGGCGATGGCGGGGTGGACGGACACGGCGGTGACCTTGTCAGGAAACCTGGAAGACCTCGCGGGCGTCGGTGACCTCACCCGTGATCGCGGCGGCCGCGACCATCAGCGGGCTCATCAGCACGGTGCGACCCGTGGCCGAGCCTTGGCGGCCCTTGAAGTTGCGGTTGGATGAGCTGGCGCAGAGCTGGTCGCCGACGAGCTTGTCGGGGTTCATCGCGAGGCACATCGAGCAGCCCGCGCCGCGCCACTCGAAGCCGGCATCGGAGAAGACCTTGTCGAGACCCTCCTTCTGGGCCTGGATCGAGGTGAGCTGGGAGCCGGGGACGACGATGGCCTTGACGCCCGCCTTGACCTTGCGGCCCTTGAGATACTTGGCGACCTCGCGCAGGTCGGAGATACGGCCGTTGGTGCACGAACCAAGGAAGGCGACGTCGACCTTGGTGCCGCGGATGGGCTTGCCCGGCGTCAGCTTCATGTGGCGGTAAGCCTCCTCGGCCGTACCGCGGTCACCACCAGTGAGGGACTCGAGCGCGGGCATCGACTCGTCGATGAAGATGGCCTGCCCAGGGGTGATGCCCCAGGTGACAGTCGGACGGATCTTGGCGGCGTCGTAGACGCGCACGTCGTCGTAGGTGCAGCCTGGGTCGGAGGCGAAGGTCTTCCAGCGGGCGACGGCGGCGTCCCACTCGGCGTCCTTCGGGGCGTAGGGACGGCCCTTGAGGTAATCGAAGGTCTTCTGGTCGGGATTGACGTAGCCGCAGCGCGCGCCGCCCTCGATCGACATGTTGCAGACGGTCATGCGCTCCTCGAGCGAGAAGGCGTCGAAGGTCGAGCCCGCGTACTCGTAGGCGAAGCCGATGCCGCCGTTGACGCCGAGGTCGCGGATGATGTGCAGGATGACGTCCTTGGCGTAGACACCCGGGGCGAGCTTGCCGTTGACCTCGATGCGCCGGACCTTGAGCGGACTGAGCGAGAGCGTCTGGGTGGCGAGCACGTCGCGCACCTGGGTGGTGCCGATGCCGAAGGCGATGGCGCCGAAGGCGCCGTGGGTCGCAGTGTGCGAGTCGCCGCAGGCGATGGTCATGCCCGGCTGGGTGATGCCCTGCTCGGGACCGACCATGTGGACGATGCCCTGGAGGCCGCTCGTCGTGTCGAAGAGGCGGACGCCGCTCTCCTTGGTGTTACGGCGGAGGGCGTCGATCATCTCCTGGGCGAGCGAGTCGGAATAGGGCTCCTTCAGCTCGTTGGTGGGGACGATGTGGTCAACGGTCGCGAAGGTGCGATGGGGGAACTTCACCTTGAGGCCGAGGTCGCGGAGCATCCCGAAGGCCTGGGGGGAGGTCACCTCATGGATGAGGTGGGTCCCGATGAGCAGCTGGGTCTGCCCGTTGGGCAGCTTGCGGACGGTGTGCGCGTCCCAGACTTTCTGAAATAGGGTCTTGGCCATGTGGAGAGTGTTCCGAGGAAGGGAATCCTCATAGGTAAGGCGGGGATGGGACGGGTCAATCCCAGGGTGACCCTTGCCAGTTGACGGAAAAGGGGCGTCTGTCACATTGGAGGCGTGCGCCCTCAGCCCTCGCGACGCCCCATCAGACCTATCCCCAGGCCGCAGAAGGACTCGGGCTTCTGGGGCGGTCCCGGCTATTGGCTGCTGCTGGTGGCCGTGCTCTGCGGTGGCGGCATCCTTGCCTACGACCGGTTTATCCGCGCGGAGGGAGGATCCTCCGGGCCGACCGCGGTCGTGGATGTCGAGGCACCCGACAAGACACGCAAGGTCGTCGAGATTCCGACCGTACCCGAGGAAAAGGTCACCGGATCCGTGCTCGGCGAGGACAACAAGACACGCATCGATCCCGAGAGCATCGCCAAGGTGAGGGATCGAGTGCCTGAAGACCTACCGCCGCCCCCGCCGAAGTTCACCAACGAGGACGTCGATGCCCTCACCCTTCGCAAGTACAAGACCGTCTCGACGCGACTGACCACCGCCCGCCTCGGCACCAAGGCGAGCAAGGAGGACACCGCCGCCCACTCCATCCACGCGACACCCGACGAGCCCCTGCGCATCAACACGGGCGACTCGGGCAAGACCGAGTGGTACCGGGCGACCGTCGGCGCCTACTGGGCATCGATCGACCCCGACCGCTGCGTGCCGCACCCCGATGCCAACGCGTTCCCGGGTAAGGTCGCCGACGGCGCCGATCGCGTGATCACCGCGGTCAACCTCGTGGTCAACATCCCACGCTGGCGCTCAACCGGCCTCTACGCCGCCCCCGGCGAGCGCATCACCTTCCGCATCGACACCGAGGATGCCAAGCTCGGCCTCGTCGCCC
>JBMSKH010000018.1:0-38562 GCA_049419705.1 Opitutales bacterium
GTGGCGTCGTCCTGGTTGTAGGCCTTGGTCGGGTCCGCTTCCATCGTGGCGATGTGCGGGTTGTAGAGCGAACGGGCGCTCTTGCGGCCGGCGACGTAGACGTTGCCCTTGTAGAGCTTCACGCGGACGGTGCCGGTGACGTTGCGCTGCGACTCGGTGATGAGGGCCTGGAGGGCGAGGCGCTCCGGCGCGTACCAGAAGCCGTTGTAGACGAGCGTGGCGTAGCGCGGGACGAGCGAATCGCGGAGGTGCATGACCTCGCGGTCCATGGTCAGGGACTCGATCTGGCGGTGGGCGAAGTGCAGGATGGTGCCGCCCGGGGTCTCGTAGACGCCGCGGCTCTTCATGCCGACGAAGCGGTTCTCGACCATGTCGACACGGCCGACGCCATGCCTGCCGCCGAGGCGGTTGAGCTCGCGCATCACGCCGAGGGGATTGAGCTTGCGACCGTTGACGGCGACGCAGTCACCCTTGCGGTACTCAAGCTCGACGAACTCAGGCTTGTTCGGCGCGTCCTCGGGCGCGACCGAGAGCTTGAACATGTCCTTGTGCTTCGGGGAGAAGACATCGAGCCAGGGATCCTCGAGGATACCGGCCTCGTACGAGATGTGGAGCAGGTTGCGGTCCGAGGAGTACGGCTTCTTGGCGCTGGCCTGGACGGGAATCCGGTGGCGCGCGCAGTACGCGATCATCTCGGCGCGACCAGGGAACTCGGCGCGGAAAGTCTCGTCGCGCCACGGGGCGATGATCTCGAGGTCGGGCGCGAGGGCGGCGGCGGTCAGCTCGAAGCGGACCTGGTCATTGCCCTTTCCGGTGGCGCCGTGGGCGATGGCGGTGGCGCCCTCCTTGCGGGCGATCTCAACCATGCGCTTGGCGATGAGCGGGCGGGCGATCGAGGTGCCGAGGAAGTACTGGCCTTCGTAGATGGCATTCGCCTGCAGCATCGGGAAGATGAAGTCGCGGGCGAACTCCTCCTGGAGATCGTCGACGTAGAGTTTGGCCGCACCCGTCTTGCGGGCCTTGGCGGGCAGCCCCTTCAGCTCGTCCTCCTGCCCGACGTTGGCGCAGAAGGCGATGATCTCGGCGTTGTGGTGCTCCTTGATCCAGGAGAGCAGGACCGAGGTGTCGAGGCCGCCGGAATAGGCCAGGACGATCTTCTTCTTGGGAGACTTCTTCTTCATGGGGAAATTGGGCAAGGGAACTCAGGCGCGGGAAGCGGCGAGGTGCGCGAGCAGGGCCTTCTGGACGTGCAGACGGTTCTCGGCCTGGTCGAAGATGATGCTCGCGGGACTGTCGAGGACTTCCTGCGCGACCTCCTCGCCGGGATGGGCGGGCAGGCAGTGCATGAAGAACGCGCCGGGCTTGGCGATCGACATCAGCTTGGACGTGACCCGGTAAGGCTCGAGCTCGCGCAGGCGCTGGGCCTTCTCGGCCTCCATGCCCATCGAGACCCAGACATCGGTGTAGACCATGTCGGCTCCGCGCACGGCTGCCTCGGCGTCATCCGTGAACGTCCAAGTGGGTGTGAGCTTGTCGCGGCGCAGCTGCTCCTGGATCTCCGGGCCCGGGGCGTAGCCCTTGGGACCCGAGAGCACGACCTCCACGCCGAGAATCGCCCCGGCGAGGATGAACGAGTTGGCCATGTTGCAGGCGGTGTCGCCGAGGAAGGCGACGCGGCGCCCGCGGAGCGAGTCGGCGTAGCTCTCGGGGCGACCCGGGGCCCAGCGCTCGGCCAACGTGAACATGTCGGTCATCAGCTGGCACGGGTGCAGGAAATCGGAGAGCGCGTTGACCACGGGCAACGAGCCCTGCGCGGCGAAATCCACCAGCAGCTGGTGGTCATGGCAGCGAATGACCATGCCGTGCAGGTAACGCGAGAGCACCCGGGCGGTGTCCGAGACTGTCTCGCCACGCGAGAGTTGCATATCCTCGGCGTTGAGCATCACGGGCTGGCCGCCGAGCTCATGCACGCCGACCTGGAAGGAGACACGGGTCCGCGTGCTCTTCTTGAAAAAGAGCAGGCCCCAGGACTGGCGGGCGAGCGCGGGAGGCGTGTGGCGGCCGCGGCCGGACTTGAGGGCGGCGGCCGTCGCGAAGAGGGCGCCGATCTCCTCCCGGCTTAGGTCGGACTCCTTGAGGAAGTGTCTCATCTCAGGAAAGGTCGGACAATGGCCCTCCGGGGGACGCTTGGACAGCGGAAAATACAGGCTCGGACGGCGATTCAGGCCCGGGGAAGGGCCGCGAGCACGCCGCGGAAGATCTCGGCCGACTGCGCCAGCTCCGCCTCGGTGGCGGTCAGGGGCGGCAGGAAGCGGATGGCATTGTCACCGGCGGGCACCGTGAGCAAACCAGCCTCGCGCAGCAAGGCCACCACGGGCCGCGGCTCGATGCTCAGGGCGATGCCCACCATGTAGCCGAGTCCCCGGAGCTCGCGGAAGAGATCGGGCCGCGCAGCTCCGGCGGCGCGCAGCGCGGCGTGCCAGGCGGGCGCCTGCCGGGTGACGCGCGCGAGCAGGTCCTCGGACTCGATGACCTCGAGCACGGCGAGGGCGGCGGCGGACGCGAGCGGGTTGCCCCCGAAGGTCGTGCCATGCGAACCAGGCGCGAAGAGATCGTCGTGCGGCGGCGCGCCCCAGCTGGCGCCGATGGGGAAGCCGCCGCCGAGCCCCTTGGCCATGGCGATGGCATCAGGCAGGACGCGCGCGTGCTCAAAGGCAAAGAAGGCGCCGGTGCGGCCGATGCCGCACTGGATCTCGTCCAGGAAGAGCAGGATGTTGCGCTCGAGCGTCAGCGCGCGTAGCTCGCGCAGGAAACCGGGGTCGGCGACATGCACCCCACCCTCGCCCTGCACCGTCTCGACAAGCGCGGCGGCGGTGGTCTTCGCATCGAGCAGCCTGTCCCACGCCCGGATGTCGTTGAGCGGTGCGGACGGAAATCCGGGGAGCAGCGGCCGGAACCCCGCCTGGATCTTCTCCTGGGGCGTGGCGGACATGCCACCGAAGGTGCGCCCATGGAAGGCGCGCTCGGCCACGACGACGGTCGTGCAGGCACCCTCGGCGCCGCTCTTCCTCCGCCCGTGCAGGCGGGCGAGCTTGATCAGGGCCTCGTTGGCCTCGGCACCGCTGTTGCAAAAAAGCGCCCGACCGGGGCCGCTGCGACGCGCGAGCGCGGCGGCGAGCTGCGCGGCGGGCTCATTGCGATAGAGGTTGCTGATGTGGACGAGCTTGCCGGCCTGCTCGCGGACACGTGCGACCCAGGTCGGGTGCGCGTGACCGAGGGCGTTGACCGCGATGCCCGTGGAGAAGTCGAGGTAGGCCCGGCCGGCGTCATCCCAGACGCGCGTGCCCTCGCCGCGCACCAGCGTGATCGCCGGGGTGGCGTAGTTGCCCATCAGGTGGCGGGCGTGGAGCTCGGCGGTGTCGTCGGCCATCAGCTGTGGACAATCTCGGTGCCGATGCCGCGGTCGGTGAAGATCTCGAGCAGCAGGCTGTGTGGCACGCGACCATCGATGAAGTGCACGCGACGCACGCCGTCGCGCAGGGCCTTCACGGCGCTGTCGACCTTGGGAATCATGCCGCCGGCCACGACGCCGGCGCGCTTGAGGTCGTCGACCTCGCCGATGCGAAGGGTCGGGATGAGGGACGCAGGGTCTTTCGGATCCTTGAGCAGCCCGGGCACGTCGCTCATGAAGATGAGACGACGGGCACGCAGCGAGCCGGCGATGGCGGCGGCGGCGACATCCGCGTTGGTGTTGTAGGGCTGGTCGTCGGCGTCGAGCGCGATGGGCGAGATCACCGGCACATGGCCGTCGGCCTGGGCCTTCTTGATCAGCTTCGTCTTCACGAACTTGATGTCGCCGACGAAGCCGACGTCGACCTCCTTGCCCGCGGTGTCGCGCACGGTCATGCGCTCGCAGAGATTGACGAGGTTGCCGGCCATGCCGAGGGGGTTGGCACCCTTGGCACGAAGCACCTCGCAGATTTCCGCATTGATCTCCTCGTTGAGGGTCTGCTCGACAATCTTCACGGTGGCGGCGTCGGTCACACGCATGCCCGCGCGGAACTCGGCCTTGATACCGGCCTTGTCCATCGCGCGGGTGATGGCCTTGCCGCCGCCGTGCACGACGACGACCTGGATGCCGACCGCGGCGAGGAAGGCGATGTCGGTCGCGACCCGCTCGCGTCCGGCGGGATCGGGATCATCCATGAAGCTGCCGCCGTATTTCACCACGAAGGTGGAGCCACGGAACTTGTGGATGTAGGGCAGGGCCTCGAGGAGGACCTCGGCCTTTTCTGCAGGCGTGCTCATCGGTCAGGGCGGAGTCTCACCCTGCGGCGCGGACGCGCAACAGGGAAAAGGGGCGGCTCACTCGCTCTTGTTGTAGTTCACGTAGGCCTCGGAGAGGTCCGTGGTGAGCAGCCGGAAGGTCGCCTCGCCGAGGTGCAGGTGCAGGCGCACGGCGAATCGGCGCTGCGTGACGACGGCCTTCCAGCGGGGCTTGTTCTCCGGCAGGGGCTTGCCCCCGACGACCGCAGGCACGTCGTCATAGGCGATGTCCAACTTGGATTCATCGAGTCCGATGCGGGCGTAGCCGGCGGCATCGGCCAGGCGACCCCAGTTGGGGTCCTCGCCGTACCAGGCCGACTTCACGAGGAGGGAGTTGCCGATGGCACGCGCCACCGCCTCGGCCTCGGCGCGGGTGCGACCGCCCGCGACCTCGACCGAGACGATCTTGGTGATCTTCTCGCCATCACCGACGATCTTCTCGGCGAGCACGAAGCAGACCTTGTCGAGCGCCTCCTGGAAGGCGCGGACGAGGCCAGCGGGCGCACCCTCGAGCGAGAGACCGCTCTTGCCCGTGGCAAGGAGCAGGACGGTGTCGTTGGTCGACATGTCGCCGTCGACGCTCACGCAGTTGAAGGATTGCTCCGTGGCGGCAAGCAGCGCGGTGCGCAGCGTCGCGGGCGCGGCATCAAGGTCCGTCGCGACGAAGGCCAGCATCGTGGCCATGTTCGGCTCAATCATGCCCGCGCCCTTCGCCATCCCCGAGACAGTGACGGTGCGACCCTCCCAGACGAAGCGGGCGGTGACGGTCTTGGGGCGCGTGTCAGAAGTGAGGATGGACCAGGCGGCGCGGTCACCCTCCTCGGGCGTCGTGCCGAGTCGCTTGGCGGCCTCGGCGATGCCCGCCGCGACCTTGGTCATGGGCAGGAGCTCGCCGATGCGTCCGGTCGAGCAGACCAGGAAGGACTCGCCGGGCGCACCAGCCGCGTTGGCGGCAAGGGTCACCATGGCTTGGGCGTCGAGCATGCCCTGCTCAGCGGTGCAGGCGTTGGCGTTGCCGCTGTTGGCGACGAAGCCGCGGACACGCCCCTGGGACGACGCGAGCAGCGCCTGCGAGACGCGCACCGGTGCGGCCTTGACGTCGTTGGTGGTGAAGACACCGGCGGCGGCGCACGGGCGGTCGGCGACGACGAGCGCGAGGTCGAGACGCTCCTGGCCCTTGTTGCGAATGTCGCAGCCGGCGGCGCCGACGCGCAGCCCGGGGACATCGCTCAGACCGGGGGAATTGTCCGTAATGCGGAGGGACATGGCGAAGGTGACTTAAGGGGAAATCAGCGCAGGCCCTCGGCCTCGTCCCAACCCTGGAGCAGATTGAGGATTTGCACGGCCTGCCCGCCCGCGCCCTTGAGGAGGTTGTCGATGGCGGAGGTCAGCACGAGGTTGCCCGTGCGCGCGTCGGCGACGACGGAGAGCGCGGCCCGGTTGGAGCCGGCGACATGCGCGGTGTCAGGGAACTCGCCCGAGCGCAGGATCTGGACGAAGGCCCGTCCGGCGTACGCGGCGCGCCAGGCGGCCTCGACCTGCTCGGCGGTGACGCCGACGGCGGGCACGGTGATGGTCGTGGCGATGCCGCGGTGCATCGGCGCGAGGTGCGGGTTGAACTGCACGACGACGGGACGGCCGGCGGCGGCCGCGAAGTTCTCCTCGATCTCGGCCACGTGCCTGTGATTGGGCAGGCCGTAGGCCTTCACCGAGCCGTCACGCTCGCAAAAGAGGTAGGCGACATCGGCCTTCTTGCCCGCGCCGGAGACGCCGGACAGCGAGTTGATCACGAGCCGACCGGGCTCGGGCTTGAGCAGGCCCGCGCGGAGGAGCGGCGTGACCGGCAGCTGGATGCTCGTGGGATAGCAACCCGGGCAGGCGATCAGCGGGAGCTTCCGCCAGGCATCGTCCCGCTCGAGCTCGGGAATGACATAACGCGACTGTGCGATGAGCTCGGGCGCCGGATGCGGGTGGCCGTAGTATTTCCGGTAAAGCTCGGGGTCGCGCAGCCGGAAGTCGGCCGAGAGATCGAGCACGCGCTTGCCCGCGGCGACGAGCGGCCGAGCGTACTCGGCGGCGACACCATGCGGGAGGGCGAGGAACCAGACATCGACCGGCGACTTCGCGCAGGCCTCGGGCGAGGAGGCGGTAAAGATCAGGGTGGGGTCGACCACGCCCCGCAGCCGCGGAATCTCGTCCGCCACCGACTTGCCAGCGAGGGAACGGGAACAGACCTCGGCCAGCTTGACCCGGGGATGCCGGGCGAGCAGGCGCACGAGCTCCTCCCCGGTGTAACCGGAGGCGCCGACGATGCCGACCTGGATGAGGGTGTTGCCCATGGGTGTGGATTAGGAAAAAGCGGTGGGGTTTGAAAGGCGGAAGGAGGCGGGCACGAAAAAGGCCCCGGGGAGCCGGGGCCTTGTTTCGTCGCTCTCGGGCGGCTTAACGCTTCGAGAACTGGAAGCGCTTGCGCGCACCCGGACGGCCCGGCTTCTTGCGTTCCTTCATGCGACCATCGCGGGTCAGCAGTCCGGCCTTCTTGAGGGCGGGACGCAGGCCGAGGTCGAGCTTCTGGAGGGCGCGGGCGAGGGCGTGCGAGATGGCACCGGCCTGGCCGTTGGGACCACCGCCGCCGACGCGGATGAGCACGTCGACCTGACCCTCGAGTCCGGAGACACGGAGGGGCGTGGTGGCGTCCTTCATGAGGCCCTCGGTGTAGAGGAGCTCGGAGGCGGGACGGCCGTTGATGGTGATCTCACCGGTGCCACGCTTGAGGTGCACGCGGGCGCTGGCGGTCTTGCGACGGCCGACGGCGGTGAGGGTGGGATTCTTGGCGCTCATCTTAATGGAAAATCAGACGCTCAGCCCTTGAACGGCACGGGGTTGTTTGCCTCGTGGGTGTGCTTCTCGCCCGCGAAGACGCGCAGCTTGCGGAGCATGTCGTTGGCGAGGCGGTTCTTGGGGAGCATGCCCTTGACCGCGTGGGTGATGATGAACTCAGGCTTGTTCGCGCGCATGTGCGCGACATTGCGGCGGTAGGCGGTGCCGACCCAGCCGGTGTAAAACATGTACTCCTTGGCATCTTCCTTGGAGCCGGTGAGGCGCACCTTGTCCGCGTTGATCACGACGACATAGTCGCCAGTGTCCACGTGGGGGGTGTAGGTCACCTTGTGGCGACCCCGGAGGATGTTGGAGATCTTAACGGCGAGGCGGCCCAGGACCTGGTCCTTGGCATCGACGAGCACCCAGGCTCGGTCAGTGGCCTTCACGTTCTTGGCGAGCGTGGTCTTCATAAGTCGGAAGGTCGGAAAATGAGACTCCAGACCCCTCCGTCAACAACGGATTCAGGGGAAATGGGGGTGTTTCGGCCTCAGAAACTGAGGCTCCAACCCGCCGAGACCACCCCTGAGGCCCGGCCAGGGGCCTCGGTGGCCGCCTGTGACGATGCCTCTATATAGAGGGAGGCGCCCTGCCCCACCATCCGGCTGTACTTAAGGGAGAGCTTGGCGAAGGACCAACCCTCGGCCCGCCCAGTCCCATCCCCATCGGCATCGGCGGCATGGAGGGTCCCCAACTCAAGGAAGGCGTCGAGGGAGCTGGGGCTGGCGGACGACCCCGCAAGGGAGCGCCAGAACTTGAGCGCACCCCGGAGCTCGTCGCGACGCGGCACGGTACCGACCTCCACGGCCACGCTCCAGTCGACCGCGTCCTCCCGGCCGTCATCCTCCGAGAAGAGGGAGGCATAGGCGAGATAGGTTGTCTCGGAGAAGGAACGTCCGGGTGCGGCGGGATTCTCCCCGAGATAGCCGCGGAACTCGGCACCGGCGCCGAGCAGCACGCGCTCGCCGTTGCGAGTCAGGTGCAAGCCGACCCGTCGGCGATCCAAGCGCGGGGCGCCGTCGAGCGAACGGCGGGCATCGGCGAGCAACTGCAAGTTGTACAGCGAGGCGGGGACGCTCAGGCGGGCATCGGCGCCGAGCTCAGCCACGGAGCCCACATCGGGCGACCTGCCCTCGTCAACCCAGCGCGAGTGCGCGGCGGCGAAGACGGTGACGTCGGTGTTGCGCCCGATCTCCTCCCAGACGCCAGCCGCGGCGGAGGCCGCGGCGACGAGCAGGAAGGCGAGGGGCGCGCGCGCCATCACATCGCGGCGATGATGCCGTCGGCGAACTGCGAGCACTTCACCTCGGTCGCGCCCTCCATCTGGCGGGCGAAGTCGTAAGTGACCTTACGCGTGCCGATGGCGCCGTTGAGTCCCTTGAGGATGAGGTCGGCGGCCTCGGTCCAGCCCATGTAACGGAGCATCATCTCGCCGGAGAGGACGACGGAGCCGGGGTTGACCACATCCTTGTCCGCGTACTTGGGCGCGGTGCCGTGGGTCGCCTCGAAGATGGCGTGGCCGGTGAGGTAGTTGATGTTGCCGCCGGGGGCGATGCCGATGCCGCCGACCTGCGCCGCGAGGGCGTCGGAGAGGTAGTCGCCGTTGAGGTTGAGGGTCGCGATGACGTCGAAGTCGGTCGGGCGGGTCAGGACCTGCTGGAGAGTGATGTCGGCGATGGCGTCCTTGATGACGATGCCGGCGCCGGGCTTGCCCTCGGGAATCTTGCACCAGGGACCGCCATCGACCTCGACCGCGCCGAACTCGCGCTTGGCGAGTTCATAGCCCCACTTCATGAAGGCACCCTCGGTGTACTTCATGATGTTGCCCTTGTGGACGAAGGTCACCGACTTGCGCTTGTTATCGATGGCGTACTTGATCGCCGAGCGGATGAGGCGCTCCGATCCGGGCTTGGAGACAGGCTTGATGCCGACGCCGACCGTGGCAGGGGCTTCGCCGCCGAAACGGATCTTGGCGAATTCCTTGGGGAAGTTGGTCTTGAGAAACTCAAGGGTCTTGAGGGCGATGTCGGAGCCAGCCTCGAAATCGACGCCGGCGTAGATGTCCTCGGTGTTCTCGCGGAAGATGACCATGTCGACCTTGCCGGGGTTCTTCACGGGCGAAGGCACGCCGGTGAACCACTGCACGGGGCGGAGGCAGACATAGAGGTCGAGCTGCTGGCGCAGGGCGACGTTCAGCGAGCGGATGCCGCCGCCGGTCGGGGTCGTCAGGGGGCCCTTGATGCCAACGAGGTACTGCTTGAAGGCGGTGAGGGTCTCCTCGGGGAGCCAGTTGCCCGTCGACTTAAAGGCCTTCTCGCCGGCAAGGACCTCCTTCCAGACAATCGCGCGCTTGCCCGCGTAGGCCTTCTTCACCGCGGCGTCGATCACGCGCACGGAGGCACGCCAGATGTCGGGACCGGTGCCGTCACCCTCGATGAAGGGGACGATGGGGTGGTCAGGGACGGTCAACTTGCCGGCCTGGATGGTGATGGTCTGTCCGTTGCTCATGGGAGAGGTGAAGAGCAATCGCACCGGGACCTCCCTTCAAGGGAAAACCACCCCGGCGAACCGGGGTGGTTTGTGAAACCGGGAAAAAGAAAAGGATTTCCCGTGGGAAATCCTTGAACCGGCGTGAGCCGGAGATCGCCAGTGGGCGCTTACGCGCTCACCGAAGAAGGGTTACTTCTTCTTGGCGGTCTTCTTCTTGGCGGCGCCCTTCTTGGCAGCCTTCTTCTTCTTGGCCATGGTGTTGTTTTTGTTTGGGATCGGGGTTGGGTTAGAAGGCAGCGCGGACAGCGCCACCCTCACAATGCGCCCCAGGCTCACCCGGGCGCTACGCGCCTGACGGGAGATGCGACTACGGAGCTCCGAGGGGACTCGGAAAGACACTTGGAGAGAGCGAGAGCGCCCAACGTCCGTGCGGGAACCGTCGAAACGGTCCAGTGCATGGCGGATGGCTTGGCTTAGCGTCGGCATTCCGGACTTCTCCTGAAATGCGACGACAGTGGCGTGAAGATCGGCCGGGAGTGAAACCGTGAGGAGGCTTTCGCCTAGGGTGCTTTCGGTTTTGTTGGACACTGCGGGGCTTGCTTCGGAGACAAACGTAGCACGCACGACGCATCACGCAAGCGTCTTTTTCATATTTGTCACTGACGGAAAAATACCTGCGTCGAGCACACACGACAGGCGAAGTTGAATGCGAAACTGTATCCTGTATATGGTGACAAGACGCGTCATTGACCGCCTGCGGCCTCGATACAAGATACGTGGCATGGCACACGACCACGCGCATGACCACGAGCACGGCTGGCGCCCGCTCGCGATCCAATCAGCCATCTGCGCCGCGCTCGGGCTCACCGCGCTGGTGGTGCAGAAGGTCCAGTACGCCGACGCGGCCGCCACGCCCCTGCCCGTCCTGCTCCTCGCGCTCGGCGCCTCTGTCGCCGGCGGCTGGGAGGCCGCGGAGGAAGGCTGGCACTCGCTGCGCCACCACCGGCGCGTCGACGTGCACCTCCTGATGCTGCTCGCCGCCGCGGGTGCCTGGTGGATGGGCGAGTGGCCCGAGGGCGTGCTTCTCCTCTTCCTCTTCTCCGCCGCAGGCGCAATGGAGCATTACGCGATGGACCGGACCCGGCGCGCGGTCGATGCCCTCATGGCCGGCGCGCCGACCCACGCACGGCGGGAGGACGGAACGCTCGTCCCAGTGAGCGGGCTACGCCAGGGGGACCGCATTCTCCTGCTACCTGGCGACCGGGTCCCCGCCGATGCCGAGCTCATGGAGGGTGCGACGGATGTCGACGAGTCGACCCTCACCGGAGAGTCTGTGCCCGTGCCCAAGCGCCGCGGCAGCGAGCTCCTCGCCGGCACGCTCAACGGCCCCGGGCGCGTCATCGGCCGCGTCATCCGACCCGAGGCGCAGAGTGCCGTGCAGCGCATCCTCAACCTCATCCGCGAGGCACAGTCGCGCAAGGCGCCCTCGCAGCGCCTGATCGACAAGTGGGGAGGTATCTACGCGGCCGGCGTGATCGTCGCAGCAGGGGTCTTCCTACTCTGGCTGAGGTTCGCCGAAGGTGTCGAATGGCAGGCGGCGGATGGCGCCGACCCCACCGCAGGCGCCATCTACCGGGCGATGACCCTGCTCGTCGTGATGAGCCCCTGCGCGCTTGTGCTCTCCATCCCGTCGGCGGTGCTGGCGGCCATTGCCGCGGGTGCGCGCCGTGGCATCCTCTTCCGCGGGGGCGCCGCGGTGGAGCGACTGGCCGAGGTCCGCGTGATGTGCTTCGACAAGACCGGCACGCTCACCCGCGGTGAGCCGGAGGTCACGGGCCACACCTGCGCACCGGCGGACGATGCACCCCGTGCGCTTCGCGCGCTCGCGGCCCTCGCCGCAGCCTCCGCCCACCCTCTCTCCCGGTCCGTCGCGGCATGGTGCCGCGGACAGGGCGTGGATCCGACTGTGCCGGGAGATTTCGAGAGCGTCACCGGCGAGGGCGTGCAGGGCGTCGTGGAGGGTGCGCTCTGGCGCATGGGTAAGCGCACCTTTGTCGGCGCGCCCGACCCGGGACCCTCCCGCGAGGAGGGACTGGGGAGCGAGGTCTGGGTCTCCGATGGGCGCACCCACCTGCTTGTGCGGCTGCGCGACACCGTGCGCACCGAGAGCCGACCGGTGCTCGCCGGCTTGGGTGAGCGCGGTGTGCACTGCGTGATGCTGACCGGAGACAAGTCGGGAGCCGCCGCCAAGGCCGCGGCCGAAATCGGCGTCCCCGAGGTCGCCTCCGGGCTCAAGCCCTGGGACAAGGTAGAGCGCGTGCGAGCGTTCTCCTCGCAGGGCAAGGTCGTCGCGATGGTCGGCGACGGGGTGAACGACGCACCCTCGCTCGCCGCGGCCGATGTCTCGGTGGCCATGGCGGGTCGCGGGAGCGACGCGGCCAAGGAATCGAGCGACATCCTTCTGGTCGACGACCGTCTGGACAAGTTGCTCGAGGCTTTTGATCTGAGCCTGCGCACCCGGCGCGTCATCCGCCAGAACCTCCTCATCTCCCTCGGCACCGTCACGGTCATGGCGTTGCTCACGGTGGTCGAGGGCGTCCCGCTTTACCTCGGCGTCATCGCCCATGAGGGCAGCACGGTGCTCGTCTGCCTGAACGGCCTACGACTGCTCGCGCGGCGCCGCTGAGGCTTATAGACAGAGGTCAGAGGTTAGAGGAATAGAGGAATAGAGGCGGGAGAGTTAGAGGGCAGAGAGATATCCGCCCCCTTACCTCTGCCCCTTACCTCTATCCCTCTATACTTTACCTTAGCTCCTTGCCGGCGCCGTCGAAGAGCTTGAATGCCTCGACGTGGTAGGTGGCGTCGGACTTGGTGCCGAGCTTCACCTTGCAGGACTTCATCAGGTCGCGGAAGAAGTCGCGGTCCTCGGTGACGATACGATCGAGGTTCAACGGGTGCAGGAGGATGTTGATCTCCAACTCCTTGTCCGGACCGTAGGTCTCGCGGAGCTTGCGGATGACGCTGAGCAGACGGCGCTGGATCTCGACCGAGACGGTGCGAGGGTTCTTCACCTTGCCAGTGCCCACGCAATAGGGACAACGTGTGTAGAGCGTGGTGGTCGCCGACTCGGTGTGCCGCTGCCGTGTCATCTGGAGCACCCCGAGCTGGGAGATGGGCAGGATCTGGTGCTTGGCCCGATCGGCGGTCATCTCGTCACAAAGCCGGTCAAAGACCTTCTTCCGGTCCTTGGGATTCTTCATGTCGATGGTGTCGATCATGATGAGGCCGCCGAGATTGCGGAGGCGGATCTGGCGCGCGGCCTCCGTCACGGCCTCGAGGTTGGCCGCGACGATGTAGTCCTTGCCGCTGTCCTTGCCGCCGCGATGGCCACCCGTGTTGACGTCGATCGAGGTCAGCGCCTCGGTCTCGTCGATGACGATTTCGCCGCCGCTCGGGAGCGGGACGCGCCGGGAAAGGAGCTGCTCGATCTGCCGCTCGATGTTGTAGCGCTCGAAGACGGGAATGGGGTCCTCATAGAGGGCGACGCGCGAGCGGGAGCGCGGCGAGATGTCGACCACCGCCTCCTGGACGGCGGAGAAGTCGGCGGGGTTGTCGACGAGGATGCGGTCGACCTCCTCGGTGAGGAAGTCGCGCACGGTGCGCTCGATCAGCCCGGGCTCCTGGTAGAGGAGCACGGGACGGTTGCTCGGTGCATTGATCTTCTCGACGATGGCCTGCCAGCGACGGAGGAGCATGTGCAGGTCGCGGATGAACCAGCGCGACTGCTTGCCCTCGCCGGCGGTGCGGATGATCACGCCCATCCCTTCGGGGATGGTCAGGTTACGCAGGATGTCCTTGAGGCGCTCGCGCTCGCGCGGGTCCTCAATCTTGCGGGAGACGCCGCAGGCGCCGCTGAACGGCATGAGGACGAGGAAGCGTCCCGGCAGGGCGATATTGGTCGTCGAGCGAGGGCCCTTGGTGCCGATCTGGTCCTTGACGACCTGGATGACGATTTCCGAGCCGACGGGGAAGAGCTGGGGGATGTCCTTGGCCTGGTGGCGGGCCTTGCGCTGCTTCTGCTCGGCGGACTCGTTGTCGCGGATGAACTCGACCTGCGAGTCGTTGGCAGCGGGAAGCATGTCCCAGTAATGCAGGAAGGCGTTCTTCGGCTGGCCGATGTCGACGAAGGCCGCCTTGAGGCCCGCCTCGAGATTCTGCACGCGGCCCTTGAAGATGGCGCCGACCATCCGGTTCTCGTTACGGTGCTCGAGTTCGAAGCGCTCGAGGACGCCGTTGTTCAGCAGGGCGACGCGCTTCTCGAGCGTCTCGCTGTTGATGACGAGCTCGCGGTAGGTCTCGCGGTCCTTGGAGAAGTGTTTCACGATGCGCTGCAGGAGCGGCAGCTCCTTGCGGCGACCGGCAGCCTCGGCGGCGAGCTTGCTCGGGTCGACGGGGTTGGGCGGCGCGGCCTCGTGGGCCTCGTCGTGGTCGTGTTCGTGTTCGGGTGAGTCAGACTCTTGATCGTTCATGGTTTGGGTGGGGGTGCCGTTAGGCAGTGGCCGGAAGCCCCCCACCCTCGCCGCCGGCCGAATGCCGGTGAACGCTCTGGACCAATCCAAGGAGCAGGAAACAGCTGAGGATGAAGGAGCCTCCGTAGCTAAGCAGCGGGAGAGGGACGCCGGTGACCGGCATGAGATTGAGATTCATGCCGACGTTGACAAAGATATGGGCGCCGAGGATCGCCGCGGCGCCAACCGCGAGGAAGGCGCCGAAACGGTCCACGGAACGGAGCGCTGTGCGAAGCAAGCGCCAGAGTAGCAGGGCATAGAGCCCGATGAGGCCGAGCGAGCCGAGTAGACCCCACTCCTCCGCAAATCCGGAGAAGACGAAGTCATTGTGGGCCGCGGCCTCGGGCAGGTAGCCTAGCCGGGCCTGGGAGCCCTCGCCGAAGCCAGCCCCGGTCAGGCCGCCCTTGCCGACCGCGATGAGCGCCTGCCGAACCTGCCAGCTGACGCCGACGCCGCGCGGGTCGATGACCTCGGGGGCAACGAAGGCGAGGATACGCTCACGCTGGTAGTCCTTGAGAAGGAAGAACCAGGCCTGTTCCTCGTGATCGCCACGCACCGAGACGGCAGGGTTGCGGTCGGAGGGGTTGGCCTGGGCGTAGACCTGGATTCGGGTCGCGTACTCCGAAAGGTCGACCGCAACCAGGGCCAGCAGGACCACGAGCGCTCCCCCGACCGCGAGGAAGAACCTCCGACTGAGGTTGGCGGCGAAAAGCAGGGCGGCTGAGAGCGGGACGAAGATGATGGCCGACCCTAGGTCGGGCTGCTTGAAAATCAAGACAAAGGGCACGAACGTGATGGCCGCGACGCCTCCAAGGGCGCGCCAACTCTCGTGCAATCGGCCGACGTGCGAGCGCGCGAGAAATGCCGCCAAGAAGACGAGCGTGCCAACCTTCGCGAACTCGGAGGGCTGAATCGAGAACAGGCCAAGGTTGATCCAACGACGGGCCCCATAGACGCTGCGGATGACCGAACCGAGGTCGACCCCGAGGAGCGAGCAGATGAAAATCGGGACGAGCAGCACGATACCCGCGAGGTAGATCCACCGCGCGTACCTTCGGAGCTCGCGGTAATCGACAACCGAGACCGCCCAATAGGCGAACCAGCCGACGCACATGAAGACCAGCTGCTGCTGGTGGTAATCGGACTCACGAAGGGCCCCGGCGGAGAGAATCGAGAAATAGCCGATGACGCAGAGGGCCAGGACAATGACCACCTGGGTCCAATCCGTCACCCGGGCGAACGAAACCACGCCGTCGCGGGTCTGCGTCAGCCAGGTGGATTTCATCGGGGCGGAGACCGCCATGGGTCCAAGGTGGAGACGAACCCGCCGAGCGCAAGCCGGGGAAAAGGGGCTTGCGACCCCCCAGCACTCGGCAAGTTTAGGGGGCCGTCCGGCTATGGCCGTCGCCACCGACCAAAACATCATCGCCGCCGTGGCGTTCTCGTCGGGGGCCATCGTGGCCTACGCGGTGGCCAAGTGGCGCGAGACCACGCTGCACGAGATGCACGAGCGGCGGTTGCGCTCCGAGGTCGAGGTCGTGCGTCGCGAGGCCGCCGCCGAGGCCACCGGGCTCAAGGCCCTCGCCGAGGCGGAGCGAACCGAGGCCGCCAGGGCGATGGAGCAGGCCGAGCGTGCCGCCGCCGAGGCCCAGGCAACCCGCGGACGCGCCGAGGCGGACTTGGCACGCGTCCGACAGGAGACACTACGGCTCGCCAATCTGCCACCGGAGGAACTCCGGCGTGCCGCCATCGATGCGATGCGCGCCGACTGCGTCGCCGAGGCACGCCATCTAAGGGACACCATCTTAGGCGAGGCCGACGAGCAAGTGGCCGAGGAGGCCCGGCGCCGACTCGTGGCCGCGATGCAGCGTCTCGCCCCTCAGGTGACGCAGCAGGCCACCGCCGTCTCCGTCGCCATTCCCGGGGAGGACATGAAGGGGCGGCTCATCGGGCGCGAGGGACGTAACATCCGGACCTTCGAGCAAGCCACCGGTGCGACGCTGCTCATCGACGAGACACCCGATGCGGTGCTCGTCTCCTGCTTCGACCCGGTGCGCCGCGAGATCGCGCGCCTCGCGCTCCAGGCCGTCGTCGCCGACGGGCGCGTCTCCCCGGCGCTGATCGAGGAGTGCATCGCCGCCGCGCGCGTGCGCGTCATCGAGTCCGCCCGCCAGCTCGGACGCACCGCGGTGCGCGACCTCGGACTCGCCCCCCTCGACCCAGCAATCGAGGAGTTGCTCGGCAAGCTGCACTTCCGCTTGTCCTCCAACCAGAACACGCTCGATCACTCGGTCGAGGTCGCGCGCCTCTGCTCAATACTTGCCTCGGAGCTCGGGCTCGACCCGCTGCCTGCGAAGCGCGCCGGTCTCCTGCACGATCTCGGCAAGGCCCTCGAGGCCGAGGCCGAGGGCAGCCACGCCCTGGCCGGAGCCTCGCTGCTCCAGCGCCTCGGCGAAGACCCGCGCGTGGTCAATGCCGTGGCCGCGCACCATCGCGAGGTGCCACCCGAATCCATCTACGCGCCACTTGTGATGATCGCCGACTCCGTCAGCGGCTCGCGACCTGGCGCGCGCGCCGCGAGCCTCGACGGATTGATTCGGCGCCAGCGCGGACTGGAGGAGATCGCCCTCGGCTTCGCCGGCGTCCAGGAAGCCTTTGCCGTCCAGGCCGGCCGCGAGCTCCGCGTCATCGTGCAACCCGACCAGGTCGATGACGCCACCGCCGGCGACATCGCCCGACGCATCCGTATCCAAGTCGAACAGACGCTGAATTTCCCCGGAACGGTGCGAATTGTGGTCATTCGGGAGCGCCGTTTCACCGACGAGGCGCGCTGAAGGGTCCTTTCCTCTTGCCCCCCACCCCCCTCCCTGTCATTTGGGAGGTTCGCGACCTTGCGTCGCCACCCTTGCCGGCTCGGGGACATGTGTCCCCTCCATCCGCCGGCTCCACCGCGGCTCACGCCGCACCACAACCGTCCGCCGCCCTGCGCCGGACCCCAGACCCAAGCAAACATGCAACCCGAAGAAAACCCGGCCCAACCCGCCGAAAACCAGAACGCCGCCGCTTCCGCGCCGGAGAACCGCCCCAGCCTCCGCGACGCCAAGCTGGAGAGCGCCCACGCCGAACTGCCCCCGATGTCCGTCATCGGTGGCGAGAGCAGCGCCCCCGCCACCACACCCGGACAGATCGCCCAGCCCAAGCAATTCGGCCGTCGCGGCGCCCCGCGCGGTGGACAAGGCAACGCCGCACCTGGCGCCCGCCCCAACATCGGCGCCATCACCGATCCTGCGGACCTGACCGAGAAGCTCTCGGGCAGCGCCCCCAACGGCGGCGGCAACGCCGGCCAGGAGCGCCCTCGCCGGGAAGATCGTCCCCGTTTCGAGGACCGTCCCCGTCGTGAGGATCGCCCCCGTCGCGAGGACCGTCCCTTCGGCACCGAAGGCGTCCCCGCGGAGCCGGCCGCCTCAACTCCCGAAGGTGACCAGCCCCACGGTGGTCGCACCGAGAACGAGCTTCGTGTCGCCCGCGAGTACGCCGCTGCCCAGCGCGCTGAACGTGGCGAGCGCCCGCCCCGTGCCGATCGCCCCGAGGGCGAGCGCCGCGAACGCCGCGACCATCGCGGTGACCGCAATGACTACCGCGAACCCCGCGGCGAAGGCCGTGGCGAGCAACGCGGTGAGCGCCGCGAGGGACGTCCCGAGCGCGCCCGCATCCAAATCGAGCCCGTGGTCATTCCTCTGCAGAAGCCCCGCGGCCTCTGGTCGACGATCAAGCGCTTCTTCGCCACGCTCTGGGGCATCCCCAAGCACGCCGAGTTCGTCCCCGGACAGCGCGGCGAGCAGGCTCCCCGCCGCGATGGATTCCGCGGCGACGGTCGTCGCGAGGGTCGTCGCGATGGTAACCGCGGAGGCCGTTCACGCGGTCGCGGCGGACGCGGTGGCCGAGGTGGCCACGGCAGCGGACCCCGCCCCTACCAAGGCTGAGCGAGACAGGGCCGCCGAAAGGCGCCCCTTTTTCTTTACCGAATAAACATGCTCGAAGTCGCGCGCATCACCGGAGGTCGACGCCTACAGGGAACGGTGCGTGCCGCGGGCTCGAAGAACGCCTGCCTGCCCATCCTCGCGGCATGCCTCCTGACTCGCGAGACCGTCACCCTGCGCAATGTGCCTGACCTGAGCGACGTGCGCTACATGGCGGAAATTCTCCGCCACCAAGGCGCCGAGGTCAGCCAGCCTGCGCCGGGTGCCTGGGTCATTCGTGCGGAGGCCATCAGCCACCGCACACCTTACGACTTGGTGAGGAAGATGCGCGCCTCCATCTGCCTGCTGGGCGCGCTTGTCGGCCGACTCCGCCAAGCCGAGATGGCCATCCCGGGTGGTTGTGTCATCGGCCCTCGCCCCATCGACCTGCACCTGAAGGGACTCGAGGCCTTGGGCTGCGCGGTCTCGGTCGAGTCCGGTCTCGTGCAGGTGGACGCGGCACGCGCCCAGGGCGCGACCGTCCACATGGGTGGGCCGATGGGCAGCACAGTCCTAGGCACCGCCAACCTCGTGATGGCGGCGGCGCTCACGCCAGGCTTGACCCGCATCGAATGCGCCGCGCGTGAGCCCGAGGTGGTCGACCTCTGCACGATGCTCACCAAGATGGGCGCGCGGATTCGCGGACAGGGCACGGGCACGATCGAGGTCGAGGGCGTCACCGCGCTCCACGGTTGCGAGCACGCCGTCATCGCGGACCGCATCGAGACGGGCACCTACCTTGTGGCAGGCGCCATCACCGACGGCGACGTCACCGTCACGCACTGCGAGCCGACCCACCTCACCGCCTTCATCGACAAGCTGCGCGAAGCCGGCGTGCAGGTCGAGGTCGGCCCCGACTCCCTGCGCGCCCACGGTCGCCCGACGCGCGCGGTCGAGATCACCACCGAACCCTATCCCGGGTTCCCCACCGACCTCCAGGCGCAGTTTATGGCGCTCCAGCTGTTGGTCGACGGACGCAGCCTGATCACCGAGAAAATCTACCCGGCTCGGTTCATGCACGCCGCCGAACTCCAACGCATGGGCGCCGATATCGCCATCGAGGGTGCCACCGCCGCCATCCAAGGCGGTCGCCCGCTTTCCGGCGCACCCGTCATGGCGTCGGACCTACGTGCCTCCGCCGCGCTCATCCTCGCCGCCTTGGTCGCGAAGGGCGAGACCTGGGTCCAGCGTCTCTACCATCTCGACCGAGGCTATGAGGCCTTCGATGTTCGCCTCGCCAGCCTAGGCGCCGAGATTCAACGCCTGCCCGCCAGCCAGCTTCCCTCCGGATTCGCCGAGGAGTGATCAGCCGATGGGCAGCTCGCCAGCGCGATCCGGCGGCGTCAGCCCGACCACCTGCCAACCGCGAGCGGTCAGCACACGACCCTGCGGCGTGCGCGACAGATAGCCTTCCTGGATGAGGAAGGGCTCGTGCACCTCCTCGAGTGTCTGCACGTCCTCGCCGACGGCGACCGCGACGGTGCCAAGTCCGACCGGCCCGCCTCGGTGCTTCTCCGCAATCACCCGAAGCATGCGGTGGTCCATCTCATCAAGGCCGTGGCGGTCGATCTCGAGCAACTCGAGCGCGGCCGCGACCACCGCGGCATCAGCCACGCCGCCGGCACGCTCCAAGGCGTAGTCGCGGGTGAAACGCAGCAGGTTATTGGCCACGCGCGGCGTGCCGCGACAGCGGGCGGCGATGGCCTCGGCCCCACCGGCGCCGAGCTGGACGCCCAGGAGGCCGGCGGCGCGCTGCACGATGCCGAGCAACTCCTCGCGGGTGTAGTAATCGAGGCGCGTCTGGAGGGTGAAGCGACTGCGCAGCGGCGCCGTCAGCAGTCCCGTGCGCGTGGTCGCACCGACGAGGGTGAAGCGCGGCAGGTCCAGGCGCACGCTGCGGGCGTTGGGTCCCTGGTCGATTAGGATATCGATGCGAAAGTCCTCCATCGCTGAGTAGAGGAACTCCTCGACCACCTTGGGGATGCGGTGGATCTCGTCGACGAAGAGAATGTCGCCGTCCTGGAGCGAGGTGAGCAGCCCGGCAAGGTCGGCGGCCTTGTCGATGACCGGGCCGGACGTGACACGCACGGGCTTGCCCATCTCCGCACCGAGGATGAGCGCGAGCGTCGTCTTGCCGAGCCCCGGAGGACCGTGGAGGAGGATGTGGTCGAGCGCGCGCGACTCGCGACGGGCGGCGCCCACCATGACGCGCAGCCGCTCGACGGTGCGACGCTGACCGGCGAAGTCGGAGAGGCTCGGCGGGCGCAGGGCTGCGTCGAGCGCCGGGTCGCGGCGCGAGACCTCGTCGCGCGCTCCATCGTGACCCTCGGGGGATTTCGCCATGGGCGCACGGTGCACGGCAGGACGCCCAAGGCAACCACGCACGCGCTCGACATCGCCGCCCCCTTCGCGCAGTCTGACCACAACCATGGCAAAGCGCTGGGTCATCAAGCTCGGTTCTGGACTCCTCACCCGCAAGGACGGGCGAATTGACCGCGCCCGCATCCGTGACCTCGTCGCGCAGGTCGCCACCCTGCACCGAAAGGGACATGAGGTCATCCTCGTCACCTCGGGAGCCATTGCCGCAGGCATGACGGCGATGGGACTGACCAGGCGGCCGCGCGAGGCCCGGGAGCTTCAGGCCTGCGCCACCGTCGGCCAACCCGAGCTCATGGCCGAGTACCGCCGTCACCTTGCCCGCCATAAGCTCCTGGGTGCCCAACTCCTCCTCACCTACTGGGACCTGGACAGCCGGACTTGCACTCGCAACGCGCGGGCGACACTCGACCTGCTGTTGAGACAGCGACGCTTCATCCCGATCATCAATGAGAACGACGCCATCGCCGACGAGGAGATCAGGGTCGGCGACAACGACCGTCTCTCCGCGCACGTCGCGGCGCTGACTGAGGCGGACCTCCTTGTCATCCTCTCGGGCATCCCTGGTTTGATGACACATCCCGACGGCAGCGGCGAACTCGTGCCCCGGGTGCGACGCATCGACGAGCGTGTCCGCGCGCTCGCGGGAGGAGCCGCCTCCGAACGCAATGTCGGCGGCATGGTCACCAAGCTGCTCGCCGCCGAGATCGCCGCCGCCGGCGGCGTGGACACCGTCATCGCCGACGGACGTCGCAAGGGAGTCCTCGCCGACCTTACCAAGGGCAAGGCTGTCGGCACCCGCTTCAGCCTCCGATGAGCGGCACGCGCGCCCAAGTCGAGACCCTCGCGCGTGCGGCCCGCGCATCCGCCAAGGCCCTGGCCCTGGCCAATGCTGGCATCCGCACAGCTGCGATCCGCGGTGTGGCGGCGGCACTACGAGCGCGCGCCTCCGAGATTCTCGCGGCCAACCGTGTCGACCTCGCCGAGGCGACCAAGGGCGGACTCGCCCCGGCCATGCTCGACCGTCTCCGCCTCGATGCGGGGCGTCTCGAGGCCATCGCCGCCGCCGCGGAGGCCGTCGCCGCCCAGCCCGACCCAGTCGGCGAGACGCTCGAGACCTGGACACGCCCCAATGGCCTGCGCATCACCCGGCGACGCGTTCCCATTGGACTCATCGCCATTGTCTACGAATCGCGTCCCAATGTGACAATCGATGCCGCCGTGCTTTGCTTGCGTTCGGGTAACGCCTGCGTGCTGCGCGGCGGCAGCGAGGCCCTGCGCACCAACCTCGCGCTCGGCGCGGCCCTCGCCGACGGACTCGCATCCGCCGGACTCCCGACCGGCGCCATCGCCCTTGTCCCCACCGCCGACCGCGAGGCCGTCGCCGTGCTCGGCGGGATGGATGGCGTGGTCGACCTCATCGTGCCTCGCGGCGGACCCGGCCTGATCGCCGCGGTGACCGCCACCGCCCGCGTGCCCGTGGTCAAGCACGACGCCGGAATCTGCCATATCTACGTGCACACCGCAGCCGACCTTTCCATGGCCGAGGCCATCGTGGTCAATGCCAAGTGCCAGCGGCCCGGCGTCTGCAACGCGGCCGAGACGCTGCTGGTCGACGCCGTGGTCGCCCCGCGCTTCCTGCCCCGCCTAGCCGAGACCTTGGCCGCGCGCGGCACTGAGACGCGCACCTGTCCCGTCGCCAGCCAGCTCATGCCGGGAAGCCGACCGGCTAGCGAGGAGGACTGGTCCACCGAGCACCTTGCCCTGATTCTCAACGTGCGGGTCGTCGCAGACCTCGAGGAAGCCCTGGCCCACATTGCCCGACACGGCTCAGGGCACTCCGAGGCCGTCATCACCACCGACACGGGGGCCGCCCGCCGCTTCCTCGACGAGGTCGACAGCGCCTGCGTCTACCACAACGCCAGCACACGCTTCACGGACGGAGGGGAGTTCGGCTTCGGAGCCGAGGTCGGGATCAGCACGGGTCGGCTGCATGCCCGCGGGCCGATGGGCGCGAGGGAATTGACGACCTGGAAGTTCACGGTGGAAGGCTCCGGGCAGGTCCGCGCCTGAGGCGGGGCGGTTTCCGTTTGACACCACCCCGCGCGGGGGTCTTTCTGACCGTCCTTTTTGGCTGTCCGGGGTGGTAGCTCAGTTGGTTAGAGCGCCTGCCTGTCACGTAGGAGGTCGCGGGTTCGAGTCCCGTCCATCCCGCCAGCCGAAAAGGAGTTTTTTCCTCGGCCGAGACAGCCGGGCTGTCGGTCCTTTTTCCTTCCACCTTGGGGCGGGACGGACAGAAAAAGGGTCCCCCATGAGCAAGAAAGTCCTCATCATCGGCGCCGGCGGCGTCGGCAACGTCGTCGCCCACAAGTGCGCCCAGGCCCACGAGCACTTCTCCGAGATCCTCCTCGCCTCGCGCAACGAGAACAAGTGCAAGGCCATCGCCGCCGACGTGAAGGCCGCGACCGGACGCGCCATCCGCACCGCCGCGGTCGACGCCGACGACGTCAAGGCGACCGTCGCGCTCATCCAGTCCTTCAAGCCCGACCTCGTCATCAACGTCGCCCTGCCCTACCAGGACCTGCCGCTGATGGACGCCTGCCTCCACGCCGGCGTGCACTACCTCGACACCGCCAACTACGAGCCGCCCAACCACGCCAAGTTCGAGTACAGCTGGCAGTGGGCCTACCGCGAGCGCTTCGCCAAGGCCGGACTCACCGCCCTGCTTGGCTCGGGCTTCGACCCGGGCGTGACCAACGTCTTCTGCGCCTACGCCCAGAAGCACCTCTTCGACACGATCGAGACGATCGACATCATGGACGCCAACGCCGGCGACCACGGCTACAAGTTCGCCACGAACTTCAACCCCGAGATCAACATCCGCGAGATCACCCAGCGCGGCCGCTTCTGGGAGAAGGGCGAATGGAAGGAGACCGACCCGCTCTCGGTGAAGTGGGTGTACGACTACCCGGTCGTCGGCCCCAAGGACAGCTACCTGCTCTACCACGAGGAACTCGAGTCCCTCGCGATCAACATCAAGGGCCTGAAGCGCATCCGCTTCTTCATGACCTTCTCCGAGCGCTACCTCACCCACCTGCGCGTGCTCGAGAACGTCGGCATGACCCGCATCGACCCCATCGACTTCCAGGGCCACAAGATCGTCCCCATCCAGTTCCTCAAGGCCCTCCTGCCCGACCCTGCCTCGCTCGGCCCCCGCACCAAGGGGAAGACCTGCATCGGCTGCGAGATCACCGGCACCAAGGACGGCAAGAAGCGCAAGGTCTTCATCTACAATGTCTGCGATCACCAGGAGTGCTACGCCGAGGTCAAGTCTCAGGCCATCAGCTACACCACGGGCGTCCCCGCCGCCATCGGCGGCATCATGATCGCCAGTGGTCTCTGGAAGAAGCCCGGTGTCTGGAACATGGAGGAGATGGACCCCGATCCCTTCATGGCCGAGCTCAACAAGCGCGGCCTGCCTTGGCACGTGAAGGAGATGCCCGTCTGAAGTGGCTGATCCCCTCGTCGATCGCCTGACCGAGGCCTTCGCCCCGCTCGACCTCACCCAGGTCCCGAGCCCGGCGCACGTGCTGCATCGCGGCCTGCTTGAGACCAACCTGCGCGTGCTCTCCGACGTGCAGGCGCGCTCCGGCGCCCGTATTCTCCTCGCCCTCAAGGGCTACGCCCAGTTCAGCGAGGCCAAGCGCATCCGCCAGCACCTCGTCGGGACCACCGCGAGCGGGCTGCACGAGGCGCTGCTCGGACGGGAGGAGTTCGGCGGCGAGGTCCATGTCTACTCGCCCGCTTACAAAGACGAGGAGCTGTCGCACCTGCTTCGCCTCGCCGACCACCTCTCCTTCAACTCGCCGGGACAATGGCGCCGCTTCCGCGAGCAGATCAAGGCCGCACCCCGCAAGATCTCCTGCGGCCTGCGCGTCAACCCGGAGCACGCCGAGGTCGAGGTCGAGCTCTACAATCCCTGCGCCCTCGGATCCCGCCTCGGCACGCCGCGCTCAGAGCTCGGAGATTTGGGTGAGCTCGAGGGGCTCGAGGGCCTGCACTTCCACACCATGTGCCAGCAGGGGGCCGACGTGCTGGAGCGCACCGTCGCCGCCTTCGAGGCCAAGTTCGGCGACCTCATCCCGCGGATGAAATGGGTCAACTTCGGGGGCGGACACCACATCACCAAGCCGGGCTACGACCTCGACCGCCTCGTGCGCGTCATCCAGGGGTTCCGTAAGCGCTGGGGCGAGCACATCCAGGTCTACCTCGAGCCCGGCGAGGCCATCGCCATCGGCACCGGCGTGCTGGTCTGCAGCGTGGTCGACATCGTCCGCAACGGGATGGACATCGCCATCCTCGACCTCTCCGCCACCTGCCACATGCCGGACACGCTCGAGATGCCCTACCGCCCCGACATCGTCGGCGCCGGCCTCGCGGGCGAGAAGGCCCACACCTACCGCCTCGGCAGCACGACCTGCCTCGCGGGTGACGTCATCGGCGACTACAGCTTCGACCAGCCCCTCAAGATCGGCCAGCGCCTGGTCTTCCTCGACATGTCGCACTACACCTTCGTGAAGAGCTCGACCTTCAACGGCATCCCCCTGCCGTCGATTGTCTCCTACGACCCTGCCGACCGGGGCTTCCACGTCATCCGGAAATTCGGCTACGCCGACTACAAGAACCGCCTCTCCTGAAGCCGCCCGATTTCTTGTCGTCTCACGCCGACGCCCTGGCAGACTGCAGACCCATGGACAAGCGCACGCGCAACTACACCCTGGCCCTCGCCGTGGTCAGCGCCCTCGCGGTCGCGCTTTGGATCGCCGAGTCGGACGCGCAGGAGCGGGCCGAATCCGCCCAGGCGAAGCTGGACGGGTTGACCCGCCGCGCCTTCGAGGCTGAGCAACGCGCCGGCGAGGCCGAGAAGGCCGCCAAGCGCCACGCGGAGAACACCGCGGCCCAGTCCAAGCTCGCCAGCGAGGCCGCCGCTCGCGCCGCGGACCTCGAGGGGCAGCTCGCCGCGGCCAACGGTCGCCTGCGCGAGATCGAGTCACGGCTCGGTGACACCGAGAAGGCCCGCGGCGAGGCCGCGACACGCATCAACGAGCTCATCGGAGAGGTGGAGTCGGCGAAGGCCGCCCTAGCCGAGCAGGCCGCCAAGGCGGCTGCGGAGGCCGAGGCGGCCAAGAAGCCGAAGGCCAAGGCGGAATCCGAGTAAGAGTTCCGCCAGCGTCGGGCAAAGACCCCGACAAAGAAAGGGGCCGACCCCCTCAGGTCGGCCCCGTGCTATGCGCTCTGAGCAGGGCTCAGAAGAGGATCTGGGCTTGGACGCGGAAGATATCGGCCTGCGCGGTGTCGGCGTCCGTGATATTGGCCGCACCCGTGGTGCCATTCCAATTCGCCAGGCGACCGTCGAGATTGGCGCGCTCGTAGCCGAACTGAATCTTCGCGTTGTTCTTGTTGAAGTAGTAATTCAAGCCCACGAAGACGCTGTCCGCCTCATTGTAAGTGGTGCTGCTGATCGGGGCGTTTTGCACATCGCGGAAACCATCGCTCACGCGGATACCGCGCCCATCGGTGTCGAGGACGGAGTAGCGGGCGACGGCCTCGAGCTTCTCAGTGAGCTTGTAGACCGCGGTCACGTTGTAGCCGGTGGGCTTGCGCTCGACCTGGCCGACGGTTCCGTTGGTGCCGGTGGGCGAGCCGGGGGCCGCGGTGTGGGGCTCGATCTCGGAAGTGAGGTACTCGCCGACGAGGGTGAAGTCCTTGAATTCCCAGCGGAGGTAGGGGTTGATACCGTTGGCACCGCCCAGCGCGGTCACCGAGTCTTCGAAGCGCTGATTCTCGAAGGCATTGACGCCGACCGTCAGACCGCTCGGCTTCCAGCCGAAGCTGGCGAAGGCGTAGAATCCGTAGTCGTTGACCGTGACATCATTGTAACCCTGGCGCGCATTGACCGCCGAGATGCCGTAGCGAAGATCGCCCTCGCCGGCCTCGCCGAGGGTGTGGCGGTTGCTGTAGTGGACACCAACGTGACGGGCGGCCAGGCCGAGGCGACGGTTGTTCTCACCCTCGGCCCAGTAACGGGTGACCATGGAGCGCTCCACGGTGAAGAGGGCGGAGGACGAGGTGTTTTCCTCGTAAGCGAACATGACCTTTTGGTAGCCCAGGTCGAACTTTCCGAGGGACGTCTCCGCGGTGAACACGGCCTTGTCGAAAGCACCGGCGCGCACGGTGTCGGAACCGCTATCCGTGGTGGAGTCAGCGAAGTTGTACACGATCTCGCCGGAGAAACCGTCGCCGACATCAGCCTTAACACCCAGGTACATACGGCGGAGCAGGACGTTGGAGGTGTTGTAGGCCTCAGACGTAACACCGGCGGTGGTCTGCTCGTAGCTGGCGCCCTCGTACTGGACTTGGACGCGGCCGGAGAAGGTCAGGCGCTTGACGGCGTCTTCCTTCGAGAAGACCTCGTTGAGGTTAAGGTCGTTGGCCTTGGTCTTGGCCTCTTGGATCGCCTTGGCGCGGTCCTCGGCGGTGATGACGCCCTTCTTGACGAGCAAGTCGAGGACCTCCTTGTCGCCGGCGTAAGCGACGACCGACAGGGAGGCGGCCGCTGCGAGGGTGATGGACTTCAGGGTGGTGTTCATGGGTGTTGGGTACAGGGGAACTATCGCAGTCGATTGTTACGGTTTGATGCGTTTGTGGTTAAGAAGAGATGGAATCAGCGAAATCCGGGAGTCAGAGAAGCGGCGCTAAACCCGCGTAAACATCGGGGTAAATCGGCTTCCAACCCAACTCCTTGCGGATTCGGTCGGCCCTGACCACCCGGTCGGGCTGGGCGCGCTCGCTGCGACGGGCCCGCGGACCAGCTGGCGCGGACGGGTCAAAGATTGGTCCGCCGCCGCCAAGCCGCGCGCAGATCCAGCGGGCCAGCGCCTCCTTCGTCACAGGCTGCCCATCGGTCACGTTGAGCACCCGCGACCCCGACGGCGCTGCGCAGGCCGCGAGGACCGCGGACGCGGCGTCGTCGCGATGCAGGTAGTTGATGCGATGGTCGACACGACCGCCCACCGTGAGCTCACCACGGCGAAGCTGGTCGAGCAGGTAGTGGCGGCCGGGACCATAAAGTCCGCCGAGCCGCAGGACTGAGCGACTGGGGACAGTTGAGTTAAGCACGGCTTGCTCACCCGCGACGATGCGGTCGGAGGCCGCGTCGCCGCCCGCGGGCGAGGACTCGTCGACCTCCCCATCCTGACGGTAGACACCAGTCGAGCTCGTCAGCACGAGCGCCTTGGCACCCGCGCGAGCAGCCCAGGCCGAGACGCGCACCGGTCCCTCGGCATAGGCGGCGCGATAGGCATCGTCACCACCGCCACCCGCGCTCAGGGCGTAGACCACCGCGTCCCAGGATTTCCCGAGCGCATCGAGATCGTCCGAGAGCACATCGAGCGCCACGACATCCAAACCCTCCGCACGCAGGCGCGAGGCGGAGTCGGCGGAACGAACGACGCCGCGTGCAACCCAACCCGCGGACGGCGCACGTCGGCAGACCTCGGCGCCGATGTAGCCACAGCCGAGCACCAACAGCCGACGGCTCATGCGCGCAAATGGGCCAGGACCCATTCCGCCGGGGAGGAACCGGGCTCCGCCGACAGGATCCGCCGGAGCTCGGCGGCATCCGACGCGGCACGGGCGGCGGCCTCTCCGTCACGCAGGCAGACCGCAAGGCGTGTGGCGAGCGCGCGTGGATCGCAGTCCGCTTGCAGGTACTCGGGCCATGCATCGCGCTTGAGGAGGAGATTGGCCATGCCTAGGCGGTCGACCTTGCCCCGGATCATCCGGCTGCCCCAGGCCCAGGTCAGCGGGTTCGCGCGGTAGACCACGCCGCCGGGAATGCCGGCGAGTGCGACGGTCAGCGACATCGTGCCCGAGCTCACGAGCGCGGCCGAGGCCGCGACCGGTCCCTCGTCGACCGGACGCAGGTCGATACCACGGGCAAGCGGTCCGTGCTCGGCACAAAGTCGGTAAAGTTCGGCGTGGACCGTGCCTCCGGTGTGCAGCACGACCGCGCGACGCATCGGGTCCGACTCGCGATGCAGGGCGAAGGCCTCGATCAGCGAGGGGAAGATCTTCCGCACCGGCTTGGGACGGCTCCCGGGCAGCAGGAGAACGGGACCCGCCGGGTCATACCGAAGTGTCTCGACATGCCCAGGCTGCACGAACGGATGTCCGACGAAACGCGCGGGGAGCGTCGTGTCGGCGTAGCAGGCTGGCTCGAAGGGGAAAATCGTGCCCACGCCGTCGAGGTTGCGCGCCATCGTGAACCGGCGTCGCGGCTTCCAAGCCCAGATTTGCGGGCTGACGTATTGAATCACCGCGG
Organism: Opitutales bacterium; assembly: GCA_049419705.1. Lineage (GTDB taxonomy): Bacteria > Verrucomicrobiota > Verrucomicrobiia > Opitutales > UBA953 > UBA8828. Next base: position 29,043 of record JBMSKH010000018.1, read on the forward strand.
TGGTGCCACCACCCGCCCGGGAAAGCCGTGCCCGGCGCAGCGCATCGGCGATGCGCAGGTTCATGCCCGGGTAGTCAACGAGCAGGACGACACGCGGGCACCAACGCAAGGTCCAGGCGACAAGCCGCGAGAAGAGACGGCGGTAGAACGGGTAGGCGGAGAGCACCTCGACCAACCCGACCGCAGAGAAGCCGGTCATGTCGAGCAGCAGCTGCGCACCCGCCTCGCGCAGGCAGGGACCGCCGAAGGCCGCGATGCGCAGGGAGGGGTCGCGACGCAGCAGGTCGCGCACGACCGCGGCGGCGTGCTGGTCACCCGAGTGCTCGCCCGCGACCACAAGGATATCAACCGCACCGGCACGCGGCCGGTCGAAGGCGGAGGGTAACTCAGGGAAGGATGTCATCGCCGGGCGAGGCCGGGTCGGAGCTGCTCGGTGATGCGGATGGCGACCTCGAGCGCGGTGCGGCCGAGCGCGCCGCCGACCTTGGGGTCGCGCCGGTCACGCACGCAGGCGACGAACGAGGCGAGCTCGATGGCCAGGGGCTCGCCCTTCTCGATCGGCAGGTCCTCGCGGGCGAAACCGCCCTCGGACGCCGGATCGACGCGCACGGCATGGCCTTTCTGCCCCATGAAGTCGATGGAGAGGTAACCCCCGGGCTGGAAGACGCGGATCTCGCGGTTCTTCTTCAGGGAGACGCGGCTGGCGCTGAGGTTGGCCACGCAGCCGTTGGCGAACTGCAGGCGGGCGTTGGCGATGTCCTCCGTCTTGGTCAGGACGGAGACGCCCACCGCGTCGATGCGCTCGACGGGCGAGCGCACGAGCTGCAGCACCACGCCGATGTCGTGGATCATGAGGTCGAGGACGACGCCGACCTCGGTGCCGCGCGGCGTGAAGGGTGCGAGACGCTCCGTGGTGATGTAGCGCGCGTCGGTCACGGCGCGCTCGAGGTGCGCCATCACCGGGTTGTAGTGCTCGATATGTCCGACCTGGACGATGCGCCCGGCCTTGGTCGCGGCGGCGAGGATGCGCTCGGCCTCGGCAAGGGAGGCGCAGAGCGGCTTCTCGACCAACAGGTCGACCCCGCGCTCGAGGAGCGGGACGGCCACCGCCGCATGGTGATCGGTCGGGACCACCACGCTCACCGCATCGCAGCCGGCGGCGAGCTCGTCGAGGTTGGCGAAGCGCTTGCAGCCGTACCGGGCGCAGATCTCCTCCGCCCGGGCGTCATTCGCCTCGAGGATACCGGCGAGGGTGGCGCCGGGAAGCGAGGCGTAGATGCGCGCGTGGTGCTGGCCGAGCGAACCCGTGCCGACCACACCGCAGCGGATGGGCGGCGGGAACATGCAGGGAGAATCCCCCCATGGAGCCGCCGCGGCAATCCGATTCAGCGGGCGGCGGGCGCAGCGGCGAGGGTGAGCTTGTCCCCTTGGCGCGTGACTTTCACGAGCGAACCATCGGGAGCCTCGCCCGCGAGTATCATGCGGGCGAGCGGGGTCTCGACCTCACGCTGCAACGTGCGACGTAGGGGGCGCGCGCCGTAGACAGGATCGAAGCCTCGGTCCGCAACCCAGGCGAGCGCCTTGTCATCGAGCTCGATGCGGATGCGGCGGGCCTCGAGGCGGCGATTGAGCGCGGCCAGCAGCAAGCTGGCGATGGTGCCCACCTCGGCCTCGCCGAGTGGACGGAAGAGCACGACCTCGTCGAGCCGGTTGAGGAATTCCGGGCGGAAGGCGGCGCGCACCTCGGTCATCACCGACTCACGCACCGACTCGGTGATGCCGGCCGCGGCGTGCTCGGCGAGCAGGCGGCCTCCGAGGTTGGAGGTCAGGATGAAGACCGCGTTGCGACAGTCGACGGTGCGCCCCTGCGAGTCGGTCAGGCGGCCGTCATCGAGCACCTGCAGCAGGGTGTTGAAGACATCGGGATGCGCCTTCTCGACCTCGTCGAGCAGGATCACGGCGTAGGGCTTGCGACGGATGGCTTCGGTGAGCTGGCCGCCCTCCTCATGCCCGACGTAGCCCGGGGGGGCGCCGATCAGGCGTGAGACGGCGTGCTTCTCCATATACTCCGACATATCGAGGCGGATGAGCGCGGACTCGTCGTCGAAGAGCTGGCGGGCCAGAGCCTTGGCGAGCTCGGTCTTGCCAACGCCCGTGGGGCCGAGGAAGAGGAAGGAGCCGGCAGGGCGACGCGGGTCCTGCACACCGGCGCGGGCACGCTGCACCGCCTCGGCGACGACGCGGACGGCCTCGTCCTGGCCGACGACCTGCGCGCGCAGGGCCTCGTCGAGCCCGAGGAGCTTGTGCCGTTCGCTCTCGAGCAGCTTGGTCACCGGCACGCCGGTCCAGCGCGAGACAACCTCGGCGATGTCATCGGGACCGACCGACTCGCGGAAGAGCCCGCCGGCGGCGCCGGCCACCTTCTCTCGCGCGGCGAGGTCGGCCTCGAGCTGCGGGATGGTCCCGTGCTGGAGCTTGGCCATGCGCTCGAGGTCGTAGGCGCGCTCCGCCTTGGCCAGTTCCTGGCGGGCGGCGTCGAGCGCGGCTCGCGCGGCGCGCACCTCGGTCACGGCGCCCTTGTCGGCGTCCCAGCGCGCGCGGAGCGACTTCTGCTCCTCCCGCGCGTCGGCAAGCTGCTTGCGCAAGGCGGCGAGACGGTCGACCGATGCGGCGTCCTTCTCCGCCTTGAGGGCGGCCTCCTCGATCTCGAGCTGGAGCACGCGGCGGTTGACGGCGTCGAGCTCGGAGGGGACACTGTCGATCTCGGTGCGAATCTGCGCGCAGGCCTCGTCGACAAGATCGATGGCCTTGTCGGGCAGGAAACGACTGGTGATGTAGCGGTCGGAGAGCGTGGCCGCCTCGACCAGCGCCGTGTCCTGGATGCGCACGCCATGGTGGAGCTCGAAGCGCTCCCGGAGCCCGCGCAAGATGGAGACGGTGTCGGGCACGCTCGGCGGCTCGACCAGCACCTGCTGGAAGCGCCGCTCGAGCGCGGCATCCTTCTCGATGTGCTGGCGATACTCGTCGAGCGTGGTCGCGCCGATGCAGTGCAACTCGCCCCGGGCGAGCATCGGCTTGAGCAGGTTGCTCGCGTCCATCGCGCCGTCGGTGCGCCCGGCCCCGACCAGCGTGTGCAACTCGTCGATGAAGAGCAGGATGCGACCCTCCGCACCCTGGACCTCGCCGAGGACGGCCTTGAGCCGCTCCTCGAACTCGCCGCGGTACTTCGAGCCGGCGAGCAGGGCGCCGAGGTCGAGCGACCAGATGACCTTGTCACGCAGGCCCTCGGGCACGTCGCCGCGCACGATCCGCTGGGCGAGGCCCTCGACCACCGCGGTCTTGCCGACGCCCGGCTCGCCGATGAGCACGGGGTTGTTCTTGGTGCGGCGCGAGAGGATACGGATGACGCGGCGGATCTCCTCGTCGCGCCCGATGACCGGGTCGACCTTGCCCGCGCGGGCGCGCGCGGTCAGGTCGATGCCGTACTTGGCCAGCGCCTCATAGGAACCCTCCGGCGTCGCGCTGGTCACGCGCTGCGAGCCGCGCAGCCCGACCAAGGCCTCGAGGATGGCGCCGCGCTCCAGCTGGATGGAGGCGAAGGCGGCCTTGAGCGAGGGGGCCTCGGCGAGACCGAGGAGGAGGTGCTCCGCGGAGACATAGTCGTCCTTCATCGCCTCAGCCTCGGCCTTGCCACGGATCAGCGCCTGCTGGGCCTCGCCGGAGAATCCGGCCGCGTTGCCGCCGCTGACGCGGGGCGAGCGGGCGAGTTGCTTCTCGACCGCGGCACGCAGCGCATCGGCACTCTTACCCGTGCGGCGAAGGAGGGCGGGCACCACGCCGCCTTCCTGACCGAGCAGCGCGAGCACGACATGTGCGGGCTCGACCACCGCGTGGCCGCGCCGCGTGGCCTCGGCCTGGGCCGAGACGATGGCCTCGGCGCTCTTGTCCGTCAGGTTTCCGAAGGGATGACTCATGATGGGACTTAGGATGCATCAGCCGAGCCAAGCCGCGATGGGATTTGCGCCGAGAAATGCCCCGACTAAGGGCAAGGGGCGACCTCGCGGGGACATGGGTAGAGCCAAAGCGTCGCTCACCGCGCCGCCCTGTCGCGCCAGGGGTGTTGTGTTGCCCACCCTCGTCCTACCCGCCAACTTCTAGCCCATGGCCGAAACCCGGGAGCTCGCCGCATTGCGCCGGCTGCTCGACGACCCCTCCCCGGTGGTCCAAGGAGCCGTGCTTGACCGTGTCCGCCAAGCCGGCGACGAGGGCATGCGCTGGCTCGAGGGTCTGGCATCCGAGTCGGACTTGAGCGGGCCCGCCCGAGACCTGCTGCGCCGACTCCGCACACCCGAGGCGGCAAGCCTCGGCTTCCTCGCCGTGGCCCGCGACCGTGACGCCAACCTCGAGGACGGGTTGCTCGCCCTAGAGCGCATCATCGACCCCTCGCTGCCCGACAACGCCCTGCGCACCGAGCTCGACCGACTCGGCGAACGCGCCCGCGGACTCGCCGTCAACCCCTCCGACATCCGCTCACGCCTTCGCAGCATCAGCCGGGTCCTCTTCGGCGAGGCTGGGTTCCGCGCATCCGAGGAGGGCAATGGCGATCCCGAGAGCACCCTGCCCTCGCAGGTCCTCCGCTCGCACCGGGGCAACCCGCTCGCGCTCAGCGTGCTGTTCCTGCTGGTCGCGCGACGCGCCGGACTTGAGCTCAGCCCCGTCGACGTGCCCGGACGCTTCATGGTTGGCTGGTTCGGCGACAACGGTCCGATCTATGTCGACTGCTTCGCCGGCGGGTCCTTCCGCACCGCCGATGAGCTCAGGCTTGCCCTGCGCGAGAACGACCTGCCCGACACCGACGAGCTCCTCGCGCCCGCCGACACCCGCGCGACCCTCGCGCGCGCCTGCCGCATTCTCGCCACGCAGTACGCCGAGCAGGGCGACGCCGCGCGCACGCAGTGCTTCCTCGATCTCGCCGCCGCCCTCTCGGGTAAGAACCGCCATGGCCGCCGCTGACATCCTGACCGCGGCCGACCTGGCCGCCGGTCGATTCCAAGCAGGTGACTTCGCCGTGCTCGGAGACCCCATCGCGCACTCGCTCAGCCCGGTGATGCACCAGGCATCACTCGCGCTGCTCGCGCCGACCCACCCTTCGCTGCGCGGACGCCGTTACCGCCGCATACTCGTGCACGCCGAGGAACTACCGAAGGCCCTCGAACACCTCCGGCTCATGGGCTGCGCGGGAGCCAATCTCACCGTACCCCATAAGGTCGCCGCCATGCGGCTCGTGCAGGAAACCGACCTCACCGCCGCCGACTGCGGTGCCACGAATACGCTCGTGCCCGTGGCGCGCGGCTGGCGCGCCCTGAACACCGATGGAGCCGGCTTCGCTGAGGCCCTGCGCGAGCAATCCGGCAGCGGGCCTGAGCAACGTCCGATTGTGGTGCTCGGCGCCGGTGGAGCCGCCCGCGCCGTCGCCTTCGCCTGCCTCCGCATCGGCTGCGGCGAGATGCTCATTCTCAATCGGACCGAGAGCCGACGGGAGGAGCTGGCCAAAGCCCTGAACGACCCTCGCGTGCGCCATGCGCCGCTCGCCGACCCCACCCTGCCCGCCGGTGCCGTGGTCGTGAATTGCACATCCCTGGGACTCAAGCCGGAGGACCCCTCGCCCATCCCACCGGAAATTCTCAAGTCCGACATGTTCGTTTTCGACGCAACGTACGGTGCGACGCCCTCGGCACTCGTCGTCGCGGCGCGCGCCCGCAAGCTACGCGCCTGCGATGGCAGACCCATGCTCCGCTGGCAGGGCGCCCTCGCCTTCCGGGCGTGGACGGGTATCCTTCCTCCCATCCACGCCATGGCAAAGGCCCTCGGCGAAGCCTGACCCGACGGCCCCACCCCCTCACCGCCGCATGCACCCGCTCGAAGCACTCCACCTCTCGCACCCGGCTTTGGTCGTGCTTGTCGCAGGTATCATCGGACTGTGCATCGGCTCGTTCCTGAATGTCTGCGCACACCGGATTCCGCGCGGCTTGTCCATCGCGACACCGCCGTCCAGCTGCGCCTGCGGAGCTCGCATTCCCTTCTGGCTGAACGTTCCCCTGCTTGGCTGGCTCGCCCTGCGCGGACGGGCACGCTGTTGCGGAACCCCGATATCCATCCGCTACCCGCTGCTCGAACTCGCTGGGGGCGCCGCCCTGGCCGCCGCCTGGCTCTGGCTACCGACGGATTCGGCAATCGCGGCCTCCGTGCTGCTTCCCTTGCTCCTGCTGCTCGCCGCCTGCGACATCGAGTCGATGCTCGTGCCCGACGCGCCGAACTTCCTGCTGGTCGTCTCCGGACTGCTTCTCTCCATCGCGTTACCCTCGATTCATGGCGCCGAGGGTCACGAGCTCGCCCTCGTCGACCGACTCGTGGCGACCCAGGCCTCCCTGCTCGGCATCGCCATCGGCACTGCGTCCACCTGGTGGGTTCGGACCATCGGCACGGCCTTCGCCGGCCGCGAGGCCATGGGTGAGGCCGACATCATCCTCTGCGCCGGCATTGGCGCGTTCGGCGGGTGGCAAGGAGCCCTTTTCGCGCTCTTCGGGGGCTCGGTCATCGGCCTGCTCCTCGTCCTCCCAGGGCTGATTCGTGCCCGCCTAAAAGGCGTCGAGGGGCCCGCTTCGGTCCCGTTTGTGCCTAGCCTAGCCTTGGCCGGCGCCCTCTGGTTCTTCCGCGGCCCAGAATGGCTCGAACTGTGGTTCAAGCTGGGTCAAGGGGGCTGATTCCGGACTTGTCTCAAGCCGGGCACGGACAAGGATAAAAGTCCCTTCCCCCACCGATGAAGACCTCCGCCCTGCTTCTTCTCGCCGCGACCCTCGTCGGTTGCACCACCTACGACACGCCCAACCACGGATGCAATGTCACCCTGGAGCGTGCCCACAACTTCCTCGGTATCGTGACCATCGAGCCCGGCTCGTATGCCTCGAACAACTCCGCGACGATCCCCCTCCGCACCGATGAGCTCTACAGCCGCCGCACCAGCAGCGGAGACCGCATCACCCTCTTCTGGGGCGCGATCACCCTGACCGACTACTGAGCCCTCGCAGGCTCTTCCAAAAGGCCCCGGCAACGGGGCCTTTTCATTGCCCGACAAAGCGGGAAGCCGCTTGCACGGATGACACGCCCATCCGTAGGTTGAGCCCGCACAACGCATGACGGACAGCTCGCACAATGTCGCCCGCCACCTGCGGCAGTTCGCCCAGGAGCAGCCCCATGCGACCGCGGTCAAGTCACCCGTCTCGCTCGGACCCGACGGACAACTCGGTTACCACACGACAAGCTTCGCCGAGCTCGATGCGGAGAGCGACGCCGCCGCCCGGGTCTTCCGCGCCGCCGGCATCGCACCCGGCGACCGCGTGATCCTGGCCCTGCGCCCCGGACACGACCTCATCATCGGGATGTACGGCCTGCTCAAGGCGGGCGGCGTGCCCGTTGCCCTCGACCCCGGCATGGGCCTGCGCACCCTGCTCAACTGCGTGGCCCGCACCCAGCCCAGCGCCTTGGTCGGCATCCGCAAGGCAACGCTGTTCTCCCGCCTACCCCTGCGCGCTTGGGGCAGCCTGCGAACCCGCGTGACCGTCGGCGACCGCGCCTGGGAGCGCTCGCTCGCCGCGGCGCGTTCGCGCCTGCCCAGCCCGATTCACCCCGGCGAGGCCGACGAGACCGCCGCGATCCTCTTCACCTCCGGCTCAACCGGAGCCCCGAAAGGCGTGGTCTACACCCACGGGATGCTCGACGCGCAGGTCGCGCTTGTGCGCAACACCTTCGGAATCAACCGCGGCGAAGTCGACCTACCGTTGCTTCCCGTCTTCGCGCTCTTCAATCCCGCCCTCGGCGTGACCACGGTGACGCCGTGGATGGATCCGTCGCAACCGGCCGCCGCCGACCCGGCACCCCTCATCGAGTGCATCCGGGCCGAGCGCGTCACCAGCAGCTTCGGATCGCCGACGCTCTGGGACCTGCTTGCCCGCTCAGCCGAGGCGCGCAACCTCGGGCTACCCTCGCTCGAGCGTATCCTAATCGCGGGAGCACCCGTGCCACCGGGTTTGCTCGCGCGACTTGCGCGAGTGGCGCCGAACGCAACCGTCCACACACCCTACGGTGCGACCGAATGCCTGCCTGTGACCACCATCCGATCATCCGAGGTGCTCTCCGAGACGGGCGCCGCGGCACGGCGCGGCGCGGGCACCTGCGTGGGACGCCCGGCCGCAGGCGTCGAAATCCGTGTCGTGCGCGAGGTGGAGGGGCCCATCCACCGACTCGAGGACGCCGCCGCTTGCGCGCCCGGTGAGATCGGGGAAATCCTCGCCACCGGACCCACCGTGACGCGGGCCTACGACCGCAATCCCGAGGCGACCGCCTTGGCCAAGACAACGGACACGCAGGGCCGAACTTGGCACCGCATGGGCGACCTCGGATCCCTCGATGCGCGCGGACGGCTCTGGTTCCACGGGCGGCGCGCCGAGAAACTCGAGACCGCCGAGGGCGTCCTCACCACCGAGTCGGTCGAGCCGGCCTTCGCGGACCATCCCGACGTCCGCCGCTGCGCGCTGGTCGGCGTCGGGCCGCGCGGCCGCCAGCGCCCGGTGCTCGTGGTCGAGCCGCGCCGCATGCCGGAGGATGCGCGCGAGGCGCGCGTGCTCGCCGAGGATCTGCGCCATCACGCGACCATCAACCCACTTGCCGCACGCGTGGCGGCCGTCGTCTTCCAACGCTCCCTGCCGGTGGACGTGCGCCACAACGCCAAGATCCACCGCCTCACCGTGACGCGCGCATGGAACGCGCGCGGACTCGCCCGCGACGGCGACCGACTGCGATGAGCGCGCCGCGGGTGCTCATCACCGGGGGCGGCGGCTTTCTCGGACGAGCCATCGCCGTGCGCTGCCTGCAGCGCGGATGGCGGGTGCGCGCCACCGGTCGGTCAGCGCAACCCGACCTAGCCGCGAGCGGCATCGAGTTCCTGCCAGGCGACATCGCCGACCCGGACCATCTGCGCGCAGCGGCGCGCGGGTGCGAGGCGGTCTTCCACGTGGCGGCCAAGGCAGGCGTCTGGGGTCCGAGCGCCGAGTATGAGCGCGCCAACATCGCGGGCACCCAGTCGGTCATCGACGCCTGCCGAGCCGAGGGCGTCGCCCACCTCGTCCACACCAGCACGCCGAGCGTTGTCTTCAACCGCGGCCCCTTCCGCGGCGCCGATGAATCCCTGCCCCTCGGACGAGACTGGCTGTGCCACTACGCGCGAACCAAGGCCGAGGCCGAGCGCCGCGTGCTAGCCGCGGCGCGGGAGGGGCTGAGCGCCTGCGCCCTGCGCCCCCATCTCATCTGGGGCCCCGGCGATCCGCATATCTTTCCCCGGATCCTCGCGCGGGCACGCGCCGGACGGCTCGCCATCATCGGCGACGGGCAGAACCAGGTCGACGTCACCCATGTCGACACCGCGGCCGACGCCCACCTCGCCGCGCTCGAGGCCCGGCGCCCG
>JBMSKH010000019.1:0-37245 GCA_049419705.1 Opitutales bacterium
CCGGCCGACCGCGAGACGCTCGCGCAACTCGATGTCGATTGTGCCGTTGCCGAGCCTGCGCACCTTGGCGAGCAGCACCTGCGGCTCGTTCTCGAGCGCGCGGCGAATGGCGGAGACATCGCGAGCGCCAGACTCGCCCGGGGGGTTGACCGCCTGCCGCGCGAAGCTCTCTGGCAGAAATCCGTCCGTGCGGTAGCGGACAGGCGCGGCCGAGCCCGGCGAGGCCTCGGTGTCGAGGGCGAGCCAGACCACACCGACCATCAAGAGAAAGATTCCAGCGACGGCGCCTCCCGAGAGCCAGGAGCGGGCAGCACGACGACGGCCAGTGGCACCGGCAGGCACACGTTGGACGTCCTGGGGGACGAGCTTGCGCCAATCGCGATCGTCGGGACCACGGTAGGCATCACGGCGCTCAAGCCCGAGGAGGCGAAGCAGGAATGGGGTGAGGAACTTCATTGGACACGGGCCTCGGCACGGAGGCGTGCGCCGCGCACCAGGCGCGCGGCAAGGTCGGCATAGCTCAGGCCGCGGCAGGCGGCGCAATCGGGAAGCAAGCTGGTCTCGGTCATGCCGGGAAGCGTGTTGACCTCGAGAATGTGGAAATCGCCGCGGGATGACAGGATGATGTCGACACGGGCGAAGTCACGGCAACCACAGGCACGGAAAGCCCCCTCGGCTGCGGTCGTAACCGAGGCCGCGAGTTCGGGGGTCAGCGGCGCGGGCGCGAGATGACGGGATCCGCCGGGCGCGTACTTGCTATGGTAGTCATAGACACCATCGGGGGTGAGAATCTCGACCACCGCAAGGGCCGACCCATCAAGGAGACCGACGGTCAACTCACGGCCGGAGAGATGGGGCTCCGCCATCCACCGCCCTCGGCCAAGCGAGCGCAGCACGCGTTCCAACTCGGCCAATCCTTCGATGCGGTGAAGACCGACGCTGCTTCCCTGGTCAACCGGCTTCACGAAGAGGGAGGAGCCGAGACGGGCGATGACGTCGCTGGCGGACGGCGGCGCGACGGCGTCAAACGCGACTTCATCCGCGACCGGCAAGCCGGCCGAGCGAAGGCGCGCCTTGGTCGCGACCTTGTCCATGCAGAGCCGGCTGGCAGCGGCATCGGAACCGGCGAAGGCGACACCGCGGGCCTCCAGCTCACCCTGAAGCCCGCCTCCCTCACCCCATCCGCCATGCAACATCGGAATGACGATGTGGCGACGGGCGTCGACCCAGTCCGGCAGCGCATCCGCATCGAGCACCACCAACCGCGAGCCCGGGAGAGCCTTGGCCACGGCGCTGCCGGAGCGCAGGGAGACCTCGCGCTCCGAGGAAAGCGCACCACAGAGCACGAGCAGTTCGTGGGCACTCACAGCAATTCCCTCCATTCCTTACCCAGCACCAAAATCTCGGGCTCGAGCTCGACCCCGCGCTCCGCCTTGACCACGCCGCGCACGCGGCGCAGGAGGGCGAGGACATCGGCCGCGCTGGCCTGACCAGAGTTGACGATGAAGTTGGCGTGTACCGGTGAGACGCAGGCGCCGCCCTCCGTCTCGCCTTTGAGCCCAGAGAGCTCGATGAGACGTCCCGCCTTGTCCGCGGGCGGATTCCGGAAGACGCAGCCGGCGCTGGGATCGCGGGGTTGCGAGGCACGACGACGCGTCGCCATCTCCTCCATCGTCGCGCGGATGCTCTCTGGCGAGGCCTCGCGTTCCGCGACCAGGACGGCTGAGAGCACAATGGAGCCGTGCAGCTGCGGGCAATCGCGATAACCCGCCTCGAATCCAGCTCGACCGGAGGCACGGACTCGCCCATCGGGGCCGAGCCACTCGACGGACTCGACCCGATCAAAAATCCAGCCACCCATCGCACCCGCGTTCATGCGAAGCGAGCCGCCGAGCGTCCCAGGTATACCCTCGAGAAACTCGAACCCAGCCAGGCCCTCCCGTGCGGCGAGACCGCAGAGTTCCTTCAGGCGCGCGCCGCCGCCGACCCGGAGGCGACGCCCTCCCAGCCGCTCAATGGAACCCCAGTGCTCCGCATTCAGGTGGATGACAAGACCTCGGTAGCCCTCGTCGGGCACGAGCAGGTTGGAGCCTCGACCAAGAGCAAACACGGGCACGTCGCACTCGGCCGCAGCGCGCAGCAGCGCGACACAGTCGTCAACCGTAGCCGGCTCCGCATACCAGGCCGCGGCGCCGCCGACACCCAGGGTCACTCGCCGCGACAGAGGCTCCTGGGCCCGGACAACTGCGCGCGGCGAGAGATGCGGGGCGACACGGGAGCCGAAATCAACCGGTGCATGGCGCGGTGCAGGTGACTTCCAGCAGGCGCGCGCATAGGCGGCGGCATCGCGCTCGATATCGCCCGCGCCAACGAAGGCGACGACCGTATCGGCGCCGACGACCAGCCGATCCAGGCGTTCCGGCAACGCATGCCGGTCCGAGACCAGCGTGAAGCGCGCGGAATCCGCACCAGCGATGATGCTCTCGGAGCTGCCCCCCTCGAGCGGGGACTCGCCGGCCGCGTAGACTGGCAGCAGCAAGACCTGGTCGGCAACGGCCAGGGCGTCGCGGAATGCGTCGGCGTACTGTCGGGTGCGTGTGTGGCGGTGCGGCTGGAAGACAACCACGAGCCGACCGAGGTGCGTCTCCCTCAGCAATGCAAGCAGGGCGGCGATCTCGGTGGGGTGGTGCGCGTAATCGGCGAGAACGCGCAAGCCCGGGGCTTCGAAGAGGGTGTCCTGCCGGCGGCGAATACCCGACCAACGGCCGAGCGGCTCGGTTCCGAGCCGTCCTGCGACATGCTGGGCGACCGCAAGGGCGAGCGCGGCGTTGGCGCGGTTGAAGGAGCCAGCTACTGGTAGGTCGGACTTGCCCTCGGGCCAAAGACCGCCGAGCTCGACCGTCGACCTGCCCGCAGCGGCAGCGACCGGACGGAGGCTGAAGTCGCCGCCCTCCCCTACCGTGAGGACGCGGGCGGAGACATCACGGCAAAGCCGCTCCAGCCTGGCGTTTCCGGCCGGGATGAGAATTAGCGAGCGCGTGCGACGGAAGAGTTCGGCGAAGACTCGCTCGAGGTCGGCCTCGCTACGATAATAGTCGGGATGATCCCAGTCCAGGTTGACCGCCACGGTGATCTCGGGCGAGAAGCCGCCGATGGTCCCATCGCTCTCGTCCACCTCCGCGACCAGCCAATCAGAACCTGCGGTCGCCCTCGCCGGTGGCGTCGAGGCGTCGCGAAAGAGCCCGCCAAGGACGTAACCGAAATCCTCGCCGGCGGCCTCGAGCGCGGCGATGACCATGCCGCAGGTGGTTGTCTTTCCATGGCTACCGCAGATGGCGATGAGGCGGCGAAACGCAGCACGCTCGGCGAGTAACTCACCCCGGCGCAGGATTCGGCAGCCCGCCTCGGTTGCCTGTCGGTGGAGCGGGTGCGAGGGCTTGATCGCGCTGGTATGCGCGACGACCTCGGGCTTCCAGTTGTCGACGCCGAGCGCGGTCAGCATGGGCACGCCGGCGGCGGCCAACTGGGCTCCCATCGGGCCCCCAGGCGAGTCATCCGCAGCGCGGACATCGCAGCCTTCTCCCTTTAGGTAAATGGCAAGGGGCCCGACGCCCATCCCGCAGGCACCAAGCAACCAGGCAGTACGCGGGGCGCTCATGCCGAAACCTCCTTGGCCGAAACGCCATCGATAGCGTCGACCAACTCCTCCCATCGGTTGAGCCTGTGTGCCTGCACAAGGGCGGCGCGCATGCGGGCGAGCCCCTCGGTATCGGAAAGAAGACGAAGCGTGAGCGCACGGAGCGCGTCGAGTTCGGACTCGCGCACCAGGACAGCGCAGCCCGCGGCCTCTCGCGCGCGGGCGTTCGCAGTCTGGTGGTCATCGGCCGCACGCGGGTAAGGCACGAGCACGGCAGGGGTGCCGCAGGCGGCGAGCTCGGCCAGCGTGCCGGCTCCCGCGCGACTGATCGCGAGATCCGCCGCGGAATAGGCCTCGGCCATGCGGTCGCAGAACGGAAGGTAGCGCGCGATGCGCGCGCCATGGCTGTCGGTCCGGTCAACGCCCCCGGGACCCGTCAGGCAGAGCACATGACAGTCCCTCGAGGCGAGCTCAGGCGCAAACCCCTCCGCCCATCGGTTGAGGGCCGCGGCGCCCTGGCTACCCCCGACCACAAGCAGGAGACGACCGTCCGCGGGGAATCCGAGTGCCTGGCGCGCGGCGGCCCGGTCGACGGCGCGCATCTCCGCGCGCAGCGGGAAACCGCCCGGACGGACCCGAGGGCCGGAGAGTCCGGCAGACGGCGGGGCATGGATGGTGGTCGCGAGCGGGGCGAGGGCGCGGATCGCCTTGCCCGCACGGAGGTTGGCCTCGTGCAGATGGACAGGCACACCGACGAGCCAGCAGGCAAGCGCCGGACCAACGGACATGAAGCCGCCGAAGCAGGCGATGGCGTCGGGACGGAATCGCGCCACAACCCAGCAGGCATCGAGAAAGGCGATGACCATCGACGGTGCGAAGAGCAGGCGATCGATCCAACCCGGGCCAAAGCCGCGCCCGCGGCCCGCACGGAACCGAAGCTCGGGATACCGCGCCAGCATCCGCGCGTCGACGACCTTGCGGCTCACGAGCAACAGCGGCTCTGATCCCCTGCTCCGCAGGCGCTGTGCAAGCGCGATACCTGGCGCGAGGTGTCCGCCGGTACCTCCGCAGGCAAGCAGCACACGACTCACGCCTGGATTGCGGCCCTCACCGCGGGACGCCCGCCATCGCGGAGCGCATTGAGCATGAGACCGATGAGGATGCCGGAAACGACAAGGTTGGTGCCACCGTAACTGATGAAGGGCAAGGCGATGCCCTTGGTCGGGAGCATCCCAGTCACCACGAGCATGTTGACCAAGGCCTGCAACGTCAGGAAAAGGGTGCAGCCGAGGGCCAGGGCGAAGCGGAACAAATCGGTGCACCGACGCAGCTCACGCGCGACGAGCAGGAATATGCCAAGATAGGCCAGGGCAATCATCGATGTGGCGAACAGCCCATACTCCTCGCCGATAATGGTGAAGACGAAGTCGGTGTGCGCCTCGGGCAGGTAGGCGCGTTGCTGCAGGCCGTTGCCCGGACCCACTCCGAGCGTTCCGCCGCAGGCGAAGGCAAGCATGCCCTGGTAAAGTTGGTACGCCTCATCTCCCTGACGTCCCTCGGGATCGAGGAAAGAGGTGAAACGACGGAGGCGGTTACCCCAGTTGAAAACAAGGAAGATGAACCCGGCCAGTGCGACGAGCAGCGCGCTCAACAGGTAGGCAGGGCGTGCGCCGCAGACGAAGAGCATGCAGCCGCCAACGGCACCGCAGAGAACAATGGTCCCCAAGTCAGGACCGAGGGCGATGCCGCCGCAGATGAGGGCGATGACGCCAACTGGCCGGAGGAACCCGTCGCGATAGTCGGCCCAGCCCCGAGGTGTGAACACATAGGGTGCGCGTGAGCTGAGCTGCCAGAAGCGCCCTTGGTAGGGAAGTGTACGACGCTGCATCTCAGCGAGGAGATGGGCGAGCACCAGCACCAGCGCGACCTTGGCGAGGTCGGATGGTTGCAACCGGAAGAATTCGAAATCAATCCAGCGCCACGAGCCGTTGACCATGCGCCCGATGCCTGGCGTGCGTGCGAGCAGGAGAAGGAAGACGACCGCAATCAGGACGTACCACCGCAACCTGCGGAGTGCATCTAGGTCAACGCGCCAGGCGACCCATCCGAAGAGGACGGCAATCGGCACGTAGATGAGCTGGCGGTTGACCGCCGCGGTCGGATCGCGCAGCGACATCGAGTAGCCCGCGCTGTAAAGCGCGATCAACCCGAATGTCGCCAGCGCGGCGACCAGGAAAGGCACGAGCAGGGAGGCGCGGAGGACCCCTTGGGTCACGCGTCCCTGCTCGGCCTTGAACACCATTCTCGCGCGGGGGGATTAGCGCGTGGCGGGAGCGGTCGGCGCGGCGGAACTGCCGCCGAAACCACCGAAACCGCCCGCAGGGGCGGCGAGTGGCGAGGAAGCGGGCGCGGGCTCAGCCGGCTTGGGGGCGGCAGGAGCGACGGGCGCCGCCGGAGCATCGGGCGCAGGGGCCGCGGGAACACCACCGAAGCCGCCGAAGCCGCCAGCGGGAGCGGCGAGAGGCGAGGGAGCGGCCGGGGTCGCGGGCGCAGTGGATCCAGCGGGACGTGCGGCAGGCGGCGTCGAGCCATCGGGGATCAGCACCTTCTGGCCGACGCGCAACACGGCGTTGCGCTCAAGACCATTGGCGGCACAGAGAGCATCGAGGGAGACGCCTTCGCGACGCGCGATGACCCAGAGGGACTCGCCAGCGGCGACGGTGTGCGTGTTGCCCTTGCCAACGGCGACGACGGCCGGGCGGGCGGTGACGGGCTTGGAGGCCCCGGGCTTGGCTGGCTCGTTCAGACCGCTGGAACCGGCCACGGGAACTCCGGGCGTGTAGGCCGGGGTGGCGGCGGGGACGCCTGCGGCGCCGGTATAGGCACCGAGGTCGCCGTCCTTCTCGAAGCCGGTGGTGGTCCGGCAGCCGTTGACGCCGACGAGAACGGCGATGACACCGAGGTGCAGGAGCACAACGGCGCTGATGGTGAGCATGGGTCGCATGGTGGGTGTGGGTTGGGTTGTTTTCTGGGTGGGTATTCCTGGTGGAAATTCAACGGGCGCGGAGGGCAAGGCCCTGGGCCGCGCGCTCAAAGACAAGCCCGCGCTCGGCATAGCCGCGGAACATGTCGAAGCTGGAGAATCCGGGACTGAGCAGCACCGCGGTGCGCTCAGCCACGTCGCGCGAGGCAGCCAAGGTGGCCTCTTCCAGCGTGCCGAAGACGAAACTGGTGCGCCCGAGGTCACGGAAAATGGCATGAAGCTCCGGACCTGTCTCTCCCACGAGGTATGCAGCCTCGATGCCGGGCGCAAGGCGCTCGGCGAAGCGGCGAAGATCTCCGCCCTTCCACTTGCCTCCGCCAATCCAACGCACAGGGCAGGAGAAGTCGCGGAGCGCGGCCAGCGTCGCGTGGAAGTTGGTGCCCTTGGAGTCGTTCCAGAACTCGACCAATCCCGCCTCCGCAACCTTCCTGAGCCGATGCGGGGAGAGTCGGAAAATGCGGGCGGCCTCGTCGAGCGCAGCCCGCGGCAGGCCACGGGCCTTCCAGTAGGCGACGGCCAGCGCCCAGTTCTCGCGCTGCGGCCAGGTGTCGAAGGGTGAGCCAGCGGGCACCGATCTCTCGACGTCCTCGCGTCGCGCGACGATGGCATCCGGGGGCAACTGGATGCCGAACCGCTCGGCGTGTTCCAGCACCGAGACGCCGATGACCAGCGGTCCGGCAGGGAGCAGTCGCTCGACGAGCTTGTGCTTGGCGCGGAAGTACGACTCGAGGTCGCCGTGGCGATCCAGGTGATCCTCGTCGAAATTCGTCCAGAGCACGGCCTCGGGAGAGAAGTGCCTGAGATCCTCCGACTGGAAGGAGCTAACCTCAACCACGGGAAGCAGACCCGCGACGGAGGAACCGGTCGCGACCGCCGTGAGCGGAAGGCCGACATTGCCGCAAGCCACGGCATTCTGGCCCGCGCGCTTGTGGGCGAAGGCAAGGAAGTCAACCAGGGTGGTCTTGCCGTTGGTGCCGGTGACGGCGATGGCGGGGCCGTCCCAGAGCAGCGCGCCGAAATCCAGTTCACCGAGGCAGAGGCAGCCGGCACGACGGGCCGCAAGCAGCCAAGGATGCGCCTGCGCGAAGCCCGGACTCACGATGACCAAATCGTGGCCGGCGGCCTGCGCCGGACCGAAGACGGCATGGTCGCCGCGCTCATCGTAGGTGATCGCCTCCTTGCCCGCCGCCGCGAGCGCCGAGGCGACGGCGCGGCCACTGACGCCGCCACCCAGGATGGCAGCCGGGCGACTGAGGCGGCGAAGCAGGATGTCCGGAAGGTCAATCATCGGAGCTTAAGGGAGAGCAGGCCAAGCAGCCCGCAGAGCAGGGAGAGAATCCAGAAACGGACCACGACCTTGGTCGCGGGCCAGCCGAGTTTCTGGAAATGATGGTGGATCGGCGTCATCAGGAACAACCGACGTCCGCCTGTGCGCTTGAAATAGGCGACCTGAAGGATGACCGAGGCCGCCTCGATGACAAAGACACCCCCGGCAATCGCCAGCAGGAAGGGCTGGTGAATGAGGCAGGCGACGGCTCCGAGGAAGCCGCCGATGCCCAGCGCCCCGACGTCGCCCATGTACACATCGGCGGGGGCGGCGTTGTGCCAGAGGAAGACGAGCGATCCGCCTGCGAGGGCGCAGCAGAGCACACCGAGCTCGCCGGCACCGGTGACATGCCGGATCTGAAGGTACTCCGCGTGACGCACATCGCCGACGAGGTAAGCGACGACACCGAGCACCAGGGTCGTGACGAGCACGCATCCGATGGCGAGTCCGTCCAGCCCGTCGGTGAGATTGACAGCATTCGACGAGCCGACTGCCACGAGGCAGAAGAAGGTTCCGGCGGCGGCGAGCACGACCGGGAACGGCAGACCGAGCACGCCAGGTCCCCAGATTGGCTGCTTGAGCACGGGAACCCAGACCTCCGACATCAGGCGCCGCATCTCCGGGTCTGCCAGGAGAACGCCGAAGGCCAGCGCGGCCACGAGGAACTGACCCGCGAGCTTCGCGCGAGCCGAGACCCCGTCCGCGTTGCCATGACGCACCTTGAGCCAGTCGTCGTACCAGCCGATGGCGCCCATGCCGACGAGGGCGACCAGGGCGGCCGCAACCAGTAGGTTGCAACGGGCCCAAAGAAGCACCGAAGGCAGCATGGCCGCCGCAATAAGCAACCCACCCATGGTCGGCACCTTGCCACCTTGCTTGGCAAGGTCGCCCATCAGGCGGGCGTCACGCTCAGGCTGACGGAGGCGGGCGAGCCGGCGGAGAATGGATCCCGAGAGAATCAGCCCGATGAGCATCGCGCTGACGAACGCCAGGATCATCCTGACCGACAGGTAGTCGAAGAGGCGGAAAGGTCCCCAGAGATTCTCGAGCTCGCTCAGGCGGTGCAGCATCTCAGTGGAAGTCGAGGGTTTCGCGCAGCGGTGACGGCAAGGCGCGCTCAAGCGCATGCGACCGACTGCCCTTGATGAGAACGGGTCCGGAGTGCCGGGCGATGGCATCCGCGACCGCAACGATATCGTCGAGGGAGCGACCGCCACAGGCCTGGGCGAGGGCGCGTGCGTCTCCACCGAAACCAATCACGCTGTCTCCGGGGCCCAGCGGGAGCAAGCGACCAGCCTCGCGGTGAATCCGCTCGGACTCCACGCCCAACTCGGCCATGCCGCCGATGACGAAGAGGCGAGGCCCGCGCGTCTGGCGGACGAAGGCATCCGCGGCATCGGCCAGAGAAGCCGGACTGGCGTTGTAGCAATCGACGTAAAGCGGGCGTCCGCCGACAAGGTGAACCGAACCTCGGCCGGCAAGAGGTCGCCAAGAGGCGAGCGCAGTCCTCACCCTATCCGGCTTGGCACCAGCGCGCAGCGCGGCGAGGGCGGCGAGCGCCGCGTTGTCGGCCTGACCACGCGAGATTGGTCCGAGGTCCAGGCCAAGTTGGCCCAACTCCGGATCGACCAGCTGGAGCAGCCATCCGCCATCCGCCGCATCGAGCCGCATGCGGGCGATGCGCCGGACACCGACGGGTGCGGACTCCTCCTCGCCACAAAGCGCGACGCAGACCGGCAAGAGATCAGCGAAGGCGCCATGTGCCAAGGTCGCGGCGTGCAGGAAGGCCTCTCCCGCGGGAGACAGCGCGCGAACCAGTTCCGACTTCTCACGCGCGATGGCCGCCAATGTCCCGACCCCGGCAAGGTGTGCGGCACTGACTCGGGTGACAACGGCAACGTCGGGAGCGAGCACGCGTGCCGAGGCGCGCAACTCCCCTGGCTCGCTCATCCCAACCTCGACCACCGCCGCATCGTGGAGCGCTGGGTCGGCGCGCAGCAGCGTGAGCGGCACTCCGAGGGTGTTGTTCAAATTAGCATGGGTGGCATGCACGCGCGGACGGAGCGCGGCGCGCAGCATCTCCTTGGCGGAAGTCTTGCCGACGCTGCCGGTGACTCCCACCACGGGCATGCGCAGCGTCTGGCGCCAGGCTGCGGCGATGCGCTGCAGTCCCGCGAGGGTGTCGTCGACAACGAGTTGCGGGAGCGGGTCGGCGACCCTCCTAGAGACAACCGCGCAGGAGGCTCCGCGCGCGCGGGCATCGCCGAGGAAATCATGGCCGTCACGACGCGGCGTGCGCAATGCGACGAAGGCCTCACCCGCGCCCAGCTGGCGGGTGTCGTTGCCGAACCCGGCCACGGTCACCGGGACATGACCCTCCCATCGTCCGTCAGACCAGGTGGCGAGAGCGCTGGGAACGAAGTTGGGCATCTCAGGCACGGCGTAGCTGGAGGTTTCGAAGCACGTCGCGGGCAACCTGCCGGTCGTCAAACGGCACCACGGTCTCGGCGAACTCCTGGGTTGTCTCGTGTCCCTTGCCTGCGACGAGCACGCAATCGCCCGGCCGCGCCTCGGCACAGGCGCGGGCGATAGCCTCGCGGCGATCGGGAATGAAGTCGACGCGTCCAGGTCCGTCGGCACCCGGCCGCATGTCGGAGAAGATGGCCTCGAGCGACTCGCGGCGGGGGTTGTCCGCGGTGGCCCAAGCATGATGCGCAAGACCAGAGACCGCCCGCGTCATGGCGGGACGCTTGCCGCGGTCGCGGTTGCCACCGCAGCCGAAGACACAGAGGACGCGGCCGGGCGTGATCGAACGCAGCATGCCGAGGGCGTTGCGGAGGGCGTCGTCGGTGTGCGCGTAGTCGACGAAGACGGGGAAGTCCTGGCCGGCCTCGACGCGCTCCATCCGGCCGGCAACCCCCGAGAAGGAGGCGAGAGCCGGGGCCAGCGCGAGCGGGTCGTGACCGAGCGCGGCGGCGCAGGCCAGGGCGCAGAGCACGTTGGACACATTGTACGCACCGGGCAGTCCGGAGACAAAGGGCGCAGTCCGACCCTTCCATCGCACGCTGAAGGAGGCGCCATCGAGCGTCATGGCCAACGACTCGGCAGACAGGTCGACCGATCCGCCCAGCCCGAAGGTCAGCACCGGCGAGGGTGCCGCGAGCGCGGCAATCTCGGCGGATGCGGGGTCATCGGCATTAACCACAACCGCAAGGGGCCTCACGCCCTGTGAGCCGTCAAACAGGCGGCCCTTGGCTCGCAGGTAGCTCGGGAGATCACCGTGGTAGTCGATGTGATCGCGAGTGAGATTGGTGAAGGCGGCGACGGCGAAGTGGTATCCGTGCACCCGCTCCTGGACGAGCGCGTGCGAGCTGACCTCCAGGCAGGCGCCGGCGCAGCCCGCATCGGCCATCTGCCTAAAGAAGGCGGCAAGATCGGCGGCGTCCGGCGTGGTCTTGTAGGAGGGGATGGAACGCGACCCGAGGTGGTAACGGACGGTACCGACCAGACCCCATGGACGACATTCGGCGTGCTCAAGGAGGTGACGGAGCAGCGTCGTGACGGTGGTCTTGCCGTTGGTGCCCGTGACCCCGGCGAGGCGCAGGCCGGATTCAGGATGGCCTTGGAAGCGACGGGCGACCTCCGCGAGGACGCGGCGTGGCGACTCAACTTGCGCGGCATCGGCACCGGGAATGCCCTCGACCGGGTGGCCCGAGATGATGGCGGCGGCGCCGCGCGCGACCGCCTCGTCGACGAAGGCGTGGCCCTGCGACCTGATACCGTCGATGGCAAAGAACAGGGCCCCGGGCACGATGCGGCGACTATCGGTCACGATGGACGTGATGCGATGGCTCCAGTTCCCGGATCGACCGAGCACCGGAATCCCCTGCAACAAGATGCCCAGGGAGGCGTGCTCGGCGCTGGCATGGGCGGCGCTCATCGTTCGGCGAGGGCGCGGCCCGGGCGGGCCGACACGGGGGGTATTTCCAAGCGCCGAATGCAGCGCTCGGCCAGTTGCTTGAAGATCGGGGCGGAGACCTTGCCGCCGTAAGCCACGCCTGAGATATTCGGCTCGTCAATCACCACGGTGATGGCGACACGCGGGTCCCCGGCGGGGAAGAAGCCCGAGAACGAGGCGACGTGGTGTGCGCTCGAGTAACGACCGTCGACGAGCTTCTGGGTTGTGCCGGTCTTGCCCGCCACGTCATAGCCCTCGATTTGCGCTGACTCGGCCGTGCCTTGCTCCGAGCAGACGCCTCGCAGCATGTCCGCGAGCTGCCGCGCGGCGGCGGCAGAGACGGCGCGTCCGCGCGCACGCGGCGCGAACTCCACCGAGACGGAACCATCGGCGTTGAGCACGCGGCCGACAATCAACGGCCGCATGAGCAACCCGTCGGCGGCGATTGCCGACATCGCCAGATGCATCTGGATGGGCGTGACACTGACCGAGTGCCCCATGGGGATGCGGGAGACGGTCAAGCCGTCCCAGCGGGAGGACGGCGTCAGCAGGCCGCGAACCTCGCCACCGCTGCAGGCCAACCCTGTCTCCGCGCCGAAACCAAAGCCACGAATGAGGTCGACAAAGCGCTCCTCACCGAGCGACTCGGCGTAACGCATGCCAATCTGCACCGTCCCGCGATTCGATGATTCCCAGACAATCCGGCGCAAGGGAGCCGACCCCATGCTGTGGGAATCAGCCGGCATCGGAACCATTCTCCCCCGGTAGGGAACACTGTTGAGCGAGCAATCGTAGACCGAATCGGGCGTGACAAGTCCCGCCTGCAGCGCGCCGGCGACACTCACAATCTTGAAGACGGAGCCCGGCTCATAGATATCGGCGAGCGCACGGTTGCGCTGGGCATCCATCGGGGCCGCCTTGCGGTCCCAGAACCGGTTCAGGTCGTAGGTCGGCCAGCATGCGAGCGCGAGGATGCGACCCGTGCGCGGCTCGCTGACGATGGCGACTGCGCCCTTGGGCTGGCTCTCCGCGGCGATCTTGGCCAGCGCCTCCTCGCAGGCGCTCTGGATGACGGAATCGATGGTGAGCTCGAGTGTCTGCCCGTCAACGGCGGGCACGTCGCGCAGGCGGCGGGCAACCACCTCGCGGCGGCGTCCGTCACGCTCGGACTCGATCCAGCCATCCTGGCCGCGGAGAAGCGCGTCGAATGACCTCTCCACGCCGGACATGGGGACGCCCTCCTGGTTGATGTAGCCGATGACATGGGCGGCGAGCGAGCCCTGGGTATAGGTGCGGTGGAACCTCTCCTGACAGTAGAGCGCCTTGATGCGCAGCGCGTCGACCGCGCGCTTGCGCGTCTCATCGACACCCTTGCTCAGCACGATCCAGCGCACGGCTTGGCGTGTCCCATCGGCGGCGGACTCGCGCCATTGGCTACGCTCGTCCATCGCTCGCAGCACCTCGGAACCGGACACGCCGAGGACGCGAGCCACCTCGGCTGCCCTCACGCGGTCCTCCGGAAGCAGACAATGAGGATCCAAGCCGACATCCCAGACGGTGTCGGAGGCAGCGAGCAGGTTGCCCTGCCGATCGCGAATCTCACCGCGGCGGCTCGGACGCTCCGTCACCTCGCGACGAGCCTCGATGGCACGCGCGCGGAGCCGGGGACCGTCGATGGCATGGAGCTGGACCAGTTTCCAGAGAAGCGCCGCGAAGCCGACCGACACCAGGCACACCAAGGCGCGAAAGGGGAAACGCCTGGCGTGAGGCAGGCTCATCGGCTCGTCCCGCCCCCCTGCCCTGACGGTTCACGGTAAGCGCTGTCGAGCGCGGCAAGACGGGGATTCTGAATCGGCCCAACCGCGGGGCGCACCAGGGAGGCGCGCACCCAAATCACCTGAGTGGGCTCGGGCGGCCGAAGGTCATCGCCGACCCTGCGCTCCAGTTGTAGGACGTCCTGCGCTTTGCTGCGCTCACGCTCGATATAGCCGAGCTCCTTGCGGCGCTCCTCGGTGGTACGTTCCAGTCGGCGCACGTGCTGGCCAACCTCATCGACCTGCATACGCACCTTCATCACCGCGACGATTCCGTAGACGCTGGCAGCCACAGTGGCGCAGACGAAAAAGGCGGCCCAGGCTCGCAGGGGGTTCATCGGGCGACCCTCCGGATGGCACGGAGCCGGGCGGAACGGCTGCGCGGGTTGGCCTGGATTTCCTGCTCACCAGCCGAGACAGGACGACGCGTGAGCAACTCGGCGTGCGCGACTCGAAGGTCCTGCGGCCGGGCGTCGTCACGATCAATGGGACGTCCGCAGACCTCGTTGAAGTAACGCTTCACCATTCGGTCCTCAAGCGAGTGGAAGGCAATGACCGCAAGCACACCCCCGTCGCGAAGCGCGGCGAAGGCCTTGGGCAAAGCCTCGGCGAGTGCGCCGAGCTCATCGTTGACCGCGATGCGGATACCTTGGAAGGAGCGCGTGGCGGGATGGATGCCACGAGGACCGGGCGGCGGCGGGGCGGCCTCGGCAATGAGCTCGGCAAGCGAGGCCGTGCGGGCGAGGCGACCGGTGCCACGCGCGGCAAGGATGGCCTCAACCACGCGGCGCCAGCGGGGCTCCTCGCCGTGGTCGCGGATGGCCTGCTCGATCTCCGCGCGCCCACCGCTCTCGAGAAACTCGGAGGCGGGCCGACCGCGCGTGGTGTCCATGCGCATGTCGGCTGGCGCATCATGCCGGAAGGAGAAACCGCGTCCCGGGGTATCGAGCTGGTGGGAGGACACCCCTATGTCCATCAACACACCGTCGAATGGCCCCGGGACGCGGTCAAGGTGGCGAAAATTGATTGGGTAAAACGTCAGCCGGCCACCGCTGCGCGCGCCGAGTTCGCTCGCCCGGGGCGCCGCCTCGGGATCCTGGTCAAGCGCAGCGACCTTCGCTCCGGGCGCGCGCGACAGAAGCGCTGCAGTGTGCCCGCCGCCGCCAAAGGTGCAGTCGAGATACACGCCGCCGTCGCGCGGCGCGAGCAGCGCGAGCGTTTCCTCGAGCAGGACGGGGGCGTGGACGGTGGCTGTGAACAAGCTGTGAGTAGTGTAAATAGATTCCGGATACAGTCTCAAAGTCCCAGTTGGCGCAGGGCCTCGAGGATGGCACGCGTCTGCGGCGAGTCGCGATCGGGGCGGGGCGGGTTCTGCCCGCGGATGTGGAAGGTGGTGAACGCACCGCTGAAGGTGACCTCGCGACCGAGATTCGCCTGGGCCACGATGCGGTCATTGAGCGTGATGCGTCCGGCGCGGTCACAGCTGACCTCGATGCTGTTCTCACCCAGCGTCGTCATTGCATCCACCTTCGCGGGGTCGCTGATCGCAACCTGACGGGCAGCCTCGGCGATGCGCGCGACCATGGCCGGCGGAAAGACAATCACGGAGCCGACCGCAGGATGAAAGACCGCGAGGTACACCTGCTTCTCGAGCTCATCGGAGCGCCAGGCAGCGGGAATGGTCACACGGTTCTTCTCGTCCACCTTGCCCGTATGGAGGCCGGTAAAGAGCGCGTTGTGACTGTGATTGGATTGCGACATAGCCGAAACCGAGGGAAAGCTCCCCCTTTCGACCCACTTTCCCCCACTACCTCCCACTGGTCAAGCATTTTGCCCCATAAAGAGCCCCGGAAGTTACTCACAGGTCCTAGGATCCCTAAATTAAACTTAAATATTGCATAATTCATTGATACATATGGCTATAGGGCTACTTTTACTAACTTTTGACAAAATCTGCTGCCAAGGCGCATTCTGGTCGTCGCCAGGGCCACTGACAGCGATCGCACACATGTAGTTGTTTACCAATTACGCAATCAGCCTAGGCATGCAGGAAAGCCGTCGAGATTTGCGTTTGCCAAGGCCCTCTCGGTCTGCTTTCAACAGGTTATCGCACCCTTCACCATGAAGCACATCCTGCCCACCCTCGCCCTCGTCTCGGCCCTCGCCCTCACCGGCTGCTCCACCTCGGTCGGCGTGGACAATCCTGACAACAGCTCCGCCAGCTATGCCGGTGGCAGCCTCACCACCACTTACAAGTCGGACGTCTCCACTGTCTTCGCCGCCACCAAGCGCGCCCTAGACGGAGCCCGCGACCTCAACATCCTCGGCCGTGTTGGCGAGACCGAGGAAGATCGCTCCGCCGAGGGCGAGCTCTCCGGCGTCACCGTCTTCGCCCGCGCCATCGGCGACGTGCGCGTCACGGTGAAGATCGCCCGCGCGACCGACGCCGTCACCGGCGCCGACTGCACCGAGGTCACCGTCCGCTGGGGTCTGCTCGGCAACTGCCAGCAGAGCCAGCAGATCGTTCACCGCATCACCCAGAACCTCGGCCGCTAAGCAGGCCCGACGGTTCCGAACGACGCCGCCCGGCCCTAAGCCTGGCGGCGTTTTTTCTGACTGACATTTTCTCTATGGGCAACATCCACGGACATCTCTTCAGGATCTCGACCTTCGGCGAAAGCCATGGGGCGGGCATCGGAGTGGTCATCGATGGTTGCCCGCCGCGCGTACCACTCGACCCGGCATTCATCCGGCGCGAGATGGCGCGGCGCCGCCCAGGACAGAGCGACTTGACCACGCCACGCAAGGAGGAGGACGCGGTCGAGGTGCTCTCCGGACTGTCCGCCGACGGCCTGACCTTGGGTAGCCCCATCGCACTGCTCATCCGCAACACCGACCAGCGACCCTCGGCCTACACGGAGATGCGCAAGGCCTATCGCCCGTCACACGCCGACTACACCTATGATGCCAAGTATGGCATCCGCGCGGTGGAGGGTGGAGGGCGCGCCTCGGCGCGCGAAACCGCGGCACGCGTGGCTGCGGGTGCTGTCGCCAAGACCGTGCTGCGCCATGCCTGCGGCGCCGAGATCATCGCCTGGGTCGAGAGCGTCCAAGACATACGCATGCCCGAGCCCGCGAAACTTCCGAGCGCCAAGGCCATCGAGGCCAGCCCGAGCCGATGCCCCCACCCTGCCACCGCCGCGCGCATCGAGACGCTCATTCGGACGGCGCGTTCCGAGGGGGACTCCGTCGGCGGCGTCATCCGCTGCGTCATCCGCGGCGTGCCACCCGGTCTGGGCGAGCCCGTCTTCGACCGGCTCGAGGCTGACCTGGCCAAGGCAATGCTCTCCCTGCCCGCGACCAAGGGGTTCGAAATCGGCAGCGGATTCGCCGGCACCCTGCTACGCGGCAGCCAGCACAACGACGCCTTCGTGCGCAAGGGCGGGCGCATCCGCACCGCGACAAACCGTTCGGGAGGCATCCAAGGCGGCATCTCCAACGGTGAGGACATTCATTTCCGCGTCGCCTTCAAGCCGACCGCCACCGTGCTCCGCCCTCAGCGCACCGTCGACCGCAACGGCAAGGAAACCGAGCTCTCGGCCCGCGGGCGCCATGACCCCTGCGTGCTACCCCGCGCCGTGCCGATTGTCGAGGCGATGACGGCACTCGTGCTCGCTGACCACTGGATGCGGGACCGCGCCCAGAACGCGCCTTTCGGCAAGTGCGGCCGCGCGCGATGAAGGACCTCTGCCTGGTCATCGGATCCGCTGGCTCAGGACGATCCGAAGTGGCGGCCGATTTGGCCAAGTTCGCCTGGCCGGCCGGCGATAGCATCCGCGTCATCACCCACGGTGCGACAGCAGGAGAGGCGCATTGGTCGTGGGACGGGACGCATGCGGCCCTCCCCGCTCCGGGAGATGAGCGTGCCGCCATCCTGGTGAGCGACGGCCGCAGGTCGCAGGTCGACCAACTCGAGGCGCTCATCGCTGCGACACCGGTGGCCGGCTGGAGGATCACCCGCATCATCTGCACGGTCGACCTGCCCCTGCTGCACCAACAGGCCGCGCTGACCGACTGGTACATGGCCTGCCTGCATTTCTCGGACGCCGCCGTGCTGGTCGGGCGAGCCGCCGTGCCCAACGCATGGCTGAGCAGCTTCCTTGAGCGTATCCGCACCGAATCCATGCCCTGCCTCGTCGTGCAGCTGCCGAAAACCGGGGGGCTACCGAACCCGGCGGAGCTTATCGAGGGCGAGCCACGTCGCATGAGCCTTGTGCTCGATGACCTCGACGCGGTCGACGAGATGGAGTTCGACGAGGACAACCTTCCGGAGGAACCTTTCGACCTGGTTCGCAAGACCGATCCCTACTTCGAGCGAGACATGCACGGGCGTAGGGTGCTCGGGCTGCCCGACATCACCCAAGTTCTCCGCGAGGCGGGACGCTGAGGTCAGCCCTCAGGAATCGGCGAGGATAAGCGCGGCCAGCGCGTCGGCATCGTCGAGCTGGGGCGTGGCCACCGTGACCTCATCGTGCAGGGACGCAAGCTGGGCCAAGTCGAGTTCCGACGGAGTTTGCCCCGGATCAGGCACGCCAAGGAGCACGATCAAGGCGGCGGCGCAGCCCGCCAAGGGCGCGGACAAAGCAGTCCAACGGATGACACGGCGGCGACGCGTATCCCGACGAATCGCCTGCAGGGCGCGCTCGGTGAAACCCGGCACGGGCAACGAACGGCCACGACGCAGCGCATCCCGGAGGGGGCTTTCGATCTCTGGCTCTTGGTTGTCCATGAAGGTTGGCTTACGATTAATACCCCGGTGTGGGCGGAAGGTTTCAGGAGACGGCGCGGAAATCGTCCCCCATCGCCTTGCGCAGTTGGAGTCGGGCACGATGCACCCAGGTCTTAACGGAAGCCACCGAGACCCCCATGACCTTGCCAATCTCCTCGTAGGACAGGTCCTGCTGCACAAGCAGGAGGATGGCCGCGCGCTGCTCAGGGGGCAGGGTCGCGGCGGCACGCTGGAAGGCCTCCTGGATATCGGCGACAGCCCGTTGCGACTCGTGCGAGCCATCCCCGGGCTCGGGCGCCGAGTCCATCGGAGAGGTGGGCTTGCGGGCGCGGCGACGGCGCTCGTTCAGCATCAGGTTGTGCGCGATGTGGAAGAGATAGGTGCTGAGTTTGGCCTCGGGACGCCATCTCGGGGCGGCGCGGTGGAGCCGCACGAAGACCTCGAGGGCGAGCTCCTCCGCGACCGCCTGCGCGCCGAGCTGCGAGGTGAGGAAGCCGATGAGCCGACCCTGATGCCGATGCACAATCATGCGAAGGGCATCCTCGTCACCCGTCGCAACCAACGCCATCAGGCGCCGGTCGTCCTCGTCGGGGTCGATCTCGGATGCGTCCATCGCCTTTTCAACCCCGAGGAAGGCACCAGGGTTGCGTGGGCCTGTCCGCAGGGGTCGTCACTTGGCCGCGGGCTTGGCTGCGGCCTGGGCAAGGAACTTCTGCACAGTCGCGGCGGGGATGACCACAGGCTCCATGCTGACCCCCTCGCCATCGCCGTCAGCGGCAGCATCAATCTTACCGGAGGTGAGTCCGACAAACTTGCCGGCAACACTGAAGACCGGGCACCCGGTCGCATTGACGTGGATGGAGATGAAGGGGCGGGGCTTCGTGGTGACGGCGGCCACGGCGTCGATCTCGACCTTGCTCGCCCGGTCGAGCGACTTGTCCATACGGCCGAGCACCACCACCTCATCGACAGGCTCGACGGTGTCGGAGGCGGCGACATCGACCGGCACGAATGCGGTGGTGGCCGCCTCGACAGGCGCGATGAGCGCAAGGTTCAGGTCCTTGTCCTTGAGCACGACCTTCGCGGGAATCTCCGTGCCGTCAGCAAGCACGATGAATGCCTCCTTCACCTGCGAGGTTGCGGCGAGCTTCATCGGGCCAGCCGGGGTGTTGACCGTACGACCGTCCATGACCGCGGCGGGGTCGATGGAGGTGGCCGAGAGCAGGACGCGCCCGTCGGTCGAGACAACCGTGCCGAGTTGCTCGAAGGTGCGATCGCGCGTCTGCGCCGGCTGGTCGCCGGGTGTCACCGTGACGGCAACCGTCGCGCGAACGAGGACGACAGCGTCGCCGAGCCTGCGATGGAGGGCGCGGGCGGTCACCTGCGCGGGTGTGTCGGCCGCGTGGGCCGGCAAAGCCGAACCAAGGGCGAGAAGACAGGGCAGGAGGAGGCGGAGCGTGGTGTTCATGGTGAAATTCACTTGACGGAGGACTCCTCGAGGGCGGCCCAGTCGGGCTCGAACTCGAGGAAGGTGCCGGAGACGCCCCGCTGGATGCGGAGGACGACGTGGCGGGGGCGCTCGCTGAACAAACCGTCGAGTGCTGACCGCAGGGAGAGATTGTCGGTGACCGGCTTGGCGTTGACCGAGACAAGGATGTCCGAGGCCCTGAGACCTGCCAGATCGGCCCAGCTCGAACGCTCGACCTTGGTCACCACGGCGCCCTGTGCGCCCTCGGGCAGGCCGCGATCAACACGGTCATCAAAGCCGAGCGCGCGGGCGGTGAAGCCGAGCCGCTGGTCCCGAACCGAGGGCAACTCGGAGGCGGGAGCGGGGCGCTCACGCAGGGCCATCTTGAGGGTGAGCGGCTTGGCATCGCGGAGCAGCTCGAGCTCAACCGTGGCATCGACAGGGTATTCACGCAGGGTCGAGCCAAAGCCCTCGGCGTCTTCCTGCCGGCGAGATGCGACGACCTTACCGTCGAGCTTGAGGATGACATCGCCAACCCTGACGCCGGCGTCGGCCGCACCAGAACCAGGGAGCACCTGGGTCACGCGCACCCCTGAACGGGCGCTGACACCCAGGGCCTTCGCGAGCTCGGGAGTCAGCACCTGGGTTGACAGGCCCGCCCAGGCCTTGGCGACACGCGGGGCAGGCTCGGGATCGGGTTCGGGACCGAGCCGGGCAACGGAGAGCAGCTCAGCCTCGCCCCGGCGGATGCCAATCAGGACCGGAACCGGCACACTGGATGTGCCAAGCGCCTCCCTGCTCCGAGCGCGGAGCTCGGCAAGGTTCGTGATGGGGTGACCGGCCACGGACACAATCAGGTCGCCGTCGAGAATCTCCGGCTTGGCCGTGGCGGCTGGTCCACCCTCGCGACGCGAATGGACCAGCACGCCGGACTTCTCCGGGCGACGCAGCGAGAGAGCCGAGAGCGTCGTGAGGTCACGCAGGGTGGTGCCCCAGGTCGCGAGCGCGACCTCGCGGGCCACGCGCGGCTCGCGCTCCAGCGCCGTCAGCCGGAGCGTCAGCGCCTTTCCGTCGCGCAGGAGATCCACCGCCACCTCCTTGCCGATGGGCAGGCCGCATTCGGCACGGTGAAAGTCCGGCATGAGCTCGGCGCAGTCCGCATGCACCGGCTTGCCGTCGAGGGAGAGAAGGATGTCCCCGGACTTGATTCCCGCACGCTCGGCAGGGGAGACGGGCAACACGGCACCGACCAGGACGCCGCGGCTGCCGGCCTGGCTGCGGAGCAGGGGGCGCGCCTCGATTCCGGTCCAGCTGCGCACGACCTTGCCGTGGCGAATGAGCTCCTCGGCGACCGCGCGCGCGGTGTTGGCGGGAATCGCACCCCCGAGGCTTCCGACCCCAATCTCGTTCACGCCGACGATGCGACCCTCGGCGTCGACGAGGGGTCCGCCGGAATTACCCCCGAAGATGACCGCATCGTGACCGATCCAGCGGACAAGGTCGCCGACCGACTCACCATCCAGGTCCATCCCCCCGACAAAGCGCGTCATGACCATCTGGTCGTTCGCAACGATACCGAGCGTGACTGACTGGTTGAGTCCGGCAGGACAACCCATCGAGAGCACCGTGTCCCCGGGGCGAACCTTGGAGGAATCGGCGAAGGTTGCGACAGGCAGCGGAGTGGTCGAACGCCGGCGGGACAGATCCAACCGGATGACGGCGAGGTCGGTCATGGCATCGGCACCGACCAGGGTGGCCGGGACCTCCTCGCGGTCGGCGAGCCGGCAGAGGAACGTGGCCCCGCGACCAGCAACATGGTAGTTGGTCAACACATGCCCCTGCGTGTCGATGATGGAACCGGAGCCGACCGAATGGTCGCGGCGCATGCGTCCGGCCTCGCCCTCCTCGGAGATCACCTCGATCCGCACGATGGTCGAGGCCATCCGGGCAATCGCCGCCTCCACTTCTGGACGACGGCGCCCCTCTTCAGCCAGAAGCAAGGCGGGCAGGACAGACAGAATAAGGAGGCGCATGAAAGGCAGGGGTCGTCAGAGAGCGAGGCCGCGGGAGGATTATGTCTGCGCGGAGCGCGCCAGCGCGCGGAGCAGGACAAGCATGGCTGCCTCGACCGCGAGCAATGGCTGTACGTTGAGCCGATGGGCCCGATGCGAAGCCTCCTCGAGCGCGGCGAGAGCGTCGGTGACAGCGCGGGCGCGGACGGGAGCCTCCCGGGCGAAACGGCGCAACGCATCCTGCATCTCGGCGAGCATCTCCGAGCGCACCGTGCGCTCAATCCGGCTCGTATGGGCCGCCTGGAGGTCCTCCCGTTCATCAGGGTCCTCGATATCGGCGAAGTCTGGCATCGGGTCGGCGGCCAACGCGCGTTCCACGAGCTGCTTGTGCACGGACTCGAATCGCGCGAGGAGACCATAGGTCGAGACCACGGCGAGAGTCGGCCGCGCAGGAGAGACAACCGAGGTGAGCAGGCGCGAAAAATCTGCCGACCAATCCCTCCAGGTCGGCTCCGTGATGCCGGTTGGGGCACCTGCGATACCAAAGCGCATGCACCGGCTGAGGATCGTCGGCAGGATGCGGTAGGGGTGCAGGGTATAGAGGATAATGCCTGTGCCCGCCGGCGGTTCCTCGAGCGTCTTTAGGAAGGCATTGGCCGACTCCTCGTTCATGCGGTCCGCCTCGTGCACGACCACGGCCTTGCGACCGGAGTGTGAGGACATGTTGGCGAAGCGGACGACCTCCAGGGTGTGCTCGATACGGATGAAGCGCATCTTGCCGGAAGGCCGCAGCTCGCGCAGATCGATGTGCCCGGCGGCGTCGCGCACGGCAAGCTGGAGCGCAGCCGTCTCCATCGCTGCGCGGCGCAAGCTCGCGATATCCCCGCCGTGCAGCAGGATGGAATGCGGGAGACGCCCCTCGCGCGCCGCGCGGACCAAGGCGGCGGAGGAGCCACGGCTCTCCTCAGCTGAAGCGGCGGCTGACTTCATGCCAGATGGCGTCGGCCATCGACGCGGGATTAAGGGTGGCATCGAGAACCAAGAACCGCCCTGGCTCTGCGGCCGCAAGCGACAGGTAGGTGTCGCGGACGCGCTGATGGAACGCCAGATCAAGCGCCTCGAGCCTGTCGGGCCGGCCATGGTCGCGGTCGGAGGCACGGGCCAAGCCGACCTCCGGTGGCAGGTCGAGAAGGATTGTCAGGGCAGGTCGGAGTCCTTGGCATGCCAGCGCATTGGCCGAGCGGACAGCGCCGGAAGGCAGCGCCCTGCCGCCCTCCTGATAGGCCACGGTCGAGTCGGCGAAGCGATCGCAGACCACCACCTTGCCCGAACGCAAGGCAGGGGCGATGACCTCCGATACCAACTGCGCACGGCAAGCGGCGAAGAGCAGCATCTCGGCCTCCGGCGCAATCGAGGCGCCGGGACGCTTGAGAAGCTCGCGAATGCCCTCGCCCATAGTCGTGCCGCCTGGCTCACGTACGCGCACGACATCCCCGGGTGACAGGCCGGCATCGCCGACGAGCCTTTCGCAGAGTCGGGCAATCTGCGTGGATTTGCCAGCACCCTCACCACCCTCGAAGGTGATCAGACAACCTCGAATGGAGGAGAGTCGGGGCACCTCACCATTGCCGCGAAACCGAGGCGGGAGGGCAAGCCCAAGCGAACCAACTCAACCTCCGCTCGGCGAGACGGGCTCCTGGGTCTCCTTCTCGACAATCTTGTCGATCGTCGGGTCGGGGGTGGGGTCAGGAGGAGGCGGAGGAGGCGGGGGCGGAGGGGGGGGTGGCAGATCTCCGGTCGCGGGCTTAATGGTAATGGGCTCGCCGTTGCCATTGAGGACGACAGGGTAAGTCAGTGGGGTGGCCACATAGGCGTCTTCCCGCGCGACCTCATCCTCAGAGACGACAGCCTCAGGGAGGCCATCGCCGTTTGCGTCGATGGCAATCTCAGGGATGCCATCGCCATCGATATCGATTTTGCTGTCGGCAACACCGTCACCGTTGGTGTCGATGCCATCGAGACGTCCATCGGGACGGGTGGAAACTAGATTGTCGATTTTGCCGTCGCCATCGACATCCACGCCGTCGGCCTTGCCATCTCCGTCGGAGTCAACCGGCACATCGGGAATGCCGTCGCTGTTCATGTCCGCCGGCTCGGCCGGCATGACGGCGACATTGTCAGGCGTGCCCACGACCTCGGTCACCTCGCCGGCGCCGACAATCGAACTGGCGTTGCCCTCGTTGGAACGAACCCAGACGGTGCCGCTGGTGCAGGTGACCTGCATGCGCCCCTTACCATCCCGACCCTCGACATAGGCGACCGAGAGGACGGTGCCCCGGACACGGACGACACCCACGGGCGTCTTGATCGTGTACTGCGTGTTGGGATTGAGCTTGCGAACCTCCCCGTCGATCTTGCCCCGGTAAACCTCGATCTGCACGATGGAGGCGCTGGGCTCGGCGGAGAGCTGGGCGAACTTGCCGGGGACGATGAGCGGCGAGGAGACTTGGCTGAAGGTCTTGACCTCCATCAGGGTGCCGGGATTCACGGAAAGCGTGGATCCATTGGAGAGAACCAACTCGGCAACAGACTTCTCCAGCGTCTCAACCCGATTGCCTTCTTGGAAGGCAAGTCCGCGCGTGAGCGGGGCCTTCTGTTGCTTTGCGTTTATCAGATTGGAAGGTCCCTTGACGGCGGTGACCTCAATCACGCCCTTCTGCATCGCAGCGAAACACTGCGAGGCAAAGACGAGGGAAATCCCGATGAACAGGTAGGGCCTCATGGGGTGGGGTAATTATTGTCTGCGAGCGAGCCCGACCTGCAACGGAAAAACCTCCCGAAATCGGGAGGCTCCAAAACCCAAAAAGAAGGGGGATTAGCCCGCAAATGCCTCAAGATGGCGCTTCACGCGGATGGCAGCGAGCTGCGCATAGCGAGGAAGGCCGTTCTCATAGGGGAGCTGAATCTCGCCCTGGATGAGGGGGGCGGCGTACTTGATGAAAGGCAGCTCGATGGACATCCGATCCGAGCCGATCCAATTGGCCGGGAAGGCCTTCACGCCGTTGGCAATCTCGCCGAGGGGAGCCAGGGCGGTCTTGACCGCGTAATGATCCTTACCCTCGACACGGGCGAGAACCACCATCTGACCGGACTCACCGGCGAGGGCGGCCTTGACCGCGGCCTGCCCGCAGAGGAAGGCCTCGTCGACGTCCGTGAGGGAGGCGGAATGGGAGGCGGCGCGCTGGGCGATGCCGAGCTTGGCCGAGCGGGCCTTCACGCCATCGATGCGCTGCTCGACGAGGGTGCGGAGGTGCTCGCCGGCTCCGCCGAGAACGGCGTGGCCGAAGGCATCCGTGCTGGTGGTGTCGGCGCCGAGGTAGTTGCCCGCCTCGTCCTGCACGCCCTCGGAGACGACGACGAAGCAGTGAGGGTTGGACTTCAGGACCTCGAGGACGCGGTTGACGAAGGCATCGGCGTTGAAGGGCACCTCGGGGAGGAGGACGATGTGGGGAGCATCGCTGGTGGCGCGGTCCTTGCGACGGGCGAGGACGGACGAGGCGGCGAGCCAGCCGGCGTTGCGACCCATGACCTCGAGGATTGAGACGAAGTCGTTCTGACCCATCGCCGCGTTGTCGAGGGACATCTCGCGCACCGTGGTGGCGATGTACTTGGCGACCGAGCCGTAACCGGGGCAGTGGTCGGTGAGGGGCAGGTCGTTGTCGATGGTCTTGGGCACGCCGATGACGCGGAGGTCGTAGCCGCGCTCCTTGGCGAGCGCATCGATCTTCGCGGCGGTGTCCTGGGAGTCATTGCCGCCGATGTAGTGGAAATAGCGGATGTTGTGCGCCTCGAAGACCTGCAGGATGCGGTCGAAGTCGGCCTGCTTCTTCACCTTGTAGCGGCAGGTGCCGAGGGCGGCGCCAGGGGTGTGACGCAGGGCGCGGACCGTCAGCTGCGACTCGGCGGCGAGGTCGATGAGCTCCTCCTTGAGGACGCCATGGATGCCGTTGAGGCCGCCGAAGATCTCGGGGATGGTGTCCTCATGGTTGAGGGCCTCGGAGAGGACGCCGGCGAGGGAGGCGTTGATGACCGGGGTGGGGCCGCCGCTCTGGGCGACGAGGAGATTGCCTTGAAGGGACATGGGAATGGAACGTGTGAAGGGTTGGTTGTGTTAACCCTCCCCGCCCTTGGCAATGCGGAAAACGGTCAGAGAATCCGACCCGGCTTGACCGAGGCGGACTCGGGGACTCGGGCCGACCAAGCCGCGGCCGCGGCCGCAAAGGCGTCGACCTGCGGTCCAGCAGCCCCGGTGAGCTCGGAGGCGCGAGCCAAGATGGCATCCACCGCGGACCGGCTGAGACGCAGGCGGCTGTCCCCGGCCAGGCGCTCGAGCAGGTCATTGCGATCGATCTTGCCCGACCGAAGGTCCCGGGCGACCGCCACAGCATGCTCCTTGATCGCCTCGTGGGCGGACTCACGCCCGGCGCCGGCCTTCACCGCCTCCATGAGGAAGGTAGTGGTGAGGAGGAAAGGCAGGTAGTGGGCGGACTCGCGCGCGACGACGCCGCGGTTGACCTCCATCTGGCCGAGCACGGTGAGGAAGGCCTCGAAAAGACCGTCGGCGGCGAGGCAGGCGTCCGGCAGCAGCACGCGGCGCACGACCGAGCAGGAGACATCGCCCTCGTTCCATTGGTCCCCGGAGAGCGAGGCGGCCATCGCAAGGTGCCCCTTGAGGACGGCATGCAGCCCGTTGATACGCTCGCAGGTGCGCGCGTTCATCTTGTGCGGCATGGCGGAGGACCCAACCTGGCCAGGCAGGAATCCCTCGCTCGCGAGCTCGTGGCCGGCCATCAGGCGCAGGGTCTTGGCGAAGGAGGAAGGCCCCGAGGCGGCGACGAGGACGGCGGAGACCACCTCGAGGTCCATCGAGCGCGGGTAAACCTGCCCGACGGCGCCGAGCGCGCGCGGGATCCCGAGATGGCGGAGCACGCGCACCTCGAGGTCGGCGGCCTTGGCGGCATCGCCCGCGAGCAGCGTGAGGGCATCGAGCTGCGTGCCGACTGCGCCCTTGAGACCCCGGGCGGAGAACGCCGCGAGGGCGGCATCGAGTTGCGCGACGCCGCGCAGGCACTCCTCGCCGAACATCGCCCAGCGCTTGCCAACGGTGGTCGGCTGGGCGGCGACATTGTGCGTGCGGGCGGCAATCAAGGTGTCCCGATCGGCAACGGCGCGGCGGGCGAGCGCGGCGGCGGCGGCGACGGCCTTGGCGCGGAGCAGGCCGAGCGAGCGGTGCAACTGCAGTTGCTCAACCGACTCGGTGAGGTCGCGGCTGGTCAGCCCCTTGTGGATGTGCTCATGGCCGGCAAGGGCGCAGAACTCATCGATGCGCGCCTTGACGTCGTGGCGAGTGACCTCCTCACGACGGCGGATGGAGTCGAGGTCGACCTTGTCCTTCACCTTCTCGTAGGCGGCGATGGCCTCGGCAGGGATGGGCAGGCCGAGGTCGCGCTGGGCACGCATCACCGCGATCCAGTACTCGCGCTCAAGGATGACGCGGCCGCGGGGCGACCAGAGGGCGCACATCTCCGCGGAGGCGTAGCGATCGGCGAGAACGTTCGGGACGGTGTCCATGGAGTCAGATAGGAAGTGTGTCGGAAAGGTGCCTCGGGAGCAAGCGAGAGACGGCTCAGGATCGCGCCCGGCCGGCGAGGGCGCGGACGCAGGCGGCACGGAAAGCGGCCGGTTCGTCGCCTGAGCCATAGACCTTCGCGAGATCAAGTTGCAGGTCGACAAGTTCGCGAAGGGTGAAGCGCGAGGCGCTGGGCGCGACCTTCGTGCCGAGATACCAGGCGTTCTGGCTGAAGGGATTCAAACTGGACTTCGCACCGCCACCATAGAGCGGCGCATAGCGGGCGCCCGCCGCCTCGAGCTCACGGGATGAGACTCCGGCCGAGGTCAGCTTGAGCGCCCCGGCGTCAGCGAGGGCGCGCAACTGGATGAGCAGGCGAAGACGGTTGTGGAGGCTCCCAAGGAGCGGTCGGGGTGAGCTGTGCTGGAAGAAAAACCGCTCGAGCGCGTCGAGCGTCCACTCAAGGTCGGCCGCGAGGAGGGCGTCGACGACCTCGAAGGTGTCGCTCTCGCCGTAGACCGGAACCAGCCGCTGCACATCCTGGACGGTGACGGTGCCGCCCTCCCCCGCATGCACCGCGAGCTTCTCGCACTCCCCGAGCAGGACACGGGTCGAGCCCGAGACGCGCTCGAGCAGGGCCTCGGCCACGCCGGCGCCGACCTTGACCTTGGCATCGCGCAACGCCGCGCGCGTGAACTCGAGCCAGTCCTCCGGCTTCATGTCGGGGATGTCGACGAACTCGCCGGCGGAGTCCTTGAGGAACTTGAACTCCTTGCGGACCCGGTTGACGGGACAAAGGGAGACGATGAGGCGGACCTCGGACGCGACCTCGGTGATCAGCGGGAGCAGGTGCTTCTCCAACAGCAAGGCGACGGACTCGGAGCCCGCCTGGGTCTTGGGTAGCTCCAGCCAGTTGAGCGAGCGAAGCCACACGACCTTGGCGCCGCCGAAGAGTCCGAGCGCGGTCAGCGACTCGCGGAGACGCCGCTCGATCAACTCCGCATCGGCAACCACGCGGAGACGTCCGTCGACGACCTCGGCGTCGGCACCCTCCCCTGCCTTCTTCACCTCACGGTCAAAGCGCGCACGCGCCTCGCGGTCGACGAGGTACTCGTCGGCTCCGGCCACGATGGTGAGGTTCGCGGGCATGGGGAAGCATCGCCCGCCCCGCGTCCGCAAGGCAACGCTGAAGCCGCCTCAGGAACCGTGCAGCAGGTCCTCGACGCGGTAGCGGTTCAGCTTGCGCCGCATCCAGTCGAGCGCCGTGTTCACCGCACGGGCCTTCACCTGCAGGCGGTCCCCGGCAAGCACGACGCGCCGCGACCAGACGCCCGTCGGCGAGGCATAGCCGAGGTAAACCGTGCCGACCGGGTCCGCCTCGGTTCCTCCGCCCGGACCGGCGTAACCAGTGACGGACAACCCATACTCGGAGCCGAATTTCTCAGCGGCGCCCGTCGCCATGGCTGCGGCGCACTCCGCCGAAACCGCGCCGTGCTGCGCGATAAGGCAGGACGGGACGCCGAGCAGCGCAATTTTCGCGTCCTCGGAATAGCAGACCGCGGATCCAGCGAGCACCCGCGAGGCACCGGGAATATCAGTGAATGCGCTGGCGAGCAGGCCGCCTGTGCAGGACTCGGCCAGCGCGACATTGCTACCGAGCGCCGCGAGCTGCTCGATGACAAGCGTGGCGAGACAGGCATGGCCGGTGCAGACAAAATCCTCGCCCACCGCATCGCGCACGCGTCGCGCGACCTCGAGCATCCGCTCGCAGCAGGCACCGCTCTCACCTGGGCCGATGCGCGCATCGACCACCCCGGTGTGCGTGCCAAAGGTGAGCGTCATGCCGGGAAGAAGCAGCGGCCGCACGAGTCGCTCGAGGGGCGCAGCGCCGACCCCGAAGGTGCGAACCTGCACATAGGCCTCGCCATCGCAGGCGGCACCGCACGAGCAGAGCCTCGGCACGACCTCCTGGTCGAACATCGGTCTCAGCTCGAGCCCGGGTCCCGGCAGCATCACCAGCGCGCGTCCGTCCCGCGAGAGGAAGATACCGGGCGAGGTGCCGCGTGGATTGGGAATGGCGGCGGCACCCGCGGGCAGACGGCACTGGCGCAGGTCCCCGGCGGAGACCTCACGTCCGATCTTGATGAAGCGTTGCCGGAGGGCGACCTCGGAGGCCTGGTCATGGACCAACTCGAGTCCCAGCGCGGCGGCCACGGCCTCGCGAGTCTGGTCATCGCCAGTCGGGCCAAGCCCGCCAGTGGTGAGGACCAAACTGGCCTCGGACCAGGCACGCGCGACCTCCGCAGCGATCGCGCCTGCTTCGTCGCGAACGACAGAGGCCCGGGCCACGCGGATGCCGCGCCGGGCAAGTTGCTCGCCGAGCCAGACTAGGTGACCGTTGCCGCGAATACCATCCAGCAGCTCGTCACCGATATTGAGGATGACGGCCTGGCGGGGATGGGGAGATTGCGTTTGCGCCATGGGCACCGGCGGACACCTTCGACAGACCGCGGAAAAATGCAACCGGAGCGTGATGAATTATCCCCACGCGCGAAGGCGCGCCAGGCCCCGCGCGAGCCCGGGGTCTACCTCATGCGGGACTCCGCTGGCACCATCATCTACGTCGGGAAGGCGAAGGACTTGCGGGCCCGCCTAGCCTCCTATTTCCGCCTGGGCGCCCGGCACACCCCGAAGGTCGCGGCTCTGGTCGCGGCCATCGCCGGACTGGAGTGGCACACGGTGCGCAACGAGACCGAGTCGCTGTTGCTCGAGGGCCGGCTGATCAAGCGCTGGCGGCCTCGCTGGAACGTGCTGCTGCGGGACGACAAGCAGTTCCTGCAGGTACGCGTCGATATCAACGACCCCATCCCGCGTTTCCGCCTCGTGCGCGCCCGCACTACCGAAAGCGCGCGCTACTTCGGACCCTTCCCCCACCCGACCCAGGTGCGTCGCACCCTGGCCGAGATGCGCCGCCGCTTCGGCATCCTGCTTGGTGACGTCGACCCCGTCGCGCTCGGCGACGGACGGTGGCGGCTGTACTCGGATGCGCGCGCGGAGATCCAAGGACACCCCAACGAGGTCACCGAGGCGGAGTATCGCGCGCGCGTCGACGAGGCCTGCGCCTTCCTCGACGGCAAGGTCCGCGACTGGGCCAAGGCGCTGGAGGTGGAGATGGCGTCCGCGGCCGAGGCGCGCGACTACGAGCGGGCCGCCGAGTGCCGCGACCTGCTCGCGGCGATTCGCCACACGACCGAGCGCGCCCGACGCTTCCTGCGCGACAATCCGCTGCCCCGCGCCGACGGAGCACCAGGGCTCGCCGCGCTCGCCGCCGCGCTCGGGCTCGCCGCACCACCGGCGGCCATCGAGTGCTTCGACATCTCGCACATCTCCGGCACGCTCGCGGTGGCATCGATGGTCCGCTTCGCCGCAGGCCAGCCCGAAAAGACCGGCTACCGACGCTTCCGCATCCGCACGTTCGAGGGCAACGACGATTTCCGCGCGATGCGCGAGGTCGTCGGCCGACGCTACGCGCGACTCGCCCGCGAGAACCGGCCGCTGCCCGGACTCGTCGTGATCGACGGCGGCATCGGCCAGGTGGAGGCGGCGCTGCGGGCCTTCGCCGACGCCGGCCTGACCCCGCCGCCGCTCATCGGCTTGGCCAAGCGCGAGGAGACCATCGTGCGGTCCGACGGCTCCGAGCTCGTCCTGCCCCGCCATGATGAGGCGCTCCGACTTCTCCAGCGCGTGCGCGACGAGGCGCACCGCTTCGCGAACGACTTCAACGCCGAGCTCCGCACGCGCAAGCTGCGCGAATCGCTGCTCGACGAGGTGCCCGGTCTCGGCGCCTCGCGCAAGGCGGCCCTGCTCGAGGCCTTCGGCTCAATCCAGGCGCTCCGCAAGGCGACGCCCGAGGCGCTCGCCAAGACAGCGGGCATCGGCCCTCAGCTCGCCCAGCGAATCTCGGAGACACTGGCGCGGAAGTCCTGAGCCTCGCGCAGGACCAGGTCCGCCACCCGCTCGGCGCCCAGCGGGTCGCCGAGCGCGGGCATCGCCGCACGCCAACCCCTCCAGACCGCGCGCTGATCGGCAAAGGCATGGCGCACCGCCGCGCAAGCCTCCTCAGGATTGAGACCATAGGCCCCGGCGCCGCCCTCGACCACAAGCCGGGCATTGCCAGCCTCCTGCCCGGGAATCACCTGGGTGAAGACCATGGGCACCCCGGCCGCCACGCACTCGTGGGTGGTCGCGCCGCCCGCCTTCGTGAGCACAAGGTCACTCTCCAGGATGAGCTCGGGCAGGCGGTCGGTCCAACCGATGACGACGGCGCGACCGTCCACCGCGCGCGCGACCTGCGAGTGAAAGTCCGCATCCTTGCCCACGGTCACCGTCAGATCGATGTCGAGCGCCGAGACCGAGCGGGCCAGCGCCACGGCGTCGCGGCGACCGGGATTCAGCATGAGCAGGACTCTGGGGCGCGCTCCCTCGCCAGCCTGGCGTCCGGCGCGCAGACGATCGGAAACCGGGAATCCGAGCGGCAGGACCCTCTCCGCCGGGACACCTTGGCGAACCATGACCGCGGCGGTCGCCGGGTTGGGTGCGACGTACCAATCGGAATGGGCGCCATGCCAGGCACGGTTCACCGAGATCGAATCCGTCACCACGGTGATCAAGCGGGGGCGTCCGGACGCGTGGGGCGCCCAGATGCGCCGGAGGAAATGCGGATAAAGCGGGTAGGTGGAGACGATGACCGGGGCCCGCGTCTCAACCAAAGCCTTGCGAAACTGATGGGCGACGGGGCCGAGGAACGGCAGCGACATCCGCACGACCGGCAAGCGATCCAAGGCGTGATAGGCCAAGCCCCAGAGCCTGGGCGAGCGGTTGGCCATGCTGAGATAAAGCTCCCGCTGGCGACGAAAGCGGGTCTCACCGTAGGCATCGAGAAAGAGGTCGCGGAACTCGGCGCGCAGTTCGCTGCCGTGAAGGCGATTGATTGCGGCGACCACGGCTCGGGCGGCGGCGTTGTGCCCCTCGCCGAAGCCCGCGGAGAGGACCGGGATGGCGTTCATGCCGAAACGGCCGGTTCGGCGGCGGCGCGCGCGGCCTGGACGCGGGACTGGAGCTCGACGCGATCGACGACCCGCAACGTGCCATCGAGCTCCTCGACGATGGCGGTGAGCGACTCGACCCAGTCGCCCGAGTTCAGGTAGCGCACCTGGCCGATCATCCGGTCCTCGGCCTTGTGAATGTGCCCGCACATCACGCCCTCGCAGCCGCGGCGCTCGGCGAGATGCCGCAGGTGCTCCTCGAAGCTGGAGATGAAGCTCACCGCCGACTTGACCCGACCCTTGATGGCCTGGCTGAGCGAGAAGTACTCCTTGCCGCGCCAGCGTCTCCACTGGTTGTAGAAACGATTGAGCCCGAGCAGGAACTGGTAGGAGATGTCGCCGAGGACGGCGAGCCAGCGCATCTTGGCCGTGATGGTGTCAAAGGCGTCGCCATGGATGCAGAGGTAGCGTCGGCCGTCACCCGCATGGTGGACGTGCTCCTCGGCGAGCTCCATCCGGTCGAGCCCCAGCGGAAGCAGCCGACCAATGAAGTCATCGTGATTACCCCGGAGGTAGACGATCCGGGTGCCGTCCTTCTCCGCCATCTTGAGAATGCGCCGCACGACGGCGGTGTGGGCGGGGGCCCAGTGGTTCTTCCGCTGGAGCGACCAGAGGTCGATGATGTCCCCGTTGAGAATGAGCTTCTCGCAGCGGATGCCCCGCAGCACGTCGAGCAACGCCCGGGCCTGGGCGTCCTTGGTGCCGAGATGGAGGTCGGAGAGGATGAGCGTCCGGAGGTGAAGCTTGCCCCTGGAGCGGTCTCGAGCCTGCGGTGACTGTTCGGCAATCATCTTGCACGCATGCTCTCATGGGTCCGTGGCGATTCGATGGCAGCGGGGTAAAGAAGCAGCGACGTGGCCATGGTGGCGTAACGCAATCGTCACATTCGCAACAATCTATTGTTACGGTTGTTACGGAACTGTGACACCGTGTGCTTGCTTACTCCATTCCCCCGAGACAACAAGCCTCACACCCCGCACCCCATATGAAGTCGTTCATCAGGAAGGTCCTCGGCAAGGATGAGAAGTTCTACGAGTTGCTCGAGGCGAGTGCCGCTGAGGC
Source organism: Opitutales bacterium (assembly GCA_049419705.1). Taxonomy (GTDB): domain Bacteria; phylum Verrucomicrobiota; class Verrucomicrobiia; order Opitutales; family UBA953; genus UBA8828. The sequence goes on from JBMSKH010000019.1 coordinate 33,845, forward strand.
CCAGACCAGCGCACGCGCGCTTGCCCGGGTGCACGCCGCGATTGGCAAGCCCGACTTCGAGGCTGCGCTCACCGCACTGGTCGCCTGCCGGCGCAAGGACAAGCGCCTCGGCAGGTCCATCACCGAGGAGCTCTGCGCCACCTTCGTCACGCCAATCGAGCGCGAGGACATCGAGGCGCTGGCCAACGCGCTCTACAAGATTCCGAAGACCGCGGAGAAGATTGCCGAGCGCATGGCGATCTGCCCGACGCAGTTCGCCGCCGACATCGTCACCAAGCAGGTCCGCATGCTCGAGCAGGCGACGGAGGTCCTCGTGGGCATGGTGGCGAGCCTCCGCAAGCTCGACGTCGACCGAATCAGCGACGCCTACGAGGTGCTGCAGACCATCGAGGGCGACGCCGACAAGCTGATGGTCGGACTGCTGCGCGACCTTTACCAGGGCAACGTCGACGCCAAGGAAGTCGTCATCTTGAAGGACATCTACGAACTGCTCGAGCGAGCCATCGACCATTGCCGCGACGCCGGCAAGGTCGTCTTCCAAATCACCCTGAAGTACAGCTGAGGGCCGCCGCCCCCGCCTGGCCATGGATCCCTTCGTCCTGATGCTCCTGGTCATCGTGGTGGCCTTGGTGTTCGAGTACATCAACGGCTTCCACGACGCGGCCAACGCCATCGCGACCGTCGTCTCGACGCGCGTGCTGACCCCGCGACAGGCCATCCTGCTCGCCGCCCTGACCAACCTGGTCGGCGCCTTCTGGGGCACGGCCGTCGCCAAGACCATCTACTCCGGCTACATCAACCTCGCGGGCGACTTCCAGGTCGCGCAGGCCGCCATCGCCTGCGGGCTGCTCGGCGGCATCGTCTGGAACCTGATCACTTGGTGGTTCGGCATTCCCTCGAGCTCCTCCCACGCCCTCATCGGCGGCCTCTGCGGCGGCGTGCTCGGGCAAACCCACCTGCAGTGGGGGCGCCTGCTCTGGGATAGCCAGGACGCCGCCGGCAAGGCTGTCGGCCTCTGGCCCAAGCTGGTAAAGCCAATGGTCATCTCGCCCTTCATCGGCTTCACGCTCGGGGTGATCTTCATGATCATCCTGACCGTGGTCATCGTCCGCTGGACGATGCGTCCAAGCAAGGTACAGAAGGTCTTCGGCAAGCTGCAGTTGATCTCAGCCGGCATGATGGGCTTCTCGCACGGCTCCAATGATGCGCAGAAGACCGTCGGCATCATCACCTTCGCCCTCATCGTCGGCGCCACCTCGGGCGCCTTCGACCCGACCCACGCCCCGGCTTGGGCGCAGTCGCTGAGACCGACCTTGAACGACAAGGGCCTGGTCGACCACGCGCCGTACTGGGTTATCGTCATCTGCGCCATCACCATGGCCCTCGGCACCGCCGCGGGCGGGTGGCGCATCATCCGCACGATGGGACACAAGATGGTCAAGCTGCAGCCTGTGCATGGATTCGCGGCGGAGACCGCCGCCGCCATGACCATCCACGGGGCCTCGGAGATGGGCATCCCCCTCTCCACCACCCACGTTATCTCGACCTCGATTCTCGGCGTGGGGGCCACCAAGCGCCTCGATGCGGTGAAGTGGGGCCTGGTCGGGCGCATCGTCTGGGCCTGGGTCCTGACCATCCCCATCACGGCGAGTCTGGGATACGGCTTCTACCGGCTCGGCGTGCTCGTCGGCTGGATGAGCTGAGGCGGGGCGAACGCGAGATTAGATTGGCTTCTCCCTTGCCAGCAAGGGGGTCGCTCCTACGTTGCCCGAAGCATCCATGGCCAACACCGAATACGGCTACAACAGCAAGGTGGAGGGCGAGGTCATCGTGACCCGCGCCGACGCCGTCGTGAACTGGGTGCGCAGCCACTCCGTGTGGCCGATGCCCATGGGCCTGGCCTGCTGCGCCATCGAGCTCATGGCCGCCGGCGGCTCCCGCTTCGACATCTCCCGCTTCGGCATGGAGGTCATGCGCTTCTCCCCCCGCCAGGCCGACTGCATGATCGTGGCCGGCACCGTGACCTACAAGATGGCCGAGGTCGTGCGCCGCATCTACGACCAGATGGCTGAGCCCAAGTGGGTCGTCGCGATGGGCGCCTGCGCCTCCTCCGGCGGTATGTACCGGTCCTACGCGACCCTGCAGGGCGTCGACCGCATCGTGCCCGTTGATATCTACATCTCCGGCTGCCCGCCCCGTCCCGAGGCGCTGCTCGACGGCATGATGCTTCTCCAGGAGAAGATTCGCACCGAGGGCGGATCGCTCCGCCGCACCTTCCGCGGCCGCACCGTCGAGACCAAGATCGTCGGCTGAACATGGACGCCGCCGCCCTCACCGCCGACCTGCAGTCCCGCTTCCCCGGGATCAACGTCCGCCCCTCGAAGGACATGCCCGCCTTCGACGTCCCCGCCGCCGCCCTCGCCGACGTTGTGCGCCACCTGCGCGACGCGCACGGCTTCGACCTGCTCGCCGACCTCTGCGGTCTCGACCGCGGCCCCGCGGTCTCGCCGCGCTTCGCCGTGCTCATCCACCTGCTCGGCACCGGCCACCACGCCTACCTGCGCCTCGCCGCGGCCTGCCCCAGCGACGCCGCGCCCGCCGTGCCCTCGGTCAGCGCCGTCCACCCCGGGGCCAACTGGCACGAGCGCGAGGCCTACGACATGTTCGGCATCCGCTTCGACGGGCATCCCGACCTTCGTCGCATCCTGATGTGGGACGCCTACCCGCACCACCCGCTTCGCAAGGAATTCCCGCTCGCCGGCATTCCCGTCGAGCTTCCCGCCGCCGACGTCGCCGCCGTGACCGGGCGTCGCGTCGAGGCCGCGCCGATGGTCGGCGGCCCGTTCGTCTCCCCGGGAGGCACGATGGCCAAGGCCGAGCCCATCGCCCGCGACGAGTCCTGGAGCGAGGAACACCCCAAGGCCTGAGCACCATGTCCAAGACCACCAAGGAAATCTCACTCGGCGATGTCGCCGCCCGCTCCGAGGAGCTGCGCGGGGAGAACATGACGCTGAACATGGGGCCCTCGCACCCGGCGACCCACGGCGTGCTCCGCCTGCGCCTCGAGCTCGACGGCGACCGCGTCGTCTCCTGCGACCCCGTCATCGGCTACCTCCACCGCGGCGACGAGAAGATCGCCGAGGCCATGACCTACAACCAGTTCGTGCCCTACACGGACCGGCTCGATTACCTCGCCCCGCTCGCCAACAACGTCGCCTACGCCATCGCGGTCGAGAACCTCGCCGGCATCCGCGTCCCGCCCCGCTGCGAGGCCATCCGCGTCGCCTGCTGCGAGCTCGCCCGCATCTCCTCCCATCTCCTCGGCATCGGCGTCTACGCGATGGACACCGGCGCGTGGACGGTGTTCATGTACACCTTCAACGAGCGCGAGAAGCTCTACA
>JBMSKH010000020.1:0-32980 GCA_049419705.1 Opitutales bacterium
ACGTCGGTGGTCGGATTCATGATCCGGGTGTAGATGTTGCCGAGTTCCTTCAGGGCGAAGAGATTGGCTGCGTGCTCCGTGTCGCGGAACTGGTAGCTCGTGGTCTGGTAGATCGGCACGGCCCGCGACCCGGTGGTCGGGTCGGGCTTCTGGCCGGCGTGGAGGGACTTGGTTCCGAGGCGCATGGTGTTTGGGGAGGGTGTGGGTATAGGCCGTGTCCGCCCGGAGTTAAGTAGAAATTGTCAGCTGGATACCCGTTGACTCCGTCATAGTCCTTGCCGCGCCTTGCTGATTCCGCCAATCTCTCGGTCGTGTTCGAGGTCGTTCGTCATCTGCCCGCCGCTCCTGCCTTCTTGATAGGTCAGGCCGGCAGCCGCTGAGAGCTGTCCGGCCACAGTCGATTCAGGGCCTGTAGCTCAATGGTTAGAGCAGGGGACTCATAATCCCTTGGTTCCGGGTTCAAGTCCCGGCGGGCCCACCTCCTTTCACTGCCTGTCCGTGCTTGTCGCCGGACGGCATTTGCCGGGACGTTTAGCTCAGTCGGTCAGAGCGGGCTCTTTATAAGGGCTAGGTCGTGGGTTCGAGTCCCGCAACGTCCACCGGTGACTTTCCCCTTTGACCGGCCCGAGGCGGCCGGACTTAAGTGAGGCATGTTGCTGCACCGCACATCCTTCTTCGTCCGGGAACGCGTCGGCTTCCTCAAGTTCGGCGATGTCTACGACCTGCTCGATCCCGAGTCCCAGCAGGTTGTCGGCAGCGCGCGCGAGGAGCCCTGGGCTCCCTGGCTGCGACTGGTGGTTAACAAGCGGTTTCTCCCCACCCTGGTGCGAGTCCTTGAGGCGGATGGCGTGACCATCGCGATGACCCTTCGCAAGCGTGCGACAATTCTGCGGGTGCGCATCGAGGTCTTCGCGGCCGATGGACGGCGTCTCGGCGCCCTGCGCAACAAGCTCCTCTCGCTCTCGGGTGTGATCGAGGTTCTCGACGCCGAGGAGCGGAAAATCGGCGAGTTCTCCGGTGGCGTCTTCAGTTGGACGCGTGAGTTGAAGGATGCTTCCGGCATCCTGCTGGGTACCATGGACAAGAAGTGGTCAGGCTTGGGCAAGGAGCTCTTCACCACGGCCGACAACTACCACCTCTCGGCGGCGCCTGCCGTCGCGGGCAAGCCGGATGCAATCGCCCTCCTGCTTGCCACATGCCTGGCTTACGACGTCGCCTTCGCCGAATCATGAGCCGTCCCATTCTCTACATCAAGCCGGGCTGCCCTTGGTGCACCGAGGCCCTCGACTATTTCAAGCGTAAGGGCGTCGCGCTCGACCTGCGCGACGTCATCGCCGACCCGGCCGAGATGCGTGCCCTCGTGGCTGCAAGCGGACAGACCAAGTGCCCGACTTTCCGTCATGGATCCGAAATCAAGGCCGACTTCGGTGTCGACGAGTTTGTCGCCTGGGCCAAAGCCAAGCCGGCGCTCTGCGCGGAGATCGGGCTAAAGCTCTGAGGCCAGCTTAGTAAAAAGTAATCAGTAAAAAGTAAAAAAGCCTGCAGGGAAGTGTAGCAGTCATCGCTGCGCCTATCTTTCTTTCTACTCGTTACTTTTTCACTGCTTCCTGCGCGTGCGCGGTGCTCACTTCACCACGCCGATGGTGAGTAGCAGGTTCGCGTAGATGCGTTGCTCGCCGGTCTGGATGACGAGGGCGACGTCACTCTGTTGTGCCGCCTCATAGAAGGCCATGCGCTCGATCTTAGTCAGTTCGGAGACGCCGGCTGTCCTTAGCTGGGCGCGGAACTCACCCCAGATTTCCGGGTCGCCGCTCATCGCATAGGGTCCTGACTTAAGGGTGTCCATCACGGCGGCCTGCTCAACAGGTATGGCGGTGAGGAGGGCCGCGAGAACCTCGGTGACGCTTAGTTTGCCTGGGGCGAGGTTGAGGTGCACGAGACGGGCGTTCGTGCCGATTGCGGTCGCTGCCGGGTAGTTGCCGTCAGCAATCAGGATGCGAGAGCCGTGGCCGGCCCGGCCGAGTGTAGCGAGAATCTCCGGGTGAAGAAGTGTGGACTTGAGCACACTGGCACGCTGGGCGTCCGGACCGTGTCTGGCAAGCCAACCCCGGCTTGCCTTCCGTGCCTCGGGAGGCAGGATGTCCACGTGCGCCTGTCCACGCTGCTCCTTGCTCTGCTCGTCGCCAACCTGGTTGCTGCCGATGAGACGCGCCCGACCATCGTGGTTTTCCTGGCCGATGACCTTGGCACGGGTGATGTCACCGCGCTCTCCGGTAGCTGTCGCATCCGCACGCCTTACCTGGATGGATTCGCCGTCGAGAGCACCCGACTGACGGATTACCATACCAGCTCGTCCGTCTGCACGCCCACCCGCTACGGCATTCTGACCGGCCGCTATGCCTGGCGTACGCGCCTGCAGGCAGGCGTTCTTGATGGGAAGAGCCCCCCTCTCATTCCGTCCGCTCGTCCGACGCTCGCCTCGGTGCTGCGCGATGCGGGCTACCGCACGGTCTGCATCGGCAAGTGGCACCTCGGTCTCGAATGGCAGAAGGGCCCTGATGGCCGTCCTGATTACTCGCAGCCATTCCGAGGTGGGCCATTGGCTCTCGGCTTCGAGACCTTCCATGGCATTGCCGCATCCGCCGACATGCCTCCCTATGTGCTCCTCGAGGGTGACCGTGCGACCCTCGCGCCGACCGCGACCTTCGGGAAGGATCTCAAGCATGTCCGCCCCGGTCCCGCTGCGCCGGGTTGGAAGGCCGACGAGTTGCTCGAGTTGCTCACCCAGCGTGCGATTTCCGAGTTACGCAAGTGCCGGGATGACAAGCGGCCGCTCCTGCTCTACGTGCCCTTGCCCTCGCCGCACACCCCCATCGCACCGTCTGCCAAGTGGCGAGGACGCAGCGGCATCAATGCGTATGCGGACTTTGTCATGGAGACGGACCACTCGATCGGCCGCATCCTGATGGCGCTGCAGGAGACCGGGCGAGCCGAGGATGCACTCGTGGTCATCACATCCGACAACGGGTGCTCGCCGACGGCCAACTTCGCTGAGCTGCGCGAGGAAGGACATCACCCCTCCGCCGGCTTCCGCGGGATGAAGTCCGACCTTTACGAGGGAGGGCACCGGGTGCCTTGCATGGTGCGCTGGCCGAAGCGCATCGCGCGGGGCGGCAGCTCCGACGCCCTTGCCGGGTCGACGGATCTCTATGCGACCTGCCTGGCCGCGGCGGGCGTGACGCCCCCGCCTGGCGGCGGTGAGGACAGCGTCAGCCTGCTTCCCGTGCTGCGCGGCGAGACCCGATCGGTGCGCGAGACCTACGTCATGCACTCCATCGACGGACGCTTCGCCTTCCGCAAGGGGGCGCTCAAGTACCTCGCCTGCCGCGGCAGCGGAGGTTGGAGTTCTCCGAATGCCAAGGACAAAGACTACCTGCGGCTGCCTCCGGACCAGCTCTTCGACCTGCAGGAGGACCCGTCCGAGGAGACCAACCTCGCGCGCGCACGCCCAGCCGATGTCGAGAAGCTCTGGGCCGAACTCTCCGCCCAGGTAAAGGCTGGCCGGACCACGCCCGGCCCAGCCTCCGCCAACGACATCGAGGTGCAGCCCAAGCGCGACTGAAGTCCGGATTCCTGCTTGCCAGCAGGGTTTGTTATGTGAACACTCGTTCACATACGACCTGTGCTCCGCGCTCTCGCTGACTGCAACAACTTCTTCGCCTCCTGCGAGCGGGCGCTCAACCCGGCGCTCGAGGCAGTGCCCATCGTTGTGCTCTCCAACAACGACGGGTGCGTGGTCGCGCGGTCGTCCGAGGCCAAGGCGCTCGGTATCCCGATGGGCGCGCCGTTCTTCCAGGTGCGTCGGCTCTGCGAGACGCACGGCGTGCATGTCGCCTCGTCCAACTTCGAGGTCTACGGGGAGTTCTCCTCCCGCGTGATGGAGGCGCTCGCCGAGCACGCGCGCGACATCGAGGTCTACTCGATCGACGAGGCCTTCATGGGATTCCCCGACCTGGGCGACGACCAGGCGCTCGCGCTCGGAAAGCGCATCCGGGCCGACGTGCGGGCGCGCACCGGCATCACCGTCTCCATCGGCCTCGCGCCCACGACCGTGCTTTGCAAGCTAGCCAATGAACTCGGCAAGCGTGAGCCGGCGAGCGAGGGCGTGGTGGTCATGCCTTCCGATGCGGCCAAGCGCCTCGAGCGCCTCCGCGGTATCCCCGTCGGCGATCTTTGGGGCGTGGGTAAGCGCACCGCCTCACTCTTGCGCGCCCACGGGTTAGTCACCGTCGCCGACCTCGCCGAGGTCGAGCCCGCGCGGATCCGCAGCTTCGCGGGTGTGGTTGGCGAACGACTCGCCCTCGAGGTGCGCGGTACGCCGTGCCATGGAATCGACGAGACCGCGACGCCGCGGAAGTCGATTCTCTCCTCGCGCTCATTCGGCCAGACCGTGACTGACCGCAGCGACCTCGCCGAGGCCTTGGCGCACCACGCCGTGCGCGCCGCTGAGAAACTGCGCGAGGATGGCCTGATCGCAGCCACGCTCGTTGCCTTCGCCCGCACGGACCGGCACCGCGAGGACCATGAGCAGCACGATGCCTCCGCCGCGGTGCAGCTTGATCCGCCGACCGACGATGGACGTCGCCTCGCCGCCGCCGTCGCCCAAGCGCTCGAGGCGATGTGGGTGCCAGGGCTGCGTTGGAAGCGCGCTGGTGTCTACCTGGCCGATCTGTCGTCGTCCCAGGTCACCCAGCCGGTCCTGCCTGGGTTCGGTCCCCCCGAGGCCCCGCAGCGACGCAAGCTGATGGAGGTGATGGATGCGCTCAACGCTCAGCTCGGTGCGGATAGCGTGCGGCTGGCGAGCACCGGACTCGATCGCATCTGGAAAGCTAAGGCCGAGCGTTTGAGCGATGCCAAGGGGAAGGTCCCGGAAGCCGGTGCAGGCGCAGATGACCCTCGGGTTAAGCGCACCCGGATTCGTTTCTTCGAGTAAGCGAGCTTAAGCCAGATCGAAGACCAACACCTCAAGTACCTGTGTGGCCGCGAGCGTGAAGCCATCGACTTGGGTCACACCGGCACCGTCCCCTGCAGCGATGGGTTGTCCGTCGAGTGTGCCCGCACCGCGCAGGACCTGGATCCAGGCGTGTCGTCCGGGCTTAAGGGAGATCTTGCGGCTCCCGCCGGGTGCGAGGCGCAGCTTGCGCAGGGTCATATCTTGGTGGACGGCGAGGGAGCCGTCGCGGCCGTCGGGCGAGCAGGCGAGGACATCATCCGGGTTCCCCGCGGGACGGAGCTCGTCGTAGCGCGGTGTGTGGCCGGCGCGATCGGGCATGATCCAGATCTGGACGATGTGGGTGGCGACGGAGGGGTCGGGGTTGAACTCGGAGTGGCGCACGCCGGTGCCGGCGCTCATGCGCTGGAAGTCCCCAGGGCTGAGGGTCGACTCGAACCCCATGCTGTCACGGTGGCTGATGCGGCCGGAGAGGACGTGTGTGACAATCTCCATGTCGCGGTGCGGGTGCATGGGGAACCCCTCGCCGCCGGCAATGTGGTCCTCATTGATCACGCGCAGTGCGCGGAAGGCCATCCAGCGCGGATCATGGTAGTCCGCGAAGGAGAAGGTGTGCCGGGTGTTGAGCCAGCCGTGGTCGGCGCCGCCGCGTGCCTGGGAGGGACGGTGGAGGATCATGCCGGCAACCTGCGGGCAAAGCCCGCGGGTGCAAATGCCGCTCAGACTTCCCAGTCCTCGCGGGGCTCGCGCACGACGGCGTCGATCGCCGCGAGCACCTGCTCGGTGGCGGCGGCGATGTCGACCTGATCGGTGCGGATGTGCACCTCGGGATCCTGCGGGGCCTCGTAGGGTGAGGAGATGCCGGTGAACTCCCGGATCTCGCCCTTGCGAACCTTGGCGTAGAGTCCCTTCGGGTCGCGGGCCTCGCAGACCGCGAGGGGGGCGTCGACGAAGACCTCGAGGAAGGCGTGACGTGCGAGCGCGCGGCGCGACTTCTCGCGGTCGGCCGCGAGCGGCGCGATGAGGGTGACGAGTACGATGGCTCCGCTGTCGGCGAAGAGGCCGGCCACCGCGGCGGCGCGTCGGACGCTCTCCGCCCGCGCCTCGGGCGTGAAGCCGAGGTCGCGCGAGAGCACGGAGCGGAGGTCATCGCCATCGACGCGGACGACGTGCTTGCCTGCGTCGAAGAGGCGGCGCTCGACGGATTCGGCGAGGGTCGACTTGCCGGAGCCGGAGAGACCGGTGAACCAGAGGATGGCGGGTCCGTGGCCGTGTCGCGAGATGCGCTCGGCGGCGGTGACGCGTCCCTTGCCCGAGCTCGTGGAGGTGACAGCCTCGGTGATGATACCGCCTCCGGCGATGCGCTCGCCGTCCTCGAGGGCGAAGCGCCCGGTGACGGGGCACTCGTGGTGGAGGTCGAAGGCGACCGGTGCGGCGGTGCGAAGCACGATGTCGGCCACGGCGTCCTTGGGCACGGAGTCGCTCTGGGTCGCAGCGAGGGTGTCGGCGTCAGTCACGCTGTGAATGCGGCTCACGAAGGCCTGTACGTCCTGGGTGCCGAGGCGCAGGCGATAACTGCGGCCGAGGGCGAGAGGTTCGCGTCCGAGCCAGAAGATGCGCGAGCGGAACTCACGACCGACGCGCGGGGCGTGGCTGGGGTGGGCGGCAATCTGGCCTCGCTCGACAAAGATCTGTTCCTCGAGGGTGAAGCCCGCCGAAGCGCTGGTGGGGACGACATCGCGCTTAACAATAGGCCAATCTTCGAAGGCACGGACAGTCGTGGTGCGGCCACCGGGAAGGAAGACGAGGGGATCGCCTGGACGGAGCGAGCCGGACTCGACGCGGCCGGCGATGATGCGGCGATGGTCGAAGCGGTAGATGTCGCTCACGGGCATGCGCAGGGGCAGCCCAGCGACGTTGTCGACGTGCTGGAGTTCGTCGAGGGCCTCGGCCACGGTCGGACCCTTCCACCAGGGCATCACAGCCGAGCGGTCGACCACGTTGTCACCATGGCGGGCGGCGATGGGGATGAAGCGTGCAGCTTTGAGGCCGAGTGTGGCAAGGAAGGCGGTATACTCAGTTTCGATACGGCCGAAGACGGCGGCATCGTGTTTCACCAAGTCCATCTTGTTCACCAAGACGATGAGCTGCTTAACCCCAAGGAGGGAGAGCAGGGTGGCGTGGCGGCGGGACTGGTCCATGACGCCTTCCTGGGCGTCAATCACGAGCAGGGCGGCCGAGGCGCTGGCAGCACCCGTCACCATGTTCTTGAGAAACTCGCGGTGCCCGGGGGCGTCGATGATGGCGTAGTTGCGCTTCTTGGTGCGGAAGAAGATGCGCGTGGTATCGATGGTGATGTTCTGCTCCTGCTCCTCGAGGAGCGCATCTAGCAGGAAGGCGTACTCGAAGTCCATGCCCTCGGCATCGCAGGCCTTCTTGACCTGCTCGATCTTGCCCTCGGGCAGGGACTGGGTGTCGTGCAGGAGGCGGCCGACGAAGGTGGACTTGCCGTGGTCGACGTGGCCGACGACGACGACATGGAGACGGCCGACATCGGCCTCGGTCTGGGTGGATGAAGACATTACGTTAAAGTGCGGGTTGGGAGTGGGTTGGAGGGGTGGGCCGTCAGCTAGCCAGCTAACCGGCTAGGCCGCTAACCCGCTGCGTGTCACATGAAGCCCTTGGCGCGGAGCTTCTGCATGGCGTTGCGCTCGTGGTGATCCTGGGCGCGGCCGGCGCGCTCGCTCGTGCGGGTCTCGCGTAGCTCGTCGATCACTTTGTCGATGTTGTCGGCGTTGCTCGGCACCGGGTGGGTGATCGGGTGGCAACCGAGGGAGCGGAAGCGCTTGCCGTCGCGAGCGTAGTAAAGGGTGGGGATGGGGATGGCCTCGCGGCGGATGTATTCCCAGATGTCGAGTTCGGTCCACTCGAGGAGCGGTTGCACACGCACATGGCCTCCAGCGGGCGGGCGCGAGGCGAACTGGCCCCAGAACTCGGGAGGCTGGTCCTTGTAGTCCCAGGCGCCCTCGGCGGAGCGCGGCGAGAAGTGGCGCTCCTTGGCGCGGGTGGGGTCCTCGTCGCGGCGGATACCGGTGATGAGGGCGTCCCACTTGTATTCGTCGAGGGCGGCGCGCAGGGCGAGTGTCTTGAGCTCGTGTGTGACGGTGACGGGATCGTGGGTCGCATAGCCGACGCCGCGGTTGATCGCGTCATGGTTGATGCGGATGATGAGGTCGAGCTCGTGCTCCTTCGTGGCCCATTCCCGGAAGGTGTACATCTCGGGGAACTCGTAGGTCGTGTCGATGTGCAGGAGTGGGAAGGGCACCTTGCCGGCGAAGGCCTTGCGGGCGAGCCAGATAAGAACGTTGGAGTCCTTGCCCATCGACCAGGGCATGCAGACTTTGCGGAAGTTACGATAGGCCTCGCGGAAGATGTGGATGGAGGTCTGCTCCAGCCTTGTGAGGTGGTCCATCGGAGGGACGGGTGCGTTCTGGCTCATGCGGTTTTCTTGAAACGGGTGTGGAGGCCGCACTCGGTTTTCGCAAGCCCGGGCCAACGACCAGCGCGGTCATCGTCGGAGGCGCTGGTGGCGCGGGTGCAGACCGAGCAGCCGATGGAGCGGTAGCCACGGTCATGGAGCGCGTTGTAGGGAAGGTGGTGGTCGCGGATGTGGCGCCAGACACGGTCGCGGCTCCAGTCGGCGAGAGGATTGAGCTTCCAGACCTGCGTTCCGTCGTCGCGCCAAGCGGCCTCGAGGATGGGGGTGGTTGCGCGCTGGGCCGACTGGTCGCGACGCACGCCCGTGATCCACAGGTCGAGCGAGCGGAGTTTGCGATTGAGCGGCTGGACCTTGCGCAGGTTGCAGCAGGCATCGGGATCGCGTTCCCAGAGTTTGTCGCCGTGCACACGTGCCTGCTCGGTCAGGGTCTGGTCAGGCAGGATTGACTCGATGCGAATGCCGAGGTGGTCCTGAAGCGCTGACTTGAGCTCGATGGTTTCGCGGAAGAGCAGGCCGGTATCGAGGCTGAAGGCCGGGATGGGTAGTTTGTTCTGCTTGGCGAGGTGGAGGATGACGACACCGGCGGGTTGGAAGCTCGTGCCGATGCCGGCGCGGGCGCCGAAGGTCTCCCAGGCCCAACGCAGGCGTTCCTCGGGCGACAGTGCACTGAGACGCTCGTTGAGTGTGGGCAACGCAGCCTCGTCGAGCGCCACCGGGGCGGGCTCGTTGCGGAAGAGGCTGGCGAGGCGACCGAACATCCGGCTTCAGGCGGCGGGCGTGGTGGCCCAGAGGTCGGCGGCGCGGTCGGACCAGTCGCCGAAGGATTGTCCAGTCGCGCGTTCCTTGGCGTAGCGCTGGAAGAGTTGTCCGAGGGCCACGGGAATCTCGTCGATCGGCACGGACTCGCGCCAGTTGCGTGCGAGTCGCGTGCCCTGGCGGTTGCCGCCGAGCAGGACATTGTACTTGCCCGGTGCCTTCCCGATGATGCCGATCTCGGCGCTGTAGGGACGCGCGCAGCCGTTGGGGCAGCCGGTCATGCGCACCACAAGTTCCTCGGCAGCGATGCCCGCGGCGGCCTGCGCCGACTCCAGGCGTTCGATCAGCTGGGGGAAGATGCGCTCGGACTCCGCCAGCGCGAGGCCGCAGGTCGGCAGGGCAGGGCAGGCCATGCCACGGCCCTTGACGAGTCCGGGGTTGAAGACGATGCCGCAACCGTGGTCGCGCAGGAGCTGGTCAATCGCGGCCTTGTCGGTGTCGCGAATGTCCGAGAGAATAAGATTCTGCGAGGCGGTGAGGCGGAAGGTGGGGGCGAAGCGACGCGCAATCTCGCGCAGGGCGGTCTTCAGGCGGTAGTCGCCGGCGTCCTTGACCCGGCCGGTCTCGATGAAGAGCCCGAGGTACGAGACGCCGTCGGACTGACGGAACCAGCCGAAGGGGTCGCCTTGTCCGGCGAACAGGAAGGGCTTGGCGGCTGGGAGAGGCGCGCCGAGGCGCTGCGCGAGCTCGGCGCGGAACCATTCCACGCCCTTCTCCTGCAGCACGTACTTGATGCGGGCGTGCTTGCGATCGGTGCGGTCACCCCAGTCACGGTGGATGGAGACGACGGCCACGGCGACGGCGTTGACCTGCTCGCGCGCGACGAAGCCGATGATGTCGGCGAGGCGGGGGTAGGTGAGCTTGTTGCCGTGCGAGCTGCCGAGACCGCCGCCGACGAGCAGGTTGTAGCCGATGAGCTTGCCGCCCTCGATCACGGCGACGAAGCCCATGTCGTTGGTGAAGATGTCGGTGTCGTTGTTGGGCGGGATGGCGAAGCCGGTCTTGAACTTACGCGGCAGGTAGGTCTTGCCGTAAAGCGGGTCGACGGGCACTCCCGAGGCGTCCTCCTCGGCCGGAGGGGGCATGTAAGGGTTGGCCTGGTCGGCCTTGGCGCGGGCGGTGAGCTCACCGAGGCCGAGGTCGAGCTGCACGCCGTCGACCCAGATCGAGTGATAGGAAGTCGTGCGAGGTAGCAGCACGGTGGTGACGGCGAGCGCATCCTCCTCGACCGCTCGGGTGATGGCGTCGGTCACGGGGGCGGCGGGCGCGGTGACGTTGCGGTTGACGTCGCCGCAGGTCGCGATGGTCGAGCTCAGCGCCTCGTTGATCGATTTGATCAGCGGCCCGATGCCTTTCTGCAGAACTCCGTGGAACTGGAAGGTCTGGCGCGAGGTGATGCGCAGGGTGCCATTGGCGAAGCGCCCCGAGAGTTCGTCGTAGACCAAGTACTGGCCGGCAGGGACGATACCACCCGTCTGGCGGGTGCGCACCATCACGGAATACTCCTTGCCAGTCTTACGCTTGTCGCGGTCGTCCTGCTGGTAAATCCCGTGGAACTTGATGAACTGCTCGTCGTCGCCGGAGAAACGGTCCGCACTGGCGTTGGCCAGGGTCTCGCGAATCGTCCCGGAGAGGTCCGGCTTGTCGGCCTTGAGTAGCTCGTTCTTGGAGAGGGGTTTTTCCATGTTTTTTTAATCTTGATTAATTGACCAAAGAAAAGAAGATTAGGTCAACAACTTTTTTACATGGACGAATTGGCACCAGGCAGCGTGGCGTTCATCGGGGCGGGCCCCGGCGCGGCGGACCTCATCACGGTCCGCGGGCTGCGTCTGCTCAGGCAGGCCGAGGTGGTCATCCATGATGCCTTGCCTGGTGACGCGCTCCTCGCCGAGGTCGCACCGACGGCTCTGCTGGTCGCGGTCGGCAAGCGCTGCGGCAACCATTCGACCACTCAGCTCGAGATCCACCAGTTGCTGCAGACGCACGCGCTCGCTGGGCGTCGTGTCGTGCGACTCAAGGGTGGCGATCCTGGCGTCTTTGGTCGATTGGGCGAGGAGACCGAGCATCTCGATGCGCTCGGTGTGCCCTGGCAAATCGTGCCCGGCGTCACGGCCGCCGTCGCCTCGGGTGCCTCGGCTGGATTCCCGCTGACGCATCGCGGTGTGACCACGTCCGTCACCTTCCTCACCGCGCATTGTGCCGACGGGCGTGTGCAGGACCTGAAGCCCTTCGTCGCCACAGGTGCAACGCTCTGCCTTTACATGGGCGCCAAGACATTGCCGGCATCGGCGCGGTCCTTGGTCGAGTCGGGCATGTGCCCCTCCACGCCGGTTGCGCTCGTCTCCCAGGCCTCGCAGCCGGGAGAAAAAGTCATTTTCGCCGAGTTGCGCGGGCTTGCCGATGGCTCCATCGACGTCGCCTCGCTCCCCACGCCCTTGCTCGCGGTGGTCGGCGAGGTCGTGCGCCTCGGCATCCCTGATGACGTCCGCGAGTCGATTGCTGGCCGCGTCTAAGCCGTCTCACCCGCCCGCCAGGAGGTCGATGACGCCTCGGTGCTCGGCGATGAGCGGGGAGAGCCGCCAGTCCAGCCCGCCTGGAGCGTGTTGACTGCAGAGTGTGGCGACATCCCCGCCCGGACCGGCATGACGTCCGGGGAGCAGGAAGAGCATGAGCACGACTGTGCGTCCACGGGCGCGTTTGATGGCATCGGCGAGCATCGGTTCGTTGAACGCATACATGGTCCCCTCCCGTCGCTCCATCGCGCACCCGACAAGGTCTTGGGTGCCGAGTTTGGAGCGCAGGCGAGCGGCAAGGTCCTCGCGCACCGCGGTGACCACCTGGATGGGGCTTCCGTGGTCGCAGAGCAGCACGGTGCCGGCCCCAGGTGTCCATCCCGTGGACTTGAGGTTATCGGCGAGGATATCCACGAGCGCATCAATGCGATCAGCCGCCCCGAGAGTGGGCGCGATCTCGAGTCCGATGCCGACCTTGCGGGCGAGCTCGGGCAGGAACTCCGTCAGCGCGAGGCTCGGTCCGATGAAGAGTGGGATGACCTGAAGGGTCTCGCATCCGGACTCCTTGGCCTCGCGGGCGTAGCTCTCGAAGGTGCGCGCGCGCTCTCCGCCGAGCTCGACTGGGTCGATCTTGTCGCTGTGGAGCACCGAGACGGGCGCGACTGGGTGTCCGAGTCTTTTCGACACCAGTGCGGCGAGCTCGCGCAGGCGCAACGTCGCCGCCGGGTTGAGCGAGCCGTTGTCGACCAGGATGGTGCGTTTGGCGGCCATTTCGCCTCTGGAAATGTCGTCTTAACCCCGGTTTGCAACGACACGCTTTTTGCGGATTGCCCCATGTCCCTCAACGGGCAGGGTGATTCTCTCCCATGAAACACCTCCTCGCACTCCTGCTCGCCCCGGTGGCCGCCCTGGCTTCCGAGGGTTGGCTCACTGACCTCGACGCCGCCAAGAAGCAGGCCGCGGCTGAGAAGAAGGACATCCTGATCGACTTCACCGGCAGCGACTGGTGTGGCTGGTGCATCAAGCTCGACAAGGAGGTCTTCTCCACGTCCGAGTTCAAGGCACAGAAGCAGTTCGTCTTGGTCTCGCTCGACTTCCCTCGCAAGAAGCAGATTCCCGCCGAGGCCAAGGCCAAGAACGAGGCGCTGATGAAGAAGTGGGGCGTCCAAGGCTTCCCGACCATCATCCTGGCCAATGCCGCCGGGGAGGCCTACGCCGAGACCGGTTACCAGGAAGGCGGACCCGTCAAGTATCTCGCCCACCTCACCGAGCTCCGCAAGCAGAACACGCCCGAGGGCGTGAAGGCCTTCGTCGAGAAGGGCAACAAGGCCGCCGAGGAGTCCGCCAGGCGCGCCGCCGTCGGCGCCAAGATGAAGGCATTGGTCGAAGCGAATGACTTCGACGGAGCCTGCAAGCTGATCGACGAGAACTTCCCCGCCGCCCGCAAGGAGTCCGCCGCGCTCGCCGCCTTCAACAAGGCGATGCTCTCCATGCGCATGGACCCCACCAACAAGACGCGCGCCCTGAAGTTCGCCGATACCGCCGTCGCCGAGGCTGAGAAGCTCGGCAACGAGCCGATGATCAATGCCTTCAAGAAGGCTCGCGACGAGATGTCGAAGGACAGCGACGTGGCTGCGAAGGCCGGCAAGTAAGTCCGACGCACGTCCGATAGCTGGGCGCCTACGGGCGCCCTTTTTTCATGCACGATGCTAAGCGGCGCCGTGGGTCATGCTCAACTGGGGGCTTCCGCCAAGATGGCCTGCCGAGATGCTGTCGGGAGTGCAAGCTAGGCGCGGACGCCTGCGCCCTTGTCAGTTGTCTCCCCTGTCTTTCTGCCTCTTCTCGGCTATCTTCAGCTGGAGCGAGGCCTCGATCAGCCTCTGGGTTTCAATCTCAGCGAGCGCCTCCGCTCTAACGCGTTCGAATTGCTCGATCCGACTCTGAACGGCACTGAGTGTGCGCTCATCATCCGAGAGCGGACGACCCAGTGGCGACTTGCAGCCGACGAGCATCAAGATGATTCCTAAGGTTAGGGGTAGTCGGTTTTGCATGATTTTGGTGCGAAAAACCGTATTTTTTCGTGACGAAACCATGCCTCAATACGAGATGTGTCTAAATTTTATCAAAAGGGAACTTAACCCAGTTCAATTGGCATGAACAGAGCTCGTCCATCCTGGCAGCCCACGGGCAGGACTTGCCTAGGAAATCGAAGTCTGTCCGAGCGACTCCGCGGGGGTTTTTCCGGCGGCCCTGAGTTCGCGGATGGAAAGTCCAGCCGAGCGCTTGGCGAGCCGCTTGCCATCGGCACCGAGCACGAGCGGTGCGTGGGCCCACAGCGGCGGCGTCCAGCCAAGCACACGGTAGATCAGCAACTGTCGCGCGGTGGAGAGCAGGAGGTCGGCGCCGCGCACCACTTCGGTGATGCCCATCGCGTGGTCGTCGGCGACGACGGCAAGCTCGTAGGAGGGGAACCCATCGCGGCGCCAGACAAGGAAGTCGCCAAAGTCGCGCCCGGCCACGAAGCACTGGGTTCCCTGCAGGGCGTCGTCAAAGCGGATGGTCTCTCCGTCGGGCACACGGAATCTCCAGTTGTGCGCGCCGGGTTCGACGAGGTCGCGTCCAGCGCCGGCAGCAGGTCGCAGCTCGGGTGGGAAGATGGGCTCGGCGTCGTCTTCCGCGTGCGGCGCGCCGAGCGCGCGCTCGACATCGCGGCGGGACATCTCACAGGGGTAGATGGCACCGGTCGCCTGTAGCCGTCGCCAGACCTCGCGGAACCAAGGCAGTCGTTCCGATTGCACATAGGGCGCGTGGGGTCCTCCGACATCGGGTCCCTCCTGCCAGGCGAGTCCGAGCCAACGCAGGTCGTCGATGGCGGCCTGCGCGAACTCGGGTTTGCAGCGGGCGGCGTCGAGGTCCTCGGTGCGGAAGACCAGCGTGCCTCCGGCTGCGGCGCAGCGCGCGGCGGCGAGGGCGAAGGTACGCGCGTGTCCGACGTGCAGGAGGCCGGTCGGGGTCGGGGCGAGGCGTCCGCGGTACGCCATCGGTTCAGAGCGGGTTGCCAGTGCCGACGAAGGTCCACTCCAGGTCGAAACGGCGTGCCGCGGCCTCGGCCAGGGCGCGCACACCCCAGACCTCCGTCGCGTAATGCCCGCAGGGATAGAGGTTCCAGCCCTGCTCGTGAGCCTCGTTGAAGTGTTCCTCGCGGAGCTCGCCAGTGACTAAGGTATCACAGCCGAGCTTGGCTAGCTCAGGTAAGGCCGAGCGTCCGCTGCCGGAGAGGATGGCGATGCGACGGGGCTTCGCGGATCCGTGCTCGATGGCCTTGAAGGTGGTCGGGTATTCCGCGCGGAGACGCTGGGCGAGCTTGCTGCGTGGGATGCCCTTGCAGAGGCAGGCGATGGGTGTGCCCTCGAAGTCAAGGAACCAGCGGTCAATCTCGAGCCCCAGTCTTCGCGCGATGATGGCGTTGTTGCCGATGAAGGGGTGGGCGTCGAGCGGCAGGTGGCTTGAGTAGAGCGATAGTCCGTGGCGCTTGAGCGAGGCCTTGCGCTTGGCCAGCACCTCGCGCCCTGGCAGGGTGGGGCGCCAATGGATGCCGTGATGGACGATGAGGAAGTCCACCTTAGCCCGGGCGGCCTGGTCGAAGACACCAGTGCCGGCATCGACGGCTGCGCCGATGCGCCGGACCGTGCGCTTGCCCCGGTGCTGCAGGCCGTTGCGCGCGTCAGGGTAGTCGCCCACCTCGCGCCGGCGCGTGATGAGGTCGCAGAAGCGGGCGAGTTCGGCGGGGTCGGCCATCTCAGAGCGAGCGGAACGTCCCGCCAGCATCGGGTGCGGGCACGGTCAGGGATGCGGGGGTGAAGAGCGCGGCTGGCAGGCGGGCATCGACGCAGGCCGACGTGGCCTCGAGTGTGTCGCGGTCGCGCGTCTGCTCGTCCCGCACCGAGGCCTTGCCGAGGATCCAGGTGCCGTCGACCTGGGCGAAGTCCTCGGCCAGCATCAGCCGAGTGGCCTTGCCCGAGGCGTCGAGGCTGGTGGCCTCGATCAAGGCAAGATAGGCGCGGTCGAGTCCGAAGCGCACCGCCGCGGGCTGGTTGCCCGTGGGTGCCTTGGCCAGGAAGAGATTGAGCGGTCGCCCGCGACGGCGCTCGGTGCGCTCGTAGCCTGTCTCCGCCCAGTGGGTGAAGGGTGCCTGCAGGTCGAAGGGTGCGAAGAGGTGTCCGGGTAGGAGGGGCTTGAGCGCCTCGGTGGGTGAGACCGGCACGGCGGTGCCGCCGCCGGTCGATTTCCAGAGCTCGGACTTGCCGTCCTTGCGCAGGAGCAGGAAGCGGTCACCGCCGATCTCGATGCGCGCGGCGGGTTGTCCATGGCGCCAGCTCATCCAGAGCGTTCCCGGCTGGGCGGGTCCAGCGTCGCCGCTGCGCGGGAGGTGCCGCAGGTCGAACCTGATGATCACGTCGCGCGTCAGTCCGGAGTTCCGGAAGTCGGCAAGAACCTGCGCGGCCTCGTCCTTGCCGATGGAGGGCAGCGCGTTGGGCGAGCCGGGCGCGGCGGCGCCGGCGACAAGCGGGAGGAGCAGGAGCGCGACGAGACGGAGGTCGCGCATGGGGCTCACTTCGCGGCGGGGGCCGCGGGTGCCTTGGGATCGACGTTCGCGGCGGGCGGGTTGACCGGGACGGGCGGGGGCGCCTCCTGGGTCGACGGAGCCGCGACCTTGTCGAGGGTCGACTCGGTCCGGCGCTCGTTGGCGATGAAGGCCAGGTAGAGCCCGAAGCTCAGCACGAAGAGGATGAGGATGAGGAAGGCCGTGACCTTGGTCAGGACATTCGCCGAGTCGCCGCCGAAGACGGACTCCGCGGCGCCGCCACCGAGCGCCGCGCCCATGCCGGCGTTGGCGCTCGGACGCTGCATCAGGATCACGAGGACGCCGATGACACAGGTGAGGATGAGGAGCACGATGGCCGTGTTCAGGAGGAAGCTGGACATGGGTTTAGAAAAGGCGGCGGGTGACGGGAGGCAAGGGGGAAGAAAACAGGGTGACTGGGCGGTGGCCCACCCTTGCCTTGCGCTTTTCAGCCCGTTCGGCTGGCTTGGGTCTGCACACGAACGATGACACTGTCCCGCGAGAGCCCCACGGCATTGTTCGAGAAGGCATGGAACCTCTACGAGTCCATCGCACTGGGGAACCACATGTCGCACCGGGAAATCTACACGATCCTAACCGGCCGACTGCAGCAGCTGCATGGTTCAGGTGGGTACAGCATGCTCGATCTTGGCTGCGGTGATGCGCGATTCCTCGAGCCGTGCTTCAGTGCCTCCCGTCCGGCATCCTACCATGGCGTGGATCTTTCCGAGCCCGCATTAGAACTTGCTCGCAAGCGAATGGCGCATCTGGCTCGCACTGACTGGTCCAGGCAGGATCTGCTCGAGCACCTCAGGCAGGGCCGCGCGGCATATGATGTCATCTTCTCGGGTTATGCCCTGCACCATCTCGCCACCCCGGCGAAGCGCGAGGTGATGCTTTGCGCGGCGCGTGGCCTGCGGCCGGGCGGTCGCCTGCTACTGGTCGATGTCATTCGCCGGCAAGGGCAGTCACGCGAGGCATACATCGCCGCCTACCTGGATCGCATACGTAACGCGTGGTCGGGGCTTACGCCGGAGATGGTCAGCGAGGCCTGCGCGCACGTCGCCGCCTTTGATTTTCCCGAGACATTCGAGGAACTCGACGCCATGGCGTCGCAGGGCGGTTTCCAACCCGGCATCCTCCATGCCGAGTTCGGACCACACGCGCTGATGGAGTTCACGCCTGATCCGACGCGGCTGCATCCCCGATGATTTCCCGGCTCACCGATGCCTTTCCGCTCTGGGTCGCCGTGGCAGCGGCCATCGGCTGGTTCCATCCCGCCATCGCCGCACCATTCGGCGATCCCCTGACCGTACGTGTCATGCTGGCCATCGTGATGCTCGGGATGGGGCTCACCCTCAGCGTCGAGGACTTCCGCAGGGTGCTGGCCCGGCCCAAGGATGTCGGTGTGGCGGCGGCTGCGCAGTACACCATCATGCCGCTGCTCGCCTGGGGGCTGGCGGAGTTGTTGTCACTGCCACCCGGACTCGCCGTGGGACTTATCCTGGTCGGCTGTGCACCGGGTGGCACCGCTTCCAATCTGATCACCTACCTTGCCCGCGGAGACACGCCACTGTCCGTGCTGATGACAGCCGTGTCCACCGCATTGGCGGTCGTCATGACTCCGTTCCTTACCCAATTGCTCGCCGGCAAGCACATGCCGGTCGACGGGTGGGCCCTCCTGCGCGACACCGCCACCGTTGTCCTCCTGCCAGTCGCGGTGGGTGTTCTGCTCAACCGCTACGCGGAGAACCTGATAAAGTCTGTGATGCCGGCGGCACCGCTCGTCTCCGTGCTCGCCATCGCCTTGATAGTCGGCGGAATCGTCGCGCGTAGCGGCGAGGTCATCGCCACGTCCGCGCTGCCGATGATGACAGCCGTCCTTCTCCTGCATGCCGGAGGCTACGGACTGGGCTGGGGGGTCGGCAGGTTGTTCCGCTGGGATGTGGCGAGCACCCGGACCCTCTCGATTGAGGTCGGCATGCAGAACTCGGGCTTGGCAGCCTCGCTCGCCCAGCGTCATTTCCCGACGGAGCCCACCGCGGCTGCGCTCGGTGCGGTCTCCGCGGTCCTTCAGTCCCTGCTGGGCAGTGCCGTTGCCAGTTGGTGGCGTCGGCGCGCTGGCTGAGCAGGCGCCGCGCCTTTCATCACCGGGGATGCGGCGTGTACTGCGCCGAACTGACCGCATAGACCCGCCAGTCGCCCGCGGCGGGGAGGCTGGTGCCGGTGGCGAGGATCTGGTGGCGGTCGCCGACGCAGGTCCAGAAGGCCGCGCGCCGCTCGGCGTCCAGCTCGCCCAGGACGTCGTCCGCTAGGATGACCGGAGCGGTGGTAGCCCGGCGCGTGGCGCGGCGAAGCTGGGCGAGGCATAGCGCGAGCACGAGCAGTCGCTGCTGTCCCTCCGAGGCGTAGTCGGCCGCGGGCTGTCCGGAGAAGCGGATGGCGAGGTCGTCGCGATGCGGGCCGCGACGTGTCGTCTCGGTCGCACGGTCGGCGGCGCGTGAGCCTGACCAGGCGGCGGCGAGGTCGTCCTCGTTGGCGTCTGGCTCGTAGGCGACGGATCCGAGTGCGGGGAAGCCGGCGGTCGCACAGACTTCGCCGAGGGAGGCGTTGAGCTCCTCGAGGGCGGAGCGACGGGCGGCGACGACGACGCGCGCGTGAGGAAGCATGGCGCGCTCGAAGGCCTCGAGCTCATCGTCACCCGCGCGGCCCGAGCGGAGCAGGGCGTTGCGGCCGTCCGTGGCCTTGGCGAGGGCGCGCACCGCGGCGAGGTAGGCGGAGTCGGTCCCGCTCAGGGCGAGGTCCAGCCAGCGGCGGCGGTTGGAAGGCGACCCGCGGACGAGTCGCAGGTCGTCGGAACAGAAGGCCACGGTCGGGAAGCGTCCGAGGAGCTCGGAGACGGACTTGGCGGGGTTGCCGTCGACGCACGCCCGCCGCGAGCCCTTCGCGAGGGTGATCTCGACGGCCGCGCGCTCGTCGACCTCCAGGGCGACGTCGATTCGCAGGCGGGCCTCGGTCGCGCCGGTGCGGACGAGCGGCTCGATCTCGGTGGTGCGGAAGGAGCGCAGCGTCGTGATCAGTCCGGCGGCCTCGAGCAGGTTGGTCTTTCCCTGCCCGTTCGGGCCGACGAGGAAGACGCGGGGTGCGTCGGTGTCGACATCCGCGAACGCGAGGTTGCGGAAGTCCACCGCCCTGACCCGCGTCACGCGCATGGCGTCACTTGGGGATGACGAGCGTCATCCCGACCTTGAGGGCGATGCCTCCGCCGAGCGCGGTGCTGTTGGCCTTCTGGATGTCCATCGCGCGGTTGGCGGTGCCGTACATCTTGCGGGAGATCGAGTAGAGGTTGTCGCCGGCGACCACGGTGTAGCTGCGCGCGCCCGCTGGCAGGTTGGCGACAGGTGGCGAGGCGGGTCCCGATCCCGTTGAGGCGAAGCCGCCGAAAGTGGTGCCACCGGTCGTCGCGGGCGCATCGCCCGAGCGCCCCTTGCGGTAGAGATCCTCGAGCTCGCGCTTCAGGCGGTTATTCTCTGCCTGGAGCTGGCTGATGCGGTCGGATGCGTTGATCGAGATGGGCGTGCCATCGGGCTCGAAGGGTTGCCCGGGAATCTGCTGCAGATAGAGCTTCTCGGCCGTGCGCACAAGTTGGGCGACGGCAGTGGCGCGCTGCTCGGGCTTGTTCTTCAGGCGCACGCTCTGCTTGAAGTGGTAGATGGCGGGCAGCGGGTCCTTCAGTTCAAGGTAAAGACGACCGGCCTCGAGGTGTGACTCGGGGGCCTCGGCGCGTGCATCGATGACCTTGAGGTAGCATTCCAAGGCTCGGCGTGCATCGCCCTGCTGCTGGTAGGTCATTGCCTGCCGGAAGTTTGCGTTCTCGGTCTCGGGTCCCTCGCCGGTGATGGCGTTGTTGTCGCAGCCGAGAAGGAGCAGCAGGGAGAGGGCGAGAAAGAGGGCGCGCACGGCTGGTCTACAATCCCAACTCTGCGCTTTGCCTTCAATCTCAAATCGAGCCGTCGAGCCGTTGCCGGACCAGTCGGCGCCAGGCCGGCTGCATGCCGATGAGCGCGGAAGACACAGCCAGGCCGAGGCCTCCGGCAGAGGTCTCGAAACGGAACCCAGCCCTCTGGGCGGCCGTCGGCACCACCCGGCGGCTGGAAAGGAGCGTCTCCTCGGCCATCTGACCGTAAATCAGGCGTAGGCCGAACGCGGGCACGGGGAGGAAGGCTGGGCGGTGAGTCTCCTCGGCCAGAATCCGGGTAAAGTCACGGTTGCGAACAGGGTGCGGGCTGACCGCGTTGACGACCCCGGCGGGGCCGTCTGCGGAGAGGCCGAGCTGGATCAGTCGGACGAGATCATGGAGTCCAATCCAGCTCATCCACTGACGCCCATGGCTGAGTCGGCCGCCGAGCCCCAGTCGGAAGAGGGGGGCGAGCTTGGCCATCGCCCCTCCGGGTCCGATGACAACCCCGGTGCGGAGCACGACGGTGCGCGTTGCAGGGGTCAGTCGCGTCAGCGGCGTCTCCCAGTCTCGGCAGACCCCGCCGAGGAAGGTCGAGTCGTCGAGGGGAGAGGACTCATCGAGGACAGCCTCGTCGTCGGCTGCGTACCGGTTCACACCGGACATCGAGATGACAACGCGGGGGGCGATGCCAGCGCGGGCGAGCGTGTCGACGAGCAGGTTGGTCGTGCCAGCGCGGCTGGAGCGAATCTCGTCGCGGGCGGCGGTTGTCCAGCGCACGGCGATGGGGGAGCCGGCAAGATTGATGATGGCGTCGGCCCCGCGGAGGGCATCGACATCCATCCAGCCGCTGGAAACGTCATATCCGCGAGTTCCTCGCGTGCGTGACCGGAGAAGCGTCACTGACTTCGGGTCGAGGGCTCCGCGGAGCGCCTCGCCGACCAGGCCGGTGCCACCGAGGATGATGATCTTGCCGTTGTTGCTCATGGCTTGGCCGTTACGCAGAGAATCCAGGGCCGGCCGGTTCCGGGCTCGCGCCCGATGCGGCGCACGTCATGACCTGCCTCCTCGCAGGAGGTGCCAAAGGCTTCGACGGTCTCCGACTCGTCCTCGCCGCCAGGGTGTCCGGTGTACGCGACAATGATGATGCGCCCGCTTGATCGCACCAGTCCGAGTGCGGCATGGAGAGCCTTGCCGGTGGTGATTGGCTTGGTAATCAGCGAATGGTCGGAACCGGGCAGGTAGCCGAGGTTGAAGAGGATGCAGTCGACCTTGCCCTTGAGCTTCGAGGCGAGCTGCCCGAGGTCGGCGTGGTCGGCGACGCGCACGTCGCAGCGATTCGAGAGCGCCTCGGCCGCGAGCTTGGCCTGCGTCGTGGCGACGGCGAGGGGCTGAATATCGAGCGCGAGCACATGGCCCTTCTCGCCGACAAGCTTGGCGAGATAGACGGTGTCCTGTCCGTTGCCGGCGGTGGCGTCGATGGCGGTGCCACCCTCCTTGAGGACCTCAGCGGCGAGTTTGTGGGCAAGGCCGGTGAGCTTCATCACACGAGTAAAAGGTAAAAAGTAAAAAGTAGAAAGAGATTAAGACGGAAAGCTGACACATCGGTTAGTCAGCGCGCCTTTATCGGTGTGATTCCCTTTTTACTTTTTACTTTATGCTTTTTACTCCAGCTGCCCGTCAGGGCAGCCAGGGGTACTTGCCGAAGTTCGGCTTCCGCTTCTCGACGTAGGCGCGGTGGCCTTCCTCGCCCTGCTCGGTGAGGTAGTAGAGCAGGGTGGCGTTGCCTGCGAGTTCCTGGATGCCGGCCTGTCCGTCGAGCTCGGCGTTGAAGGCGGACTTGAGGCAGCGGATGGCTAGCGGGCTCTGGGCGAGGATCTCTCGCGCCCACTTCACGCCCTCGTCGTCGAGCTGGTCAACCGGCACGACGGCGTTGACGAGGCCCATCTCGAGGGCCTGGCGGGCGTCGTACTGGCGGCAGAGGTACCAGATCTCGCGGGCCTTCTTCTGGCCGACGATGCGGGCGAGGTAGGCGGCGCCGAATCCGCCGTCGAAGCTGCCGACGCGCGGGCCGGTCTGTCCGAAGACGGCGTTGTCGGCGGCGAGGGTGAGGTCGCAGACGACGTGCAGGACATGGCCGCCGCCGATGGCGAAGCCCGAGACGAGCGCGATGACGACCTTGGGCATCGAGCGGATGAGGCGTTGGAGGTCGAGGACGTTGAGCCGGGGGACGCCGTCCTTGCCCACGTAGCCGCCGGCCTGCTCGCCGCGGATGCGCTGATCGCCGCCAGAGCAGAAGGCGTGCTTGCCGTCGGTCTGCGGGTTGGCTCCACGGAGCAGCACGACACCCACGGAGGTGTCCTCGCGGGCGTCGTTGAAGGCGCGGATGAGCTCGGCGACGGTGTCGGGCGTGAAGGCGTTCCGGCGGTGCGGCCGGTTGATGGTCACGCGGGCGATACCCTCGGCCTTCTCGTAAATGATGTCGGAGAAGGTCCCCTGGGCTTTCCAAGCGGGTTGGCTCATGCCTCCACCGTGGGGGATTCCGAAGGGAAAGCGAGCGTCAGGGAGGGGTCGCGCTTGAAAAACCCCTTAAGTCCCTCACGCTCCCCATTCCCATGTCCGCCCTGACCACCGAACAACGCACGCAAGTCGCCCGCTGGGTCTCGGAGGGCGCCACGCTCTCCCAGGTGCAGCAGCGCCTGCAGTCCGAGCTCGGCATCTCGATGACCTACATGGATGTCCGCTTCCTGGTCGACGACCTCAACCTGACCCTCATCGATAAGCCCGAGCCCAAGGCCGAGGAGGCCGTCACGATGAAGGCGGCCGATGTCCCCGCCGATGCCGCGCCCGCTCCCGCGGCCACCGCTCCGGGAACGACTGGCAAGGTGTCCATCTCGGTCGACACCATCGCCCAGCCCGGTTACATGGTCACAGGCAGCGTTATCTTCTCCGACGGTGAAAAAGCGATGTGGGCGATCGATATGGAGGGACGCCCGAGGATGAGCGCGACGACGCCCAACTATCGCCCGACGCCTGCCGACATCCAGGAGTTCCAAGTCCTGCTCGACGCTGAGTTCAGGAAGCTGGGTTACTGAGTCCGGCGATCACTTGCTCAGCACCTCGACCTTGTCGACCGCGCCCGTGAGGTAGGGCCTGAGGCCTTGGCTGCTGAGTTGACGGCCTGCCTCCTTGTCAGACTTCAAGTTGGCGTCGAAGAACAGCAGCGTGGCGGCACGGGTGATGGGTTGCACGTCGTCGCGCGTCTTGGATGCCATGACTTTGCGGTCGGAACCAGTTGAGTCCGTGAAGTCGAGGTGCTTGGCGTTGGTAATCCAGACAAAGGCGTGTCCACCTTTCGGCCAGAGCGCGAAGGCATCACGACGGTTCTCGGCCGATGATCCGTTTTGCTGGCGATCCTCGGTCCCGGTGATGCCAAGCAGGGGGACCTTTAGTGTTCCGAAGCTCTCGGGGATGAAAAAGGGCTCACCGACTCCTTGTGGTGAAAGCGCAACGCCGCAGCGGATCCGCGGGTCAGACAGGTCGCGACCGACTCCTTTGCTTGGCGCGACGGGGGGAACCAGCCATTCTAGTGCCGGGCGCATGCCACAGCACGCCATCGTGGTGTAGGCCCCGAAGGAATGCCCCAGCACGCCGATGCGCTGAAGGTCGAATTTGCCGCGCAACCTCTCTTGCGACGTATTCCATGCCGTCGCCCGGTCGATGGCGAAACTGACGTCGCGTGGCCTGGTCATCACCTCATCGGCATCATGAATCATGGCCTCGAGGTTCTGTTTCAGCTTGAGTCCCTGCGTCATGCGCTCTCGGTTGCTGCCAACGTGCTCCAGGCAGAGCACGGCGTAGCCGTGAGATGCGAGGTGCTGCGCCTGTGCGAAGTGCGTATCCCAGTCGCCACCGGCGCCATGGGAGACGATGAGTACTGGGTAGGGTCCGCCAGTCGCTGGCAGATGAACCTTGATGGGCACACTTCGCCCCTTGGGGTTTGACTCGCCTTGTCGCAAGTCGCGCAGGCGCTCAAGCGGACGTGCGGACTTCTCAAGTGCGACAGTCGTCCTCGTTGTGTCCACCAGGTCCCGGAACTCGATTGTTTCAACCTTGAGTGCGCCGTTGACGGAGGCGTCAGCGGCGTGGGCCAGAACAACTCCGGCCAGAAGCAGGCAGGCGAAAGTGGCGTATTTGCACATCTTCAAGACCATACACCAGTAACGTCGCCAAGTTGCATGGTGACATCTGGAGGCAGCAGCCTCGGGGTGTGCCCCCTCAGCGCTTTATGCCGTCATTAACTCGGGAACCCAGTATCATCTCCGCCAGCGCGAGGTCGGCGGGGCGCGTAAGCTTTAGGTTCACGTCGGGATTCTCGACCAGCGCGACGCTCTGTCCGAGCATCGAGACGGCGGCGGAGTCATCCGTCACCTTGCGACGCGAGGCTGCCACCTTACGGTAGGCCTCGAGCACGAGGGTGGTGCGGAAGACCTGCGGGGTCTCGGCGCTCCAGACGAGGTTTCGGTCGGGCGAGCTGTCGACAGCGGCCTCGCCGGCGCGGGCAATTTTGACCGTATCGGCAGATCGGCTGGCAAGGATCGCGGCGCCGACCTCGTCGGCCTTCGCGCGCACGCGTCGGATGGCCTCGGGCGTGACGAGCGGCCGGGCGGCGTCGTGGATGTGTACGACTCCGCGGTGCTCGCCGCAGGTCTCGAGCGCCGCGAGCACGGAATCCTGGCGCTCGGCTCCACCCTGCACCCATCCGTCGACCTTCAGCTCAGGGGCGTGCTTGGCGAGCAGCTCCTTGAAGAGCGTGAGTTGCGCGGCGTCCCGGTAGGTGAGGATGACACGACCGATGTGGCCCGATGCGGCGAAGGCGCGGAGGCTGTGGATGAAAACCGGGAGGCCGGCGAGCGACGCGGTGGTCTTGTCGGACACCACGCCCTGCATGCGGCGGGCGGAGCCCGCTGCGAGCAGGATGAGGATGTCGGACGGTGCCGCCATCGCCTCAGGCAATCTCGCCGATCTCGCGGCGGATGCGCGCGGCCATCCCCGCAGGGTCCTCGGCTTTGAGGATGGGCCGTCCGACCACAATGGCCGAGGCGCCGGCGGCGGCAGCCTGGGTTGGTGTCATCACGCGACTCTGGTCATCGCCCTTGGCGTCGGGGTACCGGATGCCGGGGGTGACGAGGAAGGGGGCGGCACCGAGGTCCGCGCGGAGCACAGGCAACTCGAGCGGCGAGCAGACGAGGCCGTGCACGCCGGAGGTGATCGCCATCTTGCCGAGCAGGCGGACCTGGTCCTCGGCGGAGCGTCCGACACCCACGGCGCCGAGTTGGGCCTGGTCCATCGAGGTCAGCACGGTCACGCCGAGTAGCTGGCAACCGGGCAAAGCGTCGCGGGCGGCGTCAGCGGCGCGCGCGAGCATCTCGGGTCCCCCTGAGGCGTGCAGAGTGAGCAGCTTGCAGGGACGTCCGCGCAGGCTCTTGATGGCCGAGGCGACGGTGTTCGGTATGTCGTGCAGCTTGAGGTCGAGGAAGACGTCGAAGCCCAGCCCGGCGAAGTCGTCGACGATGCCGGGGCCGTGGCGGGTGAAGAGCTGCAGCCCGAGCTTCACCCAGCGTAGGTTTCCGGCGAGCGGTTTGGCGAGGGCGAGGGCTTCCTCGCGTGTCTCGACATCGAGGGCGAGGATGAGGCTGCATTTAGTGGGAGCCATGGCGGGAGACTAAGGGAGTAAGGTCGGCTGACTAAAGGACTAAAGCAGGAGATCCGTCTGGCTTGGGCGTCAGGCCTAAAGCCTGAACTTCACGACGACCTTGATGATGTCGGCGGGCGTCTCGGTCTGCACCCCGGGCTGGTGGGCGTCCTCGGGTAGGAAGACGGCGAAGAGACCGGGCTTAAGTCGGATCATGCGCTCGGGCTTGGCCGGAGGGGCGTACTTCTCGACGTCCTTCTCCAGCTGGTAGGGCCGGGTAACGTCGAGGCCCGAGAGTGGGCCGTGTCCGCAGAGCTCCTCGCCGGACAGCACCATCTGGATGTCGCCAAAGAGCCGGTGCGCTTCCCACTGCTTCTCGGGGTAGGGCGCGGTGCGGTAGCGGTTGACGCCAGCGACGAGGTTGTCACCGGCGATGGGGTATTTGCCGTCGGCGAGAGTCGTATCGATGGATGCCAGCCAGGCGAATGCCTGGGGAAACAGCGGATGGACGCCGGCGTGCACCTGCCAGTTATCGAGCCGGTCGAGAATCACGCAGTGGTGCCCTCGATATCGTCCTCGGCGATGTCAACGGACTGCTCGGCGCCGAGAAGCTGTAGCAGGACTGCGATACGCTTGGCGGGCGGGTGCAGGCGTACGACCTCA
This sequence comes from Opitutales bacterium, assembly GCA_049419705.1. Classification (GTDB taxonomy): domain Bacteria; phylum Verrucomicrobiota; class Verrucomicrobiia; order Opitutales; family UBA953; genus UBA8828. Next base: position 26,780 of record JBMSKH010000020.1, read on the forward strand.
CCCTCGGTGCCGGCGAAGACGCCGCGCACGATGCGTACCTTGTCGCCGACCGCCAGCGCGGCCTGCTCGAGTGCTAGCACGGCGTCGGGCCCGAGCGAGCGCAGCTCGGCGATCACGCCGGGCTCGACCGCCACCGGTTTTCCGTCTCGTCGCACAAGGTGCAGCACACCCCGTGTGTGATTGACCGGACCCTGGAGATCCTCGGGTGAGAAGGCGGCGAAGAGATAGCCGGGGAAAAGCGGCTCGGTGACCACCTTGTTGCCATGGTCGGTGCGCTTGGTGCGACGCACGCGAGGAAAGACGAGCTCGACGCCCTCCAGGGTGGCCAGTTGGCCGGCGGCCACGCCCTCCTGGCGGGGCTTGCACCGCACGCAGTACCATCCGTGTGGCGCTGGCTCACTCATCCTGCTTTGGCGCCGTCCCGCGGGGGTCGAGCCAGCCCAGCGCGATGACCAGGAGTTGGCTGAAAACGTAGATGAGGAGCCACATCCAGCCCGACTCGGTGAATCCGTAGCTGTGCAGGCCGACGCCGAGCAGGTTGGTGCCGAACCACGACCAGGCCGTGACGACATTGCCGAAGACCAGCAGTTGCATCAGCCCCTCGCGGTCGACAAGCTTGCCCCAGCGGGCGTGCAGGGCGACGGCGCACCACAGCACGATGAGCAGGGCTCCGTTCTCCTTGGGATCCCAACCCCAGAATCTCCCCCAGCTCTGATCGGCCCAGATGCCGCCGAGCATTGTGCCGATGAAGCTGGCGATGGTCGCGAAGGCGAGGATGCCATAGGCGGCGCGCGCGATACGATCGGCGGTCTCCGAACTGTAGCGTGTGCTCACCACACGGCCGATGAGGTGGAAGGTGGCGAGGGTTCCGGCCACGAACATTGCCGAGTAGCCGAGTGTGACGATGGTGACGTGCGTCGAGAGCCAGAAGTTGGAGTCGAGCACGGCGCGCACGCTCTCGAGCGCATCCTCGCCGGCCAAAGCGAGGTTGTGGGCGAGGATGAGCGAGCCGAAGCCGGCCGCGGCCGCGGAGGCGAGTCCGATGCCATTGCGCCAGGCGCGCTCGAGCAGAAGGCCGAGCAAGACCGCACCCCAGGCCACGAAAATGGTCGAGCCGTAGAGGTTGGTCACGGGCGCGTAGCCGTGGATGAGCATGCGCGCGAGGATCGCCGCGGTGTGCAGGCCGAACAGCACCCAGCCTGCTCGCACCGACCAGGTGCGCAGCTTCTCGGCGCCGGTCGCCCAGTGGACGAGGGTCGTGATCAGCGCCAGGACGTAGCCGATGAGCAGCCAGTAGAAGGGTTGGGTGCGGATGAAGGCCGACTCGGCGGCGACACGTCCGGACTCGGGGACTTTGAGGTCGGCTGCCAGGCCCGAGAGGGCGGTGGCAGCGGCGGTGTCGTCGCCCGAGCGCCAAGCCTCGGCCAGGCTGGCGTAGCGGGGGACGATGTTGGGTTTGTCGAGGGGCATGCCCTCGGTGACCTCAAGCAGAGCCTCCCCGAGCTTGGACCACTGCGTCTTGCCCGCACGCGGCACGAGGCCGACGGTGCCCTGGGCGGACATGTCGCGGTAGCGCTGAATGAGCTGCCGCAGGGTTTCCTGGAGCTGGGGATCGAACCCCTTGGCGGCTGTGTCCTTCTGGCGCGCCTCCGCCATCTCGCGTGCGGCGCGTTGCAGCGAGCCCAACCAGGCGAAGTATTCCTGGGTCGGTGAGACGTCCGGAGGAAGGTCGGGCGGGATGAAGGCAAGACTGGTCGCGGCGTAGGCCCGGGCGGCGGCCTCGAGGTTGAGCACGGCGCGGTCAAAGGCGTCGCGTGTGGCCTGCGGACGCTCTGAAGCGGTGCGCGCGGCTGCGTTGAGGGCGTCGACGTGGAGCAAGACCTCGTGCCAACTGAACCACTTGCGGTCGGCCTCGGGGCAGCCGAGCAAGGCCTGGGCGCCGGGGTGGTCGACCCGGAAGACGCGGACGTGCCGGGCGACCCAGGGACGGAAGCAGGTCTCAGCCAGCCACTCCTCGGCGCTCAGCGCCCCGCCCTTGATGTGCATCGGACGGGTCTCGAGCGACAGCAGTGCGGCCTCGCTCAGCGCGGGCTTGCGGGCCGCAACGAGAGCCTTGTCAGCCTCAGTCCATTGCTTGCGCGACTTCCCGAAGAGGACGCGGTCGGTCTCATCGAGCGCGACCGTGCGGCGTCCACGGATCTGGAGCAAGGTGTTCGAGGCGAGGAGGTCGACCGGAACAACGCGACCGTTCCACTGCACGGGCAACTCCCCAAGCCTGCCGGCGAGTTCCGCGCGCGTGACAGGATCGGCGGCGCCGAAGGAGGCGGGCGTGGCGGCGAGGAGCGCGAGGAGGGCGACGGTGTTGCGACGCTCGCCGAGGAAGCGCGCGAGCATCAGGCTGAAGTGCAGCAGCAGGCCGGCCGACATGATGAGCACCGCGGCGTAAGGTATCCAGGCGGCGGGATTACGCACCACCTGGAGTACGGTCGCCTGCTTGCCGTCCGCCGTCCCGAAGCTCGACTGGTAGAAGGTCAGGCCCCCGTGGCGCAGGGGCTGGTTCATTGAGATGGTGTAGTCGTTGCGCGCGGCGCCCTCGATGAGGGTCACGTCGGAGGCGAAGCGCTTGGGAATGTCTGTTCCGGGATAGCGGTCGTGGGTGAACTTGCGCAGGGCGACGGCGAAGGGCAGGTCGGTGCGGCGGCGACGGACGTCGACCTCGAGCACACGGTCTCCGAGGGTTACGCGTTGCGATCCGGATATCTCGTGGAACTGGAGTGAGGCGGCAACCTGCGCGACCTGATTGCCGACGCGGAGGGTGACCACGGCGACGGGGTTGTTCGGCCGGTTGTCATCGTAGGAGACGCGCAGCGGCGCGAGTCCGAGCGGGGAGCGCGCGGCGATGCCCGCGGGGTGCTCAAGGCGGAGCGGGGGCAGGTTGGGATTCTGCGCCACGGGTTGCAGGACGGCGTTGGGCAGGAAATCGACGCGCTCGACCGAGAAGGCGCCGAAGGTGCCGGGCTTGACCCCCGTCTCGAGCAGTCGCTGCGACCAAGTCGTCACCGTGTCGGACTTGGCATCGGTGGTGTCGGCGATCACCAGCTCGCACTCGCGGAAGGCCTCGGTGTAGTTGCGCGCGTCACCCTCGGGAATGACCATCGCCGACTCCTCTTGGTAATGCGCGATGGCGAAGCCACCGACAAGGAGCAGGACAAGTCCGCCGTGGATGAGCGAGATGCCGCTGCGGCGCCAGCCCGGGCGGTGGTGACGGAAGTGCGCGGCGAGCAGGTTGATGACAAGCAGGGTGCCGAGCAGGAATCCGCCGGGCAGAGGGAAGTGAACCGGTGCCGTCTGGCTGAGCGGGTAAAGCACGCCCCAGGATTCGAAGTAGGCATCCTGCACGTGCCAGACACCCCAATCCGTCTGCTCGAGCGTGGCGAGGAAGACGACGAGGATGGAGGCGACGAGCAGGCTGACGGTCAGCCTGAGCGAGGCGAGCGCGTCGAAGATCCGGGAGGCGAGGGTGCGGTCGCTCACGGGAGGCGGGTCTCGGCGGCGAACTTGAGGAGGCTCTCGCGCGCCGCGGTCACGGCGGCGGCATCGCCCGAGAGCTTGAGGAACCAGGAAGTCCCGTCCTTCTGCGCCATCACGGCGATGGTCGCCTTGGTGCCGTCAGCGGAGCGCAGGTCGACGACCTCTCCCTGCGTCGTGCCGATGTTGGCGATGGCGATGGCGTCGTAGGCCTCGGCGGTGACAGCGGGTAGACCGAGTTGTCCGCGCCACCGGTTGATGTTGGCCATCCGCCCGCCGACATCGCCGGGGAAGGCGGTGACAGCGAGCTCGGCGCTACCACCGCCGGCGCTGATCTTCCATGAGCCCTTGCGCATCGCGCCGGGGTCCTGCTCGGTCCATCCCGCCGGAGCGGCAGGGAAGGTTGGCTTGCCGATGGCGCCAGCCTGAGCGACGAGCGCGGGGTTGGCGGGCATCGCCGGTGTCGTCGGCGTGGCTGCGGCCGCCGGGCGAGGTTCGGCCGACTTCGCCACGGTGCGGGTGACGGGTTGGTCGGGCTTGCCGCAGCCGGCGAGCAACAGGGCGAGCACAAAGAGCGCTAAAGGCATGACAGCATAGAAAGCGGGTCTGCCCGAAGGTTCAACTTAAGTTAGGGTAAAGACGGCTCGGGCTTATAGGCCTTAGGCAGAAAAGTGATGCCATGGGCGGCACGCCGTGCCGCCCCCACCTGGACCGCTGCGCTCAGTTCGCGAAGCGGAACAGGGCAACGTCGCCGTCCTTGAACAGGTACTCCTTGCCCTCGAGGCGATACTTGCCGGCGTCGCGCGCGGCCGCCACGGAGCCCAGTGACTTGAGATCCTCGTAGGCGACGACCTCGGCCTTGATGAACCCCTTCTCGAAGTCGGTGTGGATGACACCGGCGCACTGCGGGGCGGTCATGCCGTTGCGGAAGGTCCAGGCGCGGACCTCCTTCTCGCCCGCGGTGAAGTAGGTGGCGAGGCCGAGCAGGTGGTAGGCGCCGCGGATGAGCGCGGAGACGCCGGAGTCGGCGACGCCGAGGGAGGCGAGGAACTCGGCGGCCTCGGCGGGAGGGAGGTCGCAGAGCTCGGCCTCGACCTGGGCGCAGATGACGACGGATTCGCAGCCATGGTGGTCGGCGACATACTTGCGGACGGCCTGGACGTGGGGGTTGGCGTCAGGATTGGCCAGGTCGGTCTCGGCGACATTGCAGGCGTAGAGCACCGACTTGGAGCTGAGGAGGGCGAAGGACTTGAGGCGGGCACGCTCGTCGTCGGCGACGGGGAGGGAGGCGGCGGGCTTGCCGGCGTTGAGGTGCGCGACGAGGCGGGTGAGGAGGTCGACGCAGGCGATGGCCTCCTTGTCGCCGGACTTCACCTTCTTCTGGTTCTTGTCCAGCTGCTGCTCGGCGGACTGGATGTCGGCGAGGATGAGCTCGGTGTTGATGACCTCGATGTCGCGCACCGGGTCGACCTTGCCCATGTTGTGGACGATGTCGTCGTTCTCGAAGCACCGCACGACGTGGACGATGGCGTCGACCTCGCGGATGTTGGCGAGGAACTTGTTGCCCAGGCCCTCGCCCTTGGACGCGCCGGCGACGAGCCCGGCGATGTCGACGAACTCGATCGCCGCGGGGATGACCACCTTGGTGCCGGCGATCTCCTGCAGGACCCGCATGCGGGCATCGGGCACCTCGACCACGCCGACGTTGGGCTCGATGGTGCAGAACGGGTAGTTCGCCGCCTCGGCCTTGCGCGAGCGCGTGAGGGCGTTGAAGAGGGTGGACTTCCCGACGTTGGGGAGACCGACGATGCCGGCTTGGAGCATGAGGGGGTTGACCGTGCCGACCGGGGACGGCCGGGTCAAGCGTCGGTCAGCGGGGAAGCTTTTCCTCGATCGCGCGACGGTAGGCCTCGGGCGCCTCGACCACCTCGTCGCCCACGACCGGCTTGCCCTGCACGATCTCCGCGAAGGCCACGCCCTGGCGGGTCTCGGTCACGCGCAGAATCGCCGAGGGGCGCAGGTCGCGATCGCGGCTGACCAACTGGATGCCGGCCGGCAGCGAGCGGGCATCGGCATCGAGGTGCACGGAGACGGGCTCGAGGGCGAGGAGACGCCCGACTCGACGGTTGGCGGAAGCGCCAGCTGGTGTGCTGAAGACCGAGGTCTGCGCGCCGATGCTGACGTTTCCGCCGATGGGTACGCCCACACCCACGCCAACCGACACACCCTCGCAGCCGGAGAGGGCGACGAGGGTGATGAGGGCGGCGATGCGGGGCATCTGCGCTCAGTCCTTGCTCGGGGGCGGCAGGGGCGGGGCGCCGATCGAGCTCGCGAGGTCCTTGCGGAACTGGTCGAAGCCGGGACCGGAGGTGTCGAGGTCGCCCTCGAAGTCGCCCTGCAACTGGCGCATACGGGTCGGGTGGCGCATCTTGCGGAGCGCCTTGGCCTCGATCTGCCGGATGCGCTCGCGGGTGACCTTGAAGTGGCGGCCGACCTCCTCGAGCGTGCGGGGGTAGCCGTCGAGCAGGCCGAAACGTAGGATGAGGACCTCCTTCTCGCGGGCGGCGAGGGAGTGGAGCACGTTGTCGATTTTGTCGCGCAGGAGCCGGTTGGAGGCTGTGTCGGAGGGGTTCTCCGCCGACTTGTCCTCGATGAAGTCGCCGAGCGAGGTGT